>JBGARS010000009.1:0-90992 GCA_044230075.1 Planctomycetota bacterium | reverse complement strand
GCCGCCGCGGCGACCAGTGCCACCGGATGCTCGAGGAAGTCGCCGGCCTCGTCGTGGGCCCGCAGCAGGTCCAGCAGGTGATCGCGCAGGCCGGCATCGCCCGCGCACGCGCTGGCGACGAAGCCGTCGCGGTCGCCCGGATCCAGGTCGATCGCCGCCTCGAACAGCTCCTTCAGCCGCTCACGCATCGGCAGCCCCTCCGTCGCCGAGCGCCGCGAACAGCCTGGCGCGCGCGAACGCCCACTCGCGCAGCACCGTGCGCCGCGACAGGCCGAGTGCCGCGGCCGTCTCGTCGACGCCGAGCCCGGCGAAGAAGCGCAGACGCACGATCTCGCCGGCCCGCGGATCCTCGCGTTCGAGTCGTTCGATCTCCTGGTCGAGCTGCAGGAAGGTCGCGGCGCAGGCGAGGTCGGGCCGCGGTGCCGGCAGGCCGGCGACCGAGACCGGCTCGCGATCGACGCCGCCGCCGCGCTTGTGGCGCGCGCGACGCCGCGCGTGTTCGACCAGGATGCGCCGCATCGCGACGGCCGCGGCGCGGTAGAACGCCGCGCGATCGTTCCACTCCGGCCCGTCCGCGCCGACGAGTCGCAGCCAAGTCTCGTGCACGAGCGCCGTCGCCTGCAGCGTGTGGTCGACACGTTCGCCGGCCATGCGCGCCCGCGCGATGCGGCGCAGCTCGCGGTAGACGAGCGGCAGCGCCGCCTCGCCGGCGCCCGATTCGCCCGCGGCGGCCCGCCGCAGCAGCTGCGTCAGCGGGTCACCACTTGCGTCGGCGGACGGCTCGGGGTCGGCCATGCAGCGCCGCAGTATACGACCGCCGGGGCGGCCGCTGGTCGCGGCGGCCGAGGTCGGCAACGGGCGCACAGCCCCCATCGCGACGCCTAGAAGAACGCGCCCTCGAGCAGCATCGGCACCGCACCGTAGGCCGGGTTGCCGCCGAAGCTGAAGTCGAGCAGGGTGCCGGTCGCCGCCGTCGGGTCGTCGGCGTCGAGCTGCTGCATCGGCAGGAACACCTGCTGGTTGTCGCCTATGCGGGTCTCGACCGCGTGGCTCAGGATCAGGCCGAACGGGTTCGCGGTCGCGTCGAGCAGCGCGGACTGCGCGTAGATCACGTTGTCGATCCAGCTGGGATCGTTCGGCACGCCGAGCTGGAAGGTCGACGCGTAGCCGATGAACGTCTGCGTCCACGAGTGCCACGCGAAGATCAGCGGATCGATGTGCAGGAACTGGTTCGTCGCGCCGAGGAACCCGAGGTCGATCGGCCCCGGCGTCGGCAGCAGACCGAGCGCGAGGAAGCCGGGCGGGTTGGTGAACGACAGCGTCGACGAGTACTCGACCACGTTGCCGATCGAGATCAGGCGCGGGTCGAGGCTGTTGCCCGTGTGCACGATCAGGTTCAGGAAGTCGAAGCTCGGGTTGTCGCCGGCCTGGCCGTACTGCGTTGCCGAGCCGCCGGGCTGCATCGCGTCGAGGTAGTGGCTCGGGAAACCACCGGGCGCGTTGTTGCCGGTGATGTCGATCAGCAGGTTGCCGTTCGTGGTCGTGAAGACGAACGGCGTCTGGAACGTGATCACGATGTCCCACGGCAGCGGGCCCGCGTGGCCGGTCGCGTGCGCCGGCAGCTGCACGGTGCCGGTGAACACGACGGTCGGCGTGCCGGTGACGTTGGCCGCGAAGGTGATGCCGAGGTTCGGCACCGTCACGTTGGTCTCGCTGAGCGCGATCGTGACGTTCGGCACCGAGCCCGCCGCCATCGGCAGCGAGCTGCGATCGAGGCGGAAGCGCAGGCCGGTCAGCGCCGCGCCGACCGGCGCGACCGACGGGCCTTCGACCAGGATCTGGGTGCGGAAGCCCGGCACGCCGAACGGCATGCCGACGCCCTGTTGGCCATCGACGTAGTCGACGTTGAGGCCCGGCACTGGCTGCAGGGCCTGGGCACGTGGATCGGCGGTCGCGACCAGAGCGGTCGCCGCGAAGAGGGGCAGGAGGAGGTTGCGGTTCATGGCATCCGAGGGATCAAGGGAACGTCGGCTCCGGCCGACCCCGCGTGAGGCGACAGCACCCCGACGAGGGTGCCACGGAATCCACGAAAGTCAGGCCCCCGCCTACGCCTGACGGCGGCAGAAGCACGACGCCTCGATCGGCGCCGTGGCGTTCTTCCATGCGGCATGGAACCGCTCCTCGACGGCGGCGGCTTCGGCCGCGCCACCACGCCGCTGCACGCACTCGGCGAGACCGCGCAGCGCCCAGCCGTTCTCGGGGTGCAGTTCGAGGTCACGGCGGTAGGCCGCCTCGGCCTCGGCGATGCGCCCGGCCTCGAGCAACAGCGCGCCGAGCCCGTGCCGCACCGGCATCATCCAGCCCCACGGCTCGTCGTAGCGCAGCGCGTCGTCACGTTCGACCGCGAGCCGCAGCGAAGCGAACGCGCGTTCGTGGTCGCCGGCGCGGAACTCGATCTCGCCGTCGAGGAACGCGTCGCCGATCGCCAGCACGACCGGCAGCGGGTTGTTGCCGAGCTGCCAGTCGGCCGGCACCTCGGCGGTGGCGGCGCGGTACGCGTCGCGTTCGGCGCGCGCCTCGTCGACCCGCCCGAGCGCCGCCAGCGCGACGCCGCGGCCGTAGTGGTAGAACGCCAGCCGGCTCTTCTGCCACGCCTCGGGCCGCGGCTCGGCCAGCATCTCGTGCCAGCGGCCGAAGCGCACCAGCACGTGGTAGGGCACCGCGAGGAATGCCTCGAGGAACTGCGGCAGCTCGCGCACGGTGTCCATCGGCAACTCCCGCAACAGGTCGCGCGCGGCCTGCACCGCCTCGTCGGCACGGCCGGTGAACATCGCCGCGTAGGCGAGGAAGTGGTAGTTGTGCGCGCGGTAGACCTCGTAGAAGCCGGTGCGGCCGGTGCGCGCGACGGTCGCGAGGTCGGCGGCGATGCCGCGACGGTTGGCCTCGGCGGCGTCCTCGTAGCGGCCGACGCGCAGGAACACGTGCGCCGGCATGTGCGTGAGGTGGCCGATCGCCGGCGCCAGGTCGCGCAGCAGGTCGCCTGACGCGACCGCGCGCTCGGGTGCCGGCGACGCCTCGACCGCGTGGATGTAGAGGTGGTTCGCCTGCGGGTGCCGCGGGTGCGCGGCGATCACCCGCTCGAGCACGTCGAGGATCTCCGGCGTCTCCGGCTGCGGGCTGCCGTCCTCCTGCCAGAGGTCCCACGGCCGCAGGTCCATCAGCGACTCGGCGAACAGCGCCGCGACGTCGGGGTGCCCACCGTGCTGCCGGTAGGCGCGCCGCATCGCGTCCGCGTAGGCCCGATCGAGCTGCTTCCTGTCCTCGGGCGCGGGCCAGGAGTAGCGGACGACGATCGCATCGATCAGCGCCCGCTCGAGCGGCGTCGTCGCGGTGGCCAGCTGCAGGGCGCGCTGGGCGTCGGCGTTCGCCTGCTGCGCCGACTCCGGCGACATCTCCATGTTGTTGATGTGCGGACCGGCCGCGTAGGCCTTGCCCCAGTGCGCCATCGCGCACGCGGGATCCGCGGCGATCGCGGCGTCGAAGCAGCGCAGCGCCTCGGCGTGGTGGAAACCGTAGCACCATGCAAGGCCCTGGTCGAACCACTGCTGCGCCAGAGGCGACGTGGTCGTGATCGCGAAGTGATGGCCACCGAGCTCGGCCTGCGCGATGGTCGGGGCGGAGACTGCGCCGTCGTCGCGGCGGTCCGGCGTCGACACCGAACCGCAGGCCGCGAACAACAGCGAGAACAGGAGGATGGGGAGTCGCATGTCGGTATCGCGTTGGATCATCGCGCCGGGTGCCAGGATTTCGCCGTTTCGTCCGCAGCATGGGGCGAACGGCACGGGCTCCGCCGACGCCGCTCGGCCGCATGCATCCGTTCCACCGCGTGTTGCGACCGACGAGCAGCAGCACGGCCACGAACACACCCGCGCAGCCGGGCAGAGCCTGTGCGAACACCGTGTTCGGCGCCAGACCCGGCACGACGGGCGTCACGCTGGTCAGCGCGACGACGATCACGGTCGTCGGCCGGTGCCGCGCGCGCGGAACGTCGCGTCGACCCACGGCAACGACGTCACGGTCAGCGTGTTGTTGCCGCCCGAACTGCTGCAGCCGGCACGATGTTCGAAGCCCGGCGCTACCCGTGGGCCGAACTGCTGCGGCGGGTGTTCCTCGTCGACGTGTTGGTCTGCCCGCGACCGGGGTGGTGCGCGCTCGGTGCGTTCCGCAACGGCAGCCCCAGGAGCGACGCGGTGCCCGCCCCAGTTCGACGGTTTGCGCGGTTCCCATCGGGCCGGTGCCACCTGTGCTCTTTCGGGTCCGTGGTGTCCATCGACACCGGCTCGCCGCCGAGCAGCAGTGCGACCTTGGACCCGCCGCTGCGCAGCTGCGCGGTCTTGAACAGCATCGCCGAGCCGGTCACGAACGGCGTCATCGCGGCGATCGCGACGAACACCTGCCACTGTGGTCCGGCGGGACCGTCCTGGTCGCAGTTGTGCTGCCAGTCGGCCCTGGTCAGCGCCTCGAGGTAGAGCGCGCCGCCGCACCAGCGGCCGAGGTTGGTGATCGCCTTCGCGGCCGTGCGGTCGTCGAGGCATGCAGGACGCCCTGGCAGACGATCAGGTCGAACTCGTCCCTGCCGGTCGCCTTCTGCACGCGCGGTAGGTCAGGTAGGCCGCGATGAAACCCGCCAGCTTGCACACGGCGCTGGCATCGCTGATGCGCGTGCCCGCATCACCGTAGAACCGCCGGTAGTAATCGGCGCCGAACGGTTCGGCGTCGGCACGGCGTCTTGGCTGACTGGCGGCGCGCGGCGGCATGTGGGCGCACTCGCGCGGCGGGGGGCGCCCGTCGCAGGGGCAGAGGCCGCGCAATGCCGACCGGGGTGGCCAAAGGCGCTCCGTGCCCCCATACTCCTTCGCCCCAATGTTGACCTTGTTCGGAGTCACCAAGTCCTACGGCGACCGCGTGTTGTTCGCCGACGCCGCGTTGCAGGTCAACCGCGGCGACCGCATCGGCCTGGTCGGGCCGAACGGCGCCGGCAAGTCGACCCTGTTCTCCTTGATCCTGAAGGAGGAGCCGGCCGACGACGGCCGCATCAACCTCGAGCGCGACGCCAAGATCGGCTACCTGCCGCAGGAGAGCGCGCCGGTCGGTGACGAGACCGTGGTCGAGATCGCCTGCGCGGTCAGCAACGACTTCGTGGCGCTGCGGCGCATCATCAAGGCGTGGGAGAACGACCATCCGGTCGAGGCGCAGCATCCCGAGCTGGTGCACGACGACGTGCACGATCGCTACAACGAACTGAACGGCTACTACGTCGAGGCCAAGGCCAAGCAGATCCTCGCCGGGCTCGGCTTCCGTGAGTCGGACATGGACCGTCCGGCGCGCGAGCTGAGCGGTGGCTGGGTGATGCGCGCGCACCTCGCCAGGCTGCTGACCCAGGAGCCCGACCTGCTGATGCTCGACGAGCCGACCAACCACCTCGACCTGGAGTCGCTGCTGTGGTTCCAGCAGTACCTGGTGAACTACCCGGGCGCGATCCTGATGATCTCGCACGACCGCGAGTTCCTGAACCAGCTGGTGTCCGGCATCGTCGAGATCCGCCAGCAGAAGCTGGTGCGCTACACCGGCAACTTCGAGAAGTACCTGGTGCAGCGCGAGGCCACCGACGCGCAGCTGCTCGCCGCCTACAAGACGCAGCAGAAGGAGATCGCGCACCTGCAGGCGTTCGCGGATCGCTTCAAGGCCAAGGCCAGCAAGGCGACACAGGCGCAGAGCAAGCTGAAGCAGATCGAGCGCATGGACAAGATCGAGGCGCCGGTCAGTGACGACAAGAAGGTCGGCTTCCGCTTCCCGCAGCCGATGCGCAGCGGCCAGCGCGTGGTCTGGCTCGAGAACGTGCACTTCGCGTATGGCGACAACGTCGTCTACCGCGGTGCCGAACTCGAGGTCGAACGCGGCGAACGCATCGTGCTGGTCGGCCCGAACGGCGCCGGCAAGTCGACGTTGCTGAAGCTGCTGGCCGCGAAGGTCGAGCCGCAGCAGGGCTCCCGCAACCTCGGCCACAACGTCTCGGCCGGCTACTACTCGCAGTACCGCATCGACATGCTGAAGCCCGGCCGTACGGTGCTGGCCGAGGCGCTCGACACCGAGGCGCGCGTCACCGAGCAGTTCGTGCGCACGCTGCTGGGCTCGTTCCTGTTCTCCGGCGACTCGGTGTTCAAGAAGGTCGACGTGCTCAGCGGTGGTGAGAAGAGCCGGCTCGCGCTGGTCAAGCTGCTGCTCGATCCGCCGAACCTGCTGCTGATGGACGAGCCGACCACGCACCTCGACATGTCGAGCATCGACGCGCTGGTCGACGCGTTGAAGCAGTTCGAGGGCACGCTGGTGTTCATCAGCCACGACGTCTACTTCATCAAAGCGCTGGCCAACAAGGTCATCCACGTGGCCGGTGGCCAGCTGACGCACTACCTCGGCGACTACGAGTTCTACCTGCACAAGACGAAATCGACGTCGGCGCGGGCGGCGTTGACGGCGGGCGGCGCGGGTGGCAAGGCGGAGCCGAAGCAGGGCAAGCAGGCGGCGAAGGCTGAGGCGAAGGCGCAGAAGTCGTCGTCGAAGCCGCGCGTCAACGCGCACAAGCAGCGCGAGATCGTGCAGCGGCTCGAGCAGCAGATCGAAGCGCTCGAGGCGCGGCAGGTGACGATCAACAAGGAGCTGGAGTCGCCGGAAACCTGGAGCAACGGCGCGCGCAGCGGTGAACTGAAGAGCGAACTGCAGCAGAACGCCCAGCAGCTGGCCCGGCTGTCGCCGCAGTGGGAACTCGAAGCCGAGAAGCTGCTGGCGCTCGAGTCGGCCTGAGCGCGGGCACGATTTGCGGCCCGGCACGCACGGTGTCCGCCGCCGCCTCGTACAAGCCTGGACCCGATGCCCGCCGTCGGCATTTCGCCGGGCGATGGCTCGGGCTGTCGGAGCCTTCCATGAGCACCCTGCTCGCCTGCAGCCTGCTGGCCCTTCTCGTCACTCCCCAGGACCCGACCCCTGCGGCGCCGCCGCCGGCGCCGTCCGCGCCGCTCGCGGTGCTGCGCGCGTTCCCCGTCGGCGGCGAAGGTGGCTGGGACTACGTGTCGATCGACAGCGAGGCGCGGCGCCTCTACGTGCCGCGCGCGACGCACGTGCTGGTCCTCGATGCCGACAGCGGCAAGCAGGTGGGGGAGATCGTCGACACCGCGGGCGTGCATGGAGTCGCGGTGGCCGCGGCACTGGGCCTCGGTTTCACCAGCAATGGTCGCGCCGACACCTGCACCGTGTTCGAGTTGAAGACCGGCAATGCACTGCAGACCATTGCGACTGGCAAGAACCCCGACGCGCTGGTCTTCGAGCCGGTGACGAAGTGCGTTTACATCGGCAACGGCCGCAGCGGCGACGTCAGCGTGATCTCGGCCGAGAAGCGCGAAGTCGTGGCGACGATCCCGGTCGGTGGCAAGCCGGAGGCGATCGTCACCGACGGCAAGGGCAAGGTGTTCGTCAACGTCGAGGACAAGAGCGAGATCGTGCGCATCGACGCCGTGAAGAACGAAGTCGAGCTGCACATGGCGCTCGCCCCGGGCGAGGAGCCGACCGGTCTCGCCATCGACGTCGACCACCACACGCTGTTCGCCGCCTGCAGCAACGAGCAGCTGGTGGTCGTCGATGCCGCCTCGGGCAAGGTGCTCGCGACGCCGAAGATCGGCAAGCACACCGACGGCGCCGCGTTCGACGAGAAGACCGGCTACGCGCTGAGTGCCAACGGCGACGGCACGATCAGCGTGGTCGCCACGCGCGGCGAGCAGCCGTTCACGGTCGTGCAGACGCTGGCGACCGCCGTCGGCGCGCGCACGCTCGTGCTCGATGGCAAGACCCGGCAGGTCTACCTGCCGACCGCGGAATACGAGGCGGCGCCGGCGGATGCCGCGGCCGGTGGACGCGGTGGCCGGCAGCGGCGGGCGATGAAGCCCGATTCGTTCCGCATCGTCGTGGTCGGCTTCGAGCATCCGTAGCCGCCTGCATGCGCCGGCGGGCGGGATCCGCGAACGCGCCGCTTGACAGGTGTTTGCCCTGTATGTAACCATATGGTGAAATACAGACGCCGCCATCGATGCCCACCGACACCCTCAGCAGCACGCTCGCAGCGATCGCCGATCCGACCCGGCGCGCGATCCTGACCCGCCTGTCGACGGGCGAGGCGACCGTGACCGAGCTGGCGGCGCCGTTCGACATGTCGATGCCGGCGATCACCAAACACCTGCAGGTGCTCGAACGCGCGGGCCTGGTCTCGCGCAGCCGCGACGCGCAGCGCCGGCCGTGCCGCTTGCGCCCCGAGGGGCTCAAGGTCGCCGCCGACTGGATCGAGCGCTACCGCGAGCTGTGGGAGCAGCGCCTCGATCGCATGGTCGCCTACGTCGAGCAACTGCAGGCCGCCGACGCCGCAAGCCCACCGCGTACCGGAAAGGCCGCCAGGAAAGCGGCCAAGAAGACGCGCCCGAGCTGAGCCTTCCCCCTCGTCCCTACTGCCAGGAGCCAGCCAGATGTCCGCCCCGCACGAACAGCCTGCCGACACCCACGACCGCGAGATCGTCACCGAACGTGTGCTCGACGCGCCGCGCGAGCGCGCCTGGCAGGTCTGGACCGACCCCGAACACATCCGCCAATGGTGGGGGCCGACCGGCTTTTCGACCACGACGCAGGCGATGGACGTGCGACCCGGCGGCCAGTGGCGCTTCGTCATGCACGGTCCGGACGGGCGCGACTACGCCAACCTGATCACCTACCTGGAAGTGACCGCCCCCTCGCGTCTCGTCTACCAGCACGGCGGCGAGAAAGACCTCGAGCCGGTCCACTTCACGACCACGGTCACGTTCGAGACGCTGCCCGGTGCGCGGCCACGCACCAAGGTCACCATGCGGGCGGTGTTCCCGTCGGCGCGGGCGCGCGAGTTCGTGATCCGCGAATACAACGCCGTCGAAGGCGGCAAGCAGACGATGGCGCGGCTGGCCGAGCACGTCGCGGCGATGGCGGCGCTGGCACCGGCGCACCCGCCGTTCTTGATGCGCCGCGTGGTGCGCGCGCCGCGCGACCTGGTGTGGCGCGTCTGGACCGAACGCGAGCACATCGCGCAGTGGTTCGGGCCGAAGGGCTGCACGATCACCACCTGCCAGCTCGACCTGCGCCCCGGCGGCACCCTGCTCTACTGCATGACCAGTCCCGGCGCCGACGACATGTGGGGCAAGTGGACGTTCCGCGAGGTCGCCGCGCCGGACCGGCTGGTGTTCGTGGTGTCGTTCTCCGACCCGGCCGGCGGGACCTGTCGCCACCCGCTGCACGACGGCTGGCCGCTCGAGATGCTGTCGGTGGTGACGTTCGAAGAGCACGCCGGCATCGGCAAGGGCACCGTCGTCACGGTGACGTGGAGCGCCCACCAGGCGAGCGCTGCCGAGCAGCAGACCTTCGACGACCACCACGGCTCGATGCAGCAGGGCTGGACCGGCACGTTCGAGCAGCTCGACGCCTATCTGGCGCAGCTCTGAAGCGGCGGGAACCCAGGGCCGCGGTATCGTAGAACGCGCCCCATGAAGCGTTCGCCGCCGATCGTGTGCGCGTTGCTGGCAGCCGGCCTTGTCTGGGCCGGTTGCAGCGGTACGCAGTTCCGCACCGAAACGGCTGCCGGCGCCTCACCTGCACCCATGCCCACATCCGACAGCACGACGGCCCGCTCGATCCCGCCGATCGACGCCCTGGCTCCCGCCGAGTACCAGACCGCGACCTTTGCGCTCGGTTGATTCTGGGGACCCGACTCCCAGTTCGGGAGTCTCGATGGCGTCGTGCGCACGCGCGTCGGCTACTGCGGCGGCACGACCGACCACCCGACCTACCGCTCGATCGGCGACCACGCCGAGACGATCCAGATCGACTTCGACCCGAAGGTGATCTCGTACGAGCAGCTGCTCGCGATCTTCTGGACGACGCACAACCCGTGTCGGCAAGCGTGGAGCCGGCAGTACATGTCGGCGATCTTCTACGCCGACGAAGTGCAGCGCGCGGCGATCGAACGTACGCGCCAGAAGTTCGTGGCCACGCCCGAACAGGTGCAGACCGAGATCGTGCCGCTGACGAAGTTCTGGATCGCCGAGGACTACCACCAGAAGTACCGGCTGCGCGCCGAGCGCGAGCTGGTCGGCGAGCTGCTGGCGATCTACCCCGATCCGAAGGACTTCGTCGCCTCGACCGCGGCCGCGCGCATCAACGGCTGGCTCGACGGCCACGGCGGCGCGGCGCAACTCGAGCGCGACATCGGCCGGCTCGGTCTGTCGCCGGCGGGGCAGGAGCTGCTGCGGCGCGCGGCGCGCTGACCGCTGCGGCACCCCGCTCAGCCGCGATCGTCCGGCACGATGAACAGGTGCGGGTCGCGGCGGTCGCGCTTCTGCACCCGCTTCGCGAACGAGCGCGCGATCGCCTCGGCGACCTCGAACGTACTCGAGCCGGCCTGTAGGTCGATGCCGCCGACCATGCGGCTGTCGATGTCGCCGCGGCGGCAGACGTGGGCGAGGATGCGGCGCGGGTCGGCGCCGTCGCGCAGGCCCCAGTTGATGCGGAAGCGGGCGAAGGCGCCGTTGCGCGCGAACGACTCCACGGCGACGGGGGCTTCCTTGTCGCGGCGCCACGCGGGCGGCGCACCGGGCTTGCCGAGGCGGTCGGCCGGCAGCTTGCGCACCACGGGCGGTGGCGGCGGCACATGGTGCGGCTTGGTTGCGGCTGGCGTCGCGTGTTTCGCGGCCGCATGCCGCGGTGCATGGTGCGACGGCTCGTCGCCGACGTCGAACGGCGCGCGTAGCGTGGCCATCGATTGCGCCATCAGCGCGGCGACGACCTCGGCCGGCTTGCGATCCTGCAGCAGCGCTTCGGCGGCGGCGAGCTGGGCCGGGTTCGGGTTGCTGTTGGTTTCGATCGCCGCGCGCGCGGCATCGGTTGCACGTGCGAGCTGGCGCGCCAGCACCTCGCGCGCGCTCGGCAGCGGCTCGAGCGTCGGTTCCAGCTTCGCCTCGCGGTAGAGGCGCCGCACGCGGTACTCGGCGCCCTTGGGCACCAGCATGATGCTGCGGCCCTTCTGGCCGGCGCGGCCGGTGCGACCGCTGCGGTGCACGTAGGTCGCCGAGTCGATCGGCGGGTGCACGTGCACGACGGCGGTCACCGACGAGATGTCGAGCCCGCGTGCGGCGACGTCGGTCGCGATCAGCGTGCGCACCGCACCGCGACGGAACGACTCCAGCGTGCGCGTGCGCTGCGCCTGCGCCAGGTCGCCGTTGATCGCCAGCGCGGCGAAGCCGTCGGCGGCCAGCTTGTCGGCCAGCGTGGCGGTGTTCTCGCGCGTGCGCACGAACACCAGGGTGCGTTCGTCGCCGGCCAGCAGCAGGATGTTGACCAGCGCCGCGTAGTGCTCGCGCGGGCCGATGCGGTGCACGACGTGCTCGATGTCGTCGTGGGCGACGCCGTGCGCGGAGCCTTCGACGAAGATCGGCTGCCGCTGGAACCGGTTGGCGAGGTCCAGCACCTCGCGCGGGAACGTCGCCGACACCAGGTGCGTGCGGCGCGCCGCGGGAATCTGCTCGAGGATGCCGTCGAGCTCGTCCTTGAAGCCGAGGTCGAGCATCTGGTCGGCTTCGTCGAGCACCAGCTGCGTCACCGAGGTGACGTCGAGCACGCCTTGCCGCAGGTGATCGAGCAGGCGGCCCGGCGTGCCGACGACGATCGCCGGCCGGCGCTTCAGCTGCTGGCGTTCGCGCATCAGGCTGGTGCCGCCGGTGACGACCTCGCAGTGCACGTGCGGCAGGTCGGCGAACAACCAGCCGAGTTCCTCCTTCACCTGCATCGCCAGCTCGCGCGTCGGTGCGATCACCAGCGTGTTGGGCCCGTTGCGCTTGCCGTCCGTGAGGCCGGCGCCGAGCGCGAAGCCGAGCGCGACGGTCTTCCCGGAGCCGGTCTGCGAGGTGATGCGCAGGTCGCTCTTGCCGTCGTCGGCGTCGAGCACCGCACGCTGCACTTCGGTCAGGCGTAGAAAGCCGCGGCGCTGCAGGGCCGGGATCAGGTTGGCCGGTGCGCTGGCGAGGTCGTTCTCGGCGGGGGCCTGCTCGGCAGCGATGTCCTCGTCGGCGACCTCCTCGTCTGGGATCTCCACAGCGGGGGTCAGGGCGGGGGAACTGCTCGGCTCGACAGCCTCGATTTCAGCGCCGGTGGGTGCTCCGGACAGTTCGGTCGACTCGAAGTACATGCTGCAGTGTCGCGGATCGCCGCGTTGGCGTCAACGTGGCGGCGGAAAGCGCCTACGCACCCTGGTTCCTGCCTCCCCAGGCGGCGCCGCGCAGCGTCAGCAGCGCTGGCACCGACAGCACGGCCAGCACCAGCATCGCCGCGCCATAGCCGTGCTCCGCTTGCAGGGTCCCACCGAGCCGGCCGGCCCACGATTCACAGGCATTCGTCAGTCCCATGAAGGCGCTGAACACCGTCGCTGCCAGCGGGCCCTTGGCGCTCTGCATGAACAGCGCGTAGCTCGCGGCGGTGAACGCGCCGATGGCGAAGTAGACGCCGGCGTAGAGCGCCAGCGCGACCATGTGCGCCGCCGCAATGTCGCTGTTGGCGGTGACACCGAGCAGTCCGGCGAGCAGCAGCAGCCAGAACGCGCACGTCTGCCTCGCACCGCGTGGGTCGGCGAGGCGGCCGCCGAGCAGCGCGCCCGCGGCCATCAGGCCGGCGCTGACCAGGCGGAACGTCGCGATGCCGTCGTCGTGAAAGCCGCGGTCGACCCGCCAGCTGCCGGACCGCGGACCGGAGGCTTCGAAGCCGGCGCCGGCCAACAGCGCGAACACGAGCAACAGCGGCACGGCCAGTCGTTCGCCGGTGGTCGCCGCCAGGTAGAGCACACCCGACGAGAACAGCACCCGGCCGCCGATCATGCCCGCCTGCATCGCGCCGTTCAGCGAACCGCGCTCAGCGGCGGGCACGGTGCGGATCGCGAGCGCGTCGATGGCGACATCCTGCGTCGCGGCGCAGAACGCGTGCGCCAGCAGCAGCCCGAACACCGCGTCGAAGTGCGTCACCGGATCGAGGCTCAGCAGCGGCAACAGCGTCGTCACCATGCCGAGCTGGGCGGTGACGAGCCAGCCGCGCAGGCCGAACCAGCGCGTCTGCACGACATCGACCAGGGGCGCCCAGACGAGCTTCAGCGCCCACGGCAGCGCCAGCGCGGCGGTCAGCGCGGTGATGTCGTCGACGGCGATGCCGGCGCGGCGCAGCTGCGGCGGCGGCGCAGCGCCGGGCTGATCGGGCAGGGCTCATTCGGCTCGCAGCGCCTCGATCGGATCCAGCCGCGCCGCCCGCAGTGCCGGCGCGGTGCCGGCCAGCAGGCCGATCGCGACCGCCATGCCCTCGGCCAGCAGCACCTGCCACAGCGTCGTCGCCACCGGCAGCGCCGGCACCAGGAAGTGCAGCAGCCAGGCGGTGCCGCTGCCGAGCAGCAGGCCCAGCGCGCCGCCGACCGCCGCCAACACTGCCGCCTCGCCGAGGAACAGCAGCACGATCTCGCGCCGCGTCGCGCCGAGCGCGCGCAGCAGGCCGATCTCGCTGGTGCGTTCGCCGATGGCGATGGTCAGGATCGTCAGGATGCCGACGCCGCCGACCAGGAGCGAGATGCCGCCGAGCCCGGCGACGCCGAGCGTCAGCACCGCCAGTACCGAACCGAGCACATCGAGCATCTGCTGCTGCGAGGTGATCGTGAAGTCCTCGCGGCCGTGGCGTCCCTCCAGCGTACGGTGCACGGCGGCCTTGACCTCGTCGGTGGCGGCGGCCTCGGTGAACAGCACGTCGATCTCCATCAGGCCCTCGCGGTCGAACATCGAGAGAGCGCGCGCGGTCGGCACGTAGACCGCGTCGTCGAGGTCGATGCCGAGGAACTGTCCCTTGGCTGCCATCACGCCGATGCAGCGGAAGCGTTCGCCGCCGATGCGCACGATCTCGCCGAGCGCCGTCGAGTCACCGAACAGCTCGCTGTGCAGCTTGCTGCCGAGCACGGCGAATGCGCGCGCCGTGCCGGCGTCGTCGGCAGGCAGGAACGTGCCGCTGCCGAGCTGGAACTGCCAGACCTCGGGCATCGCGCTGGAGACGCCGTAGATCGCGGTGCGGCGGCTGCGGCCGCCGTGTTCGACGGCACCGTTGCCCATGACCATGGGCACGATGCCGCGCACGTTCGGCAGGCGCTGCAGGGCCCCGGCGTCGTCGAGCGACAGGGGCCGCACGCTGTTCAGCATCGCGCCCGACATGCCGAATGTCTGCGTCTTGCCGGGCGTGACCTGCAGCAGGTTGGTGCCGAACTGCGTGAACTCCGCCAGCACGAAGCGCTGCAGGCCGGTGCCGAGCGACGTCAGCAGCACGACCGCGGCGATGCCGACGGCGATGCCGAGCGCGGTCAGCCACGAGCGTTGTCGCTGCGCGCGCACCGCGGTGAACGACAGCTGCAGGACGTCGCGCGGCAGCATCGCTCACCGCCTCGCCAGTGCGGCGACCGGGTCGAGCCGCGCCGCGCGCGCCGCCGGCGCCGTGCCGAAGCCGACGCCGATCAGCAGCGCGACGGCGAACGACACGATCGCGGCCCAGGCCGGCATGCCGGCGGTCAGTTCGGGCACGAACGCGGCAGCGACCCGCGTCGTCACCTCGGCCAGCAGCAGCCCGGTGCCGGCGCCGAACAGCGCCAGCAGTAGCGCCTCCCACAGGAACAACGTGCGGATCGTCGGCGCCGCGGCGCCGAGCGCCTTCAGCAGGCCGACCTCGGCGCGCCGCTGCGACACCGCGATCACCATCACGTTCATGATCAGGATGCCGGCGACGACCAGGCTGATCGCGGCGATGCCGGCGATCGCGTAGGTCAGTGCGCGCAGGATGCCGTCGAACGTCGACAGCACGGCTTCCTGCGTGATCACGGTCACGTCGAGTTCGCCGTCGTGGCGGTCGCGCAGGATGCGTTCGCAGTCGGCTGTCGCGCGTTGCACGGTGTCGCGGTCGGTGGCCTCGACCAGCACGCGGAACAGGCCTTCGGTGTCGAACAGCGCCATCGCCGACGCCACCGGCACCACCACCATCTCGTCGAGGTCCGTGCCGAGCGAACGGCCCGCCGACGACAGCACGCCGGTGACGCGGAAGCGCCGGTCGGCGAGGCGCACCCATTCGCCGATCGCCGGATCGTTGCCGAACAACTCGCGGCGCAGCGTCGCGCCGAGCACGCATTCGGCACCGCCGCGGCGCGGATCGCCGGCGGACAGGAACGTGCCGGTGCCGAGCTCGAGGTGGCGCACGGCGAGCAGTTCGGCGGTCGAGCCGAGCACCATGGCCTCGCGTTCGCGGTTGCCGTGCGTGACGGCGATGCTGCCGGCGACGATCGGCGCCAGCCGCATCACCGCCTCGCTGCGCTGCAGGGCCAGCGCGTCGTCGAGCGTCAGGTCGCGCGCGGTCTCGCCGAACAGCGGCGGCGCGCCGCCGGTGGTCTCGGTGCGGCCGGGCAGCACGATCACGAGGTTGGTGCCGAGCGCCGAGAACTGGCCGGTGACGTAGCTCCGGCCCGATTCCCCGAGCCAGGTCAGCAGCACGACACCAGCGGTGCCGATCGCCATCGCCAGCAGGATCAGCAGCGTGCGCGAACGCGCGGCACGCAGGCTGTGGGCGGCGAACGCCAGCTCCTCAGCGAGCCGCATGGTGTGCCCCCGGGTCGCGGTCGTCGCCGACCAGGCGGCCGTCGTCCATGCGCAGCTTGCGGTGCGCGCGGCGGCCGAGTTCCGGGTCGTGGGTGACGACGATCAGCGTCAGGCCGTCGTCGTGCAGCCGTTCCAGCACCTGAATGACGTCTTCGCCGGTGTGGCGATCGAGGTTGCCGGTCGGTTCGTCGGCGAGCAGCAGCTTCGGCCGGCCGATCGTCGCCCGCGCGATCGCCGCGCGCTGGCGCTGACCGCCGGACAGTTCGTCGGGGCGGTGTTGCGCGCGGTCCTCGAGGCCGAACGCCGCCAGCTGCGCCTGCACGCGATCGTGGCGCTCGACACGCGGCACCTCGGCGAGCACCAGCGGCAGCGCGATGTTCTGCGCGGTCGTCAGTCGCGGCACCAGGTGGAACGACTGGAACACGAAGCCGATGCTCTGTCGCCGCACCTGCGCCTGTTCGCTGTCGTCGAGGTCCCCGATGTCGCGGCCGAACAACCGGCAGCTGCCGGCGGTCGGCCGGTCCAGCAGGCCGAGCACGTTCAGCAGCGTCGACTTGCCGGAACCCGAGGGACCCATCAGCGACAGGTACTCGCCGGGCTCGATGGTCAGGTCGATGTCGCGCAGCGCGTGCACCTCCTGGTCGCCGACGCGGAACACACGCTGCACACCCCGCAGTTCGATCACGGCTGGCTCGCCGGCTCGACCCTGGTCGCGGCGCCATCGACGACGCCGGCTCGGTCGCGTGACAGCACGACGACATCGCCTGGCTGCAGGCCGCGCGTGATCTCGGTGAAGCGCCAGTTGGCGAGTCCGGTCGTGACGGTGCGCAGCGACAACGTGCCGTCCGTCGCGCGCACGAACACCGCGCCGTCGCGCACCGCCTCGGTGGGCACGCGCACGGTGCCTTCGTGCTGCTGCAGCAGGATCTCGACGTCGGCCGAGTAGCCGGCCAGCAGGTGGATGTCGGTTGCCGGCTCGGCGAACTCGACCTCGACGTCGACGGTGCGGGCCTGCTTCTCGCGGTCGAGCACGTAGGGCGCGATGCGGCTGACGCGGCCCACGAAGGAGCGCTTGCCGAATGCGTCGAGGGTCACGCGCGCCGGCATGCCGACCTGCACGCGCGCGGCGTCGACCTCGTCGATCGGCGCGGTGACGTACGGCGCGCTGTCGTCGATCAGGTCGACCGCGGGCGGCGTCGGGATGCCGACCGGCGACGGTGTCACGAACTCGCCGACCTCGCCGTTGACCTCGGCGACGATGCCGGCGAACGGCGCGCGCACCAGCGTGCGTTCGAGCTGCGCGTCGACGACCTCGATCTGCTGCTGCTGCACGGCCGCCTCGGCGGCGGCGGCGCGTTGGGCTGCGCGCGCTGCCTTGGCGTCGCTGTCGGCGCGATCGACGCGTTCGCCGGTCGAGATCTGCTGCGCCAACAGCTCGTGTTGGCGCGCGGCTTCGCGTTCGGCGAGTTCGGCGCGCAGCTGTGCCTCCTCGGCCTGGGCCTTGGCGCGCAGCACCTGACTCTCGGCCAGCAGGCGCTGCGCCTTCAGGTCGGCGTTCCACAGCTCGACGAGGACCTGCCCGGCGGTCACGCGATCGCCTTCCTTGACATGCCGGGCGGCCACCTGGCCGCCGGTGCCGGGCGCGAGCTTGGCCCGCCGCCAGGCCTTGACGGTGCCGGCGCGGGTGTTGGCGACGGTCGCCTCGACGGTGCCGCGTTCGACGGTGTGCACCAGCACCTGGGGCGGTTGCTTGCGAGTGGCGTAGAGGATCCCTGCCGCGCCGAGCAGGAGGAGCACGACGGCGGCGGCGAGTCGGCGCGGGAACTTCACCGCGCCAGCAGACGGGCGGCGGGGTTGGATGGCAAGCCGGGCCCCAGTGCGGGGGCAAGTTCGGGGCGAGGAGCGCGCTTGTCGATGGCATCCCGGCCCCGTAGGATGCTCCTCCCTCGTCCACGGCCGTGCCGGCCGCAGGACCCGAGGGATCGAAGAGTGAGTGTGTCGAAAGAAGAAGCCATCGTCCTGGAAGGCACGGTCGTCGAGACCCTCGCCAACACGAAGTTCCGCATCCAGATCGACGCCGGGCACATCGTGCTGGCGCACATCTCGGGCAAGATGCGCAAGCACTACATCCGCATCATCCCGGGCGACCGCGTGACGGTGGAGCTGTCGCCGTACGACCTGTCGCGCGGCCGCATCACGTACCGCGCGTGAGCCAGAGCGGCGGCCGCGGTGGCGTCGTCGTGCGCCCGGCCGGTGCCGAGGACGCCGGGCACGTCGCGCGCTTCATCTGCGACCTCGCGCGCTACGAGAAGCTGGAGCACCAGCTCGACCTCGACGAAGCGCGCCTGCGCGAGCACCTGGCGGGACCGCAGCCGGCCTGTGGCGCACTGCTGGCCGAACTCGACGGCGTGCCGGTCGGCTTCGCGTTGTTCTTCCCGACCTACTCGACGTTCCGCACACGGAGCTGCCTGCACCTCGAGGATCTGTTCGTGCAGCCCGAGCAACGTGGCCGTGGCATCGGCCTCGCCCTGCTGCGCGCGGTCGCCGCGGTCGCCGTGGCGCGCGGTTGCCCGCGGCTCGACTGGAACGTGCTCGACTGGAACACGCCGGCGATCGGCTTCTACCAACGGCAGGGTGCGCAGATGTTGTCCGACTGGCGCGTCTGCCGCCTCGAAGGCGATGCGTTGCACAACGTCGCCGGCGCCGGCCGCCAATAGTGGGTCGGTGCCCCGCCGTCAGTGGCAATCCACCCCTGCGGACACGATCCCCGGCACATGAAATGCCTTGCGGCCCACGTCATCGCCGCTGAGCTGCGCGCCGAGAGGCGCGTCGGCTCCAGCACAGGCGGGCGAAGCCCGTTCCCCACGCGTGCCTAGTAGCCGGCGGTCTGGGCCAGCCACGCGCGCCACGGCGCTTCGAGGTCTTCGACGCGCACGCCCATGAGCTTGTCGAACAGCGAGCTGCTGTCGCCCTTGCGTTCGCCGAGTGCGGCGCGCACGAACCGCAGGAACGGCTCGCGTGTGCGCGGCGTGTTGTCCGGCTCCAGCAGCCAGGTGACGAACATCGTCGCCGCGCTCCAGTTGACCGCCGTCGCCGTGTCGTCCATCAGGTAGAAGGCGCTGTACATCGGCAGGTGCAGCAGGTGGGTGATCCGGTAGTCGCGGCCGAGCGCCGTCAGCGCCTGCAGGTCCTGCCGCCGCAGGTCGCCCGGCGCGGCGAAGCCCGCGTCGCCCTGCATCGTGTTCTGCATCACCATGCCGAAGCCGATCTCGAGCCACGCGCAGACCCGATCGCGGTCGTCGCTGCGGCTGACCTCGCCGATCAGCGTGCGGTAGAGCAGCCCTTCGGTGCCGACGAAGAACAGCCGCTGCGGCCGCTGCGGTGCCGGGCCGGAGTAGAACGTGTGCGCGACGTCGCCGTGCGGCGGCGGTTCGTAGTACGGCACCGCCCGGAAGCCCCACTTCGGGAAGTCGTCGACGTTGCGATGCGCGATCACGTCGATCGGCGTCAGCACCTCCTTCAGTTGCAGCGCCTCGCCGAAGCGCTGCTGCCAGACGACACCGAGGTGCTCGAGGTCCAACAGCGCGTTGACGTTCGTCTGCAGGTCGGCGTCGCAACGCAGAGCGAAGCGTTCGCCCTGGATCTTCATCGGC
The DNA here is from genome assembly GCA_044230075.1 of Planctomycetota bacterium. Lineage (GTDB taxonomy): Bacteria > Planctomycetota > UBA1135 > UBA1135 > UBA2386 > JAEUHS01. The sequence continues at coordinate 71,566 of JBGARS010000009.1, read as the reverse complement.
TCGCGCACGAGCAGGTCGTCGAGCTGCTCGCGCGTCACGCTGCGGCCCGCGTGCTCCCACAGCCAGCCCTTCGGCCCGCGCTTGTGGCCGAGGAACTCGTGCGCGGCCGTGTTGTCGTCGTCGGCGAGGGCGACCCACATCGCCTGGATCCGCGCGAGGCCGGGCAGCTGGTGCGCCTGCGCCCAGTCGATCAGGTAGGCCTGTGCCTTCGGTGAAGTGCGCAGCCGGATGCGCCGGTCGCAGAACTCCCGCACGCGATCGCCGACCAGGTCGAGTGCCGCGACTTCGGGCCGGGCCATGCGCACTCGCTTGCCGCCCTGCAGCAGCAGGACCTCGTCGACGGCGTACGGATTCAGCACGCGGCCGGTCAGCACCTTGCCGTCGGTGCGCGTCACGCGATCGCGCAGGTCGTCCTGGGCCGCGAGGTGCGTGGCGAAGGCGACGGTCAGCAGGGCGAAGTGCAGGCAGCGCATCGGCAGGGCGGGCATCGTAGCCGGTAGTTCCAGGTGTGCTGTGCGGTAACGGGTCGAGTGCCGCTGCGCGGACGACGTTCCTCGTGGTCACCACCACCAATGGGCTCGAGGTCACGGTCGGCATCTTCTAGCCACGGTGACTCGGCGCGAAGCCGCCGTGCCATCGTCGCCTCGCCGCGTCGCACACCAAGGCGCCGCGCCTCACGTTGACGGGCCGCGCCGCAGGCGACAAGCTGCCTGGTCCATGCACCTGCCGAACCTGCTGCGAATCGCTCTCACGACCGCTTGCCTGGCGGTTGCCGCCGTCGCGCAGTGCACGCCGGTGTGGACGGCGTTCGGCGCCGGCGCGAACGACCGCGTGCAGGCCATCGTGCAGGCGGGCAACGGCGATCTCGTCGTCGGCGGCACGTTCACGTCGGCTGGTGGCGTGCCGTGCAGTCGCCTCGCGCGCTGGAACGGCACGGCATGGAGCGCGCTCGGCGCCGGCGTCGACATCGAGGTGCGTGCGCTCGCCGTGCTGAGCAACGGCGACCTCGTCGCGTCGGGCTGGTTCCCGACCGCAGGTGGCATCGCCTGCAACCACATCGCGCGCTGGGATGGGGCCGGCTGGCATGCGTTCGGCAGCGGCATGAACAACTGGGTCACCGCGCTCGCGGTGCTGGGCAACGGCGATCTGGTCGCCGGCGGTTCGTTCACCGTCGCCGGTGGTGTGCCGTGCAACCGCATCGCGCGCTGGGATGGCACCGCGTGGAACCCACTCGGCAGCGGCGCCGACAACTGGGTCACGGCGCTGGCGGTGATGCCGGGCGGCTCGCTGCTGGCCGGCGGCAACTTCACGGTGATGGGCGGCGTCGTGTGCAACCGGATCGGCTTCTGGACCGGCAGCGCCTGGTTGCCGCTCGGCAGCGGCATGGACAACTGGGTGGACGCGGTCGCCGTGTCCAGCACCGGCGAGTTGTTCGCCGCGGGCATGTTCACGGCGTCGGGCAGCGTGCCGTGCAACCATGTCGCGCAACATGTCGGCTCGGCGTGGGCGCCGTTGGGCGCCGGCACCGGCGGTCGGGTGACGGCGCTGGCGCTGCTCGCCAACGGCGACCTGGTCGCCGGGGGCTCGTTCACGACGGCCGGCGGCGCGCCGGCGAGCCGGCTCGCGCGCTGGGACGGCACCGCCTGGCAGCCGCTCGGTGGCGGCGTCGACAGCAACGTCGCGGCGTTGGTCGGCCTGCCCGACGGCGATCTCGTGGTGGGCGGTGGGTTCACGACGGCGGGCAGCGCACCGGCGGCACAGGTCGCGCGCTGGGCACCGACGTGCCGCCCGGACGTGGTGTCGTTCGGCAGCGGTTGCGTCGGCAGCGGCGGCCTCAACACGCTGACTGCGGTCACGCCGCCGTGGGATGGTGGCCGCTACTGGGCGCGCGCGACCGGCATGCCGGCGCTGGCGTTGGGGTTCTCGGTGCTCGGCTTCGGCCAGCTGTCGGTGCCGTGGCCGTCGCTGTTCCCCGAAGGCACCGCCGGCTGCAACCTGCTGGTCACGCCCGATCGCCTGGACCTCGTGTCCGTCAGCGGTGGTGTGGCCGAGATGGTGATCCGCGTCGTGCGCACGCCGTCGCTGGTGGGTCAGACCGTCTACCACCAGATCGTGCCGTTCGAACTCGACGCGTCGCTGCAGGTGCTCGCGATCACCAGCACGAACGGCCTCGCGCTGACGATCGGTGGCTACTAGCCACGCGCGGGGAACGGGCTTCGCCCGCCTGCGCAGGAGCGGACGCGCCTGTCGGCGCGCCGCTCAGCGGCGAGAGGCGGGGTCGCAAGGGCGTTCCATGCCCCGCGGACGGCGTCTGCGTCGAGGGGAAACTACTGCGGCCGGGTCAGCTTGCGGAAGTTGCGCACGCCGATGGCGATGCCGATGCCGCCGATCAGCAGGCCGTGCAGCCACGCGGCGCCGATGACCCACGGCGCCCATTCCTGCACGGTTTCGGGCCGCAGGCGATGGCCGCGCAGGTGGTCGACCAGGTGCATCCAGCCGAACATCGCCGGCGACATCGCCAGCTGGAACAGCGCCACCAGCAGCAGCGCGGCCAGGAAGCTGCGGCCGCCCTGCACGATGTGGCCGCCGTCGTCGGGCCGCATCAGCCGCGGCTGCGTGCCGACGATCGCCAGCACGCCGAGTGCCGCGAACGTGCCGCCGAGCGCCACACCGGCGAAGCCCGCCACCGCCAGCAGGCTGGCGCCGAACAGGTGCGCGCCGGCCGCCGCGACCAGCACCAGCGGCCACAGCAGGAACAGCAGCACCGCCTGCAGCTTGCCGCGCAGGATCGCGCCCGGTGCCGCCGGTGATGCGGTGTAGAGCGCCCACTGCGGCCCGTCCCACAGCGACAGCCGCCCCATGTGCGCGTACAGCACCAGCAGCACGGCGAGGAACCACAGCACCGCCATCGCCGCCGCGTGCGCGAGGTCGCGCGGGATGCGGCTGTCGGCGAGCACGGAGCCGACCAGCACCCGTTCGCGCGCGAGTGCGAACACCAGCACCGCGAACACCAGGAAGCCGATCAGCGCACCCGGCTGCTGCAGCACCTGCGCGAGCTCCTTGCGCCGCACGTTGGCGGCGATGCCGACGGGCCAGACCGAACGGCGCCGGCGCAGCAGCGGCGCCTGCGCCTCGAGGTGTTTCTCGACCGCGCGCGGATGCAGCTTCGCGGCGAACCAGAACAGCGACACCGCGAGTCCGAGCCAGCCCAGCGCCGCGCGCAGCGCACCCTGGTCGAGCCTGCCGTTCGCGGCGCTGGCCAGCAAGGTCGCCGCGGTCTCGATCGTCCACGGCAGCCGGTCGGTGGCGCCGGGCAACGTCGTGGCCACCTGCAACCGCGCCGGGTCGGGCGCGAACAGGCCGAGCAGCAGCCAGGTCGAGAAGCCGACCGAAGCCAGCGCAGCGAGCACCGCGAGCACGATGCGCAGCACGCGGCCGGCGAAGAACCGCACCAGGACGATCTGCACCGCCAGCAGCATCGCCAGCAGCGGCACCGTGCAGCACAGGATCGCGACCGGCACCAGCAGCCACGCGAGCCAGCCCGCCGGCGACTGCCGCAGCAGCGTGACCACGAACGGCACCGCCAGCGCCGCGGCCCACAGCAGCGTCAGGAAGCACGCGCGCAGCAGCACCTGCACGGCGGCGCGCCAGCCCGGCAGCGGTGCTGTGCGCCACAGCAACAGCTCCGGCGTCTCGAACAGCTGCCGCTGCGCCAGCGACAGGCCGAGCCACGATGCGGCGATCGCGCACGGCATCAGGCCCATGCCGAGCAGGCCGCGCAGCGAGTCGCCGCCGGTCGCCTGGTGCAGCGTCGGCAGCAGCAGCGGATTGTGGATCATCGCCTGTGCGACCGACCACCACATCAGCGCCAGCAGCGACAGACCGAGCACGGTGCCGATGGCGACACGTCTGCCGGCGGCCGACCCCGGCAGGTTCGCGAGCGCGCGCAGGTCAGCTCGTAGCAGGCCCATCGTCGCTGCCTCCCGTGACCCGGACGAACACGTCCTCGAGCGATTCACCACCATGTCGTGCGCGCAGTTCGGCGGCGGTGCCTTCGGCGCACAGCGTGCCGCGGTGCAGGATGCCGACGCGGTCGCAGATCTGCTCGGCGACGTCGAGCACGTGCGTGCTCAGCATCACGGTGGTGCCCGCGCGGCATTGTTCGCGCAGCAGTTCCTTCAACCGGCGCGTGCTCAGCGGATCGAGGCCGGTGGTCGGTTCGTCGAGCAGCAGCACCTGCGGCGCCGTCGTCAGCACCGCGGCGAGGTGCAGCTTCTTCCTGGTGCCGTGCGAGTAGCCCTTGCACAGGTCGTCGGCGACCGAGGCCAGGTCCAGCAGCGCGAACAGGCGTTCGCAGCGTTCGTCGCGCCGGGCGCGGTCCGTGTGCCACAGGCTCGCGACCAGCGCGACGTACTGGCGCCCGGTCAGGTAGTCGTACAGCGGCGGCGTGTCGGGCAGGAAGCCGAGGCGCTGCTTCAGCGCGCGGCTGCCGCGCAGATGGTCGAGGCCGGCGATCTGCAGCGTGCCGGCGCTCGGCTGCAGCAGGCCCGTCAGCATGCGCAGCGTCGTCGTCTTGCCGGCGCCGTTCTGGCCGAGGAAGCCGTACAGCTCCCCGGGCCGCACGGCGAGGTCGAGGTCGCGCACGGCCCACTTGCCGGCGAACTGGCGGCCGAGCCCGCGCGTCTGGATCGCCGCGTCCGACGAGGTCATCGGCTGGCACCGGCGTCGGTCAGCAGCGCGGTCACCGGCACGTGGTCGCTCGGCGTCTTCGCCAGCCGCAGGTCCTTGTGCACGATCACGTCGCGGCAGCGCCGCGTCACGGGCGCCGAGGTCAGCACGTAGTCGATGCGCAGCCCGTCGTCCTTGAAGGCCGCGCCGGCCGTGTAGTGCCACCAGGTGTAGACGCCGCCCTCTGCGTGGTGGGCGCGGAAGGCGTCGTCGAGGCCGAACGCCAGCACGTTGCGCAGCGCCTGCCGTTCGGGTTGCGAGCACAGGATCTTGTCGCGCCACCAATCGGGGTCGTGCACGTCGCGATCGTCGAGCGTGACGTTGAAGTCGCCGACGACGACGATCGGCTCGTCGGCCGCGTAGCTGGCGTCGAGGAAGGCGCGCAGCCGCCGGAACCAGTCGAGCTTCTGGCGGTACTTGTCGGTGCCGACTTCCTGGCCGTTCGGCACGTAGAGGTTCAGCACGCGCACGCCGCCGGTCGTGGCGGCGAGCACCCGGCGTTCGGCGTCGGCGTCGTCGTCGGGCAGACCGCGCACGACGTCGTCGAGCCGGTGCCGCGACAGGATCGCGGTGCCGTTGTAGCCCTTCTGGCCGAAGAACTCGACGTCGTAGCCTTCGTCCTCGAGCGGTTCGCGCGGGAACAGGTCGTCCTGCACCTTGGTCTCCTGCAGGCACAACACGTCGGGCTCGTGTTCGCGCAGGAAGTCGACCACATGGGTGAGCCGCGCGCGCAGACCGTTGACGTTCCAGGTGGTGATCTTCATGCCGTTCGCGGGCGGGCGCGGGTCGCATTCAAGCGCGGGCGGGCGGCAGCGGAAGGCAGCGATGTCGAAAGTCGCATGGCATCGTGCATCTGTGTCGGCACGCCTGGTGCTTGCCGCGCACGCGCGCGGGGTTTCTGATGGCGCGATGCGCCTCCTGTTCTCCCTGCCGCTGCTGTTCCTGTCGGTCGCCTGTGCCACGCCGGCGCGCCTCATCGTCACCGCGGACGACACCCTCACCACGGTCACCAGCGCCGCCACGTCGCTCAGCACGGCCGACGTGGTCGTGCTCGGCGAGCGGCACGAGACGCCGGCGGTGCACGAGATGCACCTGGATCTGCTGCGCGCGCTGTACGAGCGCCGCGGCAACCTGGTCATCGCGATGGAGATGTTCGACCGCGACGTGAAGACCGTGCTGCTGCAGTACCTGGCCGGCATGATCGACGAGGCGACGTTCCGGCAGCAGGCGCGGGTGTGGCCGCGCTATGGCACCGACTACCGGCCGGTGATCGAGTTCGCGAAGCAGCACGGCATCCTGGTGCTGGCGGCGAACGCGCCGCAGGAGCTCGTGCACCGTGTCGCGATGCAGGGCATCGACAGCGTCAAGGGCGAGAAGGACATCGCCCGCGAGACGACGGCGCCCGAGGACGAGTACTGGGACGCGTTCGTCGAGAGCATGCACGACGACGGCGGCGCGCACGCGACCGCACACGGCGGCTCGATGCAGTTCTTCTACCAGGCGCAGTGCCTGCGCGACGACACGATGGCCGAGACGGTGGTCGACCACCTGCGGGCGCGGCGCGCCGCCGGCGACCAGCCGCTGTGCGTGGTGATCTGCGGCCACGGCCACAGCGACTTCGGCCGCGGCACCGTCGCCCGCATCAAGAGCCGCATGCCCGAACTCGACGTTCGGGTGCTGTCGGCCGAGGTGGTCGAGGACGTGGACGACGGCATCTACTCGGTGCCGCGCACGATCGGCGACTACGTGGTCGTCGCCGAGGGCGAGCCGGAGCACGGTAGCGACGAGGCGGACGAGCAGCCGAAGACGCGGACGAAGACCACGCCGAAGCCGGTCGCCGCCGTGAAGGTCGAGCCGCCGGTGGCCGAGGTGCCGGCGTTGCCGCGCAACCCCGAGGGCATGCGGCCGGCGCTCGGTCTGATGCCCGACTACGCCGACGCGAGTGGCAAGGGTGTGCTGGTGTCGACGCTGCGAGAAGGCGGCGCGGCCGAGCAGGCCGGCATCGAGGTCGGCGACTTCATCGTCAACGTCGGCGGCATCGACGTGGTCGACGTGCAGAGCTACACCGATGCGCTCGACGAGCAGATCATCGGCAAGACGATCACCGTGCGCGTGCGCCGCGGCGAGGCGATGGTCGACCTGCAGGTGCTGGTGGGCTCGCGCACGTCGCACTGAGTCTGGCGCTACGGCACCGTCAGCTCGGCGCCCTCGGCACCGAGCTGCAGCGTGCGCCGCGTCGTGTGGTTGGCCTGGTCGGTGATCTCGACCTGGTAGCTGCCGGGCGGCAGGCGCTGCGTGGTCGTCCAGGTGCCGGTCAGTTCGCGTTCGTAGATGCGCGCGCCGCTGGCCGTGGCGATGCAGAGCCGCGCGAAGCCGCTGCCGACGCGGTTCGTGAGCCGGAGTTCGCCCGCGGGTGCGATGCGGAAGCGCAGCGGTTCGGTCGGCGCCGTGTGCAGGTCGACCTCGGTGATCGCGGCACCGTCGTCGTTGCGGACCAGGAACGCGTAGCGGCCGGGGAACAGCGACAGACTCGTCGTCACACCGTTCTCGCCCGAGTACCAACCGTCGCCGTGTTGCCAGTCGGCGCGCGGCAGCGCATCGAGCATCGACCAGTTCAACCGCGCCTGCTTGCCGAGACCCTCGAGCGACACCGGCACGTCGATCGCCGGCTGCAGCGCGATGTCGCCGAGGTCGAGGTCGGCACCGGGCAGCACGTCGATCGTCACGCCGGGGGCGCAGAGGTCCTGGTGCCGAACACTGAGGCGGAGCCGACCCGGCACGAGGCGCGACAACGTGATGCGGCCATCGTCGTCGGTCGCCTGGCCACCGCTGCCCGACTGCCGATCGCTCAAGCCGATGTGCACGCCGGCAAGTGCTTGGCCAGCACCGTCGATGCAGCGCAGCCGCACGCTGGCGAGCTTGCCGGTCACGGCGTCGACCGGCAGCGTGAACGTCACCTCGTCCTGGCCGGCCGGCACCAGCTGTTGCGCGACCACGGTGTTGCGCAGCAGCAGCGCCACGTGCACGGGTTCACCGGCTGGCAGGGTCAGCACGCCGATCGCCTGCTTCGGCAGCGCGGCGCCGCGCTGCATGAAGTCGTTGCCGCGGAACGTGCCGATGCCGACCGCGACCGAACTCATCGCCGACGGCGGCAGGTCGCCGGCGAGCGGTTCGGCGAACGCGTTCGCGGTCAGGCCGCGGAACATCGGGCCCAGCTTCGCGGCGGCCTGCAACGGCTCGCCGTCCACCGTGACGGCGTTGACGGTCAGCAGCCAGCGCGCGTCGAGCTGCAGGTCCAGGCGCGTGCGCGGTGCCACCACTTCGATGGTGCGCTGCAGCGGCAGCTGGTCCTGGACGCGCGTGGTCAATTCGTAGCTGCCCGGTTGCAGGCCGGCGAACACGAACGCTCCGGCCTCGAACCTACCCGAGCTGTTGCTGCCGCTGGCACCGTTGCGGAGCCACAGCATGGCGCGGTCGATCGGCGCACCGTCGGCGGCGCGCAGTGTGCCGTAGAGCATCGCCGTCGGCGGACCGCCTGTCGTCGTGCGCGTCGCTGGCGCGTCCGTCGCCGGCGTCGTCGGGTCCCGTTCGCTCGCTGCCTCGTGCGCGCTCGCTGGTGCGACGGCCACCGACGTCGCGTTCGTGCTCGGCGCGGTGGGGGCAGCCGGCGGCGCCGGATCGCGCTGCAGCAGCAGCATGGCCAGCACCGCGATGGCGACCGCGAGCGCGACGGCGACCAGCTGCAGCGGCCGCAACCAGGGTGAGGGCGCTTTCATCGGATCTCCAGGTTTGCTGGTTGTCCGCCGAGCGTGACCGAGCCGCTCTGCAGCAGGCGATTGGCCTCGTCGTGCACCTCGTAGCCATAGGTGCCGGGCGGCATCAGGATCGAGTCCTCGTGCACGCGCGGCTCGAGCGTTTGCGCGGCGACCGGCTGCCGCTGCACATCGAGCAGCGTCACCGTGTAGGCCTTGGTCAGGTCATCGGGCCGCCGCACCTTCAGCGTTGCCGGCGGTGCTAGGTGCAGGTCGATCGGCGTCGTGGGCGGGTTGTCGAACACGCCGGTGGCCAGCGACCCGTCGGCACCGCGAGCGCGCACGGCGATGCGACCGAGGCCGGTGCCCCACAGCTGGAACGTGCCGTCCGCCTCGCTGCGGGCGGTGCGGTAGTTGATGAACTCCGTTGGCGCGGTGCGCCACTTCAGTTCGGTCCACTGCAGCGACGCGGTTGCACACGGCTTGCCGTCGGCATCGAGCACGCGTCCGGTCAGCGACACCACCGGCCCGAGGCGCAGGTCGCCGAGATCGAGGCGCTGGCCCGGCGCGATCGCGACCATTTGCAGCAGGTTCTCGTGCTCGCCTGCGCGCACCTCGAGCCGCAGCAGGCCCGGCGGCAGGTTCTCGACCGTTGCGCGGCCGTCGTCGTCGGTCTTCTGGCCGGGGCCGCCGCGGTTGCTGGAGTTGAGACCGACACTGGCCTGCAGCGGCGCACCGCTGTCGGCGTCGAGCACGCGCACGGTCACGGCGCCGGTGAGCGCCCGCACCGCCTCGGGGTCGATCGTGAACGTCACCTCGCCCTGCCCCGGCGCCACGACTTGTTGGTCGACGACGAGGTGGCGCAGCAGCAGCGCCACGTGGTTCGGCGGCGCCGCGGCGAACTGCAGCGTGCCGGCGAAGCCGTCCTTGGGGTTCATCTCGCCGTCCCACTTCGCGTCACCGACCATCAGCACGCCGTAGTCGGTCGGTGCCATGCGGTCGGGGAAACGTTCGCGGCGGCCGACGACGTGCAGGTCCGCGCCCCAGAGCCTGGCCTTGCGCAGCGCCATGGTGCCGTCCTCGCCGTCCTTGGTGACGATGCGAACCTTGACCGGGAACGAGCGCTCGAGCACGAAGTCGTGCGTCTGCAGCGCCGCGCCGGTGAGGTCGAGCGTGGTCGCGATGTCGACGGCGTTGTCGGCGCGCACGCTGACCTCCCAGCTGCCGGGCGCGAGGCCGCAGGCCGCGAACGTGCCCGCGCTCGCGTCGACGGCGACGTACTGGCGATCGCGATGCAGGTACACGTTCGGCTCGGCGACCGGCGTGCCGTCGGTCCAGCACACGCTGCCGGTCAGCAGCACGCCGACCGGGTCGTCGGCCTGCCATGGTGCCGCCACCTCGTCCCGCTGTGGCGTGATCGGCGCCGGGGCCGCCGCTGCCGGCGGCGCCGCGACGGTGTCGATGCGTTCCGCCGTGGGTGATGGGAGTGCCGCGTCGACAGCCGGTTGCGTCGATGCTGCCGGCGCCGCCTCGGCGATCGGCGCGGCCAGCCGCAGCGACAGCAGCACGACGGCGGCGAATTCCAACACGATCAGGACCAGCAGGCGAACCATGGCTTGCTCCCGTGCCGAGGACCTTTCCCCTTGGCGACCGCGGCATGCTCCGTTCCTCCGGCCGACCCGTCAAGGCGGGGCGGCGCCCGGAGGCTTTGGTGGCGCTCCGCCGGTCAGGCGCTATCCTGCTCGCCCCTTCTTTTGCGCGGCAAATCCGAGACTCCGTGAGCAGCACCCTAAAGATCACCGACATCCCCGTCGCCGGGTACGAGCGCGTCGTGCGCGGCGTCGATCCTTCGAGCGGCCTGCACGCGATCATCGCCGTGCACGACACCACCCTCGGCCCGGCGCTGGGCGGCCTGCGCATGTGGCCCTACGCCTCCGAGGAGGAGGCGCTGTTCGACGTCAAGCGCCTGTCGCGCGGCATGACCTACAAGTCGGCCGTGGCGCAGACCGGGCTCGGCGGCGGCAAGGCCGTGATCCTCGGCGACCCGAAGAAGGTGAAGTCCGAGGCGCTCTACCTGTCGATGGGGCGGCTCGTCGAGTCGCTCGGCGGCAAGTACATCACCGCCGAGGACGTGAACACGTCGGTCGGCGACCTCGAGATCATCCGCCGCGTGACCAGGCACGTGACCGGCCTCGAGCGCAAGGACGGCGGCAGCGGCAACCCTTCGCCCTACACCGCCTACGGCGTCTACCTCGGCGTGCGCGCGGCGCTCGGCTGGGTGTTCGGCAACGACACCTGCAAGGGCCGCACGGTCGCGATCCAGGGCACGGGGGCAGTCGGTTCGGCGCTCGCGAAGCGCCTGGTCGAGGCCGGCGCCAAGGTCTACGGCGCCGATCGCAACACGGAACGGCTGCAGCAGCTGGCGAAGGAGATCGGCGTGGTGCCGGTCGCCGAGGCGGAGATCCTGAGCATGAAGTGCGATGTGTTCGCACCCTGCGCGCTCGGTGCGATCCTCACCGACGAGTCGATCCCGAAGTTGAACACGCCGATCGTCGCCGGCGCTGCCAACAACCTGCTGCTCGAGCCGCGCCACGGCAAGGTGCTCGCGGACCGCAAGGTGCTCTACGCGCCCGACTACGTGATCAACGCCGGCGGCATCATCAACGTCGGCGTCGAGTTCCATCCGGGCGGCTACGACGAGAAGGTCGCGCTCGGCAAGATCGAGCGCATTCCGCAGGCGCTGAAGGAGCTGTGGACGATCGCCAAGGAGGAACGCATTCCGCCGAGCGACGCCGCCGACCGCCTCGCCGAGCGCATCCTCGCCGACGCGCGCGGCAAGAAGAAGGACGCCGCCTGCAGCGTGCCGCCGAAGGGCCAGGCGCGCGGTTGATAGGTGACCTGCCCCGCGCGTGACGCGGGGCCGAGTCCATGACCGGCTCCTCCCGCAGTGCCCTTCGCGCCGTTGCGCTGGTGGCGCTGCTGGCCCTGCTGCTGTTCGGGGCCTGCGGCATGGCGTTCCTGTGCGACGACGCCTTCATCACGTTCCGCTACGTTGCGAACGCGCACGACGGCCATGGGCTGGTCTGGAACCCGTCCCCGTTCCGGCCGGTCGAGGGCTACACCTGCTTCTCGTGGGCGATGCTGCTGTGGGCGACCTGGAGCTGGCTCGGCATCGAGCCGCCGGCGGCCGCGAACTGGCTGTCGATCGCTTGTGGCGTCGGTCAGTTCGTGTTGCTGGCGTCGGCGCTGTTCCGGCTGCGGCGCTTGGACGGCTCGCGTTGGCCCGATGCGGTCGTGCTGCTCGCGCTCGGTGCGGTCGTCGGCAACCGGTCGTTCCTGCAGTGGCTGACCAGCGGCCTCGAGACGGCGCTGTTCCACCTGGCCGTGCTGGCGTGGGTGCTGCTCGCGTTCCGGCAGCGGCAACGGCGCGGTTCCGGCTGGCTCGCTCTGTGGTGCGGTGCGGCGGCCGCGGCGGCGCTGACGCGGCCGGATGGCCTGCTGCTCGTCGTGCTGACGGTCGTGCCGGCGCTGGTCGAGGCGTGGCGCGCGCGGGCAGCACGGCTGCTGTGGGGACTCTTGCCGCTCGCTGCCGTCGCGCTGCACCTCGGCTGGCGGCTCTGGTTCTACGGCGAGCTGCTGCCGAACACCTACTACGCGAAGGTCGCGACGGCCTGGCCCGAGGCCGGGCTGCGCTACCTCGCCTGCTTCGTGTTCGAACACGGCACCTGGGTCACGGGCGCGCTGGCCGTCGGGTGGTTGGTGGTGGAACTGCGACGCGGGCCGCGCGCGTTCGCGGCGCTGCTGGGTGGCAACGTGCCGGCGGTCTTCGCGGTCGCCGCCATCACGGCCCAGGTCGGCTACTACACGCTGGTCGTCGGCGGCGACCACTTCGAGTACCGCGTGTTCAGTCATCTGGTGCCGCTCGGTGTGCTCGCGACCGTCGCGATGGCCGGGCGCATCGGTCTGCGTGCGGGCAGTGCGGCGGGCCTCGTGCTGCTGCTGTGGCTCGCGGGCGGCGTCGGCTGGCTGCAGGCGTGGGCGATGCGCGACATGGCGCCGCATGGGTTCCGCGCCGTGGCCGACGTCGTGCCGGCTCCGTGTGCCGGCCTGTTCCGCTGGTACGACCGGCAGCAGGTCTGGCTGCGCGTGCGCCTGATCTGCATCCGGTGCCGCGAGCACGCGCGCATCCTCGAAACGATGGCGGCCGGTGCCGGCACGCGCTGCACGCTGGCGACGCCGCAGGAGCCGTTCCCGGTGATCGCGCTGTCGAGCGTCGGCTACCTCGGCTGGATCCTGCGCGACACCGGAGTGATCGACCAGCTCGGCCTCAACGACTGGGTCGTGGCGCGCACCCAAGCACCGCCGGTGGATCCGGCGCCGATGCGCAACTGGCTCGCGGCGAACTTCGACGCGCTGGACCTCGACCACAGCGGGGACCTCGATCCAGCCGAGCTGCGCAGCGCGTTCCTGCATCTGGCCAGCGGCAATGCCCAGGGCGACGACATGGCGCGCGCGTTGACCGCCGGCGCGCCGTCGCGGCCCGGCGGGCGGCTGGACCGTCAGGACTTCGTGGGCCTGGCCGACTCGTTGCTCGTCGTGCGCAAGATGGCGCACGATCGTCGGCCGCCGGACGGCTACGTCGACGCGCTGCAGCCGAACGTCGAGTGGACCGGTGGAGTGGCGAAGGTGCGGCCACGCCCGGTGCCGCTGAGCGAGGCGGCGATCCGAGCGCACGAGCAGCACTGGTGGGACGTCGTGCGCCGCCGCGACTAGTCGACGATCTCGACGCGGCCAACGAACGCAGCGGCGGGATGCCACAGGTCGACGTCGGCATCGATGCACAGCGTGTCGAACGGGCCGACGGCTGCGGGCACTTCGAACCGCAGCGGTGCCAGCAGGTCCGGCGGCACCACCGGCGACGGCTGCGTGAGGTCGCCGACAACGGCGCCGTCGCGCAGGAAGCGCAGCCGGAACTTCGTCTCGCCGCTGACGTGCAGCACGACCGCCGCAGCCGTGCGCACGGCGTCGAGGCGCACCGTGAGGCCACTGGCAGCCGCCGTGCGCCCGGCGGGCACGTCGAACCAGAAGCTGCCCGGCGCCAGCGGCGCCGCGATCGCCGCCAGCGGCAGTTCGTCGCGCGGCGGCGTGCGGTACTGCGTGGCGACGTAGTCGGCGAGGCCCGCGTCGAGGCGCCCGGTCCACAGCGCGAGCAGGTGGTGCCAGCGTGGCCCCGACCAGACCGGGTCGCGTGTGATGGAGCGCACCGCGTCGTAGCAGCGCGCCAGCCCCGCGTGCGGGATGCGATTCTCGCCGCTGGCGAGGCTCTCGAGGTAGCCGGCCGGGATCCGGCGCAGGAAGTGGCCGACGCGCCAGCGCTGCGGATCCGCGACCGGCAGGCGCATCAGCAGTGGATCCGTGAGCCACGGATCGATCACGTGCACCTGCGGTCCCGACGTGTAGCCGAGCCAGCCGATCCAGCCGCCGAGCGTGTAGACGCGCCGCGTGATGCCGTTCGCCTGCAGCGCCGCGCCGATGTAGCCGGGTGCGGCCCGTTCGGCACCGCGGCTCAGCAGACCGTGGTCCCAGTGGCCCTGGATCTGCTCGTCGACGATGCCATCGGCGCCCGGTCGGTAGCTCGGGTTGCCGGTGCGCAGCGGCGTTGCTGCCTCCGGCACGCCCGGCACGAACGACAGGCCGATGGCGAACGCCATCACGATCCGCCTGGTCCTGGCACCGCGTTCGGCCAGCGCCGCGGCCACCAGCACGATGCCGACCGAGAACACCGGCAGCAGGAAGCGGCCGAGCATGTAGTCGCCGCCGACCTTGACGACGTAGGCGGTGTAGAGCAGCGCGCCGAGCGCGAAGCCGCGGTGCGGTCCGCGGCACAGGCCACCGCCGATGCCGGCCGCGATCACGGCGACGGTGACCGGATCGTCGATCGCGTTGCGCCACAGGTAGCGCAGTCCCTGCAGCACGAGGTCCGGGGCCGGCACGCCGTGGCAGAACGCCTTCGCGTAGGCTGTGATCGGGAACGGCGAGCCGTAGTAGGCCAGCGCGAATGCAGTCCACAGCAGCACCGGCGACAGCCCGAGCAGCACGGTCCCCATGGCCCGGCGCCAGGGCACGCCGCGCAGGCACAACACCAGCGGCGGCAGCCCCAGCAGGGCCAGATCGAACCGCGTCGTCGCGAGCAGTCCGACCACCAGGGCCACGCGCCGAAGCCTCTGCGCCGGCTGTTCGCTGCGCCAGGCGAAGAACAGCAGCGTGACCAGCAGGCAGGTCAACGAGGTCTCGAGGCCCGAGGTCGCGTAGCTGGTCCAGGCGCGCGAGCCGAGCAGCAGGCAGAGCACGACGGCAGCCGTCGATGCGCGGCGGCACCAGACGACCAGCAGTGCGGCGGTCGCGGTCGACAGCACGATGCCGAACACCTGTGCCGACAGTTCGCATTCGCCGGTCAGCGCGCGCAGCCCGCACAGCAGCCAGAACCACAGCGGGTGCGTGTAGGTCTGCACGCGCTCGTCGACGTTCCACACCGGGCCGTAGCCGTGCACCAGGTTCTCGACGCTGCGGAAGGTGATGAACGCGTCGTCGCCGAGCCACGCCAGCCGCACGATCGCCGCCACCAGCGTGACGAACAGCACGGTCGCGATCGTGCGCCAGGCGAAGGTCATGGCAGCAACTCGATGCGCGCGATCGCGGCGGCGAAGGGGCGCGGCGTGATCGGGATGTCGATCCACAGCGAGTCGAACGGCACCGCGCCGGCCGGCACTTCGACGCGGTAGGGGAACAGGCAGTCGGGCGGCACCTGCGGCGTCTTCACGCTGGCGCTGCCGGTGGTCTGGCCGTCGCGGCGGAAGTGCACCGTGTACTCCTCGCCGTGCGAAGCGTGCAGCACGACGGCGTGGGCGGTGGAGGGCGCCGGCAACGTGACGCCGATGCCGCCGTTGCGCACGCAGATCGTCGTGTGCACATCCCACCAGAACGGTGCCGGCAGCTGCGAGGTCGCGGGCGCTGGCAACGGTGCCGACAACTGCGCGATCGGCACCTCGATGCGCGGCGGGTGCCGGTAGTCGCCGGCGACGAACGCGGCGAGGTCGCGATCGAACCCGCCGCGCCACAGCTGCCACAGCGCCTGCCAGCGCGGTGCCGACCAGACGGGCGCCGTGCGCACCGTCCACATCGCCGCGTGGAACCGCGCGAAGCCGGGATCGCGCATGCGGTTCTCGCCGGTGGCGAGCGTCTCGAGGTAGCCCTCGGGGATGCTGCGGTAGTAGTGGCCGATGCGCCAGACTTCTGGATCCGCGATCGGCAGGCGCATCAGCGACGGATCCAGCAGCCACGGATCGACGATGTGCACCGCATCGCCACCGAGGAAGCCCTGCACGCCGACCGCGCCGGCGACCGCGATCGCGTGCCCCTGGTAGCCCTGGCTGCGCAGCGTGTCGGTCACGAAACCCGGCGCATAGTGGGCTCGCATGGGCGAGAACAGGCCGTGTTCGAGGAAGTAGTAGTCGCGCTCCGACACGAGGCCGTCCGCCGGGATGTTGCGGGACGGCGGCGCGGTCGGCAGCGGTTGCAGCACGTCGGGCACACCGGGCACGAACGTCGCTGCGAGCGCCGCGACGATCACCAGCGGCGCGGCGAACCGCGGCGCGCCGGCGAGCAGGCGGCCGAGCATCGCCACGGCGACGACGAACGACGGCAGCAGGAACCGGCCGAACATGTAGTCGCCGCCGACCTTCACCACGTAGGCGTTGTAGGCGAGCAGCGCGAGGCTCGGCGCGCGCAGGCCGCGGCGGCACAGGCCCAGCACCGTCGCCGCGGCGATCGTGAGCACGGTCAGCGGATCGTGCTCGGCGCAGCGCACGAAGTAGTGCAGGCCGCAGCGCATCAGTTCGCCGGCCGGCACGCCGTGGTGGAACGCCTTCGCGCTGGCCGTGACCGGGAACGGCGAGCCGTAGTAGACGGTCGCGAACACGAGCCAGGCGAAGAACGGCGCCAAGCCGAGCAGCACGGTGGTGGCGCTGCGGCGCCACGGTTGGCCGCGCGCGGCCGCGAGCAGCAGCGGCGCGCACAGCACCAGCAGGTCGATGCGGGTCAGCGCGAGCAGTCCCGTCAGGACGGCGGTGCGGCGGAGCCGGGTCGGCGGCTCCGCGGTCGTCGTCGCCGCCCACAGCGCGGCCAGCAGCAGAGCCACTAGCGGCGTCTCCAGCCCCGAGGTCGCGTAGTCGAGCCACGCACGCGAGCCGAGCAGCACGACCAGCAGCACCGCCGCCGTGCCCGCCGTCCCAGCGCCGCGGACCAGCCATGCCGCGGCCGCGCTGGCGATCGTGATGCTGAGCAGCATCGTCGTCGTCGCGCATTCACCGGTGAGGAAGCGCAGCAGCGACAGCAGCAGGAACCACAGCGGGTGCGTATAGGCCTGCACGCGTTCGTCGACGTTCCAGACCGGCCCCTGGCCGTGCACCAGGTTCTCGACGCAACGGAAGGTGATGAACGCGTCGTCGCACAGCCACGCCATGCGCGCGATCGCCGCGACCAGCAGCAGCCAAAGGCCGCAGGCCAGCCAGCGCCAGATGGCGGCGCGCACGGTGAAGGGTTCAGGGTCGCTCACGGCCGGGTGCGGGGGAGGCCAGCGTGGTCAACGCACGCTGCGCAGGCCGGCGCGTTCGGCGTAGCGGGCAAGGTGGTCGTCGTAGGCACCACGGTTGAGCGCCACGATCGCCTTCAGGCGCTCCCAGGACCACAGCGGGCCGCTGATGACGAGGCGCAGTTGGTCGTAGTAGGCGTGCAGGTCGGGATCCTCGATCCGGTTGTCGCCGTGCTGGCAGCTCTCGACATACCCGGCGGGCAAGGTGCGCTTCACGTGCCCCGGTCGCTCGAATATGGCGTCCTTCGCGAGCGGCAGTTGCGCCAGCAGGGCGTCGGTGAGGCCCATGTGGTCGATCACGAACTTGTCCGGGCCGGCCGCGAACGCGGAGTAGCCGATCGCGTCGGTTCCGCCCGCCTCGCCAAGTCCGCCGACGTGCACCCGTTCGGGGCTGGTGGCGAAGGCGAGCCCGGCCCGGAACCAGGCGTGGTTCGGCATCCGCACGCCGCGCTCGTACGACAACAGGCTGGCGCCCTCGACCGTGACGAAGGAGCGGGTGTCGATGGTCTTGTGGAAGCTGCTGAGCACGAACGGATACGAGCCAGGCTGCCACATCGCCTTCACAGGTGACGAAGGCACCAGGAAGCACGCGAGCGCGACGACCACGAGCAGGCGGAAGGACCCGCTGTCGGAGGCGCCCGTTTGCGACCGGGCCAACGCGAACGCCGCGAGGCATGCGACCGGCGAGAAGAACCGCCCGCTCATGTGCGTGCCGGCGGCGCCCAGCACCGTGACGTAGGTCACGTAGAGCAAGAGGCCCACGGCCGCGGCAACGCCCGGGGCGTGCCGCCGCGAGATCAACAGCGGCACGGCGACGGCGGCGAGGATCAGGGTGCAAGGATCCCGCTGCAGCGAGTCGAGGGCGTAGAGCAGGCCTGATTGCAGGCATTCGAAAGCGGTGAGGCGCGCGCCGGTGATCTTCGCCACTGCCGTGTTGGGGACCACGCTGCCGTAGTAGAAGACGCTCCAGATGGTCCACAGGACCACCGGCAGGAAGCCGAGGCACGCGGGGCCGACCATGCGCCGACCCAGCGTCGGCCACGAGTGCAGAACCGCCGCGACCAGCGCTGGCAGGACCAACAACAGTGTGTCGGCGCGGTTGAGGTAGGTGGCGGCCACCAACAAGCACAGCAGCAGGAAGCCCCGGCGGTGTGCCGCCGGCGTTGCGTCGCCGCGGTCGAGCCACGCCCAGAGGCTGCCGTAGGTCGCGACCACCAGGCCGTGCGTCAGGCAGTTCTCGAGGCCCGACGAGGTGAAGTCGAAGAAGGCCTTCGACGGCAACAGCAACAGCAGGAAGGTCACCATGCGCCAGGGTTCGCCGCTGCGGCCGAGCAGGCGCAGCGCGAGGGTCGTGGCGGCGATGGTCACCAGCAGCGAGAGCGCGGACAGGGTCCAGAAACCCTCGTGGGTCAGCGCGAAGGCAGGGATCATCAGCAGCGCCCACAGTGGATGCGTGTAGGCCTGCACCCGTTCCCCCTGGTTCCAGACGAAGCCGTTGCCCAGCAGCAGTTGCTGCACCTGACGCAGCGTGATGAAGGCGTCGTCGACGATCCAGACGTGCAGCACGCACAGCACGAGCCACAGTGCCGACAACGCGATCAGCCATGTCGCGAGCGCACTGCGCATCTGGGCGGCCGGCGCGGCGGTCATGGTGTTTGCTGGAGGTGGCACCGGGGCGATTCTAGGGAGCCGGCATGTGCGTTCGAGTGCGGATTGCGACCGGCAGAGCTGCTTCGTCGCGTGACCGTTCCGGGCCCTGCGTCAGCTCACGACGTCCCGATAGGCCTGCAGCACGCCTTCGGCGGTGCGGCGCCAGGTGAACGTGCGGGCGCGCTGCACCGCCGCGGCGCGCAGCGAAGCGAACGCCGGCACGTAGTTCTCGACGCCGTCGACGATGGCCGCGGCGATCGCCTCGGTCGATTCCGGGTCGAAGTAGCGCGCGTGCTCGCCGCCGGCCTCGGGCATCGCCGAGCTGTTGCTGGTGACGACCGGCGTGCCGAGCGCCAGCGACTCGAGCACCGGGATGCCCCAGCCTTCGACGAGGCTCGGATACACCGACAGCGAAGCGCCGGCATAGAGCGCGATCAGGTCCTGCTGGCTCAGGTACGGCAGGAAGCGCACGTGCTCGAGCGCACCGGCCGCAGCAGCGCGTTGCCGGCAGCGGTCGACGGCCTTGCCGAGACCCGACACCAGCAGCAGGTGGGGCCAGTCGGGGCGCTGCCTCCGCACCTGGCCCCAGGCATCGAGCAGCCGGCCGGTGTTCTTGCGCTCGAGCCCGGCGCCGATCGCGAACAGGTAGGGCCGCCCGTCGGCGAAGCGTGCGCGCGCGGCGTCGCCGGCGCCGGGCGGCGCGCCGGCGAGCACCTCGGGGTGCAGGCCGTTCAGCGACAGCCGCACCTTCGCCGGATCGCAGTCGAAGCGTTCGCAGATGTCGCGCTTGCTCCACTCGCTGACGGTCAGGATCACCGCCGCGTCGCGCACCACGCGCGGCGTCACCGCGCGCGCGTAGCGCACGAACGGATCGTCGAGGTCGTCCGGCCACCAGGTCACGATCACGTCGTGCAGCGATACGACCATCGGCGGACCGCGCCACAGCGGCACGCGCGGCGGCAGCGTGTTGTAGGTACCGTGGTAGACGTCGAGCCCGTCGCGCCGCACCCGCCACGGCATCTGCACGCGTTCCCAGCTGTGCAGCCGGCCGCCGGGCAGGTCGGTGTGCACCGTGCGCATGTTCGGCGGGATCGTGATCGCGCCGGGCGGCAGCGTCAGCTGGTGGTAGAGCACGAACTCGTCGCCGGCCGCCAGCGCCGCGAACTCACGCATCAGGTGGCGTACGTAGAGGCCGATGCCGCGCGGCTCGGGCCGGAACGCTTCGCGCGCGTCGATGCCGATGCGCATGCGGGAGCTGCGGCTACTCCGGCAGCCGGGTCACGACCTCGGCGCCACTTTCGTGGATGAAGATCGTGTGCTCGAACTGGGCGATGCGCACGCCGGGCTTCTCGCACAAGGGCGGATACTCCTCGACCAGCCCCTTCTTCAGCAGCACCTTCAGCGCGTCCTCGGCCTTGGCATCGGTACCGAGCCAGCGTTGCAGATCGCGCCGCGCGAACGGCAGGCCGTCGCTCTGGTCCATCGCCCGCTGCAGGTCGCCGGACAGGCTGTCCTTCGGCCGCACGTCGCGCGTCAGCATGAACACCTCGGCCTTGCCGTCGACGTCGATCATGCCCTTGCCGTCGCTGGCGAACGGCTCGCAGGCGATCGTCATGTTCGGCTTCAGCTTGCCGGCCTTGGGGTCGGCGTAGTTCGGCACCGACGGGGCGCAGTGGATCGTGTAGCGCGCGACGCCGTGGCCGCACAGGTTGCGCACCGGCTTGAAGCCCAGCGACTGGATCGTGGTCTCGACCTGGCGGCCGATCTCGGTCAACGACACGCCGGGTCCCATCACCGCGATCGCGTTGTCGAGCGCCATGCGGCTGGCGGTGCACAAGAGCGAGTCGTCGCCGTCGCGCAGGTCGACCGTGGTCGCGTTGTCGGTCACGTAGCCGTCGACGTGCGTGCCGCAGTCGAGCTTGACGATGTCGCCTTGCTGGATCGTGGTGCCGTCGTTGGGCGGCGAGCAGTAGTGCGCGGCGATGTGGTTGCGTGAGGTCTGCGCGGGGAACGCCGGCGCGCCGCCCAGTTCGCGGATCTTCGCCTCGACCGCGCGTTGGATGTCTTCGAGCCTGGCGCCGGGCACGATCATCTTGCGGCCGTGCGCCAGGGCGGTGGCGGAGATGCGGCCGGACTGGCGCAGCTTGTCGAGGTCGAGCTTCACCGGATCACACCGAGGTCGCGGCCGACCTTGCCGAACGCCGCGACGGCGTGTTCGAGTTGCGCCGGCTCGTGCGCGGCGCTGATCTGCACGCGAATGCGCGCCTTGCCCTTGGGCACCACCGGGAAGCAGAAGCCGATCACGTAGACACCTTCCTGCAGCATGCGCGACGCCATCTCGACCGCCAGCTTGGCGTCGCCGAGCAGGATCGGGCAGATCGGGTGGTCGCCGGGCGCGATCTGGAAGCCCGCCTTGGTCATCGCCGTGCGGAAGAACGCGGTGTTCTGCGCCAGCTTGTCGCGCAGGGCCGTCGTGCTCGACAGCTTGTCGAGGCAGGCGATCGTGGCGCCGACGATCGCCGGTGCCAGCGTGTTCGAGAACAGGTATGGCCGGCTGCGGTTGCGCAGCAGGTCGACGACCTCCTGCTTGCCGGTCGTGAAGCCGCCGGCCGCGCCGCCGAGCGCCTTGCCGAGCGTCGACGTCATCACGTCGATGCGGTGCTGCACGCCGTGGTACTCGGGCGTACCGCGCCCCGTCGGCCCGAAGAAGCCCGTCGCGTGGCTGTCGTCGACCATCACCATCGCCTGGTACTTGTCGGCGAGGTCGCAGATGGCCGGCAGCTTGGCGACGAAGCCGTCCATCGAGAACACGCCGTCGGTCACGATCATGCGGCTGCGCGCACCCTGCGCCGCCTGCAGGTGCTGTTCCAGCTCCTGCATGTCGCCGTTCTGATAGCGGAAGCGCTGCGCTTTGCTGAGCCGGATGCCGTCGATGATCGACGCGTGGTTGAGGCTGTCGCTGATGATCGCGTCCGCTTCGCCCATCAGGGTCTCGAACAGGCCGCCGTTGGCGTCGAAGCAGGACGAGTAGAGGATCGTGTCCTCCGTGCCGAGGAACGCCGAGACCTTCCGTTCGAGGGTCTTGTGCGCGTCCTGCGTGCCGCAGATGAAGCGCACGCTGGCGAGGCCGAGCCCGTGCGAGTCGATCGCCGCCTTCGCCGCCGCACGCAGGCCCGGATCGTTGGCGAGGCCCAGGTAGTTGTTGGCGCACAGGCAGATGACCTGTTTGCCGTTGACGGTGATCAGCGCGCCCTGCGGGCTCGTGATCACGCGTTCCTCCTTCCAGAGACCCGCGCTGCGGATCTCGTCGAGCTCGGTGCGGAAGCGGGCGCGGTCGGATTCGATCATGGCGGGTGGATCCTAGACGAGTGGGAACCAGGCTTGCAGCGCCGACTTGAAGCGGAGGAACGACGGGTCGGTGCATCTCGCCAGGCCGAGGTTCGCGACGATCTGGCGGTAGATCGAAGAGGACTTCTGCTTGCCGACGCGACTCAGGGCCCAGAGCATCGTCGCTTTCGGCGCGATCGGCTTTGCGGCGTCCATCGGCCAAGATCCGCGACGGGCGAGTTCTTCGGCAAGGGGTGGCTTTCGATCTCGCCATCCGAGGGCGTCGTCGAGGCGCGGCGATCGGGTGAAGAGCCAGACCTCCAGTTCGGGGTCGATGACGATCGACTTCGCCCAGCCGTTGCCGAGGTGTGCGATCGAGCGGTCGATGTCTGCCTCGAGATCCACGCTGCTCTTGTCGGGGACTCCATCCCACGCGCGATCCAGCAGGACGAGTGCGTGTCTGGCTTGCCGGGAATACAGGCCGAGCAGTGACGCGGGTGACTTGTAGCAACCCGGGTCGTGTTGGGGATGGTGGATGATCTCACTGGTGATCGAGCGGATGCCGAGAGCCGGGTGCTTCCCGAGCAGGCTCTGCACGACGGCCTCCATGTTCTTGTCGGCCACGAGGCAGACGAGGTCGATCATGACAAGACGCCACTCGCCAAGAGCGAGCCCAGATCCACGTCGCCTTGCCAATCTCGCAGCCGCGGATGCATGCGTCCCGGCACCACGTCGGTGGCGCCGGCGCTGTCGCGCGCGAAGCACAGCACCTGGTCGAGGTTTGCGATGCTCAGGACGACCGGCGAGTGCGTTGCGAGCAACACCTGGGCTCCGTAGACCGAGCAGAGCGACTGGAACACGGTTTCCACGGCGCGTGGGTGGATGCCGTTCTCTGGTTCCTCGATCAGGTAGGTGCCCGTCAGGCCCGGCACGTAGGCGAGCAGCGTCAGTGCGAGCAGGCGAAGCGTGCCGTCGGAAGCGAGCCAAGAGGGTGCCTTGAGGCCGTTGGCGTAGTGCAGGACGACGTATCGATGTCGGTCCTCTTCCCGTTCGTGGGTCGACACCGACTGCAGGTCGGGCAGCGCCTCGCGGACGTGGGCGATCCACGACGCGAGCACGTCGGGATGTTCCTTCTCCAATGCGTGCACGACCAGCGGCATGTTCGAGCCGTCAGGCAAGAACTCGCGCGTACGGCCAGGTGGGCAAGGCCGGCGCAGGCCTTCTGCCGAGAGCGCGATGCGTTGCACGCCCACCGAGAGAGCCGAGCGGAACCAGGTCGCGACGGGGAACTTGTTCTCGTCCTCGGGCAGGCTCGCGAGCGCGGCCTTGTCCTGGGCAATGCGGAACGGGCTGTTCCAGTTGCCGGTCTCCGCCGAGAAGGTCACGCTCGTCGGGTCTTCGCCGCGCCACAGGACCTTGCGCCAGCCGGCTGGTGCGTGCTTGCCCAGGAGACGCACGATGTTCGCTGGCGGCTGCGAGATGCTCGGGAACAGCGTCCGCTGGGTCGGTTCGTTCTCGGTTGGTGGCTTCAGCCACAGCGTCTCCGAGGCGATACGCAGGGGTCCACTGACGTCCAGCGCGAGTTCGTAGCGACAGACCTTGTCCTTGCCGTTCTTGAGCAGGGCGAGTCGCTCGGCAGGTATCCGGAACTCCACCGCGAGTTCGATCCGCGAACCCTCTCGCAGCCAACACAATTGCCTGCCATCCGGTGCCCGGTGTGGAATGCCAAGGCGCGTGTCCCCCTCGATGGCGGCAGCTGCCCCGGCCTTCACCACGTCGCCAAGGAACGCGAGAACGTCGAGGAAGGTGGACTTGCCGCTCGCATTGGGTCCCACGAGCACGTGGAACGCATCCAGATCCTGCTCGACGTGTCGCAGCGAGCGGTACCCCAACGCCTCGACCCTGGTCGCGATCCCACCGCATGCGAGTGCCCCGTTGTCGGCGGCGTCACTCATGGCTTGCCGGCAGGATACAGCACGACCTTCTGCTCGATGCCCTTGCCGAACCGGTCCATGCCGATGGCGAAGTCCTCGAGCGGCATCTCGGCGGTCACCAGGTGCGAGATGTCCATGCCGCGGCGCAGCAGGTCGAGCATCTGGTCCCAGGTGCGGAACATCTCGCGGCCGATCACCGCGTGCATCGTCAGGCCCTTGAAGATGAAGTTCTTGCTGAAGCGCTCGATCGTCACCGCGTCACCCTTCGGCAGGCCGAGGTTGACGACGTGGCCGGCGGGGCGCGTCAGCTGGATCGCGTTGTTGATGCCGGAGGGGTGCCCCGAGATCTCGAGCGCCACGTCGACGCCGCCCTTGGTCGCGTCGACCACGGTCTCGACCGGCGTGCCGCGCGCGTCGACGACGGTTACGCGGTCCTGCAGCGAGCGGCGCTCGACCCACTGCCGCGCGCGGCCCAGCGCCAGGTCGCTGACGTCGAGCACGAACACGTGCGCCGCGCCGACGAACGTCGCCACCTCGCCGCACATTGCGCCGATCGGCCCGAAGCCGACGATCGCGACCGTGCGCTTCTCGACCGGCACCTTCATCACCGTGTGCACGGCGTTGCCGAGCGGATCGAGGATCGCGGCGGCCTGGATCGGCAGCGTCTTCGGCAGCGTCACGACGTTGGTCGCCGAGACGACCACGAACTCGGCGAACGCGCCGTCGAGATTGATGCCGTGGATGCGCGCCGTGGCGCAGGCGTGGTAGGCCTCGGCCCGGCAGGCCGGGCACTCGCCGCAGATCTCGTGCATCTCGGCGCTGACGTAGGTGCCGAGCGGCAGGTGTGCGGTGTCGACACCCGGGCCGAGCTTGTCGATGTGGCCGCAGAACTCGTGGCCGAGCACCACCGGCGGCGCGATCAGCCCGTTCATCGACGGGTCGCCGCTGCAGATGTGCACGTCGGTGCCGCAGATGCCGGCGGCGGCGACACGGATGCGGACCTGGCCGGGGCCGGGTTCGGGCACGGGCAGGTCCGTGCGCAGGCGGAACTTGCCGGGGGCGGTGAGCTGGATGCCTTTCATCACGGTCATGGCGGGCGGCGGGCCGCCACGATGGCGGGCGCGGCATTCTGCGGCTAGAACGCTCGCTGCGCCACTGAGGAGATCCCTCCGCGGCGGCTCCGGAGGAGATCGATGCCGAGAACCGTCACCATCGCCGCCGCCCTGCTGCTGGTGGGCTGCGGCAGCGCGCCGCCGCCACCACAGCCCTATGCGCCGCGCCCGGTCGTGGAGGTCGCCCGCTGGCAGATCTGGATCGCTGGCGAACTGAAGGGCCACGTCGTGCAGCTCGAGATCCGCGACCCGAGCGGACCGCTGCCGTACTACCGCGTGCAGGACGCGCAGGGCCGCTGGCTCGGGCATGCGACGATGCAGGGGCGCTTCAGCCGCCGCGTGCCGTTCGAGGACGGCGAACAGGACCTCGGCGTCTGGCCGATGGCGCGCGGCGTCGCGAAGCTGTTCGAGGCCGACGCGCCCGCCGAACTGCGACCCGTCGCCGCCGAGGCCGACGCGCGGCGCGAGGACGTTCGCGCGCGCTGACACGGCCCGCGGCGGTCCGTGGTGTCGGCGCTACTTCTCGCGGCGCACGTAGTCGATGTCGTCGTCGCGCCCGAGCAGCAACAGCAGGCGCCAGTCGCTCTGCAACCGCGGGCCGGCGATCGTCTCGATGCGCGTATCGCGGTCGAACCACAGGACGCCGCAGCCGAGCCATTCCAGATCGCGCTGTTCGATCACGGTGCCTTTCGGGTCGTACAGCGTGATGTCGTGCGCGCCGGCCAGGAACACGGGCCCGTAGCTGGTGATCTGCGACAGCTCGTAGCCCGCCGGCGCGTCCCACCGCGCGCGTTCGAAGGTCGTGATGTCCAGATGGACCAACGGGATCCAGATGCCATCGCTCAGCGAGTCCTTGCCCGAGGCCTCCAGATCCGCGATCAGCTTCTGCGTGTCGAAGCGGCCGTCGGGCAGCCGCGCGGTGGCGAAGTCGTAGTTGGCGCAACTGGCGAGCAGCAGCGGGATGCACAGGAGGCTGAGTGGTCGCATGGGTGGGCAGCTCGGGGATCGTAGCGGGGGAGGGTGGTCGCCCCGCGGGGGCGGCGAAAGCGCACTTCCCTGCCGCGCGTGCCGGACTAGAGTGCCCGCCCCGATGACCTCCCAGCCGTCGCCCCTCCCGCCGCGACCCGTCGCCGACAGCAAGGTCGAGATGACGGAGATCGTGTTCCCCAACGACGCCAACCCGCTCGGCAACGCCATGGGTGGTCGTGTCATGCACTGGATCGACATCTGCGCCGCGGTCGCGGCCGGGCGCCACGCCCGCACGCCGGTGGTCACCGCCAGCGTCGACCGCATCGACTTCCACAACCCGGTGGAGGTCGGCAGCGTGGTCGTGCTGCTGGCGTCGGTGAACTACGCCGGCCGCACGTCGATGGAGGTCGGGGTCAAGGTCTGGCGCGAGGACCGCGCCACCGGCGACCGCCGGCACGTCGTGTCGGCCTACCTGACGTTCGTGTCGCTGGACCCGACGACCAAGGCACCGCGCCAGGTGGCGCCCGTGCAGCCGCAGACGGCCGAGGAGACGCGGCGGTTCGCCGCGGCCCAGGAACGGCGTGCGCAGCGGCTGGCGAACCGGTCGTAGAGTCCGTGCCGCGCCCCGGAACCCAGGCTGCGGTGGCGTCCTTCCCACCCGATCGTTAGAGTGCCGCCCCCCATGTTCGAGGACTTCGCCCCAAAGACCGTGCAGGCCATCAAGAAGGCCGAAGAACTGGCCCAACAGCTCAGCGACGAATCGGTCGCGACCGGCCACTTGATCTACGGGCTCTGCGTCGATCGCAGCGTCTGCCTGCACCACATCTTCCAGGACCTCAACGTCGACCCGGACATGTTCTCGGGCTACGTCAAGAGCCTGCCGCGCGAGCCCTCGGTGCCGAACGGGCCGTTCAACCGCCACGTGCACACGGTGTTCGAACGCAGCAAGGACGCGGCGAAGCAGCTCGGCGGCAAAGCGGTCGAGCCCGAACACATGGCGCTGGCGCTGTTGTCGGTGAAGTCCGGCTCGTGCTACGAGACGCTGAAGGAGTTCTCGATCGATCCCGAGTACGTGCAAGGCCTGATCCTGCAGGCGATGGGGCTCGATCCGGAGATGACGCCGGACTGGTTTTAGGTCCGCTCCCGGCGGCGTAGCCTTGGCGCGTGGCTGCCACGCACCGCACGATCCTGCACGCCGACATGGACGCGTTCTACGCGGCCATCGAGCAGCGGGATCGGCCGGAGCTGCGTGGCAAGCCGGTGATCATCGGTGGCGCCGGTCCGCGCCAGGTCGTCAGCACCGCGAGTTACGAGGCGCGCAAGTTCGGCGTGCACTCGGCGATGCCCGGCGTGCGCGCGAAGCAGCTGTGCCCGCACGGCATCTTCGTCGTGCCGCGCATGGAGGTCTACGAAGGGGTCTCGGCGCAGGTGCGCGCCGTGTTCGACGGCTTCACCGACCTGGTCGAACCGCTGTCGCTGGACGAGGCGTTCCTCGACGTCACCGGCAGCCGGGCGCTGTTCGGCGACGGCGAGACGATCGCGCGCGCGATCAAGCACGAGGTGCTGCGCGCGACCGGGCTCTGCGTCAGCGTCGGCGTGGCGACCTCGAAGTACGTCGCCAAGGTCGCCAGCGACCTCTTGAAGCCGGACGCGCTGGTGGTGGTGCCGCCGGGCGAAGAGCGCACGTTCCTGGCGCCGCTGCCGGTCTCGCGCCTGTGGGGCGTCGGCGCGGTCACGCAGCAGCAGCTGGAACGGGCGGGCCTGCGCACGATCGCCGACGTGCAGCGGCGCAGCGAAGCCGAGCTCGTGCAGGCGTTCGGCCAGAGCCTCGGCCCGCACCTGTTCGTGCTCGCGAACGGCCTCGATCCGCGGCAGGTCGAGTCGGCGCGCGCGGCGCGCACGATCGGTCACGAGATGACGTTCGCGGCGGACCTCACCTGTGCCGACGAGGTGCGCGACACCCTGCTGCAGTTGAGCCAGATGGTCGGGCGGCGGCTGCGGCGCGAAGGCCTGCGCGGCACCGTCGTGCGGCTGAAGCTGCGGCATCCGGACTTCACGACGCTGTCGCGGCAGCGCAAGGTCGCGCCGACCGCCGACGACCTCGAGCTGCACCGCACGGCCTGTGAACTGCTGGCGTCCTGCTGGTCCGGACGCCCCGGCGTGCGCCTGCTCGGCGTCACCGCGGCGTCGCTGGTCGGCATCGACGCGCCGGTGCAGGGGGCCTTGTTCGCGGCGCCGCCGAAGCAGCGCGACCGGGTGCTGGCGGCGATGGATCGCATCCGCGATCGCCATGGCGAGGGCGCGGTGCGGCACGGCGTGCGGCCCCCCACGACACCCTGGGGCCCCGACGGGAACTGATATCCGTTCCCGATCAGGGGACCAGTTCGATGCGGCCGACGACCGCCGCGGCGGGGAACTCGGCCGGCGGTGAGGCATCGATCCGGATCTCGTCGAACGGGCGTGCCTGCTGCGGTACGTCGACGCGGCGCGGCGCCATGCCGACCAGCGGCAGGCCGATGTCGGCCAGCCGGGCCGAGCCCACGACCTGCCCCGCGCGGCAGAACGAGATCGTGTAGGTCGTGTCGGCCGTCGCCGACAACAGGATCGCCGCGCTGTCGCTGGCTGCCGGCAACCGGACCGTGAGCCCGCCGCACTGCGCCGACCGGGCGCCCGGCGTCTCGAACCACCAGCCGAACGGCGGCAATGGCTGCGAGATGTCGGCGAGTGCGAGCTGTGTGCGCGGTGGGTCGAAGTACTCGTCGTGCACGAAGGCGGCGAGGTCGCCGTCGAACTTGCCGGTCCACAGGCCGATCAGGTTCTGCCACCGCGTTGCCGACCACACGGGATCGCGCACGACCGACTGCATCGCGTCGTAGAAGCGCGCGAAGCCGGCGTGGCGGATGTGATTCGTGCCGGCGCCGACGCTCTCGAGGTAGCCGGCGGGGAAGCGGCGGAAGAAGTGGCCGATGCGCCAGTGCGCCGGATCGGCGACGGGCAGCCGCATCAGCACCGGGTCGCAGAGCCAGGGATCGACGATGTGCACCTGTTCGCCGACGCCGAAACCGACCACGCCGACGACACCCGCGACCACGAACGCCCGCCGCGTGAAGCCGGTCGCCCGCAGCAGCGCCGCGATCGAGCCCGGCTCGTGGTCGACGCGCTCCGGCGACAGCAAGCCGTTGTGGCGGTAGAGCCACGCCTGTTCGTCCATGATGCCGTCTTCGGTGATGCGCTTGCTCGCCGGCGGCGCGTCGACCGGCCGGCACGCCTCGGGCACGCCGGGAACGAACAGCAACACCAACGACGTCACCGCGACCGCCGCCGCCACCGTTGGCCTGCGCACGGCTGGCGACAGGGCGATCAGCCAGACGGCGACGTCGAACGCCGGCAGGAAGAACCGGCCCAGCATGTAGTCGCCGCCGACCTTGATCGCGTAGAGGGTGTAGAGCGCGGTGCCGACGGCAAACGCGCGACAGCCCGACCGGCGCAGGCCCAGCGTGATGCCGAGCAAGATGCCCGCCGCGGTGACCGGGTCGTCGGTGACGGTGCGCAGCAGGTAGTGCAGGCCCTGCAGGGCCACCTGGCTGGCGGGCAGGCCGTGGCAGAACGCCTTTGCGTAGGCGGTGACGGGGAACGGTGAGCCGTAGTAGACCGTGGCGAACGCGAGCCACGCGCCCGGCAGCGCCATGCCGATCGCCAGCGCGCGAAGCGCCGGCCCGCGGCCGACACCCTGCAGTGCGACCAGCAGCGTCGGACCGGCGAGCACGATCAGGTCGAGGCGCGTGGTCAGCAACAGGCCGCTGACGACGGCCACGCGCACGGCGCGCTGCGCGGGATGCTCGATGCGCCAGGCGAGGAACAGCAGCGCGACCAGCAGGTGCGTCAGCGAGGTCTCGAGCCCCGACGTCGCGAAGCTCGTCCACGACCGCGAGCCGACCAGCAGCGCGAGCGCCGCCGCGGCAGCCACCGCGGTGCCGGCGGTTCGCAGCAGCAGCACCACGCCGATCGCCGACAGGCCCATGCCGAGCACCTGCGCTGTCAGTGGGCATTCACCGGTGATGCCGCGGCAGAGGCACAGGAGCCAGAACCACAGCGGATGCGTGTAGGTCTGCACGCGTTCGTCGACGTTCCAGACCGGGCCGTTGCCGGCGCACAGGTTCTCGACGCTGCGGAAGGTGATGAACGCATCGTCGCTGAGCCAGCACAGGCGCAGCACCGCCCAGCCCAGCGCGAGCAGCAGCAGCGCCGCGAGCACGCGCCAGGGCCAACGTCGTGTCGGCGTCGGCTCGGCGCTCATTCGACCATCCAGGCGGGCTTGTAGTTGATGCCGACGTTGAGGATGCGCTGCAGCAGCTGGCCGTAGTCGAGGCCCGCCGCCTTCGCCGACTCCGGGAAGTCCTCGCCGGGCGACAGGTCGTTGTTGACGTTCGCCTCGATCACGTAGGGCCGCCCCTCCTGATCGAGCCGCAGGTCGATGCGCGCATAGCCCGACAGGTCCAGCGCGCGGTAGGTGCGCTTGCAGATCCGGATGATCTGCTCCTCGAGCTCCTTGCCGAGGTCGCGCGCGCGGCCGGTCTGCAGGCCGATGCGCTTCTGGTAGCGCACGTCCCACTTCACGCGCGAGGTCGCGATCGCCTCGTTGCCCTCCGGCAGCTTGTCGAACCACAGCTCCCAGATCGGCATCACCTCGAGCCGTTCGTTGCCGAGGATGCTGACCGTCAGTTCGCGGCCGTGCAGGAACTGCTCGGCGACCACGGTGGTCTGCAGCGTGCGATGCAGGAAGCCGACGCGCTCCTGCAGTTCCTCGTCGTCGTGCACGACCGAGGCCTGCGAGATGCCGGCGCTGCCGTGCTGGATCGCCGACTTGACGATCACCGGGAACTGCATGCGGCGCGGCAGCTTCGCCTTCTTGGTGCGCAGCGGGAACACCGCGAACGCCGGACACGGGATGCGATGCCACGTCAGGATCTGCTTGCTCATCGCCTTGTCGCCGGCGAACACGATCCCGCGCGGGTTGCAGCCGGTGTACGGCTGCTTCAGCAGTTCGAGGTAGCTGACGAAGTGGGCCTCGTAGGTGACGACGTCGTGGAAGTCGCTGAGGATGTTGAACACGACGTGCGGTTTCCACTCGGCGCACGCATCGCGCACCGGTCGCAGCTCGTCGCCGACGCCGAGCACGCGCACGTCGTGGCCGAGTTCGCGCAGCGTCTTCACGACCTCGAACTCCATCTGGTAGGTCCAGGTCTCTTCGGCCGACAGCTTGTGGGCGTCGTCCGGCGGCACCAGCACGTCGTGCATCGCGACCAGCACGCGCAGCTTCCTCATCGGCGGAACCTCGGCTTGTGGCCACGCGAGAGCGCGAGCGTCACCAGCGTCGTCAGCACCGCGGCACCGAGCCGGGCCTGGTCGCGCGGTCGCGTCAGCCGCAGGTCGAGTTCGCGGCAGCGCACGGTCATCGCGTCGATCGCCTGGTCGACGACGTAGCGGTATTGGCCGGTCAGCGCCGAGACCTTCGTGCGCAGCTCCATGCGTTCCCCCTTGAGGAACACAGCCGCGCGCTCGCGTCGTGTCGTTCTGCCCGGTTCGTCGAACAGCATGCGCAGCTCGCGGTCGTGCCGCCACGGCTGCTGCGTGCCGTAGGAGGCCTGCTTGCTCTGGTAGTGCTCGCGCAGCGTCGTGCGCAGCTGCGGCAACGACTCGGCGCGGTCGCGCGTGCGCACCGGCGGCGGCAGGTCGCCGATGTCGTGCAGCATCTTGTCGAGCTGCTGCAGCTTCTTCAGCGCTGGCCAGCCCTCGTAGACCGTCTGCCAGCGCGAGTTCGGCGCCAGCCAGACGGCGAAGCTCTCGGCGTAGTCCTCGGCCGGATGGCTCTGCGCGTACCACGAGCCGAGGTGCTGCACGTAGTGCTTGCTGGTCGGCCGCACCTGGTAGGCGGTGCGGTACGGAGAACTGTAGTTGCCGAAGGTGCGCCGCCAGTCGGCGCGGCGGTGCAGGTGGTAGGCGTTGTCCATCGCGTGCGCGGCCTCGTGCCGCAGCAGCTTCATGCACCAGTCGTGCGTGCTGCCTTCGGCCTCGAACATCTGGTTGTGCTCGAGCTGCACCAGCCGCCGGTGCGCCAGGTAGAACGGCACCGCGAAGCCGGTCGAACCCTCGGGCGTGAACCAGTCGTTCGACAGGTAGACGTAGGGCCGGAACACGAGCCCGGCGCGGCGCAGTTCCGCCTGCAGGCGGTCGATGCGGCGGCTGAGCGCGGTGCCCTCGATCGACAGCTCGAGGTCGCACAGACGCACGTCGAGCAGTTCCTCGGTGGGCAATTCTGCCCACCACGGTGTCTTTCGCCGTCGACGTCGCGCTGCCACGGCGCGGGACCATACGGCAGCCGGTGGGCGCGGCCCAGCTTCGGCTCGGCTGGGCAATGGTCGGCGGTTCGCCACGGAACATGCCTCCGTCCGCGCACAGGAAGGGTGGAGGTAGACCATGAGCATCCATCGTTCCCACGGGCTGGTGACGTTCACCGCCACCGACATCGCCGAGCGCATCGTGGTGGTCCGTGGCCAGCGGGTCCTGCTCGACGCGGATCTGGGCCGGCTCTACGGGGTTTCGACCCGGTCGATCCACCAGGCGGTTGGCCGCAACCCGACCCGCTTCCCGGCGGACTTCTCCTTCCTCCTCGTTCCTGGGGAGGTTGCCGACTTGATGTCCCAATCCGTGACATCAAGTTGGGGTGGCCGCCGCAAGCCGGTGCGAGCGTTCACCGAACAGGGGGTTGGCATGTTGGCGAGTGTGTTGCGCTCGCAGCGTGCCGCGGAGGTCAACGTCGCCTTCCTCCGCGCCTTCGTCCAGATGCGGAAGTTGTTGGTGGACTACGGCGCGTTGGCGGAGCGGGTGGACGAACTGGAGAACAAGTACTCGGCCCACGATCAACGGATCGCGGCCGTGTTCGAGGCGATCCGGCAACTGCTGCAGCCGCCCGCGGATGGCGAGAAGGATCGCATCGGCTTCGCGCGCCCGCCGTGAGGTCGCACGCACCATCGCTGGTCGGGGCGACGTTCTACCACCAGGTCACGCCGATCGAACGGAACGGCGGCGGGCAGATCACCGGCATCACGGCGACCAATGGCCTCGCGCTGACCGTGGGTTCGTACTGAAGCCTCGCCGTTGCTGCGCCGGCCCTATGCTGCGGCCGTGTTCTGGAAGTTCGAACGTGCCATCATCCTCGCCGTGGCGTCGGGGTTGATCGCGATCGCGACGGCGATGGCCAGCATGGTCACGCTGCGCCTGCTGCATGCCGCGCCGGGCGAACCGGTGTTCACCAGGGTCGCCGGCGAATACGCGCTCGCCGTGGCCGTGCCGAGCGCGGCGGTCGCCTACCCGTTCCTGCTGTGGGGCTTGCTGAGCACCCACCTTCCACGGTCCGTGCCGGTGGTCGCGCTGGTGTCGGTCGTGGCGACGCCGCCGGCGATGCTGGCGTTCGGGCAGCACGGCGTGTGGGTCGGGTTCCTGTGTTCGCTGGTGGCGATGTACTACTGCCGGCGGCGGTTCCATTCGGTGCCGCCGCCGGCCCCGGCCTGAGTCCGACCGCCGCGGCGCGCGCCCGGGTATGCTGCGCCGCCCCATGCGCATCCCGTCGCCCCCCACATTCTGGTGCCCATTGCTGTTCGCGGGCGCCGTCGCGGCGCAGACGACGTGGGTGGTGCCGACCGCGCAGCCGACGATCCAGGCGGCGATCACGGCCGCGGCGCCCGGCGACACGGTGCTGGTGCTGCCGGGTACCCATGTCGAGACCATCGACCTGCTCGGCAAGGCGATCACCGTGCGCAGTGCTGGCGGTGCCGCGGTGACGACGATCGACGGCAACCAGGCGGGGTCCGTGGTCACGTTCGCGAACGGCGAACCGCTCGCTTGTGTGCTCGAGGGCTTCACGATCACGAACGGCCTCGGCGTCACCGTCGCCGGCAACGGTGCGCGGGCCACCGCTGGCGGCATCCAGTGCACGAACGCGTCGCCGACGATCCGCAGCTGTGTGGTGACGGGCAACCAGGGCGGCACGGGGGTCAACGCGGCGAGTTCGTCGACTGTCGCGGGCACCGGCGGACCCGGTGGCATCCTCGCGGTCTCGTCGGCGCTGCGACTGATCGATTGCGACGTGAACGGCAACGTCGGTGGTCCGGGTGGTGCGGGCATCGCGGGTGGCGCCTT
This sequence comes from Planctomycetota bacterium, assembly GCA_044230075.1. GTDB lineage: Bacteria > Planctomycetota > UBA1135 > UBA1135 > UBA2386 > JAEUHS01. The sequence goes on along the minus strand of JBGARS010000009.1, from coordinate 37,245 downwards.
CCCCATCGGTGCACGTGGTGGCGCGGGTGGTTCGTACCTCGCGTACTCGCTGCTCGGCACCACACCTGAGATCATGCGCTGCCGCTTCACGGCCAATACGGGGGGCGCCGGCGGTGGTGTCCTTGCCAGCGGCCAGGGGGCGACCGGTGGCAACGGCGGCAGCGGCGCCATCGAACTGTATTCGGCCGTAGCAGTTGCCCTCACCGATGTGGCGCTGACCGGCAATCACGGCGGCGTTGGGGGTACGCCCACCGGCGCCAGCGCGCCGAGCGGTGGTCTTGGCGGCAACGGCGGTTTCGATCTCAGCGCGCCGTTCTTCGGCTTTGGCGCCGTGGCGATGACCAACTGCGTGGTCACCGGCAACGTCGGCGGCAACGCGGGAACGGGTGGCACTGCGTACGGCGGCGACGGCGGTGGTTCGACCGGCGGCACCCGGTTCGCGGCGCTGGCGACGACGATCGCCGGCAACTCCACCGGCACACCGCTGCTGCCAGGGGTCGGCACAGGTGGTCTCACGCTCGGTGGCTTCATGGTGTCGACGGCGGCGCTGCGCAACTGCATCGCCTGGGGCAATACGCGCGGTGGCCTTGCGTCGGACCTCTACATGACCGGCATCCCGGCGACGTTGGAGAACAGTGACGTCGGCGCCAGCACGGGCACGTTCCTCGGCACCGGCGATCTCAGCGTCGACCCGCTGTTCGCCAGCCTCGCCGCCGGCGACATCCACCTGACCGCCGCGTCGCCGTGCCGACACGCTGGCGCCGCGGTTGCGGGGCTGCCGCTGTTCGATCTCGATGGCGATGCGCGCACGATCGGTCCGGCGACCGACATGGGCGCCGACGAGTTCGACGTGTTCCCGGGTTCGCGCGAGGACTTCGTGCTCAGCCTCGACGTCAACGGCGTGTTCGCGGCGGGTGTCGGCGCGACGCCGGCCACCGGCGGCGACGTCGTCACGGTGCGCACGACGTCGGCGGGCGGCGCGCTGGCGAACGCGTTCGCGCTGCTGGTCGTCGAACCGTGGTTGCCGCCGGCCCCGCCGGCCGGCCCCCTCGGCATCCCCGAACTGCACGTGCCACTGAGTGCCATCTGGCTCGAGGTCTATCCGAGTGGCGTCGGCCCGAGCGGCATGGCGCTCGTCGTGCCGTGGCCCGTCGGTCTCGGCGGCTTCGCGCTGCGGCTGCAGGCGGTCGCGGTGACGCCGGCGGCACGGAACGGCGTGTTCGCCCTCAGTGCCGCACGCGATCTGATCCTCTGACGCGTCGCTCAGCCGCGCGCCACGCTGCGCACCGCTTCGAGCCAGCCCATGCCGAAGCGCTCGTCGGGCTCCAGGTAGTGGCCCTCGCTCCACTCGTTCCACGACGCGACCAGCACCAGCGGGTCGTCGACGCTGCGCGGCGAACGGAACGCGTGCGCGCGTTGCAGCGCGGCCGCGAACAGCTCCGGATGTTCGCCGGTGACCACCGGCGACCACGGGTACTTGTCGGGCCGGGCATCGCCGAAGTCGGCGCCGCGCGGCGACGCGTCCCAGCCCGGCGCCACCGACGGCATGTAGGGCAGGCCCGAGACGGTGGCGAAGTGCTGCCATTCGCCGGCGCGGCGTTCGGCGTACTGCCGGTAGTCCTGCGCGAACGGTCCCTTCCAGTCCGGCAGCAACACGTAGTGGGTGACGCTGTCGAAGCCGATCTCGCGCACCAGCGGCAGCGCCTCGGCGTTCGGTTCGATCGCGGCGAGGTGCAGGTCGCGATGGCCGTGCTCGCGCAACCATGCGCGCGCCGCCGCGATCGCCGCGCGCGCGCCATCGACGCCGAGTTCGCGCACGAAGAACGTCGAGTCGAAGATCGACAGGTAGCTGTTGCCGGCGACGGTGACGTAGTTGGGCCGCACGAAGTAGTTCGTCGCCAGCATCGCCACGAACCGGACGAAGTCGAAGGCGTCGCTCGGCACCGCGCGCGCGGGATCGAGCACCGGCAGATCGGCGCGTTGCACCGGCAGCACCCGCCGCGGCAGGCGGTTGGCCCACATGCACGCGAACGGCATCGAGCCGCCGAGTTCGCTGGCGAGGAAACCCCGGTCCAGTCCCGCCTCGAACACGCGCTTGCCGCGGCACCAGAACACGCCGAACACCAGCGCGTCGATGCCGTGCTCGTGCGCCAGTCGGAGCCGCCGGCCGACCGCCACCGGGTCGCGGTCGTCGTATTCGCCGAGCAGCGGCACCTTGGGCTGGGCATGGCCCGCGAACCGCGGCCGGCAGCTCCGCACCAGCTCCCATTCGGTGAAGCCGGGATGGAACGCCGCGTCCCGTTCGGCCACGGCGTGCCAGCCGGTGTAGACGTAGGCGGCCGTTCGCATCGGCGGCATGGTGCCCGGCGGACCGGTGGCAGGCGATTTCGATGTCCCGGATCTGCCCGGCGCCGACAATGCGCCCGCCGTGGAGCCCCGCGACCTGTTCGAGATCCTGACGCGCGAGCACATCGATTCGGTGCGCGCGTTCCTGCTCTCGTCGCTGCGCGACAACGTCGCCGCCGAGGACGTGCTGCAGGAGACGTTCCTGGTCGCCTGGCGCATCCTCGACCGCTACGACCGCAAGTTGCCGTTCGGCCCCTGGGTGCGCGGCATCGCCGGCAAGTTGCTGCTGAACCACCGGCGCAAGCTCGGCCGCAGCCGCGTGCACTACTGCGACGATCAGGTGCTGATCCACCTCGACGAGGGCTTCCGCGACTTCGCGCGGCTGCAGGGGGACACGTTCGACGAGAAGCTCGACGCGCTGCGCGGCTGCCTCGACCAGCTGACCGGGCCGCAGCGCGAGTCGATCCGGTTGCACTACGAGCACGGCCTGCACTGCAAGGAGATCGCCGTGCGACTCGACATCGGCTTCGAAGCGGTGAAGAAGCACCTGCAGCGCGGCCGCGCGCTGCTGCACCGCTGCCTGCAGACCAAGTTGCCGAGCGGAGAGGTCGCATGAACCAACGTCGCGAACCGAGGCCGATCGATCCCGCGGACGAGAGCTGGCGCGAGCTCGACGACACGCTGGCCGATGGCCCGGCACCGGCGGCGGTCCCGGCCGAGGCGCTGATGTGGCTCGCCGACCAGCGGTTGCTGCACGGCCTGCTGCGGGCGATGCGCACGGCCGACGCCCAGGCGCGTGAGAGCCGCATCGCCGGCATCCTGCTGCGCATCGACGCCGGCGGCAATCCGGCGCCGCAGCGCTGGTGGCTCGTCGCGGCCGCCGCGATGGTGTTCGCGTGCCTCGGCGTCTGGCTGGTGCTGCCGGATCGGCTGCCGACCGCCGAAGCGGCGATGGAGCGCGCGGTCACCGAGCTGGCGCGCGACGTCAACCGTCGCTTCCACGTCGAGCTGGTGTCGACGCAGCCGTCCGGCAAGGAGCTGCGCTTCGAGCTGCCGCTGGTGACGCGGCCCGGCATGCGTTTCCGCATCGACGGCAAGCTGCCGTTCGGCTCGTTCCAGCTCGGTTGTGACGGTGAGGAGCTGTGGCTGCTGTCGGCGAACGGCCTCTGGCGCCGCGCCGGCCCGCTCGCCGAACGTGAACGGCTGCTGCAGGGGCTCGGCGACGTGCTGGATCTCGGCTACCTCGACGTGCACGAACTGGTCGAGAAGCTGCCGGCCGACTTCGACCTCGCGGTCGTCGGCCGCGAGCAGACCGCGGACGGGCCGCAGTTGCGCATCGAGGCGAAGCGCCGCGCGGAGTCGGGGTCCGAGCGGCTGCTCTCGGCGTGGCTGCTGTGCGACGAGACGTCCGGCATGGTGACGCGGCTCGAGACCGAGAGCGATCTCGGCCGCGGCGTCACGCGGCACCTGACGCTGCAGTACCTCGGCGAAGAGCCCGCGGGGCTCGTCGACTACCACCGCCCCTGGTGATCTCGGCCGCCGCGAACGCGGTAGTTGGTGGGTGATCGTGCCGGCGCCGTTGCCTAGCATCCGCAGCGCCGTGGACCGGGCGCATGAAGCCGAGTGATTCGCCGAACCTGGCGCCGCTGCGCGCCCTGCTGCACGACGCGACCACGGCGCCAGCCCCGGCGATGGCGGCGCTGGCCGCGGAGCGGCGCCGGGTGGCCGGCAATGGACCGCTGGCGCACGAACTGCTCGAGCTGGAGCTGCGCTGGCTCGGCGCCCAGCCCGAGGCGCACGATCCGGCGACCGCGGCGGCGCTGGCGACGGCGCGGCGCGATGCGCTGGCGCTGCGCGTGCGCGGCCTCGCCGCGACCGCGGGCGGCGATCCGGCCGCGCTGTTCGATCTGGCCGAGTCGCAGGCCGCGGCGCAGGCGCTCGGCGAAGGGGAACTCGAGCGCCAGTGCGAGGCCGCGATCGCGCACGGCGTGCCGCAGGCGACCGCCGGGGAGGCGCTCGACCAGGAGGCGTCGGAGCGCTTCGCGGTGTTGTCGACGGCGATCGACGAGATCTCGGTCGGGCACCAGGTGCGGCTGCTGCAGTGCACCGGTGCCGTCGCGCGGCAGCTGGCCGAGCAGACCGGCAGCAAGGTCTGCGCGCGCTTCGGCCGCCGCCTGCTGCGCGCCGCCGACGACCGCGAACTGGCGCGCCGGCTCGAGGCGATCGTCGGCGCGCGCGGCGTGACCGCGATCGAGACCACGAACTTCGTGCTGCTGCTGGTCGTGCTGCTGATCCTGCTGATCGAGGCGACCGTCGAGCTGTCGCCGCCGCAGGCCAACGCGCTGCAGTGGATCGACGCCGTCGCGTGCCTGTTCTTCATCGCCGACTTCGCCTTCGAGCTGGTGCTGCACCCGCGGCGGGTGTCGTGGTTCCTGCGCAACGCCGTCACCGACCTGCTGCCGGCGGTGCCGTCCGTGCTGTGGCTGCTGCCTGGCGTCGTGGTGCCGGGTGTGGCCGAGAATGCGGTAGTGCTGCGTGCGCTGCGGCTGCTGCGCGTCACCTGGGCGGCGCGCTACGTGCAGGCGCTGCGGCCGTTGCTGCGTTCGGCGCGGCTGCTGCTGTTCCTGGTGCGCGGACTCGACGGCCTGGCGGCGCGCTTCGGCCAGATCCTCAACCGCGAGTTCGTGTTCGTGCCGGCCGCCGCCGACGTCAAGCGTCCGGTGCTCGAAGAGGACCAACGCGACCTGCTGTTCGCCGCACTGCGCCGCGAACACGAACTGACCGCCGTGCTGCCGGCCGCCGCACGCAGCGCCGCGATGCTGCAGCGGGTCTGCGACCTCGGCGCCACCGTGCGCACGATCGGTCCCTGCGAAGGGCCGCTGCGGTCGGCGGTGGCCTCGCAGCGCGACGTGCCGATCGACCACGCGATCGAGTTCCTGTGGTCGCTGCGGCCGCAGGACATCGGCCGCTGGCTGCGGCCGACCGACGTGGCCTCGTTGGATCGCATGCTGCGCGTGCTGTCGGCGGTGCCGGTGCGCTGGCTGCCGATCGTGCGCCGGTTCGCGGTGCATCCGCTGCCCGCGAGCCCACCGGAGCGCATCGTGCAGCTGGGCCGGCGCACGGCCGAATGGCTCGAGTCGTGGCACGGCCGCATGCTGTTCTTCGCCGACCTGCACGGCATCGTCACCGGGCCGCAGATCCTCGACCGGGTCGCCAGCGCGATGGTGAAGGCGAGCCAGCGCCCGGCCGTGCGTCTGCTGCTGTTCGGCGGCCTGTTCTCGGTGCTGCGGCTGTTCTGGGTCGACAACTGCCTGTCGAAGATCGTCGGCCTGCCGCTGGTGCTGCTCGGCGGCGTCTGCCTCGTGTTCCTGGCCATCGGCCACTGGCTGAAGCGACTCGCCGGCCAGGCCTCGGAGAGCTACCGGCTGACCAGCGAGGCGCACTTCATCTCGCAGCTCGAACGCATCAAGCCGCGCTACGAACAGGTGGACCTCGCCTTCCTCGCGCGCCGCGTGTTCGGTGACGGTCCGCACCGTGAGGTCGCCGAGACCACGCTGCGCACGCAGGTCCGCAGCGCGCGTACCGGCGTGCCGGTCGACGACGAGCACGTGCCGATGCAGGTCCGCCTCGCCGCCAACCGGGTCGTGCTGCTCTACCTGCACTTCCTCGACGGCGCGCCGCTGCACATCAGCGACGTCAAGACCACCGAGCAGCTGCTCGCGAACCACTCGCTGGAGAACCTGCGGCAGTCGTTCCTCGGCTGTGACCAGCGCGACCGGCGCCGGTTGCGCAAGCTGCGGCTCGACGACGGCTCGATCCTCAGCGGCCCGTACTTGTGGTTCCGCTTCATCACCGAGAGCGTCGCCGTCGAGTCGGCGAAGCGCATCGCCGGCTACAACCAGTTCTGCATCCCGCTGGCGGCGCTGGCCAGCGCGACGCCGGCGCAGCGCGAGTCGATGCAGGACTGGCTGCAGCGGCGCCGCGATCCGCGCGGCGGGCGCACGCTCGGCCAGCGCGGGGCGAAGGCGCCGCTCTTGTTCCCGACCACCGAGTTCACCGCGCTCGACTTCGTCGGCACCGATGTGCAGCGCGACCGCCACATCGCCGAGCTGTTCGGCGACGAGGTGCTCGAGGTGCTGCGCATCGACCGCCGCACGATGGTGCGCGAGATCTTCGGCACGCGGCCGGTGCACAACCTGCCGCAGCACGAGCGCAGCTTCAACCCGCTGCGGTTCTACCGGCGCCGGCTGTCGCACGGCCGCGTGCTGCTGGCGCCGCTGCTGCTGCTGTGGCGCTTCGTGCGTTCGGTCGGCTGGCTGGTGGCGCGCGTGCGGCAGATCGTGCGCGAGGTGCTCGATCCCGAACTGGCGATGCAGCGCCGCGAGGTCGGCGCAGCGCCGTTCGCGGTGGCGCTGCGCAAGATCCACCGCATGAAGGCGCCTGGGCTGCTGGAGGCGATCCACATGCGGTTGCAGCTCGATCCGGTCTACGCGGGAGCGCCGCCCGGTTGGTCGCGCGCCGAGCCGTTCGCCGACGCACCGGAGGTCGAGCGCGACATCGACTTCCTGCACCTGCGCGAGCAGGAGGCCGCCGAACTGCGCGACGCGGCGGCCACGGTGCGGCAGCAGACCGGCGAACTGCACGCGGCGCTGGCGTGGCTGCCGGCGCTGGGCGGCGCGGCGGACGACGACGCGCGCGATGCCGGCGAACTCGCCGTGACCGCGGCGTGGATCGCCGACAAGGACGCCGCGCGCACGCTGCTCGGCGCCGAGCGGTGGCGCGCCGAAGTGCTGCCGGCGCTGCTGGCAGGCCAGGCGGTCTCGCGCTGGCGCGACGTGTTCGCGTTCGTCGGCGGCCTGTTCGTGCGGCACCCGGTCGATCGCTGGCTCGAGCGCCACGGGCGCGACTTGGCGCCGAACGTGCGCCGCGTGCTGCGCTCCGCCTACGCGCGCGATCTGCACGGCGTGCGCCGGCTGCTGTCCGCCTGGGCACCGCTGCCTGCCGGCGCTTCGCCTGCAGAGACCGCGATCGCCTGCCTGCGCGACGCCTACCGGCACGGCGCGGCGGTGCAGCGCGACCTGCTGGCGCTGCGCGCGGTGCAGTCGCTGGCGGTGCTCGACGTGCGCAACTACCGCGACCTCGTGTTCCAGATCGGCGACTACGCCGCCGACGGCGAGGACCCGCAGCTGGGGGCGGCGCTGCCGTGATGCGCCCTGGAGCCATGCTGGCGGGATGCCTGAGAAAGTCGCGTCGTTCCGGTCACACCCGGGCGGGGCGTGGGCTTGTACCCTGTGCACATGGTGAGCGAACGTGGTGAAGCGGCCGATGCCCTGGTCCTGCGCGACCTCGCGTGGGTCAAGGACCTCGCGCGGCGGCTGCTCGGCGACCAGGAGCTTGCGGACGACGTCGCGCACGACGCGTGGCTCGCGGCGCGCACCCGGCCGCCGGTCCACCTCGACGGCGGCATGCGCGCCTGGCTGGCCACGGTCGTGCACCACGGCGTGCAGCGTCTGCGGCGTTCGGACCGGCGGCGCCGCGGGCGCGAGTCCGCGGTGGCGGCGGTCGCCGAGACCACCAGCGCCGCCGACGTCGTCGAGCGTGGCGCCCTGTGCCGCGAACTGACGGCCGTGGTGATGGAGCTCGACGAGCCGTACCGCTCGGCGATCCTGCTGCGCTACCTGGATGGCCTGTCGACGGCCGAAGTCGCCGCGCGCCAGGAGGTGTCGCCGGTCACCGCCCGCAAGCGGCTGTCCCGCGCGCTGCAGCTGTTGCGCGAACGGCTCGATGGCGCGCACGCCGGGGGTTTCGCGGCCTGGGGCCTCGTCTGGCGCTCGCAATTCGGACTCACGCCCGCGCCCGCTGCTTCGGCCGGCGTCGGTGCCTCGCTCTGGCTCATGAATGGCAAGTTGATGCTGACGTCGATCGCCGTCATCGCGGCGACGTTCCTGTCGTGGCAGTGGTGGCCCGGTCGCGCCACGGAGCCGCCCGAGGTGGCGCGCGTCGAGTCGCCGCCACCGGTGGGCGTCGGCGTCGACCAGGCGGCAACCGGGGCACCGGCGGCCCGCCACGTCGTGTCGGGCGACGTCGAGATGGTCGAGGTGGTGGACCTGGCGGGCGCGCCTGTGCCGCAGCTGCACGTGTTCGCGCTGGCCGGCGGCGCGCTGGTGCAGCATGCGCGCACGGACGCTGCCGGGCGCGTCGAACTGCGGGCGCGTTCGGCGGACGAGCTGTTGCTCGCGGAACCCGGCGCGGTGCCGGTGCGCAGGCGGCGTGATGCGACGGTCGCCGTGCAGCGCCTGGTGTTCCCTTCCGGCAGGGTCGTCGACGGCCGGGTGCAGCTGCCGCCCGGTCCTCACGAGCCGATCGTCTTGTGCCTCGAGCACGATCGCCGCGGCGACTGGTCGAACGGCCTCGACGAACGCTTGCTGGGGCAGCTCGACCGGCTCGGCATCCGCGACCATCTGCTGCGGCTCGAGCCGGCCGCCGACGGCGCGTTCCGTTTCGCCGGCCTGGCGGCCGACTGGACCGGTGCGCTCGCCACCGACGGCGCCTGGACCTTGCGCGAGCCGAGCGGTCGCGGCTGCCTCGACGACGCGAACACCTTGCTGCTGTTGCAGCCGGTGCAGGGCCTGCTGATCGAACTGACGGCGCCGTTCGTGGTCTCTGGGCGCCTGCTCGCCGGCGGCGCCCCTGCCGCGGGACTGACCGTCAGCGTCGTCGCGACGCAGCCCGGCACGGCGGCAACGCTGCGCAGCGTGGACAGCGGCGCCGACGGGCGTTTCCGCATCGGCGTGCCGCGGCCAGCCCGTGGCGGTGCGTGGCGCGGCGAACTGCTGGTCGGCTCGGCGACCGGCGACAACCTGCTGCAGCAGCGCATCGAGGCCACCGCGACGGACCACTGCGTGGACGTCGGCGACCTCGGAGTCGGGCGCTCGCTCACCATCGTCGTGCGCGGCGCCGACGGCGCACCGCTGGCCGGCGCCGAGGCGCGGATCGTGACCACCGACGGCTTCTTCGTCGCCGTCACGACCGACGCGCAGGGGCGAGCCGCATTGTTCGGGGTGCCGCCACGGGTGGCCGAGGCCTCGGTGGTCGCACACGGCCATCGCCTGACCATGGTGCCGCTGCCGGACGACGGCGAGGTCGTCGTGCAGCTGGCTCGTGGCAACGGCGTCGACGTGCAGGTGGTCGATCCAGGCGGCGAGCCGGCGACGGGCCTGCGCGTGCGACTCGAGGCCGACTGCATGCCGTTCGCCGCGCCGGGCCAGGCGACGCCCACAGCAGGTCCGTTCGCCCGGGAGTTTCCGCTCGATGCGCAGGGTCGCTGGCAGTTCGCGGATCTGTTTCCCGGCGTGCTGCTGCGTCTGGTCGTCGTCGACGAACTCGACCAGGAGGCAGGTCGCACCGAGGTCGTCGTGCCGCCGATCGGGCGCTGCGATCAGGTGACGATCGTCGTCGCCGCGCGCACGTTCCACTGCGCGGGACGCGTGTGCGACGAGCAGGGGCGCGCGGTGCCGCGCGTGCACGTCCATGCCGAGCACGGCGACCAGGCGCTGAGCGCGCGCAGCGATGCCGACGGGCGCTTCCGGCTGGGACCGCTGCGCACGCCACTCGCGGGTGTTCGTCTCGAGGCCAGCCATCCCGCGTTCGTGACCTGGCTGCGCAACGGCGTCGAGCTGCGCGCCGGCATGGAGATCGACGTCGCACTGGTGCACGGCCGCACCGTGCACGCCCGGCTGCGGCAACAAGGCGGCGCGCCGGTGCAGGGGGTCGATGCCTTGCTCGTGTTCGACGATGCGCCGACGTGCCTCGGTCGCGCCGACGTCGACGGCGACCTTCTGTTCGAACGCGTGCCGGCGGTGTCCGGCCGGCTGGTCGTTCGTCTCGGTGGCCGTGAGCTGTCGCAGTCGATCGATGCCGTCGCCACCGACGTCGAAGTGCGGCTGCCGAACCTGGGCACGGTGTCGATCGCCTGCGCGCCCGAGCTGCGTGCCGATGCCAGCGAACGGATCTGCGTCGTCGTCACGCCGGTCGAGCCGGCGGGCGACGTCGACAGACGCTATCTGCCCCGGGAATTCGACCCGGCGGCGCCCGCGCTCGTGCTGCAGCTGCCACCGGGCCGCTATCGCCTCACGCTCGAACTCCGGCGGTTCGGTGGCGGTCGGGCGCGGGTGCGCACGCTCGGCGAACCACGCCAGGTCGACGTCGGCGCCGGCGCCGCGATCCAGGTTGCGTTGCCGTGACCGCGACGATGGCTACTGCCGCCGTGAATGCGTTGCGTTGCGTGCTCGGTGCGGCCTGCTTCGTCGGCACCATCGTCGGCCAGGCGGCCGTTGCGGTGCCCACCTTCGGCGCAGGCGACGTGGAGCAGCTGAGCTGTCGGGTCGTCGCCGCCAGCGAGAAGCGCGGCACCACGCTGGTGACCGTCGAGGTGCAGAACAAGGGCACCCTGGCGGCCGAGCCGCTCGAGTTCCAGCTCGAGGTCGTCGACCGGAAGGCGGATGGTGGCAAGCGCCGAGAGACCTTCCGCCGCGTGCAGCTGCCGCGTGCGCGCCGCTTCGGTCACCCTGTCGCGGCGGGTGGCAAGCAGAGCTACGTGGTGCCGACGCAGCTGCCGATCGTTCGCGGCGCCAGGGGCGTGCGCGTGCTGTCGGCGTGCTGGTACGACGGCGGCGCCGTGCCGGTGCCCGATCTCGCGATCGGCGCCCCGGCGATGGTGCAGCGGGCGTCGCTGGCGGGCACCTTCAACGTCACCCAGGTCGAGCTGGGCAACCCGTTCGATCGCGACCTCGACGTGCTGCTGCGCGTCACGCTGGCGCAGCCGTACGACAGCGTGGAATTGATGGGCCTGCGGCTCGCCGCTGGCCAGCGACGCACCTGGACGCTGCCGTCGCTGCCCGGTGCACGGCCCTACGTCGACGAGAGCGCCGTCGCGTGCCAACTGCGCGCGGTGGCCTTCGAGGTGGTCGACTGGAGCCTGGTCGCACCGAGCGATGCGCAGGTCGTCGAAGCGCTGCTGCGACCCGCCTACGAGGCGTGGTACCGCTGGCCGGACCGCGTCACCTCGGTCAGCGGCAGGTTCGTGCACCATGCCCGGCGCCAGCGCGTCAACGACGTCGGACACTACGACGTCTTCGCAGCGACGGGCCGCTACACGCTGACGCGCGGGAGCGACACGATCGTCGCGTTCGAGTCCGGCAACACCAGCGGCGTCGAGTCGGCGATCGCGCAGGCCTTCGAGTTCGTGTCCCGGCCGGACTACGCGACGTTGGCCTCGCGCAACCGACTGGAGCAGGTCGCCGGTGACCGGATCGAACTGTGTGGCCCGGGTTGGGGTGTCGTGCGCACAGGGGGCAGCGGCCAGATGGCGACCGACGGCGCGTCGTCGGCGGTGCTGCATCCGGACGTGCAGATCGCCGATGGCCGCGTCGTCGGCACCGGCTACGACGACTCGCGCACCGAATGGACGACGCAAGAGACGGAGCGTGGCTACCTGGTGACGCGCACGCAATCGTCGACGGTGGCAACGACGCTGGCATACGGCGACTGCGAACGGCAGCTGACGCCGACGAGTTGGTCGAGCACGACCACGTTCGGCGACCAGCCGTTCAGCAGCGAACGGCTGGAGCTGTTCGACACCACCTTCGGCGACGTCGCGCGCATCGAACCGCCGCGACCGACCGGCGACGGTGTCGCCGAGCTGCGCGCGATCTGGGACACCGGCTACCGGCTGCCGGCGGCGCCGCTCGAGATCGCGGCCACGTTCGTGATCACGCAGCCGGGCGCCGACCAGCTGTGGCGCGGCCAGAAGCGGGTCACCGGCAGGTTGGTGATGACCGGCATCGGCCGTCACCTGCGGCGGCTGCAGCTCACGTTCGACAAGGCGGCGTCGCCGGAGGTCGAGAGCGACCTCGGCTTCCTGTTCCGTGACCGGCTGCTGATGTGGTACCTGCGCGACTTCGACGACCGCCTGCCGTTCGACGAGTTCTTCGGCGGCGCTGCGATCGGTGGCAAGGCCCTGGACGGCAGCTTCCGTGTCGACGGTGGTCCGGTCGAGGTGGTGGAGACCCAGGACGGCCTGGTGCGCGGTTTCCACGACCAGGACGGCAGCCGTACGCGGATCACCTGGCAGACCGTCGCCGGGCAGAAGGTGACACAGCGCTTCGAACGCGAGCACCCTGGCGCGCACGGCGTCCGTGACTTCACCGAGAGCGTCACCGTGACATGGGCCGCGGTCGGCGAGCACCTGCTGCCCGCGAAGATCGTGCTCGAAGACATCTTCGGTCGCGACTTCGGCACCGAGACGATCGTGTTGAAGGACGTGACCGTGAAGGAGAACGAATGAAGACCGCTCGTGTGTTCGTCTGCGGCGTCCTGTTCTGCCTCGGTGCCGCGCGGGCCCAGGAGGTCGTGCTCGACGGCGGCGAGACCATCGCGGGCACCGTCGCGCAGGTGAAGGACAACCGCGTGCAGGTACGTGGTGTCGACGGTGCCATGCGGCAGCTGTCGGTGCGCCAGGTCGAATGCGAACGACGGGCCGACGGCACTCTGCGCCGGTTCCATGCCGACCTGCGCGACGGCGACATGGACCCGGCCGAGAGTGCGCTGCTGGCAAGCGTGCAGAAGGCGCAGGAGGTGCCGTTCCCCGAGCTGATGCGCGCGACCGAGAGGTGCAGCCGCGCGTTCGTCGAGGCGCTGCGGCGGGAACTGACGCAGGGCAGTGCGGGGAGGCGCACGCAGGCGGCGCGGGTGCTCGCCGTGACCTCGGTGCCCGAGGCGGTGAAGGCAGCGCTCGAAGTGGCGGTCGAGGACCATACGGGGCGCATGCTCGCAGTGGTCGTGGCGATGTGGAACGGTGCGAGTGTGGGTGCGCTCGAGGCGGCGGAAGCGCTGGCGTTGCTCGACCAGGGCCTGGCGACCAAGGACGCCGACGCGCGCTTCCAGGTGGCGTGGCTCGGCGCCCAGCTCGGTTCCGACGCGGCGTTGCCGGTGCTGGCGCGCTTTCTCGGCGACAGCGACCACCACGTGCGCGAATCGGCGGCGGTGGCGTTGGCCGAGCGCGGTGATGCAGCCGGTGTGGCGATCGTACTGGCGATGGCGAAGCGCGACCGCGCCCCGGTGCAGATCGCCAACCGCGGTGCCGATGCCGAGACGCGGGCGATGTGCGATCGCATCGCCGGGCGGGAGCGGTGCCATGCCTGTGAGTTGCTCGGCAAGCTGCACCACGAGCCGGCCCTGCCCGTGCTGCGCCGGCTGGCGACCGCCAAGGACGAGGCGTTGGCCGCGGCCGCCAAGGCCGCCGTCGCCGCCATCACCGCCGATCACTGACGATCGAGGCTGGTCAGCAGCACGGCGCCGACGATCGTGATCCCACCGGCGAGCTGCATTGCGCCCATGCGGTCGCCGATCGTCGCCCACGCCACGAGGGCCGCGAACAGCGGCTGCAGCGCGAACAGCAGCGCTACGTGCACCGGCGGGATTCGATGCTGCACCCTGGCCTGTACGCCGATGCCAAGCGCGGTCGCGAGCACGCCGAGGTAGGCGACCGCGAACAGCAACGTGCCGTGCCACTGGACCGAGCCGAGCCGGTCGCCGGCGAACAGCGCCGCGACGGTGCTCGTCAGGGACACCAGCAGCAGTTGCCACAGGCAGAAGGCCAGCGTCGGCGCGCCGCGGCCGAAGCGCGACAGCAGCAGGATGTGCATCGCATAGGCGATCATCGAGCCGATCTGCAGCAGGATGCCGCGCAGGGTGTCCGTCTGGGTGCCGCCGGCTCTGGGCCAGCACAGCAGCAACAGACCGCCCACGCCGAGCAGCAATCCCGCGACCGACAGCCAGCCGAAGCGGCTGTGGAAGAACAGCAACCCGCCGAGGCCGACCAGCAGCACGATCAGGCCGGCCAGGAAACCGCCCATCGACGCCGAGGTCTCGTTCATGCCGACGGTCTGCAACAGGTAGCCGATGGTCAGCGCCGCGCCCGCGAGCAGCCCCGGCCGTAGCGTCGCGCGCAGTTCGCCGCCGATGCCGCGGCCCAGGAACGGCAGCAGGCACAGCACCGCGAGCCAGAACCGCAGGGCGATCACCGTGAACGGCGGCAGCGACCCGAGCGCGACCTTCACGGCCGCGTAGCTGCCACCCCAGATCGCGATCATCGCGGTGAGCAATAGGTGCGGGGCGAAGCGCGCGCCGAAGGAGGCCGTCATGGGGGGGCGGCACGATAGGGGGCTGGCGCAGCGCCGCAACTTGTCCTGGCGGTCGTGTGCGATGGCGCGTAGGAATGACGCCCGCCCGCGATCATGCCCGATCCAGCCTTCGCACCCGGAGCCAGAGCGAGATGACCGCCCCGCGGGTGACTGTCGTCGTCGTCAACTGGAACGGGCGCGAGTTCCTCGGCGACTGCCTGCGCGCCGTCGCCGCCTCTGCCGGCGAGGCATCCCTGCGTACGATCCTGATCGACAACGGCTCGAGCGATGGTTCGCAGGAGTTCGTGCGGCGCGAGTTCCCCGCGGTCGAGTTCGTGCAGCACGAGCGCAACGACTACACCGCCGCCAACAACCTCGGTGTCGAGCGCGCCGGCGGCGACTACGCGCTGCTGCTGAACACCGACGCGACGCTGCGGCCCGGCTGCCTGCGCGAACTGGTCGCGGCACTCGACGCCGATGCCAAGGCCGGCGCCGCAGCACCGAAGATCGTCTACCCCGACGGCCGCATCTGCACGACCGGCATCACGCAGCGCGACGACCTCTACTGGGTCGATCGCGACCAGGGCGCCGCGGATCCCGGCCCGGGCGGCGCGCCGCAGGACGTGCTCGGCGTGTCCGGCTGCTGCGCGCTCTACCGCGTGGCGGCGTGGCGCGCGGTGAGCGGCCAGGACGAGGACTTCCACATGTACTACGAGGACGTCGACCTCGCGCTGCGCCTGCGCGCGGCCGGTTGGCGTTCGTTGTACGTGCCGGCGGCCGTGTGCGAGCACATCGGTCACGGCTCGATCCGGAAGGCGACGACGTGGAAGGACGAACTCGGCGAACGCAACCGCCTGCTGGTGCTGGCGCGGCACTTCGGCGATCGCTTCGCCGCCGAACTGGTGCGGTCGCCGTGGTTCCAGTCGGCATCGCCCGAGCAGGTGCGCGAGCTGCTGCCGAAGCTGGCGGCGCGCCGTTCGGCCGGTGGCGACGCGGTGCTGCTCGACCTGCTGCTGGCGCTGCGCGGCGAGGTGCGTGCGCTCGCCGGCGAACTCGACGCGAAGTGGGGTGAACACCGCAACCTGCCGAAGATCCTCGGCGAGCGCGAGCAGTGGATCGCGACGCTGCTCGAAGAGGTGGCGCGGCTGCGCCTGTGGCGTTTGCCCGGCAAGCGGTTGAAGCCCGACGAGAAGGCGTTCCTCGACCGGGTGCGCGGGCGTGCGCCGAAGAAATGATGCCGGACCACTCGTCGGCGTCGCGCGCCGTGCGTAGGTGGCGCGCGTGAACCGGCGCCTGCTGAAACTGCTGCGGCTGCACGATGCGACGCCGGTCGAGCGGTCGGCGTCGCTGTGGACCGCAGCGTTCTTCTTCACCGTGCTGTGCGCCTACTACCTGCTGCGCCCGCTGCGCGAGGAGATCGGCACCGCGTTCGGCAAGGAGAACCTGCTTTGGCTGTTCGTGCAGACGTTCGTGCTGATCTCGCTGCTGAACCCGATCTACATGCTGCTCGCCAACCGGCTGCCGACCAGCCGGTTCCTGCCGGGGGTGCTGCACGCTTTCGCTGCCAGCTTCGCCGTGCTGGCGATCGTGTCGATGCTGGTGCCGCCGCTGCAGAGGGGCGCCGTCGCCTGGTCCAGCATCGAAGGCCTGACCGCCGCGTTCTTCTACTCGTGGGTGACGGCGTTCGTCGTCTGCGGTGTTGCGCTGGTCTGGGTGCACGCGGTCGACTACTTCACCACGCAGCAGGGGAAACGCCTGTTCGGCTTCGTCGCGCTCGGCGGCACGCTCGGCGCCATCGTCGCCTCGTCGGTGGCGTTGCTGTCGTCGAGCCTGCCGCGGGCCTGGGTGATGCTCGTGGCGGGACTCGTGCTCGAGATCGCGGTGCTCTGCCACCGGCGGTCGCTGCGCGCGTGCATCGTGATGGTGGGAGGCGACGAACGCACGCGAACGAGGGTCGCCTCGGCGGGCGTGCTCGCGGGGCTGCGGCTGCTGGTGCGTTCGCCGTATCTGCTCGGCATCGCCGCGTTCGTGCTGGTCTCGTCGGTCGCAGCGACCTCGTTCTACTACCTGCTGAACGACCTCGCCGGCAGCCAGATCGCGACCGAGCAGGAGCGCCGCGCGTTGTTCTCGACCATCAACCTGTGCCAGAACCTGTGTGCGCTGGTGATCCAGGTCTGGGTCACGCGCTCGGCGCTGTTGCGGCTCGGCCTGGCGGTGGTGCTCTGCATCATGCCGGCGGTGACGCTGCTGGGCCTGTCGCTGGTCGCGGTCGTGCCGACGATCGTCGTGATGGCGGTGTTCGAGGTCGCGCGCCGCACGCTGCAGTTCGCGTTCGACAAGCCGGCGCGCGAGGTGCTGTTCACGCCGCTCGGGCTCGAGGAGAAGTACAAGTCGAAGGCGTTCCTCGACACCGCGGTGCTGCGCTTCGGCGATCTCGTCGGCGCCGGCATCAACGACCTGCTGGTGCGCCTGCACGTCGGTGCCGTCGCCGTCGCCGCCGGCGCGGTGCCATTCGTGATCCTGTGGTGTGGCGTCGGCTGGTGGCTCGGGCGGCGGTGTCGCGATCATGAGGTCGACGCGGCCGCCAGGGCCGAGCTGTAGCGGCGCGCGCGCCAAACACCGTCAAGTCGCTGACGGAACGCTGACGCGCCCCACGGCGGTCCTGCGCTACCATCGGCGTGGAGGTTCGCATGGCAACGCGGAAGCCCATCACGTCGCTGGCCTCGTCGTTCTGCGCGCTGCTCGGTGCGTTGCCGGCGCAGAAGCGCGGCGAGGTGCCGAAGGTCGCCCCGTCGACGAAGGCGGAGCGCGGCGCGGTGCTCGAATGGACCAGCAAGCAGGGGCGGCCGTACTGGTACCGCCTGCCGGACAAGATCAGCGAGCAGACCGCGCCGAACCTGGTGGTGATGCTGCACGGCACCGGCCTCGACCACTGCTGGAGCTTCTGGAACTACCCGATCACCGACGACTTCCGGAAGAACGACATCGTCGTGTCGCCGGACGGCCTGACGCCGGGTGGCGAGACGTTCAACTTCGTGCAGGGACCGAAGGACGGCGAGCAGATCGCCGGCCTGATCACCGACTTCCGGCAGGCGTTCCCGATCGGCCGCGTCTACCTGTACGGCCACAGCCAGGGCGCGTTCTTCTGCTACTGGTTCGCCGGCGAATACCCCGAGCTGATCGATGGCATCGTCGCGCATGCCGGCAACGTGCTGCAGGTCAAGCACGGCAAGCTTGCCAAACAGAAGGTCGCGATCGGCATCCTGCACGGGCGCGCCGATGCGGTGGTGCCGGTCGAATGCGCGGTGCGCACCGAGGCGATCTACCGCGAGCAGGGCTACGAGAAGTTGAAGCTCGAGATCGTCGAGGGCCTTACCGAACAGTCCGGGCATTGGCCGCTGCCGTTCCACGTCGCCCAGATGCTCGAGTGGCTCGACACGGTGTCGGTGCAGACCGCGGGCCAGGCCGTGCGCGGCGCCGCCAGCGAACTCGGTCGCGAGCAGCCCGACCTGGCCATCGTCGCCGACCAGCTCGGCCGGGCGCAGAAGCTGATGCGCAAGGCGGGCGCCACCGAGAAGAAGGAGCTGCAGCCGCAGCTCGACGCGATGCTGGCGTTCCTCGCCCGCGCCGCGGCCGCACACGCGGAGAAGCTGCTGGCCGAGCCGGCGGTCGGCGACCCGAAGGCCGGCTATGGCGCCTGGGTGCCGCACTTCGTCGCCGCCGACCTCGCGTTCGGCGAGGTGGACAGTTGGAAGAAGTCGATGGCCAAGCCGCGGGACCGGGCCGGCAAGCACGACAAGGTGATCGACAAGGCGCTGAAGGCGATCGAGAAGGGCAGCAAGGGCAGCACCGACAAGGGCGTCGAGGCGTTCGAGGAAGCGTTCCTGTCGCCGCGCGCCGACCAGCTGCGCACGGCGCTGATCGGTGCGTTCGCGTCGGACAGGGATGCGGCCGGTCAGGCGAAGTTCGACGAGCTCGTGAAGACGCGCGCCGCGGACGCGGCTGCCGCGCGCAAGGCGGCGGCCGAGGTCACGGCGCCGCTGCTCGAGGAGCTGCGCACCGCGCAGCCGGATCTGTTCGCGACCGACGAGCGCTGACGCGAGTTTGCGGCGCATGGCGATTTCGCGCCGGCATCCTGCCCCCGTTGCACATCCGAGGGTTGCAGCGCCAAGATGGTGCGGTGACCACGTTGGATCCCGACTCCTCGGCGCGCTTCGAACAACTGGGGAGGTTCTTCATGGGCACTTCGGACGTGCACGTGGCCCTGGCGCGGCTGGCGCAGAAGATGGAGGAGCTGGCGATCCCGTATGCGATCTGCGGTGGCATGGCGGTCAACGCGTACGGCCACGTGCGCACGACGACCGACATCGACGTGTTGCTGACGCCGGCGGGCCTGGCGAAGTTCAAGGCGAATGCGCTGGGGCTCGGTTGGCTGGAGAAGTTCCCCGACAGCCGCGGAGTCAAGGACACCGAGCGTCGGGTGCCGATCGACTTCCTGCTGACCGGCGGCATCCCCGGCGACGGCACGCCGCACGGGGTAGTGTTCCCGGATCCCGCCGACGTGGCGATCGAGCAGGCGGGGCGCAAGTACGTGTCGCTGGCGACGCTGATCGAACTCAAGCTCGCGAGCGGCCTGTCGCTGCCGCAGCGGTTGCAGGACCACGCCGATGTGCTGGCCCTGATCCGGGTCAACGCGCTCGGCGAGCACTTCGCGGATCGCCTGCATCCGTACGTGCGCGGCAGGTTCGTCGAGCTGTGGCGCCTGGCGCAGTTGCCCGATCCGCAGGATGAGTAGCGGTCAATGCGCGGGGCCGCGCCGCGTCGCGAGCAGCCGCAGCACCGCGGTGCGCCCGGCATCGGTCGCGTTGCGCGCCAGCGCGCCCCACAGTCCGCCGCAGGCGCCGAGTGCGCCGACCGGCCGCGTCACGAACAGGTCGGCCCACAGCGCCTGCTGGCCGTTGATCGCGATGTCCTTGTTGGTGGCGCCGACCGCGACCTCTGCTGGCAGCACATCGCACGGTGGCGTGCGGCGGGGCCGCGTGAGGTCGACCGTGGTCTGCACGTGGACGTTGACGCCGAGGTGGGTGGCGATCGAGAACAGGCTCGGCTCGTCGACGACGACGAACAGCAGCTCCTGCAGCGACGGGTCGCTGTGCATCAGGTTCTGCAGGCTCATCGTCATCGCCGTCGCCAGGTCCTGGTCGCGCTGGCTCGCTTCTGGATCGACGTCGGGCCACCAGCCGGCACGCAGCGCCTGTTCGTAGAGCACGACCCGCGAGCGGGCGATCCTGCCGCCGTCGGGGCCGAACCGGCGCAGCGTCAGTTCGACTTCGTTCAGCGGGAAGTGCCGCTCCTGCTGCTGGCCATCGACGGTCGACGTCACCGACGCCGTGGCGGTGCGACGGCCCGGCCGCGGCGCATCGGCGAAGTTCTCGCGCACGTTGCCGATGCCGACCACTTCGAGCAGCAGCAGTTCGCGCCGCACCTGCTCGTGGTTCTGCATCTCGACCGCGAACAGCGCCGCGTCGCCGATGCGCAGCGCCGGGTCGTCGTCCGGCGGCGCCATGCCCGACAGGATCGTCGATGCGCCGGGGAAGTCGGCGGGTTGCAGCGCCGTGAACGGCGTGAAGTCGTCGGCGGGGCGCGTCTCGATCGTCGTGCTGCAGCAGCCGAGCGCGCCGGGCAGCAGGGCGATGGCGGCGCGTCGCCCGAGCCCGCTCATCGCGCCTCGATCTCGTAGCGCAGCCAGCGGCAGTCGAGCGGGCCGTTGCGCACCGGGTGTTTCTGGCTCGCGCGCAGGCCGAGGTGGCGCGTCAGCTCCGGGTTGCCGCACAGCACGTAGGCCGAAGCGCCGTGGCAGCGTTCGTGCAGGAACTGGCCGAGCGCGCGCCACGTGTCGCCGAGCGACACCGGGTCGGCCTGCAGGCGTTCGCCGTAGGGTGGGTTCGTGACCACGAGCTGCGGCGGGAACGGCGGCGCGTAGTCGCGCGCGTCGCCGTGCGTCAGCTGGATCCTGCCACCGAGGCCGGCGGCGCCGATCGCCTTCTGCGCCAGCGCGATCGCACCCGGATGGCGGTCGTTGCCGCACAGCGGCGGGCACTGGTCGGCGCCGGCGGCGGCGCGCGCCTCGGCCTCGTCGTAGATCCTGCGCCAGGCGGCGAGGTCGACGTCGCGCCAGTGTTCGAACGCGAAACTGCGGCCGAGGCCCGGCGCGCGGTCGGTCGCGATCCACGCCGCCTCGATCAGGAACGTCGCCGAGCCGCACATCGGATCGCACACCGCCGAGCGGCGGTCCCAGTCGGTCAGCAGCAGCAGCCCCGCGGCGGTGGCCTCGTTCAGCGGGCTCTTGTGCTGGATCTCGCGGTAGCCCCGCTTGTGCAGCGGCTCGCCGCCGAGCTCGCGGTAGAGGATCGCCTCGTCGCCCTGCAGCACCAGCTTGATCGGCAGGTCGGGGCGCTCGCGGGCGACGTCGGGCCGCTTGTCGTTGATGGTACGGAACTGGTCGCAGATCGCGTCCTTGACCACCAGCACCGGGTAGCGCGTGTCGTTCGCGAAGCTGTCCCTGACCGATCCGTCGATCGCCAGCGTCTGCAGGTGCGTGATCGAACGCGACCAGTCGACGGTGCCGGTCAGCGCGTAGAGTTCGTCGCGATCGCGCGCGCGGCCGCGGGTCATTTCCTCCTGCACGCGGATCGCCGAACGCAACCACAGGCACGCCTTGTAGGCGAGCGCCTGTTCGCCGGTGAACGCGCACGCGCCGCGGCGCACGGTGACGTTGTTGGCGCCGATGCCGCGCAGTTCTCCGGCGAGCACCTCTTCGAGGCCCAGCGTGCAGGCGACGTAGTAGTTCGGCACGTCAGGAGCCCGCCGGCGTGCCGGGGCCGGCCGCGGCGGCGAAGTCGTCGGCGAAGCAGCGCACCGCGCTGAGCACCGGTGCCGCGGCCATCTCGATCAGCGAGCAGAAGCCCTTCTTGCGCGAGAAGTCGGCGAGCTTGCCCAGCTTCTCGGCGTAGCCGGGACCCTTGCCGGCCTGCACGGCCTTCAGGATGTGCACGAACTGGTTGGTCTCCATGCGGCACGGTGGGCACTGGCCGCACTGTTCGCGCATGAAGAACCCGGCGATCTCGACCGCGAGCGCGACGGTGTCGGTCTGGTCGTCGACGATGCGCACGCCGCCGCAACCGGGTGAGGTGCCGAGCGGGCGCAGGGTCTCGTAGGCGATCGGCACGTCGAGGTGCTCGGCCAGCAGGAAGCCGCACGACATCGCCGGCAGCACCGCGCGCACCGGACGACCGTTCACGAGGCCGCCGCCGCAGCGCTCGATCAGTTCGCGGTAGGTGGCGCCGAACGGCAGCTCGTAGACGCCGGGCCGTTGCACTTCCTGGCCGAGCGTGAACAGCAGCGTGCCCTTGCTCTGTTCGGTGCCGATCGCCGCGAACGCCTCGGCGCCGTGCCGTGCGATCCAGGCGACGTGCGCCAGTGTCTCGGTGTTGTTGACCGTGGTCGGCTTCTCGAACAGGCCCTGCTCGCCGGGGAACGGCGGCTTCTGGCGCGGCTTCGCCGGCTTGCCCTCGATCGCGTTCAGCGCGGCGGTCTCCTCGCCGGCGACGTAGGTGGTCGGCCCGAGGTGGATCGCGATCGGCATGTGCATCATGCCTGCGTCGTCGAGCTCCTTCAGCGCGGCCTCGGCGCTGCTGCGGGGGCCTGCCATGTCCTCGATCAGGTAGAGCCAGCCCTTGGTGGCGCCGGTGGCGATGCCGGCCAGCATCAGCCCTTCGAGCACGGCGTGCGGATGGTGTTCGACCAGGAACCGGTCCTTGCTGCTGCCGGGTTCGTGTTCGCCGCCGTTGGCGACCACGTAGCGCGTGTCGTGGCCCGAACTCGCGGCCAGCTCCCACTTGCGCGCGGTCGGGAACGCGGCGCCACCGCGGCCGCGCAGGCCCGACGCGGCGATGTCGGCGCGCAGCCGTTCGGGGGTGCCGTCCTGCAGCTGGTGCATCAGGCCGTCGTAGCCGCCGCGGGCGCGGTATTCGGCGAGGGTCTCCGGGCCGGCGTTGGTGCGCGGCGGCAACAGCAGTAGGGGGTGCACGGACGGATGGTAGGTCGGAGGCCGGGCCGTTCCATCGCACGCTGCGTCTTTCGCTCGGCGCCAATGCCATCGCGGCCAGGGCCGCAGGGGCGCCGTCGATGCCGCTGGGCCGAACAGCGCAGGGTCCTTGGGTGGACTGTGCCAACGCCGCGATTGTGCTTCGATACCGATCGGAGGTACATGCCATGCTGCATTCCCGTCCGTCGCGTGCCGTTGCTTTTGCCCGTGCCCGCCGTGCTGCCCAGACCTGGACCGACGTCTATCGTCCGCCGGGCAAGCTCTACCCCGCCGTCTGCAGGCAGTGCGGCGCCACCGAGTGGCAGGGGCGCTGGCGGTGGGACGAACCGCTGCCCGATCTGCCGCGCGTCTTGTGCCCGGCCTGCGAACGCAGTCGCGACGGCATCGCTGCGCACGTGATCGAGCTGACCGGCGCGCTGCCGCGCTGGTGGAACGAGGTGCGCGGCATCCTCGCCAACGTCGAGCGCGCCGAGGTGCTCGAACACCCGCTGGAGCGGATCATGAAGATCCAGATCCACGACGACCGCGTGGTGGTGCCGACGACCGGGGTGCACATCGCGCGTCGGCTGGTCGCCGCGCTGGTGCGGCGGTTCCGCCGCCAACTCCGGCTCTCGTTCGGCGATACCAGCACCACCATCGAGTGGCTGGAAACCCACCCGGAACACCGGTAGCGCGCAGCGGCGGGGTGAGGAGTCTCACCCGATCCTGGCTCGGCGGCGGCGCGTCCCTATCATGTCGCGCCCGTTCGCCCGCCCCGCGGCGACGGAATCCAGGAATCCTCATGCAACTGACCCCGCTGCTCCAGCTGGCGGCCGCCGTCGTTCTTTCCGGCGCCGCCTTTCCCACGTCTGCCGTTCGCCCCGACGAGGGCATGTGGCCGTTCGACGGCCTGCCGCTCCAGCGGCTGAAGGAGAAGTACGACTTCGAGCCGACGCAGGAGTGGCTCGACCACGTGCGTCTCGGTTCGGTGCGCTTCGACACCGGCGGCTCGGGTTCGTTCGTGTCGCAGAACGGCCTCGTGATGACGAACCACCACGTCGCGCTCGAGACGATCCAGAAGGTCTCGACGCAGGAGAAGGACTGGGTCAAGGACGGCTTCAGCTCGAAGCTCTACGGCAGCGAGGTCAAGGGCACCGACCTGACGCTGCGCCAATTGATCGAGATCAAGGACGTGACCGCCGAGATCCTCGCCGCCAAGGCCGAGGACAAGACGCCGGAAGGCAACGAGTGGCGCGAGAAGTTCTCGGCGATGTGCGCGGCGATCACCGACGACGAGAAGCACATCAAGGCCGACGAGGTCCAGCTCTACGACGGCAACCAGTTCCGCATCTACGTCTACCACGTCTACGACGACGTGCGCGTGGTGTTCGCGCCGGAGAAGCAGGTCGCGTTCTTCGGCGGCGATCCGGACAACTTCACCTACCCGCGCTTCGACCTCGACTGCGCGTTCTTCCGCGTCTACGAGGACGACAAGCCGATCGACTCGTCGAAGTTCTACTTCCAGTGGAACGCCGAGGGCGCGGCGACCGACGATCTGGTGTTCGTGTCGGGCCACCCCGGCAGCACCGAGCGGTCGTTGACCTTCGCCGAGATGGAGTTCCATCGCGATGTCAGCGTGCCGGCGATCGTCGCGCAGCTGACGCGCATGCGCGACGCCATCAAGAAGCAGATGGAGCGCAGCGAGAAGCGGGCGTTCGAACTGCGCGACCGCTACTTCGGCATCGCCAACTCGCTGAAGGCCTACGAGGGCCACCTGGCCGGTCTGCGCGACAGCTCGCGCATGCAGATCGTCAAGGAGCGCGACGAGGACCTGATCAAGCGTTCGGGCAAGCCCGAGGTCAAGGAGGCGTTCGACTCCATCGCCGGCGAGATGAAGAAGCTGATGGACGAGTTCGGTGATGGCAAGGTCAACCTGCAGCGCATGATGGCCGAGCACGAACGCGTCACGGTGCAGGTCTGCGCCGCGGCGAAGGCCGTGATCAACAAGGCCCGCTTCGACGTCGACGGCACCGCCAACTACCCCGACGCGACGTTCACGCTGCGTCTCGCCTATGGCACCGTCAAGGGCTACGAGGCCGGCACGACGATGGTGCCGCCGAAGACGACCTTCAACGGCCTGTTCGAGCGCAACGCCGCGTTCGACAACCAGCCGCCGTGGGACCTGCCGGCGCACTGGCTGGAGAAGAAGGGCAAGCTCAACCTCGACACGCCGTACAACTTCGTCTGCACCTGCGACATCATCGGCGGCAACTCGGGCAGCCCGATCCTCGATCGTGACGCCAAGGTGGTCGGCCTCGTGTTCGATGGCAACATCGAGTCGCTGCCGGGCAACTACTGGTTCGACGAGAAGGTCAACCGCTGCGTCGGCGTGCACACCGGTGGCATGATCGAGGCGATCGACAAGATCTACGGCGAACACGACCTGGTGCGCGAACTGCGCGACGGCAAGTGATGCCGCTGGCCACGGCGGGTGCGGATCTGCCGTGGCCGGGCCCGGTTTCTCGCTCGGCCGCTACAGGTCGCCGTCGGCGTTGTAGCGGACCACGAACAGGTCGCCCCAGCCGGCGGAGCTGAGCAGCTGCCGACGGGCGCCGGTGCCGAAACCCGTGGTGCCCTGGAACACGCCGGTCAGCGCGAACGAACCGTCCGCAGCGCGGGCCAGGCCGAAGACCTGATCGACGTCGGTGCCACCCGCCGGGCGGATCCACGCCAGTGCGCCGGTGTTGGTGTAGCGGGCGACGAAGATGTCGCGGGCGCCGAAGCCGACCAGGTTCTGCGGCACCACGCCGCCGGTGAAGCTGGCCGCGGTCTGGAAGTGACCGGTGACGATGCAGCCACCGTCGGCGGTGGCGGCGACGCCGCGGGCCTCGTCCTCGGCCGTGCTGCCAGCGACGCGGACCGTACTGAGGCTGCCGTCGGCGGCGTAACGGGCCGCAAACGCGTCGAGTCCGCCGATGGCCTGCACGGCGATGGGCTGCAGTGCATCGGCGAAGCCGGCTGCGCCGCGGAAGCCGCCGACGGCGACGATGGCCCCGTCGGCGCAGACGGCGATGCCGCGGGCCTCGTCGTCGGCGGCGCCGCCGCCGCGTCGTGCCCACAGCAGGTTGCCGCTGGCGTCGTACTTCGCCACGAAGACGTCGGCGCCGCCGGCCGACAGCAGCGTGACCTGCGCGGCGCCGGCGCCGAAGGTCACCGTGCCGCGGAACACGCCGGTGACGACGCAGGAGCCGTCCGCGCCGACGGCGACGCTGCGGCCGGCGTCGTCGCCGTCGGCGCCGCCGAATTGCCGGACCCACGCCAGGATGCCGTTGCCGTCGTACTTGGCGACGAAGCCGTCGGCCGTGATCAGTGAGCCCTGCACCAGCAAGGTGGTCGACTGGCTGCCTTCGCCGAAGATCGCCTGCGCCGTGAAGGAGCCGGTCGCGATGCTCGAGCCATCCGGCAGCGTGGCCAGGCCGAGCACCTCGTCGCGGAAGATGCCGCCCGCGCGGCGCGCCCACAGCAGCGTGCCGTCACCGGCATAGCGGGCGACGAACGCATCGTCGTCGCCGGCGGACAGCAGGCCGGTCGTGGCCGCGCCACCGTCGAACGCGGCGAGACCGTTGAAGAAGCCGCCGACGGTGAAGCTGCCGTCCGCATTGGCGGCGACGGCGTTGGCCCAGTCGCCGCGGGATGGGCCGCCGGCGCGGCGGGCCCAGGACAACGAGCCGTCGGCCAGGTAGCGGCAGAGGAAGATGTCGTCGTCGCCGAGCGAGTTCAGATGATGCACGGCCGGCCAGGTGCCGAACGTGGTCGAGCCGGCGAAGCGGCCGACGACCACGAGCGACTTGTCGGGCAGCGTGGCGACTGCGCGCCCCTCCTCGTAGGTGCTGTTGCCCTCGCGGGCGGCGAACGCGACGTCGTCGACCTGCAGGAGGCCGCTGGCCGTGGCCCGCGCGCTGGCGCCATTCGCCGTGGTCGCGAGGCCGAGCACGTGGTGGACTCCGGCGGGCACGCCGTCCACCGACACCGTCAGTGCCTGCGCCGGGCCACCGAGGGTCACGCTGAGCAGCGCGAGGGGGTGCTGGTCGGTGGTCGTGCTGGCGTCCCCATCGGTGTCGCTGACGAAGCGGACTTCGGCCGTGCCGGCGGTGCCCGACGTCGTGAAGGTGAGCGTGAGCGGTCCGCCGCGCGACACGATGCGATTCGTAGCCGGTTCCAGCAGTTGCAGGCCGAGGCGAGGATCGGTCGGTGGCTCGTCGGGAGGACCGGCCTCGACGACGATGCGGCCGGGGGCCTTCGCCACGACCGGTGTGCGCTCTCCGTCGCCGATCGTGCCGACGATCACGTAGCTGCCGACCGGCATGCCGACTGGCAGTGGCATGTCGACGGTCTCCATCGCACCGTGCTCCGTCGCGGCCAGCGACGCGAGTTCGTACTGGTCCGCACGGGTTGCCGGATCACCGTCACGGTCTGCCATCAGGTGGATCGTCGCCTTCGCCAGCGGGTCGCTGGCGCCGAAGACGATGTGCACATTCGCAGTCGCCTGGAGGTGTTCGTCGGTGGCGGGTTCGTGCAGCTGCAGGCTCAGTCCTGGCAGCGGCGTCGGTTCCGGCACCGGTGCCGACGTTGCCACGATCGCCGAACCGCCCGGGTTGCAGGCAGCGAAGACACTGAGCGAGAGGCCGACGAGGGCGACTGCGGCTGAACGGCTGGGGGAGGCCATCTGCATTCCGGGGCACGAGGTGAGCGCCCGGGAAAACCCCAGGCGTACGAGCCTAGCTCGCCGCCGCTGCCAACCGACCGCAGGCGCGGTGCTTCGTCTCACGATGGGTCGCCGCCTTGTCGGTCCGCGCGGTGCGAGTGGACACGGGGTCTCGGCTACCTCGCCCTCGGTCGTGCACTCCCCGAGTGAGCAGCCGGGCATGCCGCGCGACACGATGGCACTCGCCTCGCACGCCACACGCCAACGCGGCGCACCCGCGAGAAAATGTGGAAGGATTTTGCGCGGCCCACGCCTCGCCGGCCTCTTCTGCCCTTGGCATTTCCGTTGCCTTGGATCGCAAGCGATCGCGGTTGGGAGGGAAGCGGCAGCGGGGCCCTTTGCGATCTGTCTGCGTGCCACAGTCACCGGCATGGCGGCGCCAAACAGCCCATGTCATCGGCGGATCCGCACTGGTGGCGCCGTTGCGACCGGGTCCCTGTCGCGCCCGGCAGGTGACTGTTGCGCTTTGCGCTGACACGCCACGGGCCGTTCTCCGTATGCGCAAGATACGGGGCCTCTACGCAGGTGCTCGACTTGACAGGTTGCACATTCCAAATAGTTTTCCACTGTCTCGGACCAAGACTGTCAATCCCTCGGTCCCCCTTCAGACAACCTTGACTCGCAACTCCTTAGGAAAAAGAGATATGAAGCTCCTCGTACCCGCTCTGGCCGCGCTCTGCACGGCCACCTTCGCCTCCGACGCCCTCGCCGGCGGCCGCGAACCCGGCAGCCTGCTGGTCTACCCGGTGCACCGCTCCGGCGGCGCCCCCGGCTCGCCCAGCAACAACGTCGCCCAGGGCTTCTTCACCGTCGTTTCGGTGACGAACACGAACCTGAACCCGGCGACCATCCTCAGCCTCGGCGGTTCGACCAACGTTCACTTCTACTACGTGAACGTCGATCGCAACCCGCTGATGCCGTTCATGCCGTTCGGCTGCTCGATCTTCAACCGGGTCGAGGCGCTGACGCCGGCCGACACCCTGTCGGTCCTGACCGGCTGCCACAACGCCACCTTCGGCGGGCAGGAAGGCTATCTGGTCGTGGCCGCGGAGAACCCGGCCCTGTTCCAGACCGCCTGGTCGCACAACCACCTGCTCGGCAGTGAGCTGGTCCTGGCCGCGAGCGGCCTGGCCTACTCGATCGAGGCCGTCGCGCTGCAGTCGCCGGTCGCCGCCGGTCAGCCGACCGACGCCAACAGCAACGGCGCCTACGACTTCGACGGCGTCGAGTACGAAGCCCTGCCGGACAAGCTCTACATCGACTCGTTCATCGCCATCCAGGACTCGAGCCTGGCGCTGATCAACTTCACCGGCACGGACGCGGACAAGAACCGCGTGTTGTTCTCGGTGTGGAACGACTACGAGTTCCCGCTGTCGGCGACGCTGGAGTTCAAGTGCTGGTTCGAGGAGCGCCTGTCGCGCATCAGCACGCTGTTCACGGATCAGTTCCTGTCCAGCACCCCGAACGACCCGCACACGCTCGATCTCGATTGCAACGGCTACGGTGACATCGAGACCGGCTGGGCGGTCATCCAGAGCCTGGGTGTTCGCAACCCGGGTGGCTCGCTGATCGCTGCGGACGGCGCCCTGCTCGGCGCGCTCGTCACCGGCGTCGGCAGCCTGGTCAACGGCGGCCGCCTGCTCGCCGAGAGCAAGGTCAAGCAGACGAACGGCTCGTTCGCCCACTGATCGACCGGAGTCTCTCCGGAGACCGATGCACGGGCAGGTGCGGCGCCGCGAGGTGCCACACCTGCCCGTGTTCGTTGCATTGCAGGCATGACATGGTGCTGACACGGTTGTCTGCGCACCGGCGGTCCCGACTTGGGACGAAGGCTGCTCGCGCACGGCTATGGGCAATCAGGGTCCTGTGCGGGAGGTACCCTGTGCTTGGAGTTCGCACTGCGCGCGCAGCTAGGAAAGGCAGCGCTGCAGGGGCAGACCGAGACACACCGCCATGAAGAGTTCCCTGATGACCCTGGCCTTGCTGGCTGCGAGCGTGCTGGCCAACGACGCCCACGCCGGTGGGCGTGAGCCGGGCAGCCTGCTGCTGTATCCGGTGCATCGCTCGGGCGGCGGCCTCTTCACGGTCGTGTCGGTGACGAACACCAACACCGCGCCGGCGACCGTCGGCAGCCTCGGCGGTTCGACCAACGCGCACTTCTACTACACGAATGTCACGCAGGATCCGCTCGACCCGTTCCGCCCGCTCGGCTGCGCGATCTTCGACCGCGTCGAGCCGCTGACGCCGGCCGACACCTTCTCGGCGCTGACCGAATGCCACGATCTCGGCATCGGCTTCGAGCAGCAGGGCTACCTCGTCGTGGTCGCCGAGGATCCGAGCCAGGTGAACGTGCCGTGGTCGCACAACGACCTGATCGGCTCGGTGCTGATCCTCAGCGCCACCGGGTTCGCCTACTCGCTCGAAGCGATCGCGTTGCGGTCCCCGGCGCCGACCGGCTCGCCGACCGACATCGACAACGATCAGGATCGCGACTTCGACGGCGTCGAATACGAACTGCTGCCCGATCGTCTCTATCTCGACTCGTTCCTCGATGCCGCGGATCCGCAGCTGGTACTGCTCAACCTGACCGGCGACCACATGGACCTGCAGACCGTGCAGTTCTCGGTGTGGAACGACTACGAGGTGCCGCTGTCGGCGACGCTCGTCTTCCAGTGCTGGTTCGAGGCGCCGTTGACGCGCATCAGCCCGTTGTTCGGTGCCGCCTTCCTCGCCGGCGTGCCGAACGATCCCGAGGAGCTGGACACCGACTGCGACGGTCTCGACGACATCGAGACGGGTTGGGCCATGATCCAGAGTCTCGGTGTGCGCACCCCTGGGGGGGCGGTGGTCGCGACGGACGGTGTGCTGATGGGGGCGCTGACATCCGGCGTGCACAGCATCTGCGACCCGAAGCGACACCTAGGCGAGAGCAAGACCAAACAGGCCAACGGCGCCGTGCGCCACTGACGACGATGATCCGAATCCTGACAGCCTTCCTCCTGCTCCTGCTCGGTGTCGTGATCTGGGTTCGCACCCGGCCGATGCCTGCCGAGCCCACCCCCGTCGAGTCGGTCGCTTCGGAGAAGTCGCCGCTGCGGCTACTCGCCGAGTCGCGGCACAAGGAACAGGACGAGGCCTGGCGCGCGCAGCCGACGCTGCGCGTGCATTCGGTGGGCAACGGCCTGCCGGACAACGGCGAGTGGCGGGGCAAGCCGGTCCTGCGCGATCTGAACGGCGACGGCAAGCTCGACCTGGTCACGTCGATCCGCCGCCTCGACAAACACCACATCGCCGACGGCATCCGTCCCTATCTCGGCGACGGCAAGGGCAACTGGCGCCTGTCGGACAAAGGCCTCGCCAAGGACATGGGCTATGGCGGCACCGATGCCGCCGACCTGAACGGCGACGGGCGGCCGGACCTCGTCTATTCGGGGCACGATCTGCCGCCGCGCGCCTTCCTGAACTTCCTGGACTTCGAAGGCCAGGACGAGTGGGTCGCGCTCGACCCCATCCACGACCTCGACGGCGTCTCCTGCTCCGACGTCGCGATCGGCGACTACGACCAGGACGGTCATCCCGATCTGGCGGTGATGGGATTCTTCCCCAAGACGGGCGGGCTCTACGTGCTGCACAACGACGGCACCGGCAAGTTCGAGCCGAAGCAGGAACTGATGCCGTTGGCCCACTACGGCGCGATCGTGCGCTTCGAGGACCTCGACGGCGACGGCCGCGTCGAACTGCTGGCGGCGACGTCGCTCGGGCCGACCGTGTGGCGGTGGACCAAGGGTGCCTGGGTCGAGGACCGCGAAGGCCTGCCTGTGACGTTCGGCGTCGGCGAGATCAGCGGCATCGTGCGCGGCATCGCCGCCAAGGACCTGGACGGTGACGGTCGCGCCGAGCTCGCCGTGTCGGGCTTGCCCAACCTGGAACACAAGCCGATCGAGCTGTATCGCCGCGAGGCCGATCGCTGGGTCGCCTTCGGCCGCGGGCTGCCGGCGGGCGAGTCGTTCTTCGACGTCGTCTTCGCCCGCCTCGGCGGCGGGGCAACGGGCCTGTTCCTCGCCGGTCAGCACGGCGTGCTGGTCGTGCGCTGCGGCAGCGACGGCGCCTGCGAGGTGCTCGGTCGCATCCACGGCACCGAGGGTGTGCTCAACGTCGGTGCCGGCGACGTCGACGGCGACGGCGTCGACGAGGTGCTGGCCATGCAGCAGTCGCGGCTCAGTTTCTTCGCCCTCGACATTCCCACACCTGCCGGCAAGGAGGTCGGCGTCCGATGAGCTCTTCCACCCGTAGGTTCACCATCGCCCTGTTGCTGGTCGGCATCGCCACGTGCCTTGCCCTGATGCCGTGGGGCCGTTGGTTCGGCAGTTCGGCCGACGAGAAGCTGACCCGACGCATTGCCGAGTACGCACAGCTGCGCCAGCAGGACGACTGGGTCAACATCTACGCGATGGCCGACGCGCGCGACCGCCGCGCCGTGTCGATCCAGCGATTCCTGACGCTCTATGGCTCCGGCGCGATCCGCACGGTGTCGTTGATCGAGAAGTCGCGGCAGATCGACGTCAGCGCCGGCACGGCGCAGGTGGAGCTGACCCTCGACGGCGAACTCCGCCTGGACAAGCTGCCGCCGGCGGCGCGCCAGTCCCTCCGCATGGAGGATCCGGCCGCGCGGCGCCAGAGCGGCGAGTTCACGTTGCACTGGGCCTGGCAGGACGGCAACTGGTGGCTGCGCATGGAACGCGAGGCGGTCACCGGTCGCACTCCGGACGGCAAGCCGATCAGTTCGACCGGCGGCTGATGCGCGGCGGCGTGTTGCCGCGCGCGCACGTCAGCGGTCGAACACGACCCCGAGCCCGGCCGTTGCCTGCGTCGTCGCGAACGACGCGCCGGTGAACATCAGCCACTGGAAGTGGCAGGTGAACGGCGCCAGCTGCTCCTGCACCGGGATGCCGATGCTGGCGGCGCCTGCGGCGTCGGTCACGACCGCGCTCGAGCCGATCCACGACGGTGCCAGCGGGTCGATCAGCAGGATGCAGTTGCCGAAGCCGAACGGTGCCAGCGGTGCATTCGCCGGCGCCAGCGAGAACCCCGCCAGCGCAATCGAGGTCGGCGGCCCGCCAGCGAGGCCGAGTCGGCCGTACTCGTGGCCGAGCCGGTGGTAGCTACTCCAGTAGATCGCGCCTACCGGGTCGGCAGGCGCCGTGTGGATCGGCACCAGCATCGGCGTGTTCAGGGTGACCGGCGCCGGCAGGTCGGGGGATTGTGCGGCCAGCGGCGCCAGCAGCACACACGACGAGAGCAGGGAGCGCATGGTCGCCCGAGGATAGCCCTGACGCGCGCTCACGGTCGCAACCGCGAGGTGGATCGGTACACTCCGCGCCCCGCAGACTCCGTTGCAGACCTTCACCGACATCATCAGGTTCCGGTTCGTACTCGAGAACCTGGTCGCCAAGAACCTGAAGGCGCTGTACCGGAACATGGCGCTCGGGTTCTTCTGGTCGATACTGAACCCGCTGATCATGGCGATCGTGCTGACCGCGGTGCAGCTGCGGTTCTTCGGCGCGCAGCACGACTGGCCGAGCATGTTCCTGTGCGCGCTGATCCCGTACAACTTCTTCGCCTACTGTCTGTCGGGCTGCGCCTACTCGGTGACCGGCAACGCCAGCCTGGTGACGAAAGTGCGCTTCCCGCGGCAGATCCTGCCGATGTCGGTGATCGTCACCAACCTCGTGCACTTCGCGATCCAGTCGGTGCTGATCGTCGTGGCGCTGCTGCTGTTCCCCAAGGTGCTCGACGTTGCCACCGGTGCGACCGCCGACTGGTTCGGCTGGCAGCTGTTGTGGTTGCCGGTGATCCTGGTCGTCAACGTCGGCCTCGTCGCCGGCGTCGGCCTGCTGGTCGCCGGCGCCAACGTGGTCTACCGCGACGTGCAGTACATCGTCGAGTCCGTGATGACCGTGATGTTCTGGCTGTGTCCGCTGGTCTACGACGGTGGCGTGATGCTGGCGCACGGGCCGCGCTGGCAGTACTGGCTCTACTTCAGCAACCCGCTGTCGGGGCTGCTGGACTCGTATCGCCGCGTGCTCTACCACGGCACGGCACCGGATCTCGGCGTGCTGGGTCTGGCCGTGCTGGTGACGGCCTTGTTGGGCGTCTGGGGCGTGCGCAGCTTCTGGAAACACGAGCACCGGTTCGCCGACCTGTTGTGACCCGCATGGCCACCGCGATCCGTTTCGACAACGTCGGCAAGCGCTACCTGGTGCGGCACCAGCGGCCGTTCCTGGCCAGCGAACTGCTGCGTTCGGTGCTGCAGCGACCGAGCCAGAAGAACGAGTTCTGGGCGCTGCGCAACGTCAGCTTCGAGATCCAGGCCGGCGAGTCGGTGGCGATCCTCGGCACCAACGGTTCGGGCAAGAGCACCACGTTGGCGCTGGTCGCGCAGACGACGCCGCCGACCGAGGGCACCGTCACCGTCAACGGTCGCCTCGGCCCGCTGCTGGAGCTCGGCGCCGGCTTCCACCCGGACCTGACCGGCTACGAGAACGTCTACCTGAATGCGGCGCTGCTCGGGCTCAGCCGGCGCCAGGTCGACGGTCTGATCGGCAAGATCGTCGACTACTCGGGCATCGGC
Organism: Planctomycetota bacterium; assembly: GCA_044230075.1. Lineage (GTDB taxonomy): Bacteria > Planctomycetota > UBA1135 > UBA1135 > UBA2386 > JAEUHS01. The sequence goes on along the minus strand of JBGARS010000009.1, from coordinate 3,235 downwards.
GACTTCATCGACGCGCCGATCCAGACCTACTCGACCGGCATGAAGGCACGGCTCGGCTTCGCCGTCGTCGCCCACATCGACCCGGACATCCTGCTGCTCGACGAAGTGCTGTCGGTCGGCGACGGCCAGTTCGCCCACAAGTGCGAGGCGACGATCAAGCAGTTCCAGGCTGCCGGCAAGACGCTCTGCTTCGTGTCGCACAGTCCCGCGCAGGTGCTGGCGCTCTGCGAGCGGGCGATCTGGCTCTACGGCGGGCGCCTGCAGGCGATCGGTGCGGCGACGGACGTCTGTGCTCGCTACCAGCGCTTCATGGACACGGGTGTGCTCGATGCTGGCGACCCCCGTGCGGGCTACCCCGCATAGCAGGAAGCGATCCGGGATCCGGTTCCGCAACCTGCGCGCAGTGGCTACTGTCTCCCGCCACATGCTCCAGAGCGTGCAGCTACAACGGCCCTACTCGCCCGCGGGCGGGCACGCGTTCACGGTCGAGATCCCGACCGCGGTGCAGCGTGCGATCGCCGCGGGCAGTGTGGCGATGTTGGCCGAGGACGACCGCGTGCTCGGGCCGGCGGGCGCCCTGCACCAACACATCCGCGACGACGGTGGGGGGGCGTTCTCGATCTGGGGATCGCACGTCTATCTGTCGTCGTCCGACCGCAGCGACTGCAACCAGAACCGACGCAACTACTCCTTGGTCGTGATCGACACAGGCTCGCCGACGCTGCGCGAAGCGATGGCCAATCGCGACGATCTCCTGCTCGACCTGCTGCACCGCAATCGCGAACACAACAACAGCCTCGTCGCCAACTTCCTCGGTTACTTCCAGGTGATGAGCAGTCACTTGCGGCGCAACGGCGTGCCGCTGCCGCGGCGGGTGCTCGAACTCGGCACCGGGCGTGTGCCGTACACGGGGGTACGGTTCTTGGCTGCTGGCGTCGAACAGTACGTGGCCAACGACGTGCAGCGCGTCGAACGCACGTTGCCAGCACTGCGCGTGCAACAACTCGCCGGGTTCCTGGATCTGATCGATCCGGCCGGAGGCGAGCGGCTGCGGTCCCTGACGGAGCGCATGCCGGGGCCGGACGGCGCTGGCGCGCAGGTGCGCATCCGTGGGCTCGACGTCCAGGACGAGCGCCCCTTCGAGTCGCTGGAAGGGCCGCACGACTTGGACCTGGTGTTCTCCACGTCGGTGCTCGAGCACGTGGCCGAACCGCGGGCGGTCGTAGCCAGGATGCACGACCTGCTGCGTTCGGGCGGGCACGCGTGGCATTGCATCGACTTGCGGGATCATCGCGACTTCGGCAAGCCACTCGACTTCTTGCGTCTGACGGCCCACGAGTACGCCACGATCGACACCGAGAACCGGCTGCGTGCCTCGGAATGGCAGGCCCTGTTCGCTGCGCAGGGTTTTGCCATCGTCGACGCCCAGTACTCGACGCTACCACGCGGTTGTGTGCGGCCGAGCAATGCCGACCTGATCCACTCGCTGGCGCCGCCCCACGAGCCCTGGGTCGACACGGCGCTGCGCGCCACGTTCCAGCCGCCGTTTGCGACCATGGACCTCGTCGACCTGTCGATCCTCGGCATCACGCTGTTGTGCAAGAAGACGTGAGTGCGGTATCTGGAACGACGGCGCCCGTGGCGATGCAACGCAGCGACCTGCTGCTGTGTCGCCACCTGTCGGAAGTGGGCCTGCCGGTCACGGTGATCGCGCGCGAGCCGGTTCCACCATGGGTGCATTCGCTGCCGCACTTGCGCGCAGTCGTCGATCCAGCGGCTGCCGTCGATCCGCCCGTGGCCAGCGCGCAGCCGGGGATCGTCGTCGTTGTCGATGAAGTCCCGCGGCAGGACACCTGGGCCGCGTGGCGCACGACCGGCGTCCGCATCGTGCGGCGTCACGGGCCCGGTTGGCGCCTCGAAGCCGGTCTGCCCGGACTGCCTCCGCGTCGTCTGCGCGACTGGTTGGTGCGACACGTGCCGGCCGTCGCCGGGTGGCTCGGGATGCGGCGGCTGCAGCCGCCCTTCCGCCACGACGGCGGCCACTGCTGGTGGGTTTCCCTGCGCCGGCTGCGGCGCTCGCCCGCCGGCGATCGCCGCGTACCGATGGTCTTCGAGGACGGCCGACCGCTCGCGTATCCGGACACGATGCACGACGACATCCGCCAGCTCGGCGGCGGTCGCTACTCCGTCTGGGAGGACGGCCTCTACTTCTCGGCCAGTGATGGCACGGATCCGGCCGCCAACGGTCGTCGCTACGAGGTGCGGCTGGTGACTCCGGGCGACGCAGGTGAATTGACGGCGCCCAGCGACGACGAAGCGGCGTTCGCCGCGCGGTTCGCCGCGTTGGCCGCGAGCCGACCGGCAGCCGCGCCGTCGGGGCGACGCGTGCTGATCGTGATCAGCTCGCTCGGACCGGGCGGCGCCGAGCGGCAGTTCGTCTACCTCGCGCGCGGACTCGCGGCGCACGGCTGGCAGGTCGGCATCCTGTCCCTCGATGGCTTCGACGGCGTCGCGGGCCACTACGTGTCGCTGCTGCGCGACACCGGCGTCGAGTTGCGGGACGGCAGCCGCGTGCATCCGGAGTTCGCACCGGTGGGGGGTGCCGCCGCCGAGTTGTTGTGCCGCGTGCCCGAACTGTTCGCGGCGGAGGTCTGGCGCATCGCGTCGCATGTCGGCGTGTTCGCGCCCGACGTGCTGCACTGCGCGCTCGACAAGCCGAACGTGCTCGGCGGCATCGCCGGCACCTGCCTCGCGGTGCCGCGCATCGTGCTGTCGCTGCGCAACGTCAATCCGAGCCACTTCCCGCGGCTCGACCTGCCCTGGTTCCGGCGCTGGTACCAGGGCCTTGCCGAGGTGCCCGGACTCGTGTTCTCGGCCAACTCGCGTGCCGGCGGTGCCGACTATGCCGCGTGGCTGGGCCTGCCGAAAGAACGGGTGCACATCGTGCACAACGGTCTCGACGGCAGCGCCGTGAAGGTTCCGTCCGCTGCCGACACCGCGGCGCTGCGCCGCCGCTTCGGGCTGCAGCCGGCCGATCCGGTGGTCGTGGGGGTGTTCCGCATCGCCGAGGAGAAGCGACCGCTGCTGTGGCTCGCGGTCGTGGCCGAACTGCGCTGCCAGTTCCCGCGCCTGCAGGCGCTGCACGTCGGCGAAGGGCCCGATGCCGCGGCGATGGATGCGCGCATCGGTGCGCTCGGTCTCGACGGCGTCGTGCATCGGTTGGGGCGGCAGGACG
>JBGARS010000099.1:0-18751 GCA_044230075.1 Planctomycetota bacterium | reverse complement strand
CGAAAAGGCTCCCGCGGCCCGCGGCCAGGTTGTGTGCGGGTGTAGCTCAGTGGTAGAGCACCACGTTGCCAACGTGATGGTCGTGAGTTCGAATCTCATCACCCGCTCCAGTTGCTTTCCGTCGAAGTCTCGCTCGGGCGGGGGTCGCCAGGGCCGCGATCGCCGCGAGTTCGCGGCGGCCCTACTTGCCGACCGGCGGCAGGCACACGACCGGCACCTGACTCTTGCGCAGTACCGCGGCGGCGACCGAGCCGAGGCGCAGGCGTTGGAAGCCCGAACGGCCGTGCGACCCGACGAACAGGTAGGCCGCGCGCGCGGATGCCTCGACGATCGTAGCGGTGACTTCTTCGGCTGCGCGCACGTCGACACGGCACACGACGTCGCCATGGGCCGCGGCGATCTGCTGCAGTTGCCGTTGTGCCGCCGCGACGTCGCCGGGCACGTCGTTGCCCAGGGCGGGCGCCAGCTCCGGGTCGGGCACGACGTGCAGCAGCACCAGCGTCGCTTGCAGGGCGCCGGCCCAGCGGAACGCGAGTTCGACGGCCGGGGCGGCGGCAGGCGAGAGGTCGGTGGCGACGCAGAGTTCGGTCATGGCCACAGGATCGCCGAACGCGACGGCCTTGGCCATGGGCCAGCGGGCCGTCAACGCGGCTGGTGCGCCGCGCCGTCCAGCCGCTGCAGTTCGGCGCGCAGCCAGTCGCGCATCGTCACGACCTCGCCGCCGGCCCGGCGCACTTGGTAGGGATCACCCGAACGGCTCGACTGGCTGGCCAGGCGATCGACGAACTCGTCGACGGTGGGCTTCTCGCCGTGTTGCGCGGCCAGCTTCATCACCAGGAACGTCGCGGCTTCGGCGCCGCTGTACTCCTTGCCTTCGCGCAGGAAGATGTCCTTGCTCTCGCGCACGGCCGCGAGCAGCAGGCCGATGCGGTCGGGCTGGAAGCCGGCTGCGGGCTGCACGACGAACTCGGCGTGGTCCTCGCCGATCAGGATGTTCACCAGCTTCACCACCACGACGACGTAGCGTTGCTCGCCGAGCGCGAACTCGACGTGGTCGCGTTCGTGCACGAACTTCGCCGGTACGACCGGCGTGCCTTCCGCCGTCACCAGCTCGAACTGCACGTGGCCGGCGGTGATGTCGTCGAGCCGTACTTCGAGCCAACCGCGGCTGCCCGGTAGCAGCGCCCGCTTGCGCTGCGGCACGACGAACTCCTCGGGGCCGTTGGGCAGATCGAGCTGCGTCGGGACGCAGCGGAACCGGAACGACTCGGTGGTGGCGCCGCGCCGCAGTTCGATTTCGAAGTCACTGCTGGCGGCCAGACGTTCGCGTACGTCGGCCGTCGGTTCGAGCGTCCAGGTGCCGGCGACGGCCTTGCGCAAGAGCGGCAGGTCGAGTTCGGCGAGCCGGGCCACCGCCGATGCCTGGCGCTCGGCGGCCCCTTCGATCTCGAGCCGCTGCACCTTGGCGAGGTCGAGCCAGGTCGTCGAATCGGGCGCCACCCGGCGTGCCACGATGCCCTCGCTGCGCACGATGCACCGCAGCTTGCCCGCGGCGGTCGGCGTGGCGCGCGACCATGCGATCGCAGCGCTGCGCACGCGTTCGCTGCCGATCTGCGCGAACACGAACAGGTCACCGCGGTCGCGGCCGGACGGCAGCAGGTCGGCGACGGCCGGGGCGCCGAGGTTCAGCTGGTAGCGGCCGTTGCCGGCGGCGACCAGCGGCACGCGGTCCTGCGCCGCCTCGTCGGCCGCCAGCCAGATCGTCGTGGGGGCAGCGGTGGCCTCGACCTCGAGCAGCAGGTTGGCGCCCGGAGCCGGCAGCTGGACCCGTTCGGGCACCTGCAGGATCCGCAGGCCGCTCTGTGCGGCCAGCGTGGTGCCCACGAGCAGCGGGAGCAGGACGGCGAGGGTGCGGCACATGATGGTCTCCGTGGGGGAAGGACCCTCCAGGGTAGCCGGCCGTGGCCTGGATCCGTCGCGGTCTCAGCGTGCGCCGTGCAGGCGCCACGCCAGCGCCTGGCCGGCCCGCATCGGCACGAGTTCCTGGTCGCCGAACGGCAGCGTCGCCGGCACGGTCCAGGCCTCGCGCGACAGCGTGATCGTCGCGCGGTTGCGCGGGAGTTCATAGAAGTCCGCGCCCCGGTGGCTGGCGAACGCCTCGAGCCGGTCGAGTGCGCCCGCGGCAGCGAACGCCTCGGCATAGAGTTCGATCGCGGCGTGGGCGGTGTAGATGCCGGCACAACCGCAGTCTGCCTCCTTCGCCGCGCGCGCGTGGGGTGCGCTGTCGGTGCCGAGGAAGAACTTCGGCTCGTCGCCGGTCGCCGCCGCCAGCAGCGCCTGGCGGTGCCGTTCCCGCTTCAGCACCGGCAGGCAGTAGGCGTGTGGGCGCAGTCCGCCCTGGAAGATCGCGTTGCGGTTCCACAGCAGGTGGTGGGCCGTGATCGTCGCTGCGACCTGTGGGCCGGCGGCGCGCACGTAGTCGACGGCGTCGGCGGTCGTCACGTGTTCGAGCACGATACGCAGCGCCGGGAAGTCACGCTGCAGCGGCTGCAGGTGGCGATCGAGGAACACCCGTTCGCGATCGAACACGTCGACCTCGGCGTCGGTGACCTCGCCGTGCAGCAGCAGCGGCAGCCGCAACCGTTCCATCGCCGCCAGCGCGGGGCGCGCATGCCGCCAGTCGGTGACGCCGTTCTCCGAGTTCGTGGTTGCGCCGGCGGGGTAGTACTTGACCGCCCGCACGAACCCGCTGCGGGACGCCTTCTCGATCTCGGTCGCCGGCGTGCGGTCGGTCAGATACAGTGTCATCAGCGGCTCGAACTGCGCGCCGCGCGGCAACGCGGCGAGGATGCGCTGTCGGTATGCCTCCGCCTGGGCGACCGCGGTGATCGGCGGCTTCAGGTTCGGCATCACGATCGCGCGGGCGAACTGGCGCGCCGTGTCCGGCAGCACCGCAGCCATCGCCGCACCGTCGCGCAGGTGAAGATGCCAGTCGTCGGGCCGCGTGATCGTGAGCTGCATGCGCTGCGACGATAACGGGGCCGTCGTCGGGAAGCAGCGCGCGTGGCAGCCCACCACCGGCGGTCCCGTTCCGGGACGTGAGCAATCGGCGTGGCATCGGCGTCCGGCGCGGATCGCCCGACGCCAGTGTGCTCTTGCGGTTCACAGCCATTGCCGCCCGGTGCCTGCAGGTCATACTGCTTGCTCGCGCCGCCGCCGCCCCGCGCTCGCGCCCGTCCGCTGCCATGTCCTGCCGCACGACCCTGCCGTTGTTGTCCCTGTGCCTGTGGGCCAGTGCCCAGGCGCAGGCCCCCGGCGGCTCCACGCTGCAGTTCGCTGTCGGTGGCGTCGAGGTGCGGCGCTCGCTGGTGAACGGCGACCCGCATGTCGATTGGAGCCGGGATGGTGGTGCGACGTGGCGGTCCCTGCACCGGCCCGACGACCGGCTGCACTTCCGCGTGGCGACCTTCGACCCGCTGCTGGGCGCACCGGCGTTCCCCGGACCGCTCGCGGTGCCGGCGGGCAGTCGGCTGCGCATCGTGCAGTTCCAGACCCAGGTGATCGCGGAGTACCGCGACGCGCTGGTGGCGAAGGGCGCCGAGGTCCTGCACTTCCTGCCGGCGAACGCGCTCTACGTGCGCTGCGACGACGCGACCACGCAGGCCCTGGCGGCGTTGCCGTTCGTGCGCTGGGTCGGCGGCGTCGCCAATGCCTGCAAGCTCGACGCCTGGCTGCAGGCGTTCGTGCTCGCCGGTGGTACAGCGCCGCAGCAGTGCAATCTCGTGCTGGCGAGCAAGGCGGATCGTGTGCGGGTGCTGAACGAGATCGTGCTGGCCGGCGGGCAGATCGTCGACGCGAGCCAGGGCTCGGTGATGGTGCAGGCCGCGTTGACCGCGGCGCAGTTGCTCGCGCTGCTCGACACCGATGCCGTGACCTGGGCCGACGTGGCGGGCCGCGATGGTTTCGACATGGACCACGCGCGCATCCAGGGCGGCGCCAACTACGTCGAATCCGTTGCCGGTTACAGCGGCCAGGGCGTGCGCGTCGAGGTCACCGAGGGCTTCGAGGAGACGCACCCGGACCTGATCGGCCGTGTGCTGGTGCGCGGCACCAACTACGTGTTCGCGCACGGCCATTGCACCGCCGGCATCGTCGCCGGCACCGGCGCCAACAACCCGGCCGCGCGCGGCATGCTGCCCGACAGCTTCGTGGTCGAAGGCGCCTACGGCTCCAGCAACCACTACGCGCAGATCCAGGGCAGCGTCGATCCCGTGCAGTCCTGGCGCGCGATGCTGGCGACCGCGAGCTGGGGTGCTGCGGCGACGACCGATTACACGACCATCTCGATGGCGATGGACGACGCGCTGTTCGACAGCGACCTCTGCCGGCTCAACAGCATGAGCAACTTCGGCAACCAGGTCGTGCGCCCCGAGGCCTGGGCGAAGAACATCATCTCGGTTGGTGGCGTCAAGCATCTCGACGACGCGTTCCCCGGCAACGATTACTGGAACATGCCGGGCGACCTCGATGCGGCCAGCATCGGCCCGGCGTCGGACGGCCGTCTGAAACCCGACATCGTCGGCTACTACGACAGCGTGCTGACCAGCGACCTGACCGGCGCCGCCGGCTACGACCCGGGCGACTACGTCGCGGGCTTCAGCGGCACTTCCGCGGCGACGCCGATGGTCGCCGGCCACGTCGGCATCCTGCAGCAGATGTTCACCGACGGCCTGTTCGGCAACCCGCTGCCACTGCCGGCGACCGACACGAACCGCTTCGCCAACCGGCCGCACATGACGACCAGCAAGGCGCTGCTGTGCAACACCGCGCGGCAGTATCCGTTCGCCGGTCCCGGTCACGACCTGACGCGTACCCACCAGGGTTGGGGCTTCCCGGACCTGCAGCGGGCCTACGACGACCACCGGCAGATGGTGGTGCTCGACGAGTACGACACGCTGCAGCTGGGCCAGGCACGCGAGTACTGGGTGCAGATCGCGCCGGGCACGCCGGAGTTCCGGGCGACGATGGTCTACGCCGATCCCGCCGCGCTGCCGGCCGCCGCGATCCACCTGGTCAACGACCTCGACCTGAAGGTCACGCGAGTCAGCGACGGCACGTTCTGGTGGGGCAACCACGGGCTCGACACCGGCACGGCCTCGACGAGTGGCGGCGTGCCGAACGACCGCGACACGATCGAATGCGTCTACCTGCCGAACCCGCAGCCGGGTTCCTACCTGGTGCGCATCGAGGCCGCGTCGATCGTGCAGGACGGCAAGGTCGAGACCCCGGCGCTCGACGTCGACTTCGCGCTGGTGATGGACCCGGTCGGCGGGTTCCTCAACGACACCGGCCTGCAGCTCGACCTGCAGTCCTCGGGGCCCGGCGATCTGCGCCTGAAGTGCAGCAACGTGCCGGGCAGCGGCTGGACCGAGGGCTTCACGGCGTTCGCCATCACGACGCCGCGCGGCCTGGGCTTCGGTGGGTTCTTCGGTCTCGAGAACGACCCGCTATCCAGTGCCCTGTGGATGTTGCCGGCGGCGATCGCCAATCCGTTCCACTTCCTGCCTGGCCCGGCCTTCCTCTACCCGTACCAGCCGTACCATTTCGACCCGGGCTTGATCAGCTGGTTGGCGACCTACCAGCTGCAGCTGGACGCCGTGCTCGTGCTGTGGAACGGCAACGACATCGTCGCGGTCAGCAACGTCGACCGTATCCAGCTGCAGTGAGCTCGCCCCGACGGCTGGCGTTCGGCTTCTCGCCGTGCCCGAACGACACGTTCGCGTTCTGGGCTGCAGTGCATTGCAGCGCGCCGGTTGGCGACATCGTGCTCGAGCCGGTGCTCGCCGACATCGAGACCCTGAACGAACGGGCGGTCGCCGGCACCGATCCGCTGCCGGTCACCAAGCTGAGCCTGCCGGCGCTGGCGCGCTGCGCCGACCGCTACGCCGTGTTGCCGGCCGGCGCTGCGCTCGGTTTCGGCTGCGGGCCGCTGGTCGTGTGCCGCGCCGACTCGCCGCTGCAGCGCCTCGAAGACCTCGGTACGGCGAGCGTGGCGATCCCCGGCCGGTTCACGACGGCGTTCCTGCTGCTGTCGACGTTCGCACCGCCGCCGCGGCAGTGCGTCGTGATGCCGTTCGATCGGGTGATGCGCGCCGTGGCCGCCGGTGACTGCGATGCCGGCGTCGTGATCCACGAGGGACGCTTCACCTTCGCGGCGCACGGCCTGCGCCAGCTCGCCGACCTCGGCGTGTTGTGGGAGCGCACGACGGACGGGCCGCTGCCGCTCGGCGTGATCGCCGCGCGGCGCGACCTCGATGCCGACGTGTGCCGCCAGGTGGGGGAGCTGCTGCGCCGTTCGGTGGCGATGGCGCGGCGGCACCCCGAACGGCCGCGCGCCTATGTGCGGCAGCACGCCCAGGAACTCGCCGACGACGTCTGCGACCGCCATATTGCACTCTACGTGAACGACTTCTCCGAGGATCTCGGCAGCAAGGGGCGCCGCGCCATCGAGGCGCTGCTGGCGCGCGGCCGCAACAGCGGGCTCCTGGCGGCGGGTCCGTCACCGTTCCGGGAGGACCCGTGATCTTCCCGCTGGTCGCCGCTGGACTGTTCACGCTCGCGACGTTGCTGCCGATGCTGCTGGTCGGGCTGGTGCTGCTGGTGCTGCGCCGCCGGCAGTGGCCGTTCTGGCGCCGTGTGCTGTGGGTTCACGCCGGCCTGTTCGTGCTGCACCTGTTCGTCGTCTTCCCGGCGGTGCTCGGCTGGTTCGGTTCCCGCCAGCTCCGCACGCGGCCCGACGAACAGGCCTACACCGGTCCGCGGCTCGACGGCGCGGGCGACCTGTTGGTGCAGGACCGCGAGTCCCTGCAGCGCGAACGCGCGGCCGGCGGTGTCGACATCGAACCCGGCGTGGTCGCCGCCGCGGCCGCGCGCGCCCGCACGATCGCCAGCAGCGACGGTGTGAACCTGCGTGCGTTCCGGCTCGAGAGCCGCCGGCAACCGCCGGTCGCCACCGTGGTGCTGGTGCACGGCCTGTTCCGTTCGGCGTTGGAACTCGAGACCGTCGCGGCGATGTGGCGCGACCTCGGCTGCGAGTGCTGGCTGCTCGAGCTGCGCAACCACGGTGGCAGCAGCCGGGCGCCGTTCACCGGCGGCCTGCACGAGAGCGACGACGTCGTGGCGGCGGTTCGCTACGTGCGCTCGCAACCGGGCCGGGAACGCACGCCGCTGGTGCTCTACGGCGTCAGCCTCGGCACGGTTGCCGTCAGCATGGCGCTGCCGCGGCTCGACGGCATCGCCGGCGTGGTGCTGGACTCGCCGATCGACGACCTGCACGCGGCGGCGAACCGCATGCTGGCGTTCGATCGCGAAGGCGACCGACGCAGCTGGTTCCATCTGTACCAGCCGTGGCGGGCTGCCGTGATCGTGGCGCTGGGCTGGTGGTCGGGCTTCCGCGTCGCGGACGTGTCGCCGAGCGACGTGCTCGCCACGCTGCCGCACGACCTGCCGGTGCTGGTCGTCGGCGCGGGGCAGGACGACCGTGCGCCGCCGGCGTCGGTCGAGGCGATGTTCTCGCGCCTGCCGATGCCGCCCGAGCTGCGGGAGCTCTGGCTGGTGGCCGACGCACACCACGGCGACGTCTGCCACCATTCGCCGGTCGAGTACGAGCAGCATCTGCAGTGGCTGTTGGCGCGGTTGCGTCGGCGCTGACCGCGCCCAACGTGCGCTCGATTCTGGGGCTGGCACGGGTAGCCTGCCCCGGTCACCGTCTGTGCGTGCTCGAGCGCGCCGCCGTCGCGATCCGGACTCCGCAATGCAAAACCTCGTCGTCGTCAACGACCCGAAAGACTGGTCCTTCTCGCAGGAGGGAGTCGAGGTCGTCTCCGCCCGCAAGTACCTGACGCATCCCTCCTACACGACGCTGGAGAAGGTCCGCGTCCTCAACCTCTGCCGCTCGCTCGGCTACCAGAAGATCGGCTACTACGTGTCGCTGCTCGCCGACGCGCGCGGCCACAAGCCGATGCCGAGCATCGAGACGATCCAGAACCTCAAGGACCGCGCGATTGCGGCCATCGCCGGCAGCGACCTGCAGGAACTGATCGACGATTCGTTGGCGAAGGTGCACAGCCCCGATTTCGTGCTCAGCGTCTACTTCGGTCGCAACATGGCGCAGCGGCACGAGCGGCTGGCCAAGGCCCTGTTCCGGATGTTCCCGAGCCCGTTCCTGCAGGCGACGTTCAGCAAGCACGAGAAATCGGACCGTTGGCGGCTCGACACCCTGAAGCCGATGGCGGTCGACGACATCCCACGTGGGCACGAGGTGTTCGCCCAGGAGGCGGCGACGGACTTCCTGAAGCGTGGCTATGTGCGGCCGCAGAAGCGCGAGCAACGACCGTACGACCTGGCGATCCTGGTCGACCCGAAGCTGCCGGAGCCGCCGTCGAACAAGAAGGCGCTGCAGAAGTTCGCCAAGGCCGGCGAAGACGTCGGCTTCAACGTCGAGTTCATCCAGCAGCAGGACTACTCGCGCATCGCCGAGTTCGACGCGCTGTTCATCCGCGAGACGACCAGCGTCAATCACTACACGTTCCGCTTCGCCTGCCGCGCCGAGGCACTCGGTCTGGTGGTGATGGACGATCCGACCTCGATCCTGCGGTGTTCGAACAAGGTGTTCCTGGCCGAAATGGCGGAGCAGCAGGACATCCTCGTGCCGCAGACGATGATCGTGCACCGCGGCAACGTCGACGACCTGGTCGGCCGGCTCGGCCTGCCCTGCGTGCTGAAGCAGCCGGACAGTTCGTTCTCGGCCGGCGTGCGCAAGGTCGCGACCCCGCAGGAACTGGCCGAGCAGGTCGAGGCGATGCTCGAGAAGTCGGATCTGGTGATCGCGCAGGGCTTCGTGCCGACCGAGTTCGATTGGCGCATCGGCGTGCTGGACGGTCAGCCGTTGTTCGCCTGTCGCTACTACATGGCCGATGGCCACTGGCAGATCCTCAAGCGCGACGAGGGTGGCACCAAGGAAGACGTGGGCCGCGCCGAGACGGTGCCCGTCGAGATGGCGCCGACCCGGGTCGTCAAGACCGCGCTGAAGGCCTGCAACCACATCGGCAAGGGCCTCTACGGCGTCGACCTCAAGGAGGTCTCCGGCAAGGTCTACATGATCGAGGTCAACGACAACCCGAACATGGATGCCGGCTTCGAGGACGCCGTGCTCGGCGACGAACTGTACCTGCGCGTCATGCGCACCTTCTTCGCGCGGGTCACGGCGCGGCACCGCGGCTGGGGGTCGGCGTGACGCTCGGCCTGTTCCAGGGTTACGGCATCGAACTCGAGTACGCGGTCGTCGATCGCACGACGTTCGCCGTGCGGCCGATCGTCGACGAGCTGCTGAAGCGCTTCGCGGGCAGCTACACCGGCGACTTCGACGACGGACCGATCCAGTGGTCCAACGAGCTGGCGTTGCACGTCGTCGAACTGAAGACCAACGGCCCGGCGCCGACCCTCTGCGGCACTGCCGCCCAGTTCCAGACCTCGCTGCTGCGGCTCGACCGCGAACTGGGCACGATGGGGGCGCGTCTGCTGCCGGGTGGCATGCACATGACGATGGACCCGGCGCGCGAGTTCGTGCGCTGGTCGCACGACTACGGCGAGGTCTACGCCGCCTACGACCGCATCTTCGACTGCCGCGGGCACGGCTGGTCGAACCTGCAGAGCTGCCACCTGAACCTGCCGTTCGCCAACGACGAGGAGTTCGGCCGCCTGCACCTGGCCGCGCGCGCGCTGTTGCCGTTGTTGCCGGCGCTGGCCGCCAGCTCGCCGTTCTGCGAGGGCAGGTTCACCGGCTGGCTCGATTGGCGACTCGAGGTCTACCGCCACAACCAGAAACGGGTGCCGCGCATCGCCGGGCTCGTGGTGCCCGAACCGGTGACGACGCGTGCGGCCTACTTCGCCGAGATCCTCGAACCGATCTGGCGCGACATCGGCCCGCTCGACCCGGATGGCATCCTGCGCGAGGAGTGGCTCAACTCGCGCGGCGTGGTGGCGAAGTTCTTCCGCGATGCGCTCGAGATCCGCGTGCTCGACGTGCAGGAGGCGCCGGCCGCGGACCTGGCGCTCTGCGCGCTCGTGGTCGCCGTGCTGCAGGCGCTGTGCAACGAGCGATGGTGCGACCAGGCGGCGTTGGCGGCGCTGCCGACCGAGGAACTGGCGGCGGTGCTGTGGGCCGTCGCCCGCGACGGCGATCAGGCGATCGTGGCGCACCGCGGGTTGCTGACGGCGCTCGGTCTCGGCACGAAGCCACGGTCGGCGATCGCCGTGTGGCGCGCGCTGGCCGAGGCCGTGCTGCCGGACGTCGCCGGTCTCGACCCCGATCTCGAACGGCCGCTGCACACGATCCTTCGGCAGGGTCCGCTGGCGCGGCGCATGCTGACCGCGGTCGGCGATCGGCCGGACGCAGCGACGCTGCAGCGGCTGCAGGCGCAGCTCGCCGACTGCCTGCACGCCGGCGCGTGCTTCGGCGGCTGATCCAGGTCACTTGCCGGCCGCATTCAGCTGTTCTTCCATGTTGCGCGCCAGTTGGAGGCCTGGCACCCGGAACTGCTCGCGGAGTCCATCGGTGACGCCTGCCGCCACCGGAGCGAGGCGCAGGGGGCCATCCGGACCATGCTGCACGTACTGGGTGCCGAATCGTTGCGGACGTTCGATGCTGCCGAGGAATCGATCCTCGCTCGCCGCGCAAAGCCACAAGGCGCTGGCGTCACCCTTGGCGATGGCGACGACGCACAGCTCGTGTGCGAGCAGGTAGTCGTCGGGCGCGTCGGCATGCTGGAGGATCATGGCTGCGTGATGGAAGTCGGCGGCCGTGTGAAGTGCGCCCGAGCAGTAGAGCGCCTTGACCTGCTGTTCACGTGCCTTGTCGCGGGGCATCACCAGGGTCCAATCGATGGCTGTCCCATCCGGCGGCAACCTGTCGGCCTGGTCCTCGGCGTAGCAGCGCGCCAGATCGACGTTGTCGTCGCCGCTCTGTGGCGCACCACTCGCATACCTGACGGCAGGGCGATCGGCGCCAGCACAGCCGGCACCAGCCAGCAACCAGACGAGTGCCGCGATGGTCGTCTTCTTCATGGATTCCTGCCAGGTGATGGAAGTCGGTCCGCCGTCGGGAGCTCAACGGTGCGCGTCGTCGGGGTCGTGGAACGGCACCATCCCGATCGCCAGCGCCAGCAGCACCATCGCCACGACCAGCGTCGGCACGGTCCTGCCGTTCAGCATCCAGACCGTCAGCGCGAACAGGCACGCACCCTCGATGGTCGCCAGTGGCACCAGCACGGCGCGGAACCGGTGCAGCGGGCGTTGGTCCGGCGCGGCACGTTCGGCGGCGGCGTTGAGCATCGAGCGCAGCACGAACGCGGTCACCGCCATCGTCGCACCGACGCCCAGCGCGACGGTGTCGAGCACCACGATCGGCTCGGGCGCCAGGCCCTTGCCGCCGTTGGTCTGCAACACGATGGCTACGACGATGGCGAAGAACGTCATGCCGAGCAGCAGTGCGACCGCGACGAGGCGCTGCTGGGCGAACGTGGGGGCACCGTTCATCGCCTCACCGCCGTACGAACAGGCCGAGCACGTGGCCGGAGCCGATGCGGAACAGCGGCTTCGCCTCGCGCTGCGTGAAGCCGTTCTGCTCGGCGACCTCGCGCACGCGCGCGTTGCGCAGCACGTTCTTCGGCTTCTTGCCGGCCAGCTTCACTCGCACCTGCCGCAGCACGTTCTTCAGCGACGTCGCTGAGAACCAGGTGACGATGACCGCCTTGCCGGCGACGCGGAACAGCTCGTTGAGGTGCCGTTCGCGCAGTTCCTGGCTCTCCAGGTGGTGTGACAGCCGGAAGCTGACGGCGACGTCGACGCTGCGGTCCGGCAGCGGGATCTCGAGCGCCGAGGCGCGGAAGTAGCTGCGCCCGTCGTGGCCGTGGTCGCGCTGGTTCAGCGACACCATCGTGTAGGACCAGTCGGCTTCGATCAGTTCGCGGCAGTGCCCCTTCAGCAGGTCCGACAGGCGGCCGTGGCCGCACGGCAGGTCGAGGATCGACTCGACGTTGCCCAGTCCCAGCTGGCCCAGTTCGCGGAAGTAGCCGCTGAGCAGCGCGCGCTCGCGCTTGTCGGACCACCTGCGGTGCAGCTTGTTGCGGTAGTCGGCCTTGTAGGCCTCGGCACCGCGCGTGCTGTTGTAGTTCTGCAGCTTGTTCTGCTGCATCGGGGAGTGCAGGTTCGTCATCGCGGAGGTCGGGGCGTTGGGTGGGGGCGGCGGCGCAGCGGCTGCACGATGTAGACGTGCCAGAACATGGTCAGCGCGCGGCCCACATCGTGGCGCAAGACGCTGCGGCGGTCGAGCGCTCGCCACAGACGACGGGCCATGTTGCGGTCGCCGTCGGTGTAGGCCCGCAGCCAGCGCAGGCGTTCCGGGGCGGAGAAGTCCCGGCGGCGGCTCGGCGAGAAGGCGCCGTCGAACAGGTCGAACAGGGCCAGCCGTTGGCCGTGCAGTGGCCGGCCCATCTGGATGCCGGCCGGCACGTCGCAGACCGCCAGGCTGGCGGCAGCCGGATCGCCGACCACCAGCACGTTGCGCGGCATCGCCGTGCCCCAGAGAAAACCCCGGCGGTGCAGCGTGGCGACGAGGCGTGCCATCGCCGCGATCAGGGCCCGGCGCACGGCGAAGTGCTGCGCCGGCGGCAGGCTGGCGAGCACCTGCTTCAGCGACCGGCTGTCGCCGAGCCAGCGGGTCACCAGCGTCGACTCGTCGACGCAGCCGAAGCGGCGCCGTTCCGACCAGGCCACGGCCACGGTGCACGGCGCGCCCGCTGCGGCGACGGCCTGCAGGTTGTCGAACTCGCGCCGCGCGCGGCTGCGGCGGCCGAACGACTGCAGCCAGCGCTGGCCCCGGTTGTGGTAGGCCTTCTGCACCACGGCGTCGGCGCCGATGCCCAGCAGTTCGATCGTCGTCTCCCGCTCGGCCTTCAGCGTCGTGCGGCGCGCGGCGGCGAGCCGTTGCAGATCGATCGGCGGCTGCAGCTCACCCGTCATCGGCGGCGAAGTTCGTGTTCGAACCGCTGCACGGCCGCATGCGAGGGCCACGGCGTGGTCGGCTGCATCTGGCCGAGGTTGGTGAACATCAGCGCGTGTTCGACCTTCGGTGTCGGCAGGCCGAGCCAGTCGCGCACGTGGCGCACGGCCAGCACTTCGAACGGGTAGAGCCGCGCCGCCGGATCGTCGAACGGCGCCTTGCCGGCGAGCGCCCGTTGCAGGTGCAACTCGAGCATGTCCGCGAGCCGTTGCGCGAACACGCGCGGCTCGCTGGTCCAATGCGACAGCACTTCCTGGTAGGGGCCGAGGCGGTTCGTCACCGTCGGCCGTTCGCCGGCGCGCAGGGTCAGCAGTTCGCGTACGAACAGCGCCAGGTGGTCGTCGTCGCCGAAGGCGCTCTCCGGCAGGCTGCGCATGCGATCGAACAGCGGCTCGGCCGCCGGGTCGTGCAGCGCGAGCCCGAGCAGCGAGGTCAGCGTGCCCTGCAACAGCGAGAACGGCAGGCCGCGCCCGGCCGCCGGCTGATGGCGGTCGCGCAGCAACAGCGAGCAGCGGCGCAGCGCCTGGCCCTGGCGCGCCGAATCGAAGCCGCTGCCGTCACCTTCCATCACGCGCCACATACCGTGCCCGAGATGCCACGTGCCGAGCATCCACGCGGCTGTGTGCACCTGCGTGCGCCGTTGCGCAGAGTCGAGCGATGCCAGAAGCTGCGCTTCCTGGTCGCGCTGCAGGAACTGCTGGTTGGCGGGGCGCTCCGCCCACTGCGTCAGGTTGCGGCGCAGGCTGGTGATCGCGGTGAGGGACATCGGCGGGCAGACAGGCTAGCGCTCGCGTGGCGATGCGAGAAACGTAGAGTTCCGGCCCGTGGACCTGCTGCGCTGGATCCTGTTCGGTGTGCTGCCCGCGCTCGCCGCGGTGGTCGCCTTCGTCGGTGTCGGCGGGCCGCGTCTGCTCGCGCTGGCGCTCGCGGTCGCGATCTGCGTGCCGATGGCGATGCAGGCCGGGTTGCCGGCGTGGCCATGGCTGCTCGGTCTGCACCACGGCGATCCGGTGGCGTGGTTGTGGTGGTGCCTCGCGCTGGCCGGCGTGGTCGGCGCGATGCGCGACCTCGGCTGGCTGCCGCGCTGGTTTCTGGTGCCGTGCGAACTGCTGCTGGTCGCGTTCCTGCCGTGGCTGATGTCGGCGCAGCTGCGCGCCGGGTGGAGCTTCGAGTGGTGCGTGCCGATGCTCGGTGCCGGCTGGGTGTTCGTGGCGGCGCTGTGGTGGGTGCTGCGGCAGTCGGCGAAGGTGCAACCCGGCATGACCGTGCCGTTGGTCGGCGCGATCGCGCTGGCGACCGACGCGCTGGTGTTGCGCGCGCAGGGCGGTGAGCTGGCATGGGAACTCGCCGGCGTCGGCGCGGTCGCGCTCGGCGGGTCGGTAGCGACGACGATCTGGCGGCGGCCCTTCGTCTGCGGCGTCGGTGGCACGCTGTGCATCGCGCTGGCGCACACGGGTGTGCTGTGGTGCGCGCGCAGCGAACGGCAACTGCTGCAGGCGCCGTTGCTGCTGGCGATGGTCGCGCCACTCGCGCTGTGGCTGGCGCTGACGAAGGTGTTCGCCGAGGGCCGCGCGACCGGCATGGTGGTCGGGGTCTGTGCCACGGCGGCGCTTGCGGCCGCGGCCATCGCGGCGGCCTGAAAGCACAGGCTGGGCGCCGCTACTTCGGCTCGGGCGGGTCTTCGTCGCGGTCCGGCAGCCACGCCTCGGCTTGGCTCAGGACCATCGTCAACATCGCGCTCGTGACCACCGCGTCGAATCCGGCAGCTGCTGGCCACAGCACCCCATCGCCGGCAGGCGCGGCGCGCATCGCGGCCAGCCGGTTCAGCGGCTCGAGGTAGCGTGCCAACTGGGCGCGGTGAGGCGTCAGGGCATGCACGGCGAGGAACGCGTGCAGTGGGTCGGCGCCCAGATCGGGCGGCCAGACCAGAGCGGCGGTCAGGTCGGCGGGTTCGGTGGCCCCCAGCAGCTGGCGCGCCAAGTGTCTGGCGGCGTCGTCGCGGCGCCTGGGCCCGACGATGCAGGCATCGGCGACGGGCTGTGCCGGGTGCCGCAGGCGCTTGGCGAGGTCGCGTTCGCTCGCCCACTCGACGCCGTTCGCGAGCAGCGCCAGCAGCGCGGCTTCCTGGGCCTCGGCGGGCAGGGCGTCCGGCGCTTCGAAGGCCGCGGCGGCGGCGTTCGCAGCCCGCACCCAGGTCGGCTTCAACAGCGCGTAGTTCGAGAGTGTGTAGAGCTCGCACACGGCCATGGCGGCGAGCACCTGGTCGCCGCGCGAACACGGCACTCCGCCGGGCGCGAACCGGCCGTCTTCGGCCTGCACGCCGCGGAGCCAGACGGCGAGCAGCTTCAGCTCGTTCCGCGACGGACCGCTGCGCATCGTCGACCCGGTTGCCAGGAACGCCTGCATCAGCCACGCCGAGCCGGCAACGGTGCGGTCCGCATCGGCGGTCGCCACAACGTGCGCACGCAGCGCCGCCACCGTCGGCTTCAGGTCGAAGCGGTCCTGGCGCGGCTGCAGCTGCGCCAGCAGTGCCGCGGCACACACGCAGGTGGCCAGGAGTACGCGCAGGAACGCCACGGCGCCGCGAAACGAGGGCGGCGCGGTCGCGGTTCAGCGCTCACGCGCCGAAGTGCTTCTCGAACATCGCCACGAGGTCGCGCGCCACGTCCTCGGCGGTGCGGCCCTCGATCTTGTGCCGCGGCAGGAAGTCGACGACCTGGCCGTCCTTGTAGAGCGCCATCGACGGGCTCGACGGCGGGATCTGGCCGAAGTGCTGGCGCGCGCGCTGGGTCGCTTCGCGGTCCTGGCCGGCGAACACGGTCGCGAGCCGCTGCGGGTGCTTCGGATGCTGCATCGCGATGCCGACGCCGGGCCGCGCCATGCCGGCGGCGCAGCCGCAGACCGAGTTGACGACCAAGAGGCC
Organism: Planctomycetota bacterium; assembly: GCA_044230075.1. Lineage (GTDB taxonomy): Bacteria > Planctomycetota > UBA1135 > UBA1135 > UBA2386 > JAEUHS01. The sequence goes on along the minus strand of JBGARS010000099.1, from coordinate 2,708 downwards.
GGTGTGTGCGCGGTCGGCGACCCAGGCGTCGACGGCGGCCGGGGTCATCAGTTCTTCGGCGCCGAGCTGGGTCAGCTCTTCGCGCATCGGTTGGACGAGTTCGGGGGGATACATGGTGGTTCGTTCCGGCTGAGGCCGGACCGGACAGCGTAGCGCATGCTCCCGCGACCGCTACTCCCGCGTCGGCGGCGGTTCCCCTGCGGGCGGAGAACCGTGGTCGCCGGCGAGGGATTCGATCACGGGGACCGGCAGCAGCGCGGTGTCCGCGACGAGGCACAACGGCAGGTCGACCAGGAAGAACAGCGTCATCAGCGGCTGGGTGAGTGGCTGCTCGCGCCACATGGCGCCGTTCCATGGTCCATCGCCGGCTGCGAGCGCGCTGTCCACCTTCCCGAGTTGATTGCGGTGGCAGGGCAGCAATCGGCTGGTGAAATCCGTCGGCTTCCGTAAGGGCCCGGCAGGCCGTGCTATCTGAAATCGGGTGCGCCGGGCCCGTTCGGCCTCGAATCGGCCGGTCCGATCCCGTCGATGACCGAATCGACGACCCGGGTTCGCGCCGAGCAGACAGACCGCGTGACATGCGCTGGCGGGCGTGCGGTTCGAGTTGCGCGGGGCCGAGACTCTTCGGCGTCGCCGACCGGCTGCACCCGGCTTGCAGTTCGTAGCCGCTGCGGTAGCGTCGGCCGGTGTCTGGGCCACACTCCAGGACGCCCTGCGTCCGCCACCACCGCGGAGCCCATGCCTACTCGGTTGCGCCGCTCTCTCGGCCTGATCTGTCTCGCCGCCCTGGCGAGTCCCGCCCTCGCCCAGACCGCAGCACCCGCCTGGACGCGCAGCAAGCCAGCGCACTACGTGATCCCGGCCGGCTGGGAACACCACGTCGTCAGCGTCAAGTTCCGCGACGGGCTGCGAGTGCGCCTGCGCGACGGCGCGCTGACCGACTTCGACACCCAGGCCCTGGCCGCGGCGCAGCCGGTGTTCGCAGGCATGCAGCGTGGCACCTGGTCGCGCACGCACTCACTCCCCGAAGCCGAGCTCGACCGCATGCGTACACGCGGCGAACAGAACGTCGGCCACGCGCTGCCCGACCTCAACCTGCAGTTCCGCTGCCACCTGCCGACCGACCTGGATGCCGCGACGATCATCGACGCGCTGAACGCGCTCGATTGTGTCGAGTTGGCCGAGTCGGTCCCCGGCCTGGCGCCGTCGCCGCAGGCCCCCGACATCCGCCACAAGCAGGGCTACTCGGAACCAGCACCGCGCGGCACGGGAGCCGGATCCTTCCAGGGTTTGCCCGACACCAACCCGTTCATGAACCTGGCCGGCCGCGGCGGCCATGCGCGCATCGCCGTCATCGACTACGGCTTCGAACTGCACCCCGACCTGCCGCCGGTTTCGATGCTGACTCCGCCAGGCTCCTCGACGCCGGCCCAGGATGTGCATGGCACCTCGGTCCTCGGCGTCCTCGCCTCGCGGAACGACGGCATCGGTACGACAGGCATGGCCTACGGCGCGCAGTTCATGTTCGCACACGCGTCGGATCCGGGTGGCTTCAACATGGTCGCCTCGTCGGTGATGGTCGCAGCCTCGGCGGTCGGGCAAGGCGGCATCGTGCTGGTGAGTGTGCAAGTGCCGGGCCCGAACTGGGTGGGCCCCCCGGGAGCGCAATTTGGCCTCGTGCCGGCCGAGTGGGATGCACCGACGTGGCAGGCGATTGGCAACGCGGTCGCGGCTGGCGTGATCGTCGTCGAAGCAGCGGGCAATGGTTCGCAAGACCTCGACGCCCCGGTCTACGACGACCTGCTCTTCGGCCCCTGGTTCTCCGTGACGCACGACTCGGGCGCCTTGATCGTCGGTGGCGGTGTCGCGCCCGCGCCCTCGCCCCCGGCACCACCGCCGAGCACGCCGCCGGCCCGTTCTCGGCTCGCGTCCTCCAACTACGGCCAAGCCCTCGACCTGCAGGGTTGGGGCGAGCGGGTGGCCACGACCGGTGGTGGCGGCACCTGGACGCAGGTCTTCAGCGGCACGTCGGGCGCGTCGGCAGTCGTAGCCGGGGCCGCTGCGCTCGTGCAATCGCTGCACTTCGAACGCCACGCCTTCTACCTGACCCCGTCACTGCTGCGCGCCGCGTTGCGCCGCAGCAGTTCGCCGCAAACCGGTGCCTCGATCGCGGAGAACATCGGGCCTCTGCCCGACGCCATGCGCGCGGCGGTCGAGTTGCGGCTCTATGGTGGGCTCGGCTTCGCGCACGGTTTCGGCCAGTCCCTGCCGGGCTCCGGCGGCAACGGCATCGAACTCCCGGGGGGAACCGAGTCGGTGTACACGATGGCCGAGTTCGACGACGACGGCCCGGGACCGAACCCGACCCGCCTCTATGTCGGCGGCGGTTTCAGCAAGATCGGCGGCAGGCCGGTCAACAACATCGCGTGCTGGAACGGTGTGGGCTGGCAGGAACTGAGCACCGGGATCGCCAGCACCGTGTTCGCACTCGCCGTGCACGATCGCGTGCGCGCCGACCTGCACGCCGGCGCCGAGCACGGCCAGCGGGAGCAGCCAGGCGATCTGGCCGGCGAGGGCGTCGGAGAACAGGCGCAGCGGACCGGCCGAGCCGCCCATCACGCCACCGGCGCCGCCCATGCCGCCACCGAAGCCACCGCCGCCGCCCGCACCTCCGAACCCTCCGCCGGCGCCGCCGTTGACCCGGCCGA
>JBGARS010000098.1:0-18839 GCA_044230075.1 Planctomycetota bacterium | reverse complement strand
AGCGGCCGCGTGCACGTGATCCCCCATGGCATCGAGCCGGCGCCGACGATCTCGGCCGCGACCCTGCTCGAGGTCCGCCGGCGGTTGCGGTTGCCGGAGCGCTTCGTGCTGCACGTCGGCACGCTCCAGGCGCGCAAGAACGTCGACCTCGTCGTGCGGGGCGTGCGCATGTTGCGTGCCCGCGGCATGCCGCAGCGCGCGCTCGTCGTCGGCCGCAAGGGCTGGCTCGCCGATGCCACGTTGTGCGAGATCGAACGCGACGACACCGCGCTGTGGCTGCCCCACCTCGCCGCCGGCGACCTCGCTGCGGTGCACGCGATGGCGGATGCGTTCGTGTCGCCGTCGGCGTACGAGGGTTTCGGCCTCGCGGTCGCCGACGCGCTGGCCGCCGGCGTGCCGACGGTGATCGCGAACGTCAGTTCGCTGCCGGAGCTGTGCGGCGACGCCGCCGTGCGACTGCCGGCGCTGACCGCGGAAGCCGTCGCCGAAGCCCTGCTGCCGATCCTCACCGACCCGACGCGCGCCGCCGCGCTGCACCAAGCGGGGCAACGGCGCGCGGCGACGCTGACCTGGTCGGCATCCGCCGCCGGCCACGCGGTGATCTACCGCCGACTCACGGGTTCGACTTGACCGGCTCGCCGACGCCCGCCTGACGCGGCCCGCGGTTCAGCCCTTCTTGCCCTTGCGCACCAGGTCGAGCAGGCCGCGGTCCAGCTCGCCGCCGGCCGCCGGCTTGTCGAATCCGCCGAGCACCCGATCGAGCGCCGAACCGGCACCGCCGTCCTTGCCGTCGTCCGCCACGGCCTCGTCGCCGAACGCGCGATCGATGGCGGAGCGCCGCTGCTCCGCGTCGTCGTTGGCGTCGAGCGCCGCCATCGCCTCCTGCATCGATTCCTCGACGCTGAGCGTGATGCCCGACAGCGCGCGGTCACCGCCCGGGGCGGCGAGGATGCCCTCGCGGCTGAGCTTCAGCAGCAGCGCATAGACATCGAACAACGGCAGGCCGAGACCGTGCACGAGCGCGCGCGGCGACGTGTCGCCGTTGATCTGCGACAGCAGCTTGATCTCCATCACGCCGAGCGCGACGTCGCCCATGCGCACGAACATGTCGGACTTCGGTTCGATCGGCGCATCGGGGTTCGGAAACGCCGCCAGCATCTGCGTCCAATCGTCGAGTTGCTTGCTGCCCTCGAGCAGCAGCGACGTGACGCCGAGGCGCAGGTCGTTGTTCTCGGCGAAGGCGGGCAGCGCCGTCAGCTTGCGATAGTAGAAGGCGTACGGCTCCGACTCGCGCATGAAGTCGAACATGACTTCCTTGCCGAACATCCGCATCACCTCGCGCATCTCCTCGCTGCGGAAGACGCCCTTCTCCTGCAGCGCGAGCAGGATCGGCGTGCCGTCCCGCGCCCGGCGCTGCTCGGCCTCGGTGATCGCCGCCTCGGGGATCTCCCGGTACCGCATCGAGTCGCCGGGCAGCACCCGCCGGATCATGTGGTGCGGGTCGAGGAAGAAGATGCGGCCGTCCTTGAGGTAGATGTCGACCCGGTTGTCGCCCTTCTCGAGCGACAGGCAGCCCAGGTGCTTGCCGCTGCCGAGCATCTGCAGCACCTCTTCGACCGAGATGAAGTCGGTGCGTCCGGCGAAGTTGAAGTCCTTGGCATTCGAATCGGAACGCAGCAGCGCCTGGTCGAACGCCTTCGCGAACTCGGACAGCGTCGTCACCGAGAACAGCGCGCCCATGACCCACTCGGCGGCACGCGTCGACGCCACCGAGTCCTCGCTCTTGAGGAACAGGTGCATGCCGCGGCGCAGGCGCGTGAACAGCAGTTCGCCGAGGAAGTCGCGCGTGTCGGTCTTGGTGCCCTCCATGCGGAGCTTGCGCTCGACGAGATCGCGCACCCGCGCCAGCAGGTGCACGAACTCGGACTCGTATTCCTCTTCGTCCTTGTGGACGAGGGCCTGCACGAGGGCGCGGATGCCGGCCTCGAGTCCAGGCGCGAGTTGGTCTGCTGCGGGCAGTTCGGACGTCTTGCCAGAGTCGGACATCGACCCTGCGTTTCTCGACCAGGGCGGGCGGGATTCTTGACGACACTCGGCGTGAGCCCGGACGGCGCCGTGCCACCGGCGGGCTGGGACCACGATCTGTCGTGTCCTACGACACGTCCTGCCGGGACCGATCCGCCGCCATTTTTCCGCCGCCGATAAAGACCGGGACGGCGCGGCACCGACGAAGCGGTAGCGTCTTGCCACAACCTCCCACCCAGCCGACACCGTGACCGAGATCCCGACCGAGACCCATTGGCAGACAGCGCGCGAAGTCCTGCACGGCCTGAACCTGCGCGAGGCACCGCAGTCGCGCCGACTGGTGTCCGGCCACCGCTCGTCGCTGACGATCGTGGCCGATGGGCAGGACGGCCACCACTTCCTGCTGAAGTACTTCCTGCCGTTCCCGGCCGACACGATCCTGCCCGCCGGCGTGCGACCGGACGACTACAGCCGCCGCGAGGTCGGGTTCTATCGGTTGCTCGACAGCATCGACCCCGACCGGCGCGACTTCCCGGCCCCACGCACGATCGTGGTCGGCCCCGGCGATCCACCGCGTTGGTTGCTCCTGGAATGGCTGCCGGGCGCCGTTGGTCCGGCCGAGGAGGTCATCAGCCAGGAGCACGTCATGCAGCTGATGGAGCGCCTGGCTGCCGTACCCACCGACCGCCTGCTGGGCCGGCGCGGCTTCCCGCTCGAGCACTGGGACCCGGTCGGCTACCACGACCGGATCCGCGCGATGTACGACGCCGTGCTGTTCGTGCTCGGCGAAGCCCGTTGGCGGCACGTGCAGCGCTTCTTCGGCGAGGCCGTGCGGTGGACCGACGGCCGCAAGCACGTGCTGGTGCACGGCGACTTCACCGAGGCCAACATCGTCGTCACCGACGAGGGCAAGCCGTTCCTGGTCGACTTCGAATGCATGGGCATCGGCAACCGCGACCACGACTTCGCCTGGTTCTGGATCCACAGCACGCGGCACCACGAGTGGAAACGGCAGCTGCTGGCGCGCTGGTTCGGCGGCTCGGTCGGCGGCGACCGCATCCGGGCCGAGTGGGGCATCCGCAGCGCGCTGGTCTACCTGGCGATCCGGCGCCTGCGCTGGGGCTACTTGACGCACGGCGACGAGGATCCGCGCCAGGGGCCGAACCTGGCGCTGCTCGATGCCGCGCTCGAAGGCGGCCACGAGCTGTTCCCCAGCAGCTGAACCGCACCCGGTCGCAGCGCGGGCCTGGCCAAACCGCGAGAGACCGTGAAATTCAGCGCCATGAGGGCGTGGCACCATGGTGCCGCAAGCCGGTGGCACCGCCCTCGAGGGCCCTTCGGCGGTCGACTCCCAAAGCATGACTCTGGAGTGACTTACAGATCTGTCCTGACGCGGGCTACGCCTGGCACGGTCCTTGGATACGCCCAGGATGGACCCCTCCGAGCCCACTTCGACCCCCGCCGACTGTTCCGACGAGGATCTGCTGGCACAGATGCAGGCCGGCGAGGCGGGTCCGGCGTTGACCGAACTCGAACGCCGCTACGGCAAGCGCATCTACCACTTCGTGCACGGCATGGTGCGCGACACCCACCTGGCGCAGGACATCACCCAGGAGGTGTTCGAGCGGGTCCTGCTCAAGCACGACCTCTACCGTCCCGGCACCAACTTCCGCGCTTGGCTGTTCGAGGTGGCTCGCAACCAGGCGCTGACGGCGCTGCGGGCCCGCCTGCGGCTGCCGCGCCCGGTCAGCAGCCTGCAGACGGCCGAGTCCGTCGAACTGCTCGACATGGTCGCCGCGCCCGACGACGCGCGCGAACTGGAAGAAGCCGAGTTCATGGATGCCTTCCACGCCGCGGTCGCCGAACTGCCCGAGCACTACCGCTCGGTGTTCGAGCTGTGCGTACGCAAGGGCATGCCCTACCAGGAAGCCGGCCGCGAACTCGGTCTGCCGACCGGAACCGTGGCGATCCGCATCATGCGCGCGCGCAAGCGCCTCTTCACCGCGCTGCAGCACCACCTCGGTCGACTACGTCGGCCGCCGGCCTGTTTCCAGTAGCTCGCCCGTTCAGCCGCGCCTGCGGCTCGATCAGACGCTGATGCCCAGCGACTGGAACGCCGCGTCGGCGAGCCGCTCCCAGCCCTGGTTGGCAGTCGGGCTCGCGGGGCTCGGGTGTGGAATGCGGCCAATCTGCGCCGGCAGGCCGGCGAGCGCCGCACGCGCCTGCTTCTCGGCGAAGGCGCCGACCCCGACGACCCATTGCGGCCGCAGCAGCGAGACGACCTGCCGCAGCTGACGGTCGCAGGCGCGGAACAACGGCTCGGTCTCACCGCGCGGCAGCTTGTCCGGCGTCAGGTTCGCACCCGAGTCGGCGACGAAGGCCAGCGGACAGTAGTTGTGCACGAAGAACCGCCGCGCGAACCGCTGCGGCGTCACGAACCGGGTCGCGGCCCAGCCCCACAGGCGCCGGCCGCTGACCTCGGACCGGGTGCACGCGAAGCCGAGCACCGGGCGCTTCGGATGTTCCGCCGCCGGCCGTCGCACCTCCCCATGCAAGCCGAGGAAGCTGCGCACCGCCTCGACCTCACCGAACGGCACGCCGGTCTGCACCATACCGAAGGGGCCCGGGTTCATGCCGACCAGCAGCACTTCCTTGGTGCCGCGGCCATAGCGCTCGAGCCAGGCCCGGTGCACGTCCCACGCGTAGTCGAGCGGGTCGTAGATGCAGGCCACCGGCGCCGAGAACGACAGTCCGGCGAGTTCCTTCACCAACGCCTGGGTCGCGTGCAGGAGGGACATGGCTCCCCCTGTAGCAAGCCAGTCCCTTCGGGGCAATGCGAAGCAGGGCGAGGTCCCCGCAAGCACCGGTCAGACGTCGCGGAACCCCAGCGCGACCAGCACGCACGGCCCGTCGGCGATCACCTCGAGCCCCGCGGCGCGCGCGGTGGCGATCGCCGCGGCCTGCTCGGCGCCCGGTTGGAACCACAGGTGTTTGCACCCCGCCGCGATCGCGTCGGCGACGATCGCCGGGGCCGCTGCGGGCGGCGCGACGATCGAAACGGCACGCGGCGTCCCGGGCACGGCGGTCAGCTGCGCGTAGCACGGCGCCCCTTCGACCTCGGTGCGTTTGGGATGCACGCCGACGACCGGCATGCCGTGCTGCTGGTAGCAGCGCAGCACCTTGTTGCCGTACTTGGTGCGGTCGTCGGATGCGCCGACGACGGCGAACGCACCGACGGCGAAGAAGCGCTCGATCTCGGGCGGTCGCATCAGCGCCAGTCCTCGCGGCGGCCCAGTCGCCGCGGCACCTCGTCGGCGTTGGCGACCGACCAGCCGGTCCAGAACGCCAGCCGCGCGATGCGCTCCATCTTCGCGCCGTCGAGCTTGTCGGCGTGGTCGGTGACCTGGTGGTAGTCCTCGTGCTCGCCGTTGCAGAAGAACACCACCGGGATGCCCTTCTGCGCGAAGTTGTAGTGGTCGCTGCGCTCGTAGTACTTGTCGCCCACCGTGAACGTCATGCCGAGGCGCTGGGCGAAGCCGGCGGCGTCGCGCACGATCGTCGAGTACATGCCGTGGCGGAAGCTCGGCGTCACCGTGACCTCCATCGGCCCCGACTCCGGTCCGCTGCGGCCGATCATGTCGGTGTTGACGTCGGCGACGATCTTGTCGGCGGTCCAGGTCGGATGGTCGGCGAAGTATGCCGAGCCCCACAGGCCCATCTCCTCGCCGGACACGCTGAGGAAGATCACGCTGCGGCGCGGCTTCTGCTCCGACTTCGCGAACGCCTGCGCGATCGCCATCAGGCCGGCGGAGCCCGACGCGTTGTCGTCGGCGCCGTTGAAGATCTCGCCGTCCATGCGCCGGCCGATGTGGTCCATGTGTGCCGAGTAGACCACGGCCTCGGCGGCGAGTTGCGGGTCGCTGCCGCGCAGCACGGCGACCACGTTGGTGGCCGTGGCCGCGTCGTCCTCGGCGACCGCGAGCACCAGCCTGGCAGCCTGGCCGTCCTTGGCGGTCGGCCGTTCGCCGTCGCCGGCGGCGAACGCTGCCGTGGCCTTCGCATCGAGCCCGAGTTCGCCGAGCAACCTTGCGCTCGCCGCCACCGACAGCACCAGGCTCGGCATCTCCTTGGCGCCCGCCAGCATGCCCGACATCGTCGCCAGGCTCGAGTCGCCGCCCTCGAAGCGCGCCTTCACGATGTCCTTGCCGGGTGACAACGCCATGTAGTTCAGCGCGTCGGTCAAGCCGATCGGGTCATCGAGCATCACGAACAGGGCCGCGCTCGCCCCGCTCTTCTCGAGTGTGCGCGCGATGCGGCCGATCTGGCCCATCGGCTGGAACGCCATCATCATCTTCTGCTCGGACGACAACTGGTCGCGCAGGCGGCCGCGCGGCGCGCGCACGACGACGACCGCGAACTTGCCCGCCAGGCTCTCGTCCTCGGCGATGTCCGCCGACGAGCCACGCACGCGGCCGAGGCCACAGAAGCGCAGCGTGCCGTCGAGCGCGACGTCCATCGGCCTGGCGCCGAGCAGCGCGAAGCCGTCGTCGAGCGTGACCGAGCCGAGTTGCAGCTTCGTCGTCGGCAGCACGTGCACGCGCGTGATCGGGTAGTGCTGCAGGTAGTCGCGCTTGCCGGCCACTTCGTCACCCAGCGGCTCGAGTCCGAGCTGCCGGAAGTGCCCGGCGATGAAGGCCGCCGCCTCCTGCTGGCCCGGCGAGCCGGTCAGACGGCCGCCGCGCGCGTCGTCGGCGAGCCATGTCGCCCAGCCGAGCAGGTCCTTCTGCCCGATCCGCTGCATCGCGGCCGGCGGCGCTGGTTCGGTGACTGCTTCGGGTGCCTGGGGTACGGCCTCCGGCGCCTGGGCCGGGAGCATGGTGAGCAAGAGCAGGACGACGACGGGCGGGAGGGTGCGGTGCATCGGCGAAATCAGCGGGATCCGGATCGTGGCAGCCAGCCGGGTCCATTGCCAGCCGTGCTGCCGCAAGTAGCCGTTGCCCGCCGGATGTCTGTCGGCCACCCTTGCCCGGGCCCGACGATGACCACCGACCCGAACTCCACCCCTGGCCGCCGCACGCATCGGGCCTGGCTGCTCGCCGTGCCGTTCGTGGTGCTGGTGCCGCTGCTGGTGCGCTGCGCCGCCGCGCCTGCTCCGATCCGTGGCCACACGTTCGAGGTCTGCGGTCAGCCGCGCGCCATCGGTGCCCGCGTGGTGAACTGGCGCGAGCCCGGCGGCTACGACGCCTACCGCGAGGGTCCGTTCTTCGATCCGGCCGCGCCGCTCGACGGCGAACGGCGCTACGGCACACGCAGCGGGCTCGCCGTCGATGCGTCGTTGGCCGACCTGCAGCAGGTCGTGCACCAGTTCGTGTTGCACTTCGACGCCTGCGGCACCTCGCGCCAGTGCTTCAAGGTGCTGCAGGACGTGCGCAAGCTGTCGGTGCACTTCCTGCTCGACGTCGACGGCACGATCTACCAGACGCTCGACGGGCGCGAGAAGGCGTACCACGCGACGATCGCCAACGACGGCTCGATCGGCGTCGAGATCGCGCATCCCGGTGCGTGGCCGCAACCGCTGAACGCCGACATGCGGCGCTGGTACGAACGCGACGACCGGGGCTGGCGCATGCGCTTCCCCGACTGGATCGAATACGGCGTCGCCACGCCAGGCTTCGTCGCCCGCCCGGCGCGCCCCGAACTGATCGCCGGCGCGATCAACGGCCGCGTCTACCACCAGTTCGACTACACCGAGGCGCAATACCGCTCGCTGGCGCAGCTCTGCGCAGCCCTCGCGCGCACGTTCCCGCGTCTCCGGCTCGAAGCGCCGCGTGATGCCAGCGGCAAGGTCGTGAACCACGCACTGTCGGCCGACGAACTGCGCCACTTCGACGGCATCGTCGGCCACTTCCACGTGCAGCAGAACAAGCAGGACCCGGGCCCGGCGTTCCAGTGGGACCGGGTGCTCGACGAGGCCCGCGCGCTGCGCGCGGCACGGCCATGACCCCACCCTGGATCCTACGCCCGATCCGCGCCGCCGACGATGCCGCCGTCGCGCGCACGATCCAGGAGGTCATGACCGAGTTCGGCTGCTCGGGTCAGGGCTTCGCGATCCACGACGCCGAGGTCGCGGCGATGCATGCGAACTACCCCGGCGGCGCGGCGCGCTACTATGTCGTCGAGCGCACCGGCGAAGTGCTCGGCGGCGGTGGCTTCGCGCCGCTGGCGGGCACTGGCCCCGATGCGGCGACCTGCGAATTGCGCAAGATGTACTTTCGGCCCGAAGCGCGTGGCCTCGGCCTCGGCCATGCCCTGCTCGAACTGCTGCTGACCGAGATGCGGGCCGCGGGCTTCCGCCGCTGCTACCTCGAGACCACGTCGTGGATGGCGGCCGCGCAGCACCTCTACGTCGCGCACGGCTTCGCGTCCCTGCCCGCTGCCGAAGGCGCGACCGGCCATCACGCCTGCGACCGGCACTTCGCGCGCGCCCTGTGAACGCACGCCGTGGCATGGGCCGTACGGCCACCGCGTAGCCAGGCGCCCGGTTGCGACTAGGTGTGACGCGGCCCAAGAAGGAACGACAGCGGCGCCCTTCTGTGCCGTGGCCTAACCGGCGGCGGCGCAAATGCCGATAGCCGACGGACAGCGATCCGCCGCCACGCACCATGAACATTCCGTACTACGGGTTCCTCGCGAGCCTGCCCGTCTGGTCGACGACCCTGCTCTGCACCGCACTGCTGCTCGGCGTGGCCTTCGTCGGCGCACCGCTCTGGCTCACCGCCACCGCCATCACCGCGCTCGCGTTCGCGTTCGGGCTGCCGTGGTGGGGCTGGGTGCTGCTGGCGCCGCCGCTGTTCGTGTTGTTGGTGCGACCGCTGCGCCGCGCGCTGCTCAGCAACCGCCTGTTGCACCTGATGCGCAGCACGGGGTTCCTGCCGGCGATCTCGGACACCGAGCGCGAAGCCATCGCCGCCGGCTCCGTGTGGCTCGACGGCGAGCTGTTCTCCGGCAAGCCGGACCTCGCGCGGCTCGTCACCGCCGACTACCCCGACCTCGACGACGAGGAGCGCGCGTTCCTCGATGGCCCGGTCGAGACCGTCTGCCAGATGACCGACGACTGGCGCGTGCACCAGGAACGCGACCTGCCCGCCGAGGTCTGGGACTACCTGAAGAAGGAGCGCTTCTTCGGCCTCGTCATCGGCAAGGAGTACGGGGGTCTCGGCATGTCGGCGTCCGCGAACAGCGCCATCGTCACCAAGCTGACGTCGCGCTCGATGCCGCTCGCGATCACGGTGATGGTGCCGAACTCGCTCGGCCCGGCCGAACTGCTGTCGCACTACGGCACCGAGGCGCAGAAGCAGCGCTGGTTGCCAGCACTCGCGGACGGCCGCGAGATCCCGTGCTTCGCGTTGACCGAACCGGGTGCGGGCTCCGACGCCGGTGCGATCACGTCGACCGGTGTCGTGTTCCGCGCCGACGATGGCACGCTGATGCTGCGCCTCAGCTGGAACAAGCGCTACATCACGCTGGCGGCGGTCGCCAGCGTGCTCGGCCTGGCCTTCCAGCTGCACGATCCCGAGAACCTGCTCGGCAAGGGCCCACAGCCGGGCATCACCTGCGCACTGGTGCCGACGAGCACCAAGGGCGTCGTGCTCGGCCGCCGCCACGACCCGATGGGCGTGCCGTTCTACAACTGTCCGACCAGCGGCAAGGACGTCGTGGTGCCGCTCGAGGAAGCGATCATCGGCGGTGCCGGCGGTGCTGGGCGCGGCTGGCGGATGCTGATGGAGTGCCTGTCGGTCGGCCGCGCGATCTCGCTGCCGTCCGGGTCCACCGGCAGCGTGCGCATGGCCGCGCTCGCCACCGGCGCCTATGCGCGCATCCGCAAGCAGTTCGGCATGTCGATCGGCCGCTTCGAGGGCATCGAGGAGCCGCTGGCGCGCATCGCCGGCGCCAACTACCTGATGGAAGCCTCGCGCCGCTACGTCTGCGGCGCGCTCGACGCCGGCCAGAAGCCCGCGGTCGTCACCGCGATCGCGAAGTACAACACCACCGAGATCTGGCGCTCGGTGATCAACGACGGCATGGACGTGCTCGGCGGTGCGGCGATCTCGCGCGGCCCGCGCAACCTGCTGGCGAACAGCTACACCGGCACGCCGATCTGCATCACGGTCGAAGGCGCGAACATCCTGACGCGCACGCTGATGGTGTTCGGCCAGGGTGCGATCCGCTGCCACCCGTACGCCTTCGCCGAGATCGACGCGATCGCCCGCAACGACCAGCGCGCGTTCGACCGCAGCTTCTGGCCGCACATAGGCCACGTGGTGCGCAACAGCGTGCGCGCGCTTTTGCTCGGCCTGTCGCGCGGCTACCTGACCTGGTCGCCGGTCGGCGGCGCGGCGAAGCGCCACTGGCGGCGCCTGAACTGGGCCTCGGCCGAGTTCGCGCTGATGGCGGACGTCGCGATGGGCGCACTCGGCGGCGACCTGAAGCGCAAGGAGAAGATCACCGGGCGGTTCGCCGATTGGTTCTCGTGGCTGTTCCTCGCCAGCGCCACGCTGCGCCGCTTCGAAGCCGAAGGCCGCCGCACCGAGGACGAGCCGCTGCTGCACTGGTCGCTCGAGACAGCGTTCGTCCGCATGCAACAGGCGCGCGAAGGGCTGTTCGCCAACCTGCGCCTGCCCGTGCTCGGCCACGTGCTGCGCTGGCCGGGCGGCCTGTGGGCGCGGCTGAATCCGTTCGGCAGCGGCCCGAGTGACGCCACCGGCCAGGGCGCCGCGCGCACGCTGCTGCAGCCCGGGTCGCAGCGCGACCGGCTGACCCAGCGCATCCACGTGCCGCAGGACACGACCTCCGCACTCGGCCGGCTCGAGCACGCCCTGCAGCTGTGCACCGACGCCGACCCGGTGCTGAAGAAGCTCAAGGACGCGGTGCGCCAGGGCCGGCTGCCGAAGGCGCGCCCCGCCCAGCTGCTCGACCAGGCCTGCGACAGCGGCATCCTCAGCGAGGCGGAACGGCGGCTGGTGCAGGACGCCGAGGCGGCCCGCAGCGAGGCGATCGCGGTCGACAGCTTCACGCTCGACGAGTACTTGCGGCACAGCGAGCAGGACCGCAGCCAGCTGGCCGGCAGCCGCTGAACGACCCACGTCGGCAGGCCGGATTCGCCGCGGGACATCGTGCCCGCGGGCCGCTAGCTTGCGCGCCGTGACCGACGGCATCCTCGTCTACCAGCAGATCCGGGCCCTGATCGAGCGCGGTGCGCTGCATTCGTCGCCGGCGATCGCCCCGACCCAGATCCAGCCGAGTTCGCTCGACCTGCGCCTGGCCACCCGCGGCTACCGCGTGCGTTCCGGCTTCCTGCCCGAGAACGTGCGGGTCGCCGACCGGCTCGAGGAGATGACGCTCTACGCGTTCGATCTCACCGATGGCGCCGTGCTCGAGAAGGGCCACTGCTACATCGTGCCGCTGCTCGAGCGCATCGCGCGGCCGCTGCCGCACCTGATCCGCGCCAATCCGAAGTCGTCGACCGGCCGCCTGGATCTGTTCACGCGGTTGCTCGCCGACCGCTGCGGCCGCTTCGAGACGGTGCCGCCCGGCTACGAGGGGCCGATGTACCTCGAGATCGTGCCGCGCAGCTTCCCGGTGCGCGTGCGCACGGGCCTGTCGCTGTGCCAGATCCGGTTCGCCGACGGCCAGGCGGCGCTGTCCGACGCCGAGCTGCGCGCCGAACACCAGCGCGCGCCGCTGTTGTTCGACGACCGCGGCACACCGCTGCCCGCCGACAAGCTGCGCATCGACAAGGGCCTGATGATGGGCGTCGCGATCCGCCGCGACCGCGACATCCAAGGGCCGGTCGGCTACGTCGCGCGCCGCTACACCGGCATCGTCGACATGGCGCAGGAAGCCGGCCACGACGCCGACGCGTTCTTCGAACCGCTGCCCGAGCCGAAGGACGGCCGCTTCATCGTCGAGCCCGAGGAGTTCTACATCTTCGCCAGCAAGGAACGCATCCGCGTGCCCAAGCACCTCGCCGCCGAGATGGTCGCGTACGACGTCGGCATCGGCGAGCTGCGCACCAACTACGCGGGCTTCTTCGACAACGGTTTCGGCGGCGAGCACGGCACGCGCGCGGTGCTCGAAGTGCGGCCGCACGACGTGCCGTTCCTGCTCGAGGATGGCCAGGTGTTCTTCAAGCTCGAGTTCTTCCGCACGCAGGAACTGCCGGAAGTCGTCTACGGCGACCGCCGTCTCAGCTCGCACTACCAGGGCCAGGCGCTCAAGCTGAGCAAGCACTTCCGTTGATGTGGGTCGCCGCGCAGCGGCGACCCACAGCAACGGAAGTGGTCTACCGGCACCGCCGCTGCGCGGTGGCAGTACGCCGGCGAACGGGAGCAACCAGCACCGCTGCGGCGGTGGTGGACCTGGCCACGGGCTCTCGAACAGCCGGCCTTGGTTTGCCTCGCCGGCTTGCGCGGCCTCACAGCACCTTGCCACGCCGCCGTCCCCTACTCACACTGCCAGCATGTTGTCGATCGCTGCCGACGAACGGGCTGCCCTGCACCTGGACGAGATGGCATCGACGCTCGACGCCGGCTTGCCGCTCGAGGCGATCGGCGTGCGCGGCAGCGACGGGGACCGCGCCGTGCACGCGGCGCTGCAGCAACGTGGCGTCGATCTGTCGCCGAGCGAAGACGCAGTGCTGTTGGCCGCCTGGCGCGCCGGCCGCATGGGGCCCGCGCTGCGGGCTCGCGCCGAGCAGCGGCGCCAGCGCGCAGCGTTCCGGCGGCAGATCCTCGGCGGGCTCGCCTACCCACTGGCGCTGCTCGGCATGGTCGTGGTCGCGAGCATCGCGACGGGGCCGATCGTCGGGCACTATTGGTACGCCGTCGGTGTGGTCGCCACCATGCTGGCCGCCGGCGGGTTCGCCTTCGTGGTCCAGCGTGGGCTGCGCCGCGGCGACGAGCGCTGGACACACCTGCCGCTGATCGGCCGCATCGCCACCGATCTCGCCGAGATCCCCTACCTCGAGACGCTGCAGGCGATGTACGGCGCCGGCGTGCCGTTGGTGCAGGCGCACGCCGCCGCGACCGCCACGGTGCCGAACGGTGCGGTGCAACAGCGGCTGGCGATCGCCAGCCGCGTGCTGGGCGAAGGTCGCAACCTGACCGAGGCGCTGGCCGCATCCGTGTCGCTGCATCCCGACACGCGCCGCCTGCTCGCCACCGGCGAACAATCCGGCCAGCTCGAAGACGCACTGCTGCGCGCCCTGACGCATCGACGCGAGGTCTCGGCGCGCGCCGTCACCACGACGCTGAAGCGCGGCACGACGATCGTCTACGGGATCGCGATGGCGCTCGCGGTGGCCGTGATCCTCACCTTCTGGTTCCGGCTCTACGGCGGC
The DNA here is from genome assembly GCA_044230075.1 of Planctomycetota bacterium. GTDB lineage: Bacteria > Planctomycetota > UBA1135 > UBA1135 > UBA2386 > JAEUHS01. The sequence continues at coordinate 5,416 of JBGARS010000098.1, read as the reverse complement.
ACGCCGGTCTGGCGGCGTTGAGCCGGCGGACCTTTCCCACATTCCCGGTTACGCGACCCGACGATCGGGCTCCAAGAGGCAACGACATGGACCCGCGCGTGGGCGAACGACCGCAGCCGACCGGACCCTCCGCCCTGGAGCGGCATTGGTTGACCCGTTGCCAGGCTGGCGACGGTGCGGCCTTCCAACCGCTGCTGCGCCCGTATCTCGGCGGGCTGCTGGCGCTGGCGCGCCGCCACTGCCGTGATCCGCACTGGGCCGAGGACCTGGTACAGGAAACCCTGGTGCGGGCGTTCCGCGGCCTGCCGTCGTTCCGCGGCGACTCGGCGCTGCGCACCTGGCTGTTCAAGATCCTGGTGCGGCTGGCCGCCGATCCGGCGCGCTGGCGCCGCGACGATCCGGCGCAGCCGCTGGAGGTCGACGTGCCGGACCACCTCGGTGCCCCGGTGGAGCATTCGGCGATGGCCCGCGAACTGCAGGACCGGCTCGACGAGGCGATGGAACGCCTGACCCTGCGCCAGCGCACCGCGCTGCACCTGCGCGCGGTCGAAGGCATGGACTACGCCGGCATCGGCGCCGTGCTGGCCTGCACGGCGGTCGCGGCGCGCATGCAGGTGCTGGCCGCGCGTCGAAAGGTCCTGCTGCGGGTGCGGGAGCACCTCGACCCATGACGCGCGACACCCTGCCCCCGCGATGCGCGCGCACCGACGCGGTGCTGGCGCTCTACCTCGACGGCGACGTCGACGGGGATGGCCTCGAGAGCAGCGGCTTCGGACTCGTCTGCGGCGCCTCGCTGCGGGACCACCTGCTGGCCTGTGCCACCTGTCGCACGCAGCTGCTGCGCGCGCGGCGGCTCGACGCGAGGCTCGCCACGCAGGCTGGCCGTGCGGTCGACGGCGACGAACTCGAGCAACTGGCGACGCGCTGGTTCGCGGCGCTCGAGCCGATACCGACCACGCCGCGACGAGCCACGTTCGCGCGGGCCGCGGGCCTCGCGCTGCTGCTGCTGCTGCCGCTGGCCATCGCCGCGTTCTGGTGGTGGACCGGGACTCCGTCGCAGGCAGCCACCGTACCGATGCCGGCCACCCCGCCACCGACGGAGTCGACGCCGGTCGAGCCCGCGGCGACCGGGCCGGTGCTCACGCCCCCCACGACCCCGCCACAGGCCGCCGGCGACATCCTGATCGCCAGTGACGCGCCGCAGCGGCGGGCGCGGCAGCCACGCGCCGACGCGGCACAGCGCGCGCCCGCGCCAGCCGACCTGCAGAGCATCCTGGTCGATGCCTGCCTGCCAGCGACCGAGCGCCTCACGGCGACGGAACGGCTGGTGGCGGTTGCCGCGGGCGGCCGCCGCACGGAGGGTGCCGCGGCCTTCGCCGCGCTGCTGGCGGCCCTCGCAGCCCTCGGCGACCGCGATGGCGACCAGTGCGCGTTCCATCGCCGGGCCCTCGACGTCGTGCGGAACGAGGCCCACCTGCTCGGTCAGGTGCTGGCCGACCTGCAGCGCCTCGACACCCGCCGCGGCAGCCCGGCGCGCGGCGATCTCGCGCTGCTCACCGTCGCGGCCCGCCTCGGCGACCGTGCGCTCGACCTGGCGATCGAACGCGCGGTGCGCCGGCACCCGGATCTCGCCGATCCGCTGGCGGCGGCACTGCGCTGCGACGTGCGCGCCGCGGGCGGTGCTTCGTTGCTGCTCGACATCTGGCAGGACCTGACGGCGCGCGGCGAACTCGCCGGTGACGCGGCCGGCCCCTGCGCCTGGTTCGCCGGCCAGCCGCTGGCCGTGTTCGACGAAGTCGAGCGCATCCTGCGCACGACGCGCTCGGCGCCCCGCCGCGTGCAGTGCCTGCTGGCGCTCGGCCAGGGCAGCTCCGAACGCAGTCTCGCGGTGTTGTGCGAGCACGTGCGGCAGGCGCCGTTCCTCGAGGCGCACGCGGCGGCCTTCGCACTGTCGCAACGGCCGCGGTCCCAACTCGAGCCGCTGGTCGCGCGCGCACGCGACGACGACAGCTACCTGCTGCGCGCCGCCCTCGCGCTGGCCGCGGTACCGGAGGCGGTGGCCTGGATCGACGCCCTGGCGCTCGGCGAGGCCGAACGCGCGCTGCTCGCGAACGCCTCGTTCCCGGACTTCCCTCGCGTGGCCAGCTGGTTCCGCGATCGCACGTTCGCCCTCGGCGACTGATCCAACTCGCCCGTCCCGCCACCAGGTCACCACATGCTCGCCGCCCTCGCCCATCTGTCCCTGCTCACGCTTGCCGCCGCCTCGCCGCAGAACCCGAAGGCGGTGCTCGAAGTGCTGCCGCTGCAACACGCCTGCGGCTGGCACAGCGGCATCGTGCCGCCGCCGTGGGGCTCCCTGTTGACCTACACGGAAGCTGGCGATCGCCCCGACCTGCTCGGCACGATGGAGGACGGGCGCTACATCGAACCCGACGCGGCCGTCGCGTTGCTGCGGCGTTTGCACGCCGAGGCCGTCGAGGCCGATCGGCTGCACCTGGAGATGCAGGGCGACAGCCTGTTCGCGTTCGGTGACGACGGCGAGGTCGCGCGGGTACGCGAGGAGGTGCGCGACATCTCGGCGATCCTGTTGCGCCCGTTGGCGATCGAGGTGGCGCTATGGGAAGCGGGCCTCGGCGACACGCCAGCCGCCGTGCTCGGGCCGGCCGACTGGAAGGCATTCGCGACTTCGCACGTGCCGGTGTGGCGCAGCAGCGCGGAAACCCAGGGCGCCCGCCCGGTCGCTCTCGACCAACAGCGGTGGACCCGCTACCTGCGCGACGTGAACTGCGAAGTGGCACAGAAGCAATCCGTGTCGGTGCCGGTCACCGACGCATTCTGCGACGGCGGGCGCGTGGTCGTGACGCCGCACACCCTGGTCGGCGGCGACGACATCGTGCTGCACGTGCAGTTCGGCATCGGCCACCGTCGCGGCGCCGTGCGCACGGTGCCGACCGGCGTGCCCGGTCAGTCCGACCTCGAACTGCCGCTGCTGGAGACGATCTACGGCACCTGCTCCGGCCGGGTCACGAACGGCGGTGCCGTGGCAGTCAGCCTGCGGGGGGCCGCATCGAGTGGTGGCCAGAGCGTGCTCACCGTGCGGGTGACCAGCCGCACGCCGCCGGCCGTGCCGGCACTCGCCGGCACCGCCGTGCTGCCCTGCAGCGCGTTGACGACGGCGGCGCTGTCACAGCGCCTGAGCCCGCCGCCCGCCAGCCCCGACCAGGACGACCGCTCGCCCACCGCGCCCAACCCCGAGGACATCGGCGCCGGCTACGGCCACATCGACGGCGACCTGTTGCTGGAACTGCTGCGGACCTCGCTGGGCCACGACGGGGAGAACTGTGAACTGTTCCTCGCCGGCGGCCACCTGTTCGTGCTCGCGCCCGAGCCCGTGCGGACCCGGGTCGAGACGATGCTGCTCGGCCTGCAGGAACGCATGCTGCGGACCGTGACCGTGCGGCATCGCAGCCGGCTCGCCGGCGGTGACGCCGCCGGCGACACCCTGTGCGAGATCGTGCTGCCGACCCTGCTCGGCCGCGAGGCCACCGTGGGCCGCGTGTTGGAGACCAACGTGATCCGCGAGCTGTACGTCGAGATTGCCCAGGAAGCGAGTGTGCACGATCCCGTGGTCGGCTGCCTGCAGATCGGCAACTGGCTGCGCGTGCGGGCCGCGCCCGAGGGCCAGCAACTTCACCTGCAGCTGCTGGCCCAATGCACCCAGGCGCCCGCGCCACAATTGCGCAGCGTGGTGCCATCCGGCGGCAACCTGATGTCGACCGACGTGGCGTCGGTACGGGTGCAACACGATGGCCCGGCGCAGAACGGCCAGGCCCTCGAGCACGGCGACGGCCCCACGGTCGTGATCGACGGCCGCCCCATGCGATCGACGCTCGACACCACGTTCAGCTGGTGAGCTGGAAATGGCCGGCCCGCGGACCGTGACCTCGGTCCCGTACCCGGCTACAAGAGAGGCATGCGCCTCGGCCTGACCCAGTCTCTGCGAACCGAACAGCGACTCGTCCAGTCGCCGCAGATGATCCAGGCGATGCAGGTCCTGCAGCTGCCGCTGTTGGAGCTGAAGGACCAGATCGACCAGGAGCTGCAGGAGAACGTCTTCCTCGAGCGCAAGGACGAGACCGAGCGCACCGAACAGCCCGCGGCGCCACCCGAGGCGGAGCAGCCGCCCGAGGATCGCTTGCACCGCGAGTTCTCCGCCGAGATCGACCAGCTCGAGGCGCGCATGGAGCCGAACTGGCGCATGCGTTCTTCGTCCTACTCCGGCGACGACGAGGACAAGAAGCTCGAAGCGCTGGCGAACACGCCGGGCCGCGGCACGTCGATGGCGGAGCACCTGATGACGCAGGTGCGCACGCAGGAGTCCGACGCCGCGCTGGTGCGCGTGATCGAACACGTCGTCTTCTCGCTCGACGAGGACGGCCGGCTGCACGAGACGCCGGAGCAGATCGCGCAGCAGCTCGCGGTGCCGCTGCCGCTCGCCGACGAAGCCGTCGAAGTCGTGCGCGACCTCGAGCCGATCGGCGTCGGCGCCCGCGACCTGCGCGACTGCCTGCTGATGCAGCTCGACCACATGGAGTTCGTGCGACCGCTGACGCGCCGCATCGTCGAACAGCACCTCGACGACCTGGCGATGAACAAGCTGCCGAAGATCGCCAAGGAGACCGGCGCTTCGGTCGAAGAGGTCAAGGAGAGCTGGGAGTTCCTGCGCGTGCACTGCAACCCGCATCCCGGCGCCGAGTTCAGCGGCCCGCCGACGACCGGCGTGGTGCCCGACGTGGTCATCGAGGAGACCGACGGCCACTTCGAGGTGAAGACGCAACGCGGTTCCGTGCCCGACCTCGCGATCTCGCCGATCTACCGCAACCTGCTGCAGGAGGCGCGCAACGACCCGAAGGTCTACGAGTACCTGCGGCGCAAGATCGAGGCGGCGAAGTGGTTCATCGAGGCCGTGCACCAGCGGCAGAACACGATCGAGCGGGTCGCAACCGAGATCGTGCGGCGGCAGGAGGGCTTCCTGCGCCACGGCGTGCAGCACCTGATCCCGATGAAGATGCAGGACATCGCCGACGCGGTGCACGTGCACATCTCGACCGTCAGCCGCGCCGCGTCGGGCAAGTACATCCAGACGCCGCAGGGCGTCTTCGACATGAAGCGCTTCTTCAGCAGCGGCACGATGTCGGATGCCGGCGACATGGTCAGCCAGCAGGCGATCAAGGACACGCTGCGGCAGATCGTCGATGCCGAGGACAAGGACGCGCCGATGTCGGACGACCAGCTGGTCGAAGAACTCGGCAAGCGCGGCGTGCACATCGCCCGGCGCACGGTGACCAAGTATCGCAAGGCGCTGGGCATCGACAGCAGCACGCGGCGCAAGCGGTTCTGAGGCTGCTCGCCTGGC
>JBGARS010000097.1:0-19145 GCA_044230075.1 Planctomycetota bacterium | reverse complement strand
GGGATCGCGTCGCTGATCGAGTTGCTGGCGCGGAACACCGAGATGCCGCCGATCTGCAGCTCGGCGTTGGTGCCGCCGACCGTCTCGGTGATGCCGTTGATCAGGTTCTGGAAGGCGGCGTCGCCGTCGTCGTAGGCGACGGTGAACGCGCCCTCGCTGCCGGTCGTGGCGGAGCGCAGCACGAGCTGGTAGCGCTCGGCGCCGCCGTTGATCGGGTTGCCGGTGTCGACGACGCTGGCGCGCACGCCGATGTCCTGGGCGTTGATCGCCGCCGCGACGCTGTCGAGGGTCGGGCTGTTGACGGCGATCAGGTGCGTGTTGCCGCCGATGTCGATCTGCAGCGAGGCGGGGCCGCCGAGGCTCGTGGTCGGGCTGGCGGCACCGGCGCTGGCGCTGACCTGCGCGCGCGCCAGCGACTTGACCTTGATGTCGTACGAGCCCGGCGTGGCGGTGTTGCTCGCGGTCGCCGTCAGCAGGTCCTCGTCGCTCGAGGCGGCCTTCATCTGCAGGAAGTCCGACGTCGTCTTCAGCGCCTTGGCGGCCTTGGTCAGCTTGTCGAGCAGGGTGCCGAGGTCGCCGAACAGCGACTTCTGCTTGCCCAGCGACGTCTTCTTGGTCTCGAGGGCGGTGATCGGCCGCCGCTCGATGGCTGTCAGGGCCGAGATGATGGCCTTGGTGTCCAGACCGGACGCCAGTCCACCGAAGCTGATTCCTGCGCTCGACATGATCGGATCGGGGGCTTCCCCACCTTGGCTATCGACCCGGTGCGCCGGGGCACTTGACCCCTTCCCCCGGTCACATCGAGTGGTCGAGGAAGGGACCGTGCCGGCGAGTGAACTGTTCGATCAGGGCCTTGGCCTCGGCCTCTGGCACGGTGCGGATGGTCCGACCCGTGGCGAGATCGCGCACGATGAAGGTCAGCTCCTCCGCCGTTGCGTCGACGACGATGTCGACCTGGGTGCCGGGTGGCAGCGCCAGCAGGTCGGCCAGTTGCGAACGTCGCTTCTCGCGCCGGTCCGCCTCCTGATCGCCGGACGAACGCGCGGTGCCGGACACCCCGCCGTGCGTGGGTTCGGCGGTCGGGGCGCTGTCCTCGCTGTCGAGCAGCTTGCCGAGCATGCCGCCGGCCAGCTTGCGCAGCATGCGCGACGGGGCGCCGAGCGTGGTACGGAACAGGTCCATGCGGCTTGGTTGCGGGCGACCTCACGGTCACGCCGGACGGCGTGGCCGCGAGGCCCGAAGCGAGGGTCAGGTCGCGGCGCGATCAGCCCAGCAGGCGCAGGGCGGACTGCGGCAGCGCGTTCGCTTGGCCCAGCACGGAGATGCTGGCCTGCTGCAGGATCGAGTTGCGCGTCAGCTGCGCGGTCTCGTAGGCGACGTCGACGTCGCGGATGCGCGATTCGGCGGCGCTGAGGTTCTCGACCGTGATGGCGAGGTTGTTGATCGTGCTGCCGAGCCGGTTCTGCACCGCGCCCAGCGTGCCGCGCAGCGAGCTGACCGTGTTGATCGCCGCGTCGATGTTGGTGATCGCCGTGGTCGTCACGCCGCCCGAACCGATGTCGAGCGAGTTCAGCGACAGCGAAGTGCTCAGCGAGGCCGACAGGCTCACCGAGATCGTGTCGATGCCGCTCGTGGTGCCGAAGCCGACCTGGAACTGCACCGAACTGGCGGACCCGTCGAGCAGCTTGATGCCCGAGAACTCGGTCGAGCGACCGATGCGATTGACCTCACCGACGAGGCTCTGGAACTCCTCGTCCAGCGTGTCCTTGTCCTGGTTGGACACCGAACCGTTGCTCGACTGGATCGCCAGCTCACGCAGGCGGGTCAGGATCGAGCTGACCTCGTTGAGTGCGCCCTCGGCGGTCTGCACCAGCGAGATGCCGTCGTTCGCATTGCGCTTCGCCTGGTCGAGCGAGCGGATCTGCGACCGCAGGCGCTCCGAGATCGCCAGGCCGGCCGCGTCGTCCGCAGCCGACGAGATGCGAAGGCCGGTCGACAGGCGCCGGAAGTTGCCGGACAGCTTGTCGGTGACCGATGCGAGATTGCGTTGTGCGTTGATCGACGCAGAGTTCGTGTTGACGCGAAGACCCATTTCCCCTTCCCAGTTGCGTAGTCGTTAGGTGTGGTTGCGGTCGACCGGCGGCCGCATGACGAAGATCGGCACACTGCGGGCGGCGAACTGAAGCAGAACGTCGGATTTCTGGGCGCTGTGTCGGGTTCTGCGACGAGGTGCCGCTGCGATCGGCGGGTCGCCACGAAGGGAACCTGGCCGCGGCCTGGCACCGCGCCGGGGACCGGTCGCCAAATGCAGAAGGACGGTGATGCCCGCCGTCGGGCATCACCGTCCTTCTGCGCGGAGGCCTGTGCCTCGGGACTAGCGGAGCAGCTGCAGGGCCGACTGCGGCTGGGCGTTGGCCTGCGACAGGATCGAGATGCTGGCCGACTGCAGGATCGAGTTGCGCGTCAGCTGCGCGGTCTCGTAGGCGACGTCGACGTCGCGGATCCGGGACTCGGCGGCGCTCAGGTTCTCGGTCTGGACGCCCAGGTTGTTGATCGTGCTGCCGAGGCGGTTCTGGATCGCGCCCAGCGTGCCGCGCAGCGAGCTGACCGTGTTGATCGCGGCGTCGATGTTGGTGATCGCCGTCGTCGTGACGCCGCCCGAACCGATGTCGAGCGAGTTCAGCGACAGCGTCGTGCTCAGCGCCGCCGACAGGCTGACGGACAGCGTGTCGATGCCGGACTGGGTGCCGAAGCCGACCTGGAAGGTCACCGAGCTGTTCGATCCGTCGAGCAGCTTGATGCCGTTGAACTCGGTCGAACGACCGATGCGGTTGACCTCGCCGATCAGGCTCTGGAACTCCTCGTCGAGCGTCTCCTTGTCCTGGTTGGACACCGAGCCGTTGCTCGACTGGATCGACAGCTCGCGCAGGCGGGTCAGGATCGAGCTGACCTCGTTGAGCGCACCCTCGGCGGTCTGCACGAAGGAGATGCCGTCGTTGGCGTTGCGCTTGGCCTGCTCGAGCGAGCGGACCTGGGAGCGCAACCGCTCCGAGATGGCGAGCCCGGCAGCATCGTCGGCCGCGGTCGAGATGCGAAGGCCCGTGGAAAGACGGCGGTAGTTGCCTCCCAGCCGGTCGGTGACCGAGCTGAGGTTCCGCTGCGCGTTGATGGAAGCGACGTTGGTGTTGACTCGTAGACCCATGATTCCCCGATGCGTTTGGTTGCCCGAACGGGCCAATGCCTGGGTCCATGATCCGGCGACGGCGTCGGATTCTTGAGTGATGGGCGAGCAGTCGGCCGGAATCGCCACGGATTCGGCGAAGTGCTCAAAAGGTCGACGGCCGATTGTGCCGAAAGACCCCATGGCAAGGTGATCCAAGACTCGCGGCCGCCATCTCCCCGGGCTGACGCGAAACCAGACAAGGTCGGCAAATGAAGAACCTCAGCTTCCCCGGACTCCCCCGTGTCCTGATCGTCGACGACGAAGACGGTGTGCGCGAAGGCCTGCGCTCGATGCTGCAGCACGAAGGCCTGCACGTCGAAACCGCCGGCACCGCCGAAGAGGGCGTTCGCCGCACGACGCAGCGCAGCTTCGACGTGGTGTTCCTCGACCTCAACCTCCCGGGCGCCGACGGCCTGTCGATGCTGTCGGACCTGCGCCGCGGCACGCCGCCCGCGGACGTCGTCATCCTGACCGGCTACGGCACCGTGGCCAACACCGTCGAGGCGATGCGCAAGGGCGCCAGTGACGTGATCGAGAAGCCGTTCGCCTCCGACCGCATCCTGGCCGTCGTGCGCCGGGTGCTCGAAACGCGGCAACTGAAGAACGAACTGTGCTGGCTGCAGGACCGCGTGCGCGAGCTGACGTCGACCGAGCTGGTCGGACTGTCGCCGGCGATCCGCGACGTGCAGACCCGCATCGACCAGGTCGCCCACGCGCCGGACACGACGGTACTCGTCACCGGCCAGAGCGGCACCGGCAAGGAACTGGTCGCGCGTTGCATCCACGAGCGCAGCTCCCGTCGGCAGGGGCCGTTCGTCGCCATCAACTGCGCGGCGCTGACCGAGGCGCTGCTGGAGGCCGAACTGTTCGGCTACGAGCCGGGCGCGTTCACCGGCGCGGCCAGGGAAGGCAAGGACGGTCTGTTCGCGATCGCCAGCGGCGGCACGCTGTTCCTCGACGAGATCGGCGAGATGGAATCCAGTCTGCAGGCCAAGCTGCTGCGGGTGTTGCAGGAACGCACGTTCCGCCGCGTCGGCGGCGTGCAGGACGTGCCGGCCGACGTGCGCATCGTCGCCAGCACCAACCGCGACCTGCGCCAGATGGTGCAGACCGGGCGCTTCCGCGAGGACCTGTTCTACCGCCTCAACGTGATGACCGTGCACGTGCCGCCGCTGCGCGAGCGCGCCGCCGACATCCCGCTGCTGTCGCACTTCTTCCTCGACCAGATCGGCCGCCAGATGGGCAAGGCGCTGTCGGGCTTCACCGAGGAGTCGATGGAGACGCTGTGCGAGTACGCGTGGCCGGGCAACGTGCGCGAGCTGCGCAACGCGATCGAACACGCGTGCATCGTCTGCCCCAACGGCATGATCGACGAGATCCACCTGCCGAAGTTCAGCGGCGGCAACCCGGACGGCAGCGATCGCATCGACCGCGCGTCGGTGGTGCTCGATGGCGAGGATCGTTCGATCCGCGCGCTCGAGAGCCAGCTGGTCGCCAAGGTGCTCGACGACACGCAGTGGAACATCAGCCGCGCCGCGGCGATCCTCGGCATCAACCGCACGACGCTCTACAACAAGATCCGCGTCTACGAGCTGGGCAAGCGCCCGCTGCGGGCCAAGGTGACGATGTGAACGGCGTCGCGACCGAGCGTCTGCCGGGCCTGATCGGCCACGAGCTGCGCAACCCGCTCGCATCGGCGATGACCGGTGCGTTGGTCGCGCGCGACATGATCGACGACGGCGACCCCCGCGCCGCGTTGGTGGACGGCGTGTTGCGGGACCTCGAACGCATGAACGCGCTGCTCGACGGTTGGCTGCACGCCGCGCGCGGCAAGCGCACCCGGCGCGAGGTGATCGCGATCGACGAGCTGCTGGCCGCTGCGGCGACGCGTCACGGGGTAGAGGTGGTCAGCACCTGTCCCGATGCGTGCATCGCCGGCGACCGGCCCATGCTCGAACGCGTGCTCGAGAACCTGTTCGAGAACGCCCACAACGCCGGTGCGGTGCGGATCCGCGTGGCCGCGCAGACGCTCGGTGGCGAGGTCACGATCCACGTCGAAGACGATGGCTGCGGCGTCGCCGCGGACCACGCGCAGCACCTGTTCACGGCCGGCTGGTCCGGGCGCGGCGGCAGCGGGCTCGGCCTCTACGTCGTCGCGACCACGGTCGCCTGCCACGACGGCCATGTGCGCTGCGTGCCCCTGGCGCGCGGCACCCGGTTCTCGATCACGCTGCCGTTGGCCGCCGCAGCGACTGCAACCGCATGAGATGCCTCCTCGTCGACGACGAGCCGGGCATTCGCGAAGGCCTGGCCGCGCTGCTGCGCCGGCGTGGCCACGAGGTTCGCACCGCCGGTGACTGCGCGACCGCGACGTCGGCGTTGGCGGACACCGAATTCGACTGCGTGATCACCGACTGGCGCCTGCCGGACGGCATCGCTTCCCGCTTCGTCGCGACCTGCCGCAGTCCGGTGGTGGCCGTCAGCGGCCACCCCGAAGAGGTCGAGGTGCATGCCAGCGTGCGCGAGATCCTGACCAAGCCGGTGTCGCCGTCGCGGCTGCTGCAGGCGCTGGCCGACTGCAGGTCCGAGCCCGAGGCGACCACCGCCGCGGAGCTGGCCGCCGACGTGCGGGCCGTGCTGGCCGCCGCGGACGCGTGCCTGCCCGCCGGTGCCTGCACGACACTCGATGACGACGGCACGTTCGTTTCGTGGAGCACGGAGCTGGTGGAGGACCTGCCGTTGGCATGGCTCGAAGGACTCGGCGGCGACCTGCGTGTGCTCGAGACCGCTGGCCGGCGGCGGGTCGAACTGCGCCTGTGCCGCGATGGGCGACCGGATCCGAGCCTGCCGATCGTCGGTCCGGATGCGTCCTGGCCCGACGTGCCCGAGCTCGCGGTCGACTTCCGTGGCAGCGACATCTCGCGCGACCGCTTCCTCGCCTGCCTGCAGCTCGCCAGCGCGCGGCTGCACGAGGGACGGCGTGTGCACTTTCTCGACATCCCGGCGGCGTTCGCTTCCCTGGCATCGGATTGGGAAACGGCCCACGGCGTGCCGATGAGGGATCCGGTGGGACCCCGACTGCCGGCGGTCCTGGCCGACCTTTGGAGTTGAGCCGTGAGCGAAGAGCAAGCCGACAAGACGAGCACCGAGCCGACGACGTCGCAGGCAGCGCCCGCGGCACCGCCGTCACCTGCGCCGAGCGAAGGCGCGGTGCTGTCCGACCTGATGGCATCTGCCGCCAAGGAGCAGGCTCGCAAGGGCCCTGACCTCGAACGCGATGCGCTGCGCGCGGCCGAGCAGGCGCTCGCCGAAGGCCAGCGGGCGCTGGCTGCGGCGCGGGCGCACTTCGGCACCGAAGAGCCGAAGGCGCCGTCGCCGAACCGCACGCGCGAACGGCTGCTGCGCGGCGCGTTGATCTTCAACGTGCTGGCGATGATCGTCGTGATGATGCTGCCGGCGCCAGGCACCAAGGCCGAGCCCGTCGTCGACGCCCACGGCGAGGCCGGCCAGCATGCCGCGCCGCCCGAGCGTGAGCCCGGCAGTCCCGAACAGCGCTTCCACGAGCCGTGGAATCGCGCGTTGGCCGCCGCGGAGCAGCGCGACTACGCCTCGGCGATCACGATCCTCGAGCAGTATCTGACGCCGCGCATGGCGCCGAGCCAGCAGCTGAACGTGCTGATGGCGCTGGCGCACTACTCGGCACGCCTCGGCAAGTTCCAGGAGGCGCAGGAGTACCAGCGCCGCGCCGACGCGATCGACAAGAGCCATTCGCTGCCCGAGGACCTCGTGGCGATGGCGAAGGCCGCCGCCGAGAGCGGCGACCAGGAATCCCTGCGGCGCATCTGGGCGCGCTTCCTGTTGCAGCGGCGGCAGGTGCCGAGCTGGCTCTACAAGCACGTGGCCGAGGCCTATCTGCAGCTCGGCGACAGCTATCGCCTGCAGGCCAACGAAGCCGCCGAGAAGGCGCGGCTCGAAGAACTCGAGCGCACAGCTGCCGCCCTGCGGGCGCGTGCCGACGACGGCGGGGAGCGCGGCAAGTGATCTTCGTGGCGGCAGCATTGCTCACCACGGCCCTGTGGGTGCCGCAGGAGCCGCAGCTGTTCGCGGTCACGAACAGCACCACGGAGGCGGGTGTGGCGCGCGTGCTGGTGGGCGCCGACAGCCGCCGTGTCGACTGCCTGCGCGCGCTCGAACGACTGTCCGCCGCGGTCGGCTGGAACCTCGACGTCGAGAGCACGCCGCTCGAGAACGACCTGCGCTTCGCCAGCGTCGACCTGAACCTCGCCGACCAGGATCCGCGCATGGTCGCGCAGTTGATCGCGGTCGCGGCCGGCGCCGACTGCGTGTTCCAGGAAGCCGAGCCAGTCGAGGGTTCGCGGCCGCGGCTGCACGTCGTGCGCGCGCCGTCGCCCGAGACCGAGTCGGGGCGCCAGCGCCTGCGCGCGATCTCCGGGCAGTGGTATCGCTCGTTCCTGCGCGACGAGCTGCAGTACGAGCCGCTGATCGAACGGGAAGGCGTGCAGGTGCGCATGAACCTCGGCCAGCTGCTGCTCGACAACGGCGACCTCGAATCGGCGATCGCGTTCTTCACGCAGGCGTACGAGAAGCGCCCGAACGACCATGTGGCGACGGCGATCCTGCGCATCGCCGAGTGCCATCTCGATCTCGCCGCCGGCCTGAGCGATCGCGACCAGCGGAAGCGCCACTTCGAACAGGCGGAGGAATGGGTGCGGCGCATGTTCGAGCGCATGCCGAGCGCGCCGGAGATCACGCCGGCGACGGTGTTGCTCGGCCGCGCGATGCTCGGTCAGGCGCAGAGCGAGAGCCACCCTGCGGTCGCGTGCGACATCGCCGAGAAGTGCCAGAAGGAACTCGCGGCGCGCGTGATCCGGTTGCTCGACTCGGTCGAGATGCTCGACGTCTGGTTGCTGGCGGGCCAGGCGCAGTTCTTCCTGCAGCAGCCGGAGCGCGCCTTCGACACGATGCTGACGCTGCGCGAATCGCCGTACTTCGGCGACATGTCGAGCCGTCAGTTCCTCGACTACCACTTCCTGCTCGGCTACGGCGCGCAGGGTCTCGGCAAGCAGGACCTGGCGATGCGTTCGCTCGAATGGTTCCTGATCCACGCCGAGGCCGATGCGCGGCGCGGCCAGGCCTATGTGCTGCTCGCCGAGTCGTATCTGGCGCAGAAGCGCTTCGTGCAGGCGCGGGCCGCGGCGGTCGAGGCGCGGCAACGGCATCTCGGCTCGCTGAGCAGCGACTGGCGGCAGCGCGCGCTGCGCATCTGGGCGCGCACGGCGCTGGCACTCGGTGAGAAGGAGAGCGCGTTCCTCGAGTTGGAGCAGATGGTCCTGCGCGGCGAAGAACCGGAGCTGGCGCTGTTCCTGGTCGACGAGATGCTCGACGACCGCCAGTGGCAGCGCGCGATCGCCGTGGCGCGGCCGCTGACCGACCAGGAGAACAACATCGGCGACCGGGCCCGCTTCAAGGTGGTGCAGGCGCTGTTCGAGCAGGCGATCGCGAGCCGGCACCTCGACGACTTCCCGTCGCAGGCCATCGTGATCGCGCCGCGCATCCAGGATCCGGAGCTGCGCGCGCGCACCGCGACCATGATCGGGGATGCCTACACGAAGCTCGGCAAGCTCGAACACGCGGCCGATGCCTATCGGGGGATCCTGCGGTGAACGCCGCGCTGCGCCACGTCCTGTCGTTGCTCTGCGTCGCCGGCGTGCTGGCGGCGCAGGAAGGTGATGCGAAAGCGGCGCCCGAGCTGCAGCGCATGCAGCGGCAGCTGCAGCAGAACAAGACCGAGGTCGAACGCCTGGTCGAGATGCGCCTGCGGCACGACCTCGGGCTGCCGGGGGAAGGCGACGACAGCGCGTTCCGCGCGCCGGCGCCGGTGAACACCGAGGACATGGAGCGCTCGCGGCAGGAGCTGCGCGACCAGGATGCGGCCAACGCGAGCCTGCTGGAGCGCTACAACAAGCTGAAGTCGCAGGCCGACCTGCTGCACGCCGATGCCGAGGCGCAGGCGCGCAGCGAGGCGAAGTCGCACGAGTTCGTCGTCGTGCCGCCCGCCAACTCGATGCAGCCGCGCATGCGCACGGACGATCCGCGGGCGCCGTTCCCGGTCTCCAGCCCGCCGGCGACACCGGCGGGCGAAGGTGCACCCGCCGCCGCGCCCGCCGTCGCCAGCGCGCCGCCGTCGCGTGCCGTGCCGACGGTGTTCGACATCGTGCTCGATCCGATCCGGGGCCAGATCCAGGGTTCCAGCGACCACCAACGCGTGGCGCAGGCGTTGTTCAAGGCCGGCCAGGCGCTGATGGACCGTGCCGACACCGCGCGCGAGCAGCAGCAGGAGGAGGGCGCGCGCGAGCTGGACGCCCGCGCGAAGGAACGGCTGGTGCGCGCCGTCGACGAACTCGCGCCGCTGCTGGAGGCCAAGGAGCCACCGTTCCAGGCGTTGTTCTATCTCGGCCGTACGCGTGAACTGCTGTTCCGCATGTCGCAACGCTACGACGGCCTGTCGCTGGCGAACTCGACGCGGGAGTACCAGCGCCGCGAGCAGGAGGTGCGCGAGCCGTTCCTGGCCATCAGCGCGCGTGACGTCAGGAAGACCGGCGAGCGCGGCGAGGTCGAGGTGCTGGGCGCATGGGGCAAGGCGGCGCAGAGCGCGATGGAGCACTTCCGCTGGATGAACCTGCACGCGGGCTACGATCCGCGCGCTGCCATCGAGGCGCTGACGTGGCCCGGCGAACGCCCGTGACCGTCGATCACGAACGACTGCAGCAGGGCTTCGAACAGTTCATCGCCGCGGCGCGGGAACTGGAGCAGTCCTACACCGACCTGAAGCAGCGCACCGCGGCCGTCGACCTCGAGCTGCAGGCGACGAACCGCGCGCTGCAGGCATCGCTGCGCGAACGCGAGGCGATCTTCGCGGCGCTGCCGATCGGCCTCGTCGCCGTGCGCGACGGCGCGGTGTCGTGCTGCAACCGCGAGGGCGAACGCATCCTTGCTGCCGCCGCCGCCGCCGGTGTCGATCTGGCGCGGCGCATGCCGGGTGAGTGCACGTTCGCCGACATGCTGGTGCGGCTGCGCCGCGTCGAGCTGCCGGACGGCGAACTGGTGGTGCTCGAGGACCGGTCGCGCGTGCAGGAGCTGGAACGCGAGGTGCATCGGCTGGATCGCCTGGCCGGCCTGTCCGAGCTGGCGCTCGGCATCGCCCACGAGATCAAGAACCCGCTGAACGGCGTCATGGGCTTCGCGGCGCTGCTCGAACGCGGTGAGGACCCGGTGACGATGCGCCGCCATGCCGGCAAGGTCGTGCAGGGCGTGCGGCAGGTCGACGAGATCGTGCGATCGCTGCTCGGCTTCTCGCGCCCGGGTCGTGGCCGCGCGCGCAGCGCGAGCGTCGCCACGGTGGTCGGCGAGGCGGCGGCTGCCGCGGGCGTGCCCGCGGCGCGGCTGCAGCTGTCCGGGGACGCGGCCGTCGACGTCGACGCCGACGCGCTGGTGCGCGTGCTGGCGAACCTGTTCCGCAACGCCGTCGAAGCGGCGCCGGACGTGACGTTGCAGATCGATGTCCGCACCGGCAACGGGCGGCTCGAGCTGGTCGTGCAGGACGACGGTCCCGGCGTCGCGAGCGACCTCGCGCAGCGCGCGTTCGAACCGTTCGTGTCGACCAAGGAACGCGGCACCGGTCTCGGCCTGCCGCTGTCGGCGCGCGTGTTGAGCTTCCTCGGCGGCGACCTCGAACTGCTGAACCCCGGCCAGCCAGGTGCCCGGTTCCGCGTGCGGTTGCCGCTGTGCGCGCCCGAGCCCGTGGCAGTTGGCGCGGAGGCAACGACATGAGCGCGCGCGAAGTCGTGCTGCTCGCCGACGACGAGCCGTTGTCGCGCGAGTTCCTGCAGGAAGCGATGCAGTCGTTCGGCTTCGAAGTCGAGGCCGTCGCCGACGGCAAGCAGGCGATCGAAGCGATGTCGCGGCGCAACCACGACCTCGTCGTCACCGACCTGAAGATGCCGCACGCCGACGGGCTCGAAGTGCTGGCCACAGCCAAGCGCGCCGATGCCGATCGACCGGTCGTGCTGGTCACGGCGCACGGCACGATGGACGTCGCCGTGCAGGCGATGCGCAAGGGCGCCGACGACATCCTCGAGAAGCCGATCGTGCTCGAGGAGCTCGAACTGCTGCTGACGCGCGTGCTCGACCGCCGACGGATCCTGCGCGAGAACCGCTACCTGCGCGCCGAGACGGTCGGCGGCGACATGGTCGTCGCGTCGAAGGCGATGCAGGACATCCTCGACATGGTGCAGAAGGTCGCCAAGAGCCGTGCGACGGTGCTGGTGCGCGGCGAGAGCGGCACCGGCAAGGAGCGCGTCGCGGCGATGGTGCACCGCTGCAGCGATCGCGCCGAGCGACCGTTCGTGAAGCTCAACTGCGCGGCGATCCCCGAGGCGCTGCTCGAGAGCGAACTGTTCGGCCACGAGGCCGGCGCGTTCACCGGTGCCGGTAAACGTCGCGACGGCCGTTTCGAACTGGCCGACAAGGGCACGCTGTTCCTCGACGAGGTCGGCGAGATGTCGGCGGCGATGCAGGCCAAGCTGCTGCGCGTGCTGCAGGAAGGCGAGTTCGAGCGTGTCGGCGGCAACCGCACGATCCAGGTCGACGTGCGCATCGTCGCGGCGACCAACCGCGACCTCGAGGCCGACGTCGCCGCCGGGCGCTTCCGCAGCGACCTGCTGTATCGCCTCGAGGTGGTGCCAATCGTGCTGCCGCCGCTGCGCGAGCGGCGCGAGGAGATCGTGCCGTTGGCGAAGCACTTCCTGCGGCCCGGCATCGAGATCGACGGCGACGCCGAAGCGGTGCTGCGCGAGTGGAGCTGGCCCGGCAACGTGCGCGAACTGCAGAACGTCGTGCAGCGTGTGGCCCTGCTGTGCGACGACGGCGTCGTCACCGGCCAGCTGGTGCGCCGTTGGTTGCATCCGACCGCGGCGCCGGCCGAACGCGCGGTCGTGTTGATGCCGGCGCCGCGCGTGGATCCGCTCGGCACGCTGGTCGGCCGTTCGCTGGCCGAAGTCGAGGACGAACTCGTACGGCGAACACTGGACCACTGCGGCGGCAACCGCACGGCAACGGCGGAACTGCTCGGCATCGGCGTGCGCACGCTGTTCAACAAGCTGCAGGACCGTACCGTCCGCTGACCATGGCCACACCTTCGCAGCCGAGGCCGGCGACGCGGCGCGCGCCGCTGCCGGTGGGGCCGCTGTCGGGGCGGCGCACCGCATGGCGGCGGCTCGCCGCGCAGGCCGTCGCCGCCCTGAACCGTGGCCTCGACCGCATGCCGCTCGGCCACTGGCTGCACCGGCGGGTGCGCCGGCGCCTCGAAGAGCCGCAGCTCGAGCTGCCGCTGCGGGACGCGGCGCCGGGACTGCACGGGCTGCGCATCTGCTTCGTCTCCGACGTGCACGCCGGCAGCTTCCTCGACGAGCGCGACCTGTGTGACCTGTTCGACCGCATCCAAGCCGGCGCGCCGGACCTGGTGCTGTTCGGCGGTGACCTGATCAACACGCGCGAACGCGAACTGCTGCTGTTCCGCGAGCCGCTGCGGCGGCTGCGGCCGACGCTGGGCATGTTCGCGGTGCCCGGCAACCACGACCACTTCTGGGGCCCCGACCTCGGGCTGTGGTCGTCGTTCCTGCAAGACTGCGGCGTGGAAGTGCTGACCAACCGCGGTCGTCGCATCGAACGCGACGGCTCGTCGATGTGGTTGTGCGGGGTCGACGACCTGACCGAAGGTGTGCCCGATCTCGCCGCCGCGCTGCGCGGCCGCCGCGACGACGAGCCCACCGTGCTGCTGAGCCACCATCCGGACTTCTTCTTCGAGGCCGCCGCCGTCGACGTCGACCTGGTGCTGTCGGGCCATACGCACGGCGGCCAGATCCGCATCCATGGCTGGGCGCCGATCCATCACAGTCGCTTCGGCTACGAGCGCGGCTGGTTCCACGAGAACGGCTGTCGCCTCTACGTCGGCCGCGGCGTCGGCGTGACCTTGCTGCCGCTGCGCATCGACGCGCCGCCCGAGATCCCGTTCGTGACGCTGTGCTGCCCGAGCCGGCGCAACGAGCGCCTGAACGCAGAGGACAGCCCGGGGCACGACGCTATGCTCGTCGCCCCAGATGCAGACCAGCGTCCATCGCCTGCGCCGATGCCGTGACCTCGGCGGCGGCTCGTTCGCGCTCGAGGTCGACGGCCCGATTCCGCCGACGGAACCGGGCCAGTTCTTCATGTTGCGCACGGAGACGCGTTGGCCGGTGCAGCTGCCGCGGCCGTTCTCGCTGTACGACCGCGCGGCCGATGGCGCGTGGGGCAGCTTCTTGATCAAGCCGGTCGGCGAAGGCACCCGCGCGCTGTGTGCGCTGCGGCCCGGCGAGGGCATGGTGCTGAATGGCCCACTCGGCCAGCCGTTTCCGCGCGCGATCGACGATCCGATCTGTGTCGCCGGCGGTGTCGGCCTGGCGCCGTTCCTGCTGCTGGCGCGGCAGCACGAGGCGAAGGGTCGCGAGCTGCGGCTCTTGTTCGGCGGCCGCACGCGCGAAGCGCTGTCCGGCCTCGAAGACTTCACCGGCCTCGCCCGCGTGTGGACCTCGACCGACGACGGCAGCCATGGCTTTGCCGGCATGGTCACCGCGTTGCTCGACGACCTGCTGCAGAAGGGCGAGGTCGAGCAAGGCGAGGTCGTGTTCTGCTGCGGCCCCGACCCGATGATGCACGCGGTCGCGAAGCTGTGCGAGGCGCGCTCACTGCGCTGCTTCCTCAGTCTCGAGACCTACATGGCCTGCGGCTACGGCGTCTGCAACGGCTGCACGGTCGCGGTGCAGGGCGAGCGCTTCAAGGGCTGGCCGTATTCGAGGACCTGCATGGAAGGCCCGGTCTACGAGGCCTGCGAGCTGCGGCACTGAGGACTCAGCCGTCGATCGATACGACGAGCCCGTTGCGGAAGTGAAGGGTCAGCATCTGGTCGTCGTCGAAGTGGTACTCCCACATCACGTCGTTCGGTAGCTTGTTGGCTGGGAACACCAGCGTCGGCGTGCCCAGCCGCGCGATCACTTCGGCCATCGTCAGCAGCGACCATTCGCGGCGCGCCGACTGGTGGAAGAGATCGACGTCGCTCTCGGCCTGCAGCTGTTGGTGCAGCAGTCGCGCGCCGGCGAGGTTCAGCTGCGGGTTCTGGATCCGGGCCAGCCGCAGGGCCTCGTTGCTGGAGTCGGTCTGTGCCCCGGCGAGGCGCTCGGCGAGTGCCGTCAGCCGCGCGAGCGCGGCGTCGAGGTCGTCCCGCGGTGGTGCCGGCGCGACGGCCGCGGGCGGCACTTCGTGGCGCTCGGTCGCCACCGGCTGCGGCTGGACCTTGCGCTCGAGCTGGGCGATGCGCGCCGTCAGCTCGTGCATCGCTGCCGCCATCGCACCATCGGCGGCCGCCGAAGCGGAACGTGTGCTGTCCGCGGGTGGCGTCGGCGCGGCCGCGTCCCTGCCGAACAGGAAGCCGACCGTGATGCCCACCGCGAGGCACGCGATTCCGACGAGCGCGTTCGTCGCGACCGCGGACTTCACCGCCGCCGCCCGCCGACGATCGCACCGACCAGCGTGCCGGCGACGATCGTGAACGGCACCCAGAAGCCGAACTGCGCGATCGTGGCCGAGGTCATGGTGCCTTCCATGGCGACCTGGATGCCGCCCGGCCCGAACTTCGTGTAGTGCGTGTCCCAGTCCTGGTACTTCGCCAGCCAGGTGAACGCGACGACGGTCGCGCGGGCGATGACTCCGTACAGCAGCAGCGTGACGGCCAGCCGGCGCCAGACCACGAACTGCAACAAGGCCATCGGCACCGCGACGCCGACGATCACCAGCACCGCCGTGCGCAGCGGTGGCATCGCCGCGGCAGTGCTGTCCTTCATGTCGATCTGGCTGAAGCGCCAGCCGGCGGTGCCGACGATCGCCAGCAGCGCCAGCAACGCCCAGACCCACGCCGGCCGCAGCGTCGGCGTCGAGCCCGAGTGGCCGAGCTGCCAGCCGAACCAGCCGCCGAACACGAACACCAGCCAGGTGATGCCGAGCCAGAAGCCGGCGCCGCCGGACGCGGTCGTGCCAGCGCCTTGTTGTTCGACGACGAGGCGAGCGACGTTGACCAGCAGGGTCACGATCGTCGGCCAGAGGATCAGGCGCAGAATCGACGGCTGGGAGTCCTTCACGCCGGCATGCGACGCCGGCGGCGGCCGTGGCGCAAGCTCTCAGCCGGGGATCGCGTAACGCGTCAGCACTGCCAGCGGCACGAACTCGAGCGTGCGTTCGTGCGTCGACTCGAGCACCACGCGTGGCGCCTTGCCCGCTTCGTGCGCCTCGACCCAGCGCGACGCGCACAGACACCAGTGGTCGCCGGGCTTCAGTCCCGGAAAGCCGAACTCGGGCCGCGGCGTCGACAGGTCGTTGCCGGCGTCCTTCGAGAACTGCAGGAACTCGGCGGTCAGATCGACGCAGACCGTGTGCGCGCCGAGGTCTTCGTTGGTGGTGTTGCAGCAGCCGTCGCGGAAGAACCCCGTCATCGGCTTCGTGCTGCAGGACTTCAGCTCGGTGCCGAGCACGTTGCGGGCGGTCGTCGGTTTGGTCGTCGGTGTCACCATCGTGTGCGAGCATAGGCGATCGGCCGTTGCGGCGTCGACCGTCGCCGTATCGGTGCGCATGATGCTGCGATGCTCCACGACCCTCGGCCCGCGGACCGCGCCGGCCAGCCTCGGGCCGGGCGTCGCGTCCGGCTGCACGACCGCGGCAGGCAAACGGGCGGAACTGGCAGTGCTCGCCAGGCGCATGTGGGGCCTTCGCATCGTGACGTGGTGCATGTTCCCGGTCGACGAACAGGGTGCCGCAGATCGGTAGAGCCGTTCGTTACTGCGGCACGGTCACGATCGTGGCTTCGCCGGCCCGTGCGGCGAATCGTCGGCAGCGCCGGCTGCCGTCCGGCAGTTCGCAGATCAGCACGTAGTCGCCGGCGGGTAGCAGGGCGGGTTGGTCGAACGGCACCGGTGCGAGGTTGGTGCGCACGTCGACGTCGGTGCGCAGGTGGCAGACTTCGGTGGCGGTGGGCTGCGGTGCTCCCGGAGGGGGCGACTGGAAGCGCACGCTGTCGGGCAACGGCAAGACGATTCGGCCGAGGTCGCAGGCGGACGTGCCGTCGAGCCAGTGCGAACCGGCATCGAGCCAACCGCTGCCCTCGGCGAACAGCTCCAGTCGGTACCAGCCGGCCGGCAGACCATCGAAGTGCCACGGCTCGTCGGTCGGCGTCCGGGCGGTTTCGAAACCGAGTCCGGTGTCGAGGTTCCAGACGCGCGCCGTGATGCGAACCGGTCCGACGTCCGGCGGCAGCACAGGCAGCAGTTGCAGGGTGCTACCGATGGCAGGATCGCACGCCACGACCAGGTCGCTACCGCCGGTGCGCGCAGCCTGGACGACGAGCGGCAGGCGGCGGCCTTCGTCGGGCGACCAGATGCAGACGACGCCGGCGTCGGTCGGCAGGTTGGCCAGCGTGAAGTTGCCGTGGCGGTTCGTCGAGGCGGTGTCCCACCAGCTGTCGTCGGCGGCGCGCCAGGTGACGATGGCGCCGTCGATCGGCGACCCGTCGGGCTGCTGCAGTCGTCCGCGCAGGCAGGCAGCGGGTTGCAGGATCAGCGTGGTCGCCGTCGTCCCCTCGGTGACCGTGACCGGCTGGATCGCCAACCCACGCCCATCGCCGCCGGCGCGGATGGTGAACGTTCCTGGTTCCAGATCCTCGAAACGGAACGCGCCTTCGAGATCGGTCGTCGTGTATCCGAGCCGCCGCATGCTGGACCCGAACAGGACGACGGTCACGCCAGCTGCCGGCACATGGGCCTCGTCGAGCACGAGTCCGCTGACGCCGTCGTGCGGTGCTTCGGCCACCGCCACGTCGACGGTTTCGGTGGTGCTTTCCGAGATCATCATCTCGGGGCCATCGGCGCGGTTCGTCGTCTTCGCACACGCTTCGCTGAAGACGGCATGGGGATGCAGGCCGGCTGTCGGCTGCGGCGTCTCGTCGAAGTCGATCGATCCGCTGAGCAGCGGTATGCTCTTCAGCAGGGGCACCTGATCGTGGCGTCGCCGTGCGTGGAAGGAGGCGCGCCCGATGGTGCGCACGGCGCGTTGGCCCTGCGTGAGCGGAACCCGGACCAGGTTCTCCTGCCCATCGAGGAGCACGGCAACGCCCGTGCTCTGCCGCGATCGCCAGCTCAACAGCGCCGTGCCGTCGGGCCCGGTGAAGGCCTCGTGCAGGCGTATGTGGTCGGGCGCGAACTGTACGGCGTAGCCCTGCACGGGGAGACCGACCTCGTCGACGACGCGCACTTCCATCTCGAACGTGTACGGATGGTCGAGCCATGCCTCGCCGGGGCCCGCAGCCACCACTGTCTCACGCAGGGTGTCCGGGTCGGCGGGTACATCCGACCTGCCGGAAACGAGCGTGCTCGTGGTGGGCGGCGCGGTGGTGGTTCTCGCACCTGGTGGCCACGGATCGTTGTGCAGGCCGAACGCGAACAGCGCGCCGGCGCACAGCACGCCGGTGGCGACCAATACCTTCGCCGTCGTTCCCATCAGCCATGCTCCGGTCGTCAAGGTGATGCCCGCCGCTGCCGCCGCGCCCGGCAGGCCGAACGTCGTCGCCAGTGCCAGCCGCCAATCGTCGCGTCCCTGGTGTCGCTGTTGGTCGAGCCGCGCGCGCAACAGCGACAGCCCCCGCTGTAGCCGACTCTTCACCGTGGCGATGCTGGTGCGCGTGCGCTGTGCGATCACCCGCGGCGGCAGGTCTTCGAAGTAGCGCAGCAGGATGGTGGTCTGGTACGGCTCGTCGAGCCGTAGCACCGCGTCGGTGACCGCCTGCAGGGTCTCGCGGCGCGCGAGGGTGTCGGCGGGCGACGGGACGGCAGCCGGCACTGCGACCGCTCCTTCGCGCACGACGCGCCGTCGTTCGCTGCGCCGCCACTGCCGCGCGAAGTTCACCAGCACGATGCGCAGCCAGCCGCCGAGAGGGCCCGGCCGCAGGTCGCCGCGCGCCACCGCCTGCTGCAGCGTCGCCTGCGTGACGTCGTCGGCGGCGTGACCGTCGCGCAGCAGGTCGCGCGCGATGCCGCGCAGCGTGGCGGCATGCTGTTGCAGTTCACGGTCGAGGTCGTGCGGGTCGGGCATCGGCGGGCGGGCTCGATGGTATCCATGCCGCGCCGGGCGGATCGGATGCAGCGATCCTGTGTCAGTGGCCGTCGATCGGTGGCACCGCCGAACATGCCGAGGCCCCACTTGCCGAAGGCGCCGTTCGTGTAGCCCGCACTGGCGAGGACGACGTCTGCGCCGCGGCAACGGTGCAGAGCAGGAGCACGGCGAGCAGGCGGCGCATGCGCCGAGCCTACGGGTCGATCGGTGCGACGCCGAGCCCGGGCCGGTCGAGCGTGCGCAGCATGCCGTCGCGCAGCAGGAAGCCACCCGCAGCGACGTCGTGCGCGAGGTCGAAGCTGCCGTCGAGGTCGAGCCAGCGCGTGGCCGGGCAGGCGAACGCGGCGTGCAGCGCCGCGGCGATGCCGATCACGCTCTCGTCCATGCAGCCCCACATCAACCCGATACCGGCGTCGTGCGCGCGCTGGGCGATGGCGAGTGCCGGCGTGATGCCGCCACACTTCATCAGCTTGATGTTCCAGGCGCCGAATGCGCGCGGTGCCGTGGCGAGACGTTCGGCGTCGCGCTCGTCGTGCAGGCTCTCGTCGGCGCAGAGGCGCAACACGTCTTCGGGCGGGAGCGCGCACTGGGCGTGCGCGTCGGCGGGCGGCAGGGGTTGCTCGACGAGCTGCAGGTCGAGGGCGCGGGTGCCGTC
>JBGARS010000096.1:0-19346 GCA_044230075.1 Planctomycetota bacterium | reverse complement strand
CGGGGTAGTTCATCACCACCACCGGCCGGCCGATGTGCTCCTCGCACAGGAAGCGCTCGTGTTCGGTCTGCAGGTCGATGCCCCACTGCGGCGCGTAGTCGAACTTCTTCTTGGCGGCCTGCAGGATCTGGATCGCCTCGCCGTAGTCGAGGCGCTCGAACGACGACGCGAGGAACTGCTCGAGCCGCGCGGTCACGCCCTTCTGCACGCGTTCCTCGAAGAACTTCATGTCGTCGGGGCGCTCGGCCAGCACGGCCTGGAACACGTGCTTCAGGAAGCGCTCGGCGAGGTCGGCGTCGTCGTTCAGGTCGGCGAACGCGATCTCCGGCTCGATCATCCAGAACTCGGCCAGGTGGCGCGTCGTGTTGCTGTTCTCGGCGCGGAACGTCGGCCCGAACGTGTAGACCTTCGACAGCGCGAGGCAGTAGGCCTCGACGTTGAGCTGGCCGGACACGGTCAGGTAGGTCTCGCGGCCGAAGAAGTCCTGCTTCCAATCGATCTTGCCGGCCGGGTCCTTCGGCAGGTTGTGCACGTCGAGCGTGCTGACGCGGAACATCTGCCCCGCGCCCTCGGCGTCGCTGGCGGTGACGATCGGCGTGTTGACCCAGACGAAGCCCGCCTGGGTGAAGAACTGGTGGATCGCGAACGCGGCCGTGTGGCGCACGCGCGCGACGGCGCCGAACGTATTGGTGCGCGGCCGCAGGTGCGCCTGTTCGCGCAGGAACTCGAGCGTGTGCTCCTTCGGCTGCACCGGGTAGGTCTCGGGGTCGTCGACCAGCCCGACGACGTCGATCGCTTCGGCCTGGATCTCGAACGCCTGACCCTTGCCCTGGCTCTTGACCAGCTTGCCGCGCGCGCGCACCGAGGCGCCGGCGGTCAGGTGCAGCACGCCGGACGCGTAGTTCGGCAGCGTGTTCGGCGCGACGATCTGCAACGTGCCCTGGCAGCTGCCGTCGCTGACCTGCACGAACGAGATGCCGGCCTTGCTGTCGCGCCGCGTGCGCACCCAGCCACAGACCTCGACCTGGCTGTCCTCGGGCACCGCCCCGGACAACGCCTGCTTGACACTCGTTCGCTGCATGGAATCCTCGCTCGCGGTGCAAAGACCGCGGCCGAGGATGGTTCCGGGTGGCGGCTTGCCGGTCAAGGGTGCGGCCCGTCAACGCGAGCCGCACCGGGCATCAGCTGCCGATCACCGCGTCCTGCGCGTTCGTCAGCACGAAGCTGAAGTCCACGCCATCGAAGTCGAGCCGGATGGCCTGCAGCGAGAACGCGAGCCCCTGGTAGCCGTACGGCAGGTTGATCATGGTCGGGATGCCGAACGCCGTCGGCGCGATCAGCAGTTCGCCACCGAACAGCGGGAACGCCGGGATCGGCGTCGGGTCGGCATACAGGAACGTCGCCAACGTGTTCGGGCCGAAGGTCAGGCCGATCTGCCAGGTCGTGCCGGTGATCGGCAAGGTGGTGCAGGTGAGCGCGGACGGGTTGATGCCGCTGCCGTTGCGGAACGTGCAGCTGGCGCTGTTCGGCGTCAGGCGGAACAGGCCCTGGTCCACCGCGGTGCCGGCCGCGTTGCGCAACGTCGCCGTGAAGACGATGGTGCCATCGTCCTGCAGCAGGATGTCGTCGTCACCGAACGTGTTGAAGAAGCGGTCGTCGTCGAACAGGCCGTTGCCGTCGAGGTCGACCGGGTCGTCCTCGCGCACCGCGACATACCGGTTGCCGACCCCGTCGTCGAACACGATCACCCCGTTGGATGTGGCAGGTGCGTCGGTGACGCCGCAGATCAAGAACTGGCCCAGCGAGTTGCCGTCGAACGCGAAGAAGCACGTCGTGAAGCTGGCGTCGTTCCAGTGCTCACCCGTGCCCGGGATGATCTCGTCGGTGCCGCTGGATTCGGCCACCAGGGTGCCATTGCGAACCATCCAGTCGTCGCCGCTCGTCAAGTTGCTGCCGCGCGCGTACCAGTTGCCCGCGTTGTCGACCCAGGCCTTGCCGATCGAACTCACAACGGTCGCAAAGGAACTGCCTGGCAGGACGACGCCTTCCTGGATCGTGACCACGTTGTTGACGGTCAGGATGGCGTCCGTCGTGGTCGCCGCATTCGTGTCCCCGACCAGGACGACCGTGTTGCCGTCCGGTGAGATGTAGACCCGGTTCGTGGTGAAGTTCTCCCAGGTGTTCGTCGCGCCACCCGCCTGGGCGATCGGGATGTCGATGCCCTTCTGGATCAGCGTGCCGCCGATCGCCACCAGCGCGTTGCTGGCCGTCGGCAACCCTGTGATCGTGGTACCGCGGTAGCAGGCGATGCCGGTGTTGGACAACGCCGTGCTGTCGATGGTCGAGGTCCAGGTGCCACCAGCAGGCGTGGCGCTGCCATCCTGCGCCAACACGCTCCAGACACCGCCGGACCAGAGGGCGATGTAGTCGTCGAGAGTGGTCGCCGGCCCGACGTTGTTGCCGAGCAGGATGTCACCGGCATCGTTGATGGCGAGATCCGGATCGATCGTGCCCACGTTCTGGCCCGCCGCCCACGGCGCCGGGGATCCCTCGCGCAGGAACAAGGCCCCGTCGAGCAGCAGCACGTCGTCGTCGGTCGTGGCCGAGGACGCGACCACGTTGATCGAAAGGTGCAGTCCGTTGCTGCTGATGTAGGGGCGCTCGAAGGCAGACGTTCCGGTGCCACCAGTGCGGAATGGGATGCCGGCGCCCGGTACCACATTCGTCGGGTGACCGGGTGTGTTCACGTAGAGGATCGACGTAGCGTACGGGGCCTGCGCCAATGCAGGAGCGGCGAAGCCCAATGCGAGAAGCGGAGCCGCACGGCAGACGGAGATGCTGATCATGAGTTGGGTTCCTTCGAAAGAGAGGCCCGTAGCTTGCCCGCCCCTGGGATCTTGCCCAGCCCCGAAACCAACTCTTCATCTTGCCAGTCGCTCCAGCGTACGCGGCGGACACCCCGCCCGCCGGCCCGCTGCCCGCGCCGGCGATCGCTGCGCGATGCCGGGCCGACGCCGCCGAGGCGGCAGGGCACACGCCGGCGGCGCGCCGCCGGCATCGCCCGGCTAGGGCTCGACTTCGAGCGGTGGCTGGTGGTCGCCTGCATGCACGACGCGCGACAACCGCAGGCGATCCGCCACGGCACCGTCGGACTCGAAGCCCAGCTCGCCGAAGAACTGCAGCGCCGGCGCATTGCCGAAGTCGATCACCGCCACCAGGCGCCGCAGGTGGCGACGGCGCGCTTCGCGCAGTGCCGCCGCGAACATCGCGCGCCCGTGCCCGCGCCGCCGGCACTCCGGCGCCACGACCAGGGTGATCTCGGCGATGTGATCGGGGCCGCAGTCGAGCCGCACGAACCCCACCTGCCTGCCGTTCGCCTCGGCGATGCAGGCCAGGATCCGCGCATCGGCCAGCAGCCGACGCGGCCATTCGTGCGACGCCCGGCCCGCCGGGCGCGACAACCCCGGCGCCGTCAACCACGGCTCGACGGTCGCCGCGTCGGACAACGCAAACGGGCGCAGGGTCACGGGGCCGCTGAGGTCGAGCATGAGCAGGTGGTCACGAGGCGCCGCAACTGCGACCTCGGTGCGCCATCCTATGTGGTGCGACCCGACCGGTAACCATGGCATGACCGACACTTCGCTTGACCGTCCGCGCCCTCGGCAGCTACCATCCTCCCGCGAACTTGGCGCCGAGATCCACTCCCGGCGCCGGTTGGCTCTACTGACACCGGCTCAGCTCGGCCAGTCGGCAGGACTCCGCGAACGGCTCCGGCCGGTTCAGGAACCCCGAACTGCGGTTCGGGGCGCGGGGATTCTACCGCCTGCCGGGCTTGCCGTTTTTCTCCGCAGCGTCTTCCTTCCTCCCCGCACCTCCCGCCCCCGCCGACGACCGAGGGACATGGCCAACAACGCCGACATCCTCCGCTACATCGACTCGATCGCCCGTGACAAGGAGATCGACAAGGAAGGCCTCATCGTCGGCATCGAGCAGGCGATGACGCAGGCGCTCGCCAAGAAGTACGGCGTCGACGACGTCGAGATCCACCTCGACCGCGAGAGTGGCGAGTTCGTCTGCAACTACGACGTGTCGATGGAAGAGCAGGGCCGCATCTTCGCGATGTCGGTCAAGCAGGCGATCATCGGCCGCGTGCGCGAGGCAGAGCGCGACGTGATCTTCGCCGAGTTCGAGCAGAAGCTCGGCGAGATCGTCAGCGGCACGATCCTGCGCTTCGAAGGCGACACGGTGATCGTCAACCTCGGCCGCAACATCGAGGGCATCCTGCCGCGCGCCGAGAAGGTCCGCAGCGAGAACTACAATGTCGGCGAACGCATCCGCGCGCTGATCTTCGAGGTCAAGAAGGTCGGCCCGCGCGTCAAGGTGATCCTCAGCCGTTCGCACCGCGATCTGGTGCGCGCGCTGTTCGAACTCGAGGTGCCGGAGATCGCGGATGGCACGATCGCGATCCGCCGCATCGAACGCGAGCCGGGCTATCGGACCAAGCTCGCCGTCGACTCCTCCGACGACAAGGTCGACTGCGTCGGCGCCTGCGTCGGCGTGCGCGGCAACCGCATCAAGTCGATCATCGACGAACTGAACGGCGAGCGCATCGACATCATCCGTTGGAACAACGACCCGGCGATGCTGATCGCAAACGCGCTCAAGCCCGCGGAGGTCGGCGACATCACGCTGGACCCGAGCACCAAGAAGGCGCTGGTGATCGTCAACGAGGACCAGCAGTCGCTGGCCATCGGCCGCAAGGGCCAGAACGTCCGCCTGGCCAGCAAGCTGACCGGTTGGGACATCGACATCATGACGCGCGCCGAGCTCGAACAGTCCGTCGCCGAGGACGACCGTTCGGACGATGGCGACACCCAGACCGCCGACGGCACCGCGGCAGCGGACCCGGCAGCTGCCACGCCGGTGGACTCGCCGGTGGAGACCGCCAAGGACAGGCCCGCGGCGACGGAGCCGGCCGACGACGCTGCCGACGCAGCCTCAGCCGCCAAAGCAGCATCGGACCGCGGCGACCCGCAGTCCGCGAGTGAACCCAGCTGAGCTTCGGCCCAGCGACTGCACGACCGAATCCCCGCATGACCGGCAACCGCCTCACGGCACGATACGAACTGAACGCCGACCCGAGCGCACTGCGCCGGTCCTGTCAGGAGCAACGCGATTGAAAAAAGTACGAGTCTTCGAACTGGCGAAGGAGTTCGGGATGCGGGGTCCCGACCTGGCGAAGCTGCTGCGTGAGATCGGCTTCGAGAACGTCAAGTCCCACATGACGGTGCTCGATGACGCCGACCTGATGCAGGTCGAAGCGCGCCTTTCCGCCCAGGGTCACCGGCGCAAGCCTGCCGACTCCGACGAGGACGCAGATGCGTCGTCGGCGCCGAAGAAGAAGCTGCTCACCGCGGCCGCGGAGGAAGACGACGGCGACACCGGCGGATTGAAGAAGCTGGTCCGCAAGGAACTGCCGAAGAAGTCCCTGCCGAAGACGCCGGCCAAGCGCCCGGCGAAGAAGGACCTCGAGGCGGTCGCCGCCGACGCGGGTCCGGCTCCCGCCGAAGAGCCGGCCCGCGGGTCCGGCGCGGCCGCCGCGGCGCCCGAAGTTGCCCCGAAGCCGATCGAAACGCCGGCGCCGAAGCCCGTGCGGCAACCGCCGCCGGTCGAGACCAGGCCCGAACCCGTGGCGACGCCAGCACCGGTGGTGGAAGTTCCGCCCCCCGCACCCGCACCTGCCCCCGCACCCACCAAGCCGGAGCCGACCCCGGCCCCGGCCGCCGAGGCGCCACCCGCCGTGGCGCCCGCACCGGCAGCGGCCGCGGCAGCCGGCGGCGGCACCGAGATGGAACTCGACCCCGTGCGTCGTCTGCTGGTGCCCCAGCAGAAGGCCACCGTGGTCGGGCGCATCGAGTTGCCGCAGGAGACGATCCGTGACGCCACCCGACGCAGCGCGCCCGCGGCGCCGCGCGACCTGAAGCGCCAGGCCCTGTTGAAGATGCAGCAGCGCGGCACCGGCTCGCGGTCGATGCCGACCACCGGCGCCCGACGTGGCCCCGGCGGGCCCGGCCGCATGGGCCGCGACCAGGGCCGCGGCGGCCCGGGCCGCAAACAGCGCATCGCCCCCACCGTCGATCCGAACAAGGTCGTCGAGGTGCAGGAGCCGGTGTCGATGAAGGCGCTGTCCGAAGCGCTGGGCATCAAGGTCAACGAGCTGATCGCGACGCTGACGTTCCGGCTGAAGATCGCCGGCAAGAACATCAACTCGCTGCTCAGCAACGAGGAGGTCGAGCTCGTCGGCATGGAGCTCGAGCGCAACATCAAGCTCGTCGAGCACAAGGCGGCGATGGACGAGCTGATGGAACAGCTCGTCGAAGAGAGCGAGACCGAGGCAGAGGTGCTGCGCGCACCGGTCGTGACCTTCATGGGCCACGTCGATCACGGCAAGACCTCGCTGATGGACGCGCTGCGCAGCAGCGATGTCGCCAAGCACGAAGCCGGCGGCATCACCCAGCACATCGGCGCCTACAAGGTCACCAACGACCAGGGTCAGTCGATCGTCGTGCTCGACACGCCCGGCCACGCCGCCTTCACCGCAATGCGCGCGCGCGGCGCCCAGCTGACCGACATCGTCGTGCTGGTCGTCGCCGCCGACGACGGCGTGATGCCGCAGACCGAAGAGGCGATCAACCACGCCAAGGCCGCCGGCGTGCCGATCGTCGTCGCCATCACGAAGTGCGACCTGCCCGGCGCAAAACCCATGCAGGTCAAGCAGCAGCTGATGATCAAGGGGCTGCAGTCGGAGGACTTCGGCGGCACCACCGGCATCGTCGAGGTGTCGGCGCTCAAGCGGCAGGGACTCGACACGCTGGTCGAGCGCATCCTGCTTGAGTCCGAGATCCTCGACCTGCACGCCCGGCCCGACGCGGCCGGCAAGGGCATCGTCGTCGAGTCGCGGCAGTCGCCGGAACAGGGCGTGGTCGTCACGCTGCTGGTCACCGACGGCACCTTGCGGCTCAAGGACCAGATCGTCTGCGGCGAGAGCTTCGCGCGCGTGCGCGCGATGATCGACGACCACGGCACCAACCTGACCGAAGCCGGCCCGTCGTCGCCGATCACGGTGTTCGGCCTCGACCGCCTGCCGAGCCCCGGCGACAAGCTGTTCGTCGTCGAGGACGCCAAGAAGGCCAGGGAGGTCGTCGAGGAACGCCAGCGCCGCGTGCGCGAGCTGTCCCGGGCCGAACGCTCCGCGGTCACGCTCGAGACGCTGTCGGCGAAGCTCGCCGAGCGCAACATCCAGGAGATCAAGATCATCCTGAAGGCCGACGCGATGGGCTCCCTCGAGCCGCTGCGCAAGTGCCTCGAGGACCTGTCGACCCCGGAAGTCCGCGTCAACCTGGTGCACTCCGCGTTGGGCGGCATCAACGAGACCGACGTGTCGCTCGCCAGCGCGTCCGGCGCCGTCATCGTCGGCTTCCACACGATCGCCGACAGCAGCGCGCGACAGGCCGCCGAGAAGGAAGGCGTCGAGATCCGCTACTACGACGTCATCTACGAGCTGCTCGACCAGGTGCGTGCGGCCATGGAAGGCCTGCTCTCGCCCGAGGAAGTGCACTCCGTCGTCGGCCACGCCGAGGTCAAGGCGACCTTCAAGTCGTCCAAGTTCGGCAACATCGCCGGCCTGCGCATCACCGACGGGTTCTGCAAGCGCAGCTCGGCCGTGCGGCTGTCGCGCGAAGGCACCGTGGTCTGGTCCGGCAAGATCGCCAGCCTGCGCCGCCTCGAGGAGGACGTGCGCGAGGTCAAGCAGGGCTTCGAGTGCGGCATGACGCTGGACGGCTTCCAGGACATCAAGGTCGGCGACGTGCTCGAGTTCGTGCAGACCGAACTCGTCAAGCGCACCCTCGGCGGCTGAGAGCCAGAGAGGAAATCCATGATACGGGCTCTCAGATTCCCCTTGGTGGCCGCCTTCGCGGCCACGCAGAGCGTTCGAGACAGGTTGTCTCTCACGCTCTGAGAGCCGCCCGACAGCGCCTTTGGAGCGTGACGACATGCTGCACATCGGCATCCTGCAGTTCACCCTCGAGATCCCGTATTCGGTGTCGCTGAAGGACAAGCGCAGCGTCGTGAAGTCGCTGAAGGACCGGCTGCGCCGCTCCTACAACGTCTCCATCTCGGAGATCGAGGATCTCGACGAACACACGTTCGCGACCCTGGGTGCCGTGGTCGCGGGCAGCGATTCGTCGCACGTGAACAGCACCATGGACCACCTGGTCAACGACCTGCAGGACTGGCGGGACGGCAGCCTCGTCGACCACCAGCTCGAGATCATCTCGCCGCGATGAACGAACGCCGCATCCACCGCCTGCAGGAGCAGATCAAGCAACGGCTCGCCGAGATCCTGCAGCGCGATCTCGCCGATCCGGGCCTCGGCCTGGTGACCATCACGCGCGTCGAACTCGACAGCGAATTCACGGTCTGCAGGGCCTACTGGTCGGTCATCGGCCCGCCGCACGCGCGCCGCGACAGCACGGCCGTGCTACAGCGCGCCCGCGGCTTCTGCCAGCGCGAGATGGCCAAGGGGCTGCACACGAGAACGGTCCCGACGCTCGAGTTCGTGTTCGACGACGGCATCGAAGGCGGCATCCGGGTCAACGAGCTGCTGCGGGAGCTGCGCGAGGAGCGCGAGGCACGCGGTGACGCCGACACGCCGCCCGACGATTCTCCCCCGCCGGCACCGACAACGCCCAGCAGCTGACGCCACCCGTTACACTGCGGCGATGGCCACCTCCTGGTCGCCGGTGGTGTTCGCCGCGCTACTCGCCGCGCCGTTGCCGACGCAGCAGCCCGATGCCACCGCCGCCGAACGCCTGCGGCGGCGCACCGCTGACGACGTCGCGGCGGCTTGTCGCCAGATGCTCGAGCAGCCCTTGGCCTTCGCCGGCACGTGCCGCTTCACCCCCGGCGACGCGGCATTTCCCGCCGACGACCAGCCGATCCCGTTCCGCGGCGCCTGGCACCAGGGGCTCGCGCTGCTGCAGCTGCGGCAGCACGAGGTGCTGACCCACGGCGACCGCCAGCTGGTTGCCAGGGACGGCGCCGGCTGGACGCTGCCGCAAGGGGATGCCCCGGACCTGCCGTTCTCCCCTCGCGCACTGGCAAGCCACCTCGCCACCGCCACCCTCGGCGACGCCGAACCGGTGTTCCTCGATGGGCGCCCGGCCATGCGCGTGCACGCGGTCTGGAACGCGCAGGCCGCGGCGGCGCTGCTGCACGACAGCTACCACCCGCAGCCGCAGGCGCAGCAGATCCTCGAACGCCTGCCGGGCATCTTGCAGCGGCAGGATCCGGCGCGGGTGTGCGTCGACGCCGCGATCTGCTTCGATCCTGCGACCCGCACGCTGCGGTCCGCGGTGCTGCGCGCCGCACTGTTGGGTGCCGACGATCTGCGCGCCGGGGACGACTCGCCGCCAGCGCCCGACGGACTGCCCGCCCTGACCCGCGAACGGCTGCTCGAATACACCTTCGCGCTGACCCTGCTGCCGCTCGACGAGGTGCCGTTCCCGGAGCTCGACGCCACACTGCGCGAACGGCTGGCCTGGGCGCCGTCGGTGCCGCCGGCCACACGACCGGTCAGATGAAGCGTACCGACGGCCCGCCGGCCACCCGCGCCACGAACTGGCCGACGCACGCGTGCGCGGGCGCTCCCGCGTCGCGCAACCGCCGCACGGCGACCGCCACCGCCGCCGCGGGCACGGCCAGCAGCAGGCCACCCGAGGTCTCCGCGTCGAACACCAGATCGGCCAGCGCCGCATCGACGCCGGTCGCGAACGCGACCTTGGGCCCGTAGTACTGCTTGCCGCGGTTGCAGCCGCCCGACATCACGCCGCTGCGCACGATGTCCAGCGCGCCGCTGAGCAGCGGCAGCTCGGCGGCCTGCAGTTCGAGGCACAGGCCCGCGCCTTCGGCCATCTCGCAGGCATGGCCGACGAGGCCGAAGCCGGTGACGTCGGTGGCCGCATGCACCTCGAGGTCCAGCACCGCTTCGCAGGCGGCCTTGTTCAACGTCGCCATCGAGTGCATCGCCGCCAGGGTCACGTCGGCGCTGGCCTGCTCGCGCTTGATCGCGGTCGACACCGGCCCCATGCCGAGCGGCTTGGTCAGCAGCAGCGCGTCGCCGGCGCGGGCGCCGTCGTTGTGCCAGAAGCGGTCCGGGTGCACGATGCCGGTCACCGACAGGCCGTACTTGATCTCGTGGTCGACGACCGAATGTCCACCGCAGAGCACCGCGCCGGCCTCACGCACCTTCTCGAGCCCCCCGGCGAGTACCTCGCCCAGCAGTTCGAGGTCGAGGTCCTTCGGCCAGCCGACCAGGTTCATCGCCGTCAGCGGCCGGCCGCCCATCGCGTAGACGTCCGACAGCGCATTGGCGGCGGCGATCCGGCCGAACCAGCGCGCGTCGTCGACGATCGGCGGAAAGAAGTCCACCGTCTGCACGAGCGCGCGCTCGGCATCGAGACGGAAGATCCCCGCATCCTCGAACCCGCCGACACCAGTCAGCAGATCGGGATGTTCGATCGAACCCAGCTTCTGGAGAACCTGCCCGAGGCTCCCCGGCGGCAGCTTCGCGGCTCAACCGGAGCCGGAGGCGTAGCGGGTCAGGCGCTTGTCGGGATGGTCGGCCATGGTGTGGTCAGAGGGTGAGAAGCGATCGGTTTCGAACCCTCTGCGCGGCCGCGCAGGCGGCCGCCAAAGGGACCCTGAGAGCCTGTATCATGGATTCCTCTCGGGCTCTCAGACAACGGGGGTGAGCGCGCGGCGGACCGCCGCCGCGACGTGGTCGAGATCCTCGGCGAGCAGCGTGCGCGCATCCAGCAGCAGCCTGCCGTCGGCCACGCGCGCGAACACCGCCTGCGGGCGCGCTGCGCGCAGGCGCTGCTGCTCGGCGTCGCCGCCGCGCAGCGCCGTGGCGAAGCTCGGCAACGCGCGCGCCGGATTCGCACCGGCACCGGCGAACGAATCGCTGGCGACGACCTCGCCGCCGAGGTCCTGCAGCAGGCCCGC
The DNA here is from genome assembly GCA_044230075.1 of Planctomycetota bacterium. GTDB lineage: Bacteria > Planctomycetota > UBA1135 > UBA1135 > UBA2386 > JAEUHS01. The sequence goes on along the minus strand of JBGARS010000096.1, from coordinate 8,279 downwards.
GAGCCGTTCGCTGCGCGCCTTCAATTCGGCCGGCGTGGCGCTCAGCATGCGCAGCGTCGGCACCGTCTGCAGTGGATCGCCGTCGCGATACAGCCGCAGCGTCGCCTCGAGCGCCGCCAGCGTCAGCTTGTCGCACCGCAGGGCCCGGTAGAGCGGGTGTGCGCGGCACTGCGCGATCAGGTCGGCGCGGCCGACCAGCGCACCACACTGCGGCCCGCCCAGCAGCTTGTCGCCCGAGAAGCACGTCAGGTGCGCGCCGGCCGCCAGGCTGTCCTTGACCTTCGGCTCGTTCTCGAGCCCGGCGATCGGCGTCTCGAGCAGCAGGCCCGAACCGAGGTCGTCGAGCAGCAGCAGCCCCGGCACCGGGCCCGGCCGGCCGGCGGCCAGCCTGGCCAACTGCGCGACCGAGGGCACGCCGGTGAAGCCCTCGATGCGGAAGTTGCTCGGGTGCACCTTCAGCCAGGCGACGGTGCGCTCGGTGGTCGCGGCCGTGAAGTCGTGCTCATGGGTCTTGTTGGTCGTGCCGACCTCGACCATCGTGCAGCCGGCGCGCCGCATCACGTCGGGCACGCGGAAGCCGCCGCCGATCTCCACCAGTTCGCCGCGCGAGATCACGACCTCGCGCTCGGCGCACAGGGCCGTCAGCATCAACAGCGTCGCCGCCGCGTTGTTGTTGACCACCAGCGCTGCTTCGGCGCCGGTCAACTCGCGCAGCAGTTTCGCCACGGCGACCTCGCGCTGGTCGCGTTCGCCGGACGCCGGATCGACCTCGACGATCGCGAAGCCGGCCGCCTGCACGACCGCCGCGATCGCCGCGGGTGCCAGCGGCGCGCGCCCGATGCCGGTGTGCAGCACGATGCCGGTCGCATTGAACACCCGTTCGTGCCGCGCACGCTGCGCCGAGTCGCACCGCTGCTGCAGCTGCGGCACGTAGGCATCCGGGCGACCGGCCGCCTCGACGGCGGCGGCATCGAGCGCGCCGGCCAGGACCCGTGCGCGCAGCTCGTCGAGCCAGGCGCGGGCCTCGCGCACCAGCAGCGGCCGCGGCAACGTCGACAGGCGCTCGTCGCGCACGATCTGGTCGACCGGCGGCAGCAGGCGCAGGGCGTGAGAACGCTGGGAGTCGGTGGTGGGCATCGGCTGGTGTGTCGCTACCATACCCCGGCCGACATGCAGCGCGCCGCATCGAAGACGCCACCGCCCGATCCGCGCGAGCGCGCCCTGGCCCACACGCTCGGGCTGCCGGACCTCGTCGTGCGCGTGCTGCTGGCCCGCGGCTTCGACGATCCAGCCCGCGTGCGCGGCTTCCTGCGGCCGGATCTCGGCACGCTGCACGACCCGTTCCTGTTCCGCGACATGGAGAAGGCGGTCGCGCGCATCCGCCTGGCGCTGCGCAACGGCGAGCCGATCCTGATCCACGGCGACTACGACTGCGATGGCGTCAGCGGCACGGTGCTGCTGCACAAGTTCTTCTCGCTGCTGCACGCGACCAGCCGCGCCTACGTGCCGGCGCGCGCCGACGGCTACTCGTTCTCGCGGGCGAGCGTCGATGCGATCGTCGCCGGCGGCTTCCCGCTGGTGATCTCGGTCGACAACGGCACCAACGCGGTCGGGCCGATCGCCGAGCTGCAGGCGCGCGGCATCGACGTGATCGTCACCGACCACCACGGCACCAGCGAGAACAGAGCCCAACCGTTCGCCCTGCTGAACCCACGCCTGCCCGACGCCGGCTACCCCGACCGCAACCTCGCCGGCTGCGGCGTCGCGTTCCGGCTGGCCGCCGCGCTGGCGCGCTCGTTCTCGGGCAGCATGCTGCAGAGCCCCGAGTTCGCCGAGTTCCTCACCGACGCGATGACCTACGTCGCGCTCGGCACCGTTGCCGACGTCGCCCCGTTGTGCGGCGAGAACCGCACGCTGGTCTTCCACGGCCTGCGGTCGCTGGCGCAGAGCCGCAACCCCGGCATCCGCGCCCTGCTCGACGCCGCCGGTCTGCTGCACCGCGGCGCCGACGTCGAAGACATCGCCTTCCGCCTGGCACCGCTGTTGAACGCCGCCGGCCGCGTCGGCCATGCCGACGATGCCATAGCGCTGCTGTGCGCGCCGGGCTACCGCGAGGCGCAGGTGGCGGCGAAGAAGCTCGAGCAACACAACGAGGAACGGCGCCGCGTCGAACGCCTGCTGCAGGACGACGTGCTGCGCCAGGCCGCCGCGGATCCGGAACCCGCCGTCGTGCTCGCCAGTGACAGCTGGCACCCGGGCGTGCTCGGCATCGTCGCCGCGCGCGCGACCGAGATCACCGGCAAGCCGGTACTGCTGATCGCCTGGAAGGGCGACGTCGGCCGCGGCTCCGGTCGCTGCGTCAGCGGGCTGCACCTGCGCAACGCGCTGGCGGCCTGCGGCGAACACCTGGTCGCGCACGGCGGCCACGCCGCGGCGGCCGGGCTCGAGGTGCGGCGCGATCGCTTCGACGCGTTCCGCGCCCGCTTCCTGCAGGTCTGCCGCGACAGTCTGGTCGACCAGGACACGACGCCGATCGACGGTGCCGCGCGCTTCGACGAGCTCGACCCGCACACCGTGCGGCGGCTCGACATGCTGGGCCCGTTCGGCATGGGCCATCGCCGGCCGCGCTTCGCGACCCGCGGCGTGCGCACGGTCGGCAACCCGATGACCGACGTGCGCGGCCAGGACCTGCGCCTGCGCTTCGTCGGCGACGGCCAGATCCTGCCGGGACGCGTCGTGCGCGGCAGCGCGCGCTTCGAGGAGCTGCGCCGCCGCAACGGGCCCTGGACCGTGGTCTACTCACCGCGGCTGAACCCGCGCGGCGAGGACGGTCCGGTGCAGCTCGAGGTGCACGAACTGCTCGACGACGACGCCAGCTGACACCTCTCTCGCTCCCGATCCACGTGACGACCCCCGCCCCGACCGGAAGTCCCCCGATCCAACCGGCACGCCGCGGTCCGATCCGCCGCCTCTACGACTGGGTGCTGCACTGGGCCGACACGCCCTATGCGGTGCCGGCGCTGTTCCTGCTCGCATTCGCGGAGAGCAGCTTCTTCCCGATCCCGCCCGACGTGCTGCTGATCGCCATGTGCATCGGCCAGGTCAAGCGCAGCTATCGGTTCGCGTTCTGGTGTGCGATCGCCTCGGTGCTCGGCGGCATGGCCGGCTACGGCATCGGCGCGTTCGCGTGGGATCAGACGCACGAGTTCTTCTACCGCTGGGTGCCGGGGATCAACGAACACAGCGTCGGCCGCGTGCGCGACCTGTACGACCAGTACGACTTCTGGGTCGTGTTCGTCGCCGCGTTCACGCCGATCCCCTACAAGGTCATCACGATCCTCGCCGGCGTCTGCAGCATCAACTTCCCGATGTTCGTGCTCGCGTCCGCGGTCGGCCGCTCGGCGCGCTTCTTCCTGGTCGCCTGGCTGTTCCGCCACTACGGCCCGCCGATCAAGGACTTCATCGAGAAGCGCTTCGCACTGGTGACGTTCGCCGGCGCCGCGCTGGGTATCGGTGGTTTCGTGGTCGTCAAGTACGTGCTGTAGCGGACCCGGGCCGCGCCAGGCGCCATGCCGACCCTGTTCGTGCTGATCCCCGCCGACCGCGAACTGGACGACCTGCTGGTCGGCGCTCCGACCCGGTTGCTCGGCGACCTGTCGCGCATGCGGTTCCAGCGGTATCCGCCGGCGGCCGATCGGGAACACCTGACGAGCCTCGTGGTCTCGCTCGGCGGTCGGGCTGCCACGATCGAGTCCATCAGCGTGGCTCGCTGTGTGCTCCATCGCTCGGTCCTTGGCGCCGCTGGCGCCGCCGCCGTGTCGCTGTGCGGTGGCATCGACGTGGGTCTCGAGTTCGCCGTGGCCGCCGGCGCCAGCATGGGCGCGATGCTGGGCGTGTACCACCACGCTGCGCTGCCGGTGCACCTGCGTGCCCCGGTTGCGGAACTGATCCAGGCGGCAGAGCCCGGCGACGCACTGGTCCATTGGGCCGGTCGCGACCGCGACACGCTGCAGCAGCTGCACGGCCTGTGCGGACGAGCTGGGTTGCGGGCCCGACTCGGCGACTGATCGCCTCGGCAGTCAGTCGCCGCGCGACCACGCCCGCCAACCGTCGTCGAGGTCGGTGACGCGCACCAGGTAGCCCGCGGGTCCTCCCTGAACGCCAGCCGTGAGCCGACCGCCAGGGTCGTGGGCGATGCCGCGCGCCTCCCAACCACCGCCGATCTCGAACAGCACGATCCCGGGCGCGACGATCTGCACCGTGATGCCCGGCTCGGCGCGCCAGGCGAGCGCACCGGCGAACGGTGGCCCGTCCCGCAGGTGGTGTTCGAGCCTGCCGCGGTGCTGCGTGAACCACACCACCGCGTCCAACGCGCACGCATTGCTGGCCAAGTAGAGGATTGGCGCCGCGAGCCACAGCAGCGAACCCCAGCCCGGCAGGACCTGCCCCCAGAAGTGGCGCCGTCGAAACGCCCTGGCGACTTCGACGACCTTGACCATGCACCCGGCGCAGCCGAAAGCGAACCACAGCAGGAAGCCGACGAACGCCGTGACCAACTGCCGGTTCGAGCACGCGTACGAGAGCATCCAGGTCGCCATGCCGATCGTGAATCCGATCAGCAGCGACCAGCGCAGGAAGCGCCGCACGCCGGCGAGCGGCGACGCCGGTGCGGGCGCGACGATGGGGTCGAAGTCCGGCATCGCGGCCACGGCCGCATCCTAGCCGTTCCGCCGTTCGTGATCGGCGCGCACGACGCTACAACGAACGCATGCGAAAGCGCCTGTTCCTGATCGACGGCACAGCCCTCGCCTACCGCAGCTTCTTCGCCTTCCAGGGCACCGGGCGCACGCCGCTGTCGACCAGCTCGGGCCACCCGACCGCCGCGACCTACGGCTTCTGCATGACGCTGCGCGCGCTGCTCGAGCGGGAGAAGCCCGACGCGGTCGCGATCGCGTTCGACGGCCCGCGCGGCGACCTCGCGCGCACCAGGATCTACCCCGAGTACAAGTCGACGCGCAACAAGATGCCCGACGAGATGCGCGTGCAGCTCGACGACATCCGCGAGGCGACCACCGCGTTCGGCATCCCGATCGTCGAGAGTGAGACCGCCGAAGCCGACGACGTGATCGGGGCGCTGGCGGTGCAGGGTCGCGACGCCGGCATGGAGGTGTTCCTGGTCACCGGCGACAAGGACTTCCTGCAGATCGTCGACGACCGGGTCAAGCTGTGGAACCTGCGCAGCTCGACCAGCAAGCCGGAGATCCTGGACGCCGCCGCGGCCACGGCGAAGTGGGGCGTGCCGCCGGAACGCATGGTCGATCTGCTGGCGCTGATGGGCGACAGCTCCGACAACGTGCCCGGCGTGCCGAAGATCGGCCAGAAGACCGCGGTCGAGCTGCTGACCGAGTTCGGCTCGCTCGATGCGGTGCTCGCCAACGCCGAACAGGTGAAGAAGCCGTCGATCCGCGCCACGCTGCTGGCGAATCGCGACAAGGCGCTGCTGTCGCGCGAGCTGGTGACGCTGAAGCTGGACGTGCCGCTGCCGGTCACGGCCGAACAACTCGGGCCCGCAGCGCCGGACCCCGAGCTGCTGCGGCCGCTGTTCAAGCGGCTCGAGTTCAACAACCTGCTCGCCAACCTCGCCAGCCGCCCCGAGCCGCAGCCCGACGTCGAACAGAGCTACCGTGTCGTGCGCACCGGCACCGACCTCGATCGCCTGCTCGGCCGGCTGCGCGCGACGCCGACCGTGTCGATCGCGGTCGAGACCACGGGCGGCAACCGGCGCAGCGGCCGCCTGGTCGGCATCGCGTTCGCTTTCGCACCGGGTGATGCGACCTACGTGCCGCTCGAGCTCGACGCACCGGCACTGCCCGGCGGTCGCAGCGGGATCGTCGCGGCGCTGCGGCCGGCGCTGACCAGTGACGAGCCGGGCAAGATCGCCCACGATGGCAAGCGCGTGCTGGCCGCACTGCGCAGCGAAGGCGTCGAGATGGCGGGACTGCAGTTCGACACCATGCTGGCGTCGTACTGCTGCGAACCCGGCGTCGTCGCGCATTCGCTCGAGGCGCTGGCGCTGCGGCACTTCGACTTCAGGAAGAAGTCGGCCAAGGACCTGGTCGGGCGCGGCAAGCAGCAGATGACGTTCGATCAGGTCGACGCGGCACTGGTCGGCGACTACGTGTGCGAAGAGGCCGATCTGGCGCTGCGCCTGCACACGCCGCTGCAGGCGCAGCTGACGGCGCTGCGCGTCGAGCCAATCTACCGTGACCTCGAGTTGCCGCTGGTGCCGGTTCTGCTGGACATGGAATGGCAAGGCATCCACATCGACAGCGAGCAGCTCGCGCGGCTGTCGACCGAGATGCAGCAACGCCTCGATGCGATCGTCGCGCGCGTGCACCAGCGAGCCGGCCACGAGTTCAACCTCGGTTCGCCGCAGCAACTGGGTGTGGTGCTGTTCGACGAACTCGAAGTGCATCGTGCCGCCAACATCACCAAACCCAAGCGCACCAAGACCGGCCAGTACAAGACCGACCACGAGGTGCTCGAGAAGCTGGCGCCGCACCACGAGGTCGTGCAGCTGCTGCTCGAGTGGCGCCAGTTGTCGAAGCTCAAGGGCACCTACGTCGACAGCCTGCCGCTGCTGGTCGATGCGACGACGCACTGCGTGCACACGACCTTCAACCAGGCCGTGGCCGCGACCGGGCGACTCAGCTCGGAGGACCCAAACCTGCAGAACATCCCGATCCGCACCGAAGAAGGCCGCCGCGTGCGCGCCTGCTTCGTGGCGCGCGGCAAGGGCTGGGTGCTGATGTCGGCCGACTACTCGCAGATCGAACTGCGCATCCTGGCCCACCTGTCCGGCGACAAGGCCCTGGTCGAGTCGTTCCAGCGCGGCGAGGACATCCACGCGCGCACCGCAGCGCTGGTGCATGGCCTGCTGCCGGCGATGGTCACGCCCGAGCTGCGCAACCAGGCGAAGGTGATCAACTACGGCCTGATGTACGGCATGGGTGCCTCGCGCCTGGCCAACGAGACCGGCCTGCGCCCGCCCGAGGCGAAGAAGTTCATCGAGAGCTACTTCCGGGCGCTACCCGGCGTGAAGCGCTACCTCGACGGCTCGCTGCAGCAGGCGCGCGAGCAGAAGGAGGTGTGGACCATGTTCGGCCGGCGCCGACCGTTGCCGGACATCGACTCGACCAACGCCATGCAGCGCATCGCCGCCGAGAACATGGCCGTCAACACGCCGATCCAGGGCGCGGCCGCCGACATCGTCAAGCGCGCGATGCTGGCCGTGCACGCGCGGCTGTGCGAACGCAAGCTGCGCGCCCGGCTCTTGCTGCAGGTGCACGACGAACTGGTGCTCGACGTGCCCGACGACGAGGTGCAGGAGGTCGAACGCCTGCTGCGCGATGCGATGGCCGGCGCCGCCGCGCTGAAGGTGCCGCTGGAGGTCGCCGTCGGCCACGGCCGGAACTGGCTGGTCGCCCACTGACCCTGGTCCGCGCCGGTCGCATGACCGATGATCGCCGCGTGCCGCTCGCGCCGTCGATACCACGACCCGATCCCGCGCCGCGCCGATCCCTGCGAACGCTCGCGTTCCTGGGGTTCGTCGCCGCGGCGGGCGCGCAGCAGCCGGAACCGGCGGCGCCACCGGCGCCCGACGCCGCACCGGCGGCCGCCGTGCGCACCCTGTGCCTGCAGAACCTGGCGCCGAACGCGCGAGCCGAAGGTGCTGCGGTCGTGGTGCCGTTCGCCGAGGGCGCCGTGCCGGACCGGCCGGACCTGCACGTGCGCGACACCGCGACCGCCTGGCAGCCGTTCGGCGCGCGCTGGCCCGACGGCTCGCTGCGGCAGGCGCTGTGCCTGTTCCGCGCCGAGCTCGCGCCGCTGCAGGAACGCGCGCTGGACCTGGTGCCGGGACCAGGTCCCGAGCTGCCGACCGGCGACGTCGATCTGCCGCCGGCGCAGATCGAGTTCGTCGTCACGCAGGGCGGCACGACGACGCGCGCCGAACCCGTGCCCGTCGCGGAACTCGAGGCGAACGCGCTGCGCCGCGTGCAACTGCGGCGCGTGCGCATCGGCACCACCGGCCTGGTCGGCGAGCTGATCGTCACCGCGTGGCGCGACCAGCCGCACGCCGCGATCGACGTCGCGGTGTTCTGCTCCGACCCGTCGACGCCCCGGATGCAGTGCGGCGTCGACGAGGTCGCGGTCGAGAGTCGCGGCATGGCGATCGTGCTGCGGCACCCGGGCCGGCTCGGCGTACGGCAGCAGACCAC
>JBGARS010000095.1:0-19417 GCA_044230075.1 Planctomycetota bacterium | reverse complement strand
GTGGTGCTGTCGCTCGCCGCCGCACCGGGCGCCGCCGCACCGGGGTGCGTTCGCCGGCTGGTGCTGCAGCGGCAATAGCCGATGCCAGCGCCAGTTCGAAAAGGCTCCACAGAGTTGTGGAGAACGTGCACAGCTGTCGCAGCGCGGCATTGCTCGAGGCTTCACATGGCGCTGATGCTCGCTGCATCGTCGTCGACGATGGTGTCTGCCTTCCGAGCTACGGCGTAGCGCATCGCACGACGATCGCGCCGGTCCGCCGAAACGCGAACACCGTGCGGTCGACTCCGACCGTGCGATGGTGTTCGATGTCCGCTTCCCCACGTCTCCACCGATGAACAAGCCCACCATTCTCGGCAGCATGCTGCCGCTCTTCACTCTCTTCCTGGCGCCGGCGCTGACGGCCCAGGTGCCCTTCACCTTCGGCAACGTGGTTGTCGTTCGCGTCGGCGACGGCACTGCCGCGCTCGGCACCGCCTCGGCACCGTGCTTCCTCGACGAGATCACCCCGGCTGGCACCCTGGTGCAGACGATCGCACTGCCGACCATCGCGAGTGGGGCGAACCTGCCGTTCTCGAGCTCGGGCTCGGTGAACTCCGAGGGCTTCCTGAACGTCTCGCAGAACGGTCTCTCCCTGATGGTCGGTGGCTACGGCACTGCCCCCGGCACCGCTGGCGTGGCGAAGACCGACTCGACCGTGGTGCCGCGTGTGATCGCTGTCGTCGACATCGTCGGCACCGTCGACACCAGCACCGCCCTCACGGACGCCTACTCGGCCGGCAGCGGCGCCTCGCCGTCGAACAGCCCGCTGCGCTCGATCGTCAGCACCGACGGACTGCAGTTCTGGACCTCGGGCACCGGCCTGACCAGCACCGCCGGCATGCGCTACGTCGCCAACATCGGTGCGACGACCTCGGTGCAGCTGAATGGCGCCACCACCAACGACCGGGTGGCGTCGATCTTCCTCGGCCAGCTCTACACGACGACCATGTCGGGCGCGAACATCGGCATGAACACGGTCGGCGCGGGCCTGCCGACCTCGAGTGGTCAATCGATCATCCAGCTGACGGGCTTCCCGCCGACGAGTTCGCCGGATTCGCCCTACGACGTGTTCTGGGCCGACCCGGACACGATCTACGTCGCCGACGATCGCACCAGCGGCCTCGGTGGCATTCAGAAGTGGACGCAGTCGGGCGGCACCTGGACGCTGCAGTACACGATCGGCTACTCGACGATCACGGGCAACGCCGGCATGCGCGGCGTGACCGGCAAGGTGCTGAACGGCGTCACCACGCTGTGGGCGACCGCGGCATACGCCTTCCCCAGCACCGCGACCGAGATCGTGACCTGCGTCGACACCGGCCCGGCCACGGTGGTCACCTCGCTGGCGGCGGCGCCGCTGAACGTCACCTACCGCGGCATCCGCCTGCTCGACAAGCCGTCGTCGCTGCAGCGCTTCCCCATGGCGTGCGGCACCGCCAACCTCGAGTGCCAGGGCACCGGTGAGCTCGGCACGATGCTGTTCTCGAAGATGACGAACACGCAGGGCTTCCTGCAGCTGCTCGCCTTCGACGTCTCGTCGAGCTTCCTGCCGCTGAGCCTCGTGTTCGCCAACTGCAACTGCACGCTCGGCACCAGCGCCAACCCGGTGCTGACGATCAACGGCCCGACGTTCCCGCTGAACATCCAGCCGTCGTGGGCGACGCTGGGCCTGCCGATCTACATCCAGGGCTTCGACCTGCTGACGCCGCCAGGCGGCCCGTGCCCGGACCTGCTCGACCTGACTTCGACCGACACCTGGTCGTTCGTCGTGCAGTGACCGGCCGCTAGCCAGTGCGCGCGGGCCGCGGCAACGCGGCCCGGTTCATGTACGGAGACCTGTCCCGCGCAGGTACGGCCCGAGCCCGGGTACACCTGCCATCGGCCGGCGTTACGCTGCACGCCATCCCGCGGCCAGTCCGCGTCCCCATGTCGTCCACGCAGTCGCGTTTCAGCCACCGCCACCTGCTGGCGCTCTGCACGTTCCTGATCCCGCTGGCGGTGCTCGCGATACTCGGCTGGCGGGAACTGCAGCGCAGCGGCGCCGAGGCGCAGGCGGCGCTCGAACGCGAAGCGCGGCAGTTCCTGCACAGCGCCGCCCAGGCCGTCGACCAGCAGATCGACCAGCGGCTGCCGGCACTGGCGGCGGCGACCGAACGCGAACTCGCCGAACGTGGTCCCGTGCGCACGGTGCTGCAGCTGCGCACCGACGAGCGCCTGCAGAGCCTGCTCGATCTCGTGCTGCTCGACGAACAGTTCGCGCTGGTCTGGCCGACGCCACCGCCGGGCAGCCTGCACCTGCCGTTCGCGCGCGACCCGCGGCCACGCGGCAACGAGACCTCGCTCAGCGCCGCGCTGCAGGCCGTCGACCTGCTGCTGACCGAAGGCGACCACGCACAGGCGAAGTCGCTGCTGCAGCACCTGCTGGCGCAGATCGAGGCCGCCAATCCACAGGCGCGCAGCATGCGCCGCTCCGACCTCGACGAGTCCGAGGTGAACGCGCGCTTCCGCCTGGCGACCGTGCTGCGTCGGCTCGGCGACCCCGAGGCCGCGCGCGCCGAGTTCGACAAGGTCGCGCACTTCGCCAGCAACGGCTCGCGGCCAGGGCGTCTCGACCAGGACACGTGGCCGCTGACCGTGCTCGCCGAGGCCTCGTTGGCCGAACTCGGCACCACGGCCGACCGGTTGAAACTGCTGCGCGCGATCGCCGAGAGCCGCCGCGACTTCCTCGCCGACGGCCTGTTGTCGGCGATCGCAACCCGCCTTGCCGCGGGCATCGCAGCCGACGACGCCGCTCGCCCCGAAGTCGACCAGCTGCTGGCGGAAGAGCGGCAGCGCACGCAGTCGCGCACCTTCGCCGGCGCCTACGACCTGGTGTTGAAGTTCGGCCTGCGCCTGCGCCGTATGCGCACCGCCGCGCCCGGCGACGAGGACGCCGACTCCGACGAAGAGCAGCGCATCGTCTCGACCCTGTCGGGCCGCACGACGCTGCTCGCCGTGCGGCGTGCGTCCGCCGACGAACAGCAGCGCTTCCGCTGCAGCCGCGTCGGCATGCACCTCGACCTCGACACCTTGCTGGCGCCCGCGCTGCAGCAGTTCGCCGGCAGCGGCCAGACGTTCGTGCTGGCGATCCAGGATGCGGACGGTGCGCCGATGCTGCCGCCGCCGAGCACCGTGCCCGCCGACTTCGTGCCGCCGAACCTCGAACGGCACGGCCTGCAGCTGCGCGCCTATCCGGCCAACGCCGAGCAGATCATCGCCGAGGCGCACGCCGCGGCACGCAACCGCACGCTGCTGATGCTGGCGCTGTTCGCGACCGCGGTCGGCGGCGCGCTGTGGCTGTGGCGCTCGGCGTCGCGCGAGACCGAGCTGGCGGCGCTGAAGATCGATCTCGTCTCGCGCGTCTCGCACGAACTGAAGACGCCGCTGGCGCTGATCCGCATGTACGGCGAGACGCTCGGCATGGGGCGCGCGCGCGATCCGCAGCAGGCGGCGCAGTTCGGCGGCATCATCACGCGCGAATCGGAACGGCTGACGGCGCTGATCCAGCGCATCCTCGACTTCTCGCGCCAGCAGGCGAACACGCTGACCTACGAGCGGGTGCGCACCGACCTCGGCGAACTGCTGCGCACGGTCTGCGACGCCTACACGCCGCACCTCGAAGCGCGCGGCGCGATCCTCTGCGAGACGCTGCCGCACGACATCCAGGTCGACTGCGATCGCAACGCCTGCGAGAGCGCAATCGTGAACCTGCTCGAGAACGCGGCCAAGTACGGCCGCGACGACGAACCCGATCAGGAGATCGAACTCGAACTGACGACCGCCGGCGACGAGGTCGTCGTCGAGGTGCGCGATCGTGGCCGCGGCATTCCCGACGGCGAACTCGAGCGCGTGTTCGATGGCTTCCATCGCGCCAGCAACGCCGGCGAAGTGCGCGGGGCCGGCCTCGGCCTCAGCCTCGTCCGCCACTTCGCCCGCGCCCACGGCGGCGAGATCGTCGCCCTGGCGCGCGACGGCGGCGGCACCGTGTTGCGCCTGTCCCTGCCGCGCGCGGTGGCCGCCGCGGTTCCCGGCACGAAGACCCCGAGTCCCACATGACCAGCCTCACCGACACCCACATCCTCGTCATCGAGGACGAACCCGACCTGCGTGCGGGCCTGCAGCACAACCTGGAGCTGGAGGGCTACCGCGTCGACACCGCCGCCGATGGCAAGGAAGGCCTGCGCAAGGCGCGCGACGGCCGCCCGTCGCTGATCCTGCTCGACCTGATGCTGCCGGGCATGCCCGGTCTCGACGTGCTGCGGCACCTGCGCGAGACCGGCCGCGAAATGCCGGTGATCATCGTCTCGGCGAAGGGCCAGGACCGCGACAAGGTGCAGGGCCTCGAACTCGGCGCCGACGACTACCTGACCAAACCGTTCGGCCTCAGCGAACTGACGGCGCGCATCCGCGCCGTGTTGCGCCGCACGCAGGCGGGCGCGAAGGCCACCAACGGTGACCGGCCCGCAGCGGCGGGTGTGATGCAGTTCCCCGACCTGGTCGTCGACTGGCGGCGGTTCACGATCGTGCGCGATGGCAAGGAGGCGCAGCTCTCGCGCTACGAAGCCGAGATCCTGCGCATGCTGGTCGAGCACCGCGGCGAGGTCGTCAGCCGCCAGGACCTGCTGCGCAAGGTCTGGGGCTACGTGCATCTGCCGACCACGCGCACCGTCGACAACCACATCGCGCGGCTGCGCAAGAAGCTCGAACGCGACGTCGAGAACCCGGTGCACGTCGTCACCGTGCACGGCCTCGGCTACCGCTTCGAGTCGCAGCTGCTGGAGGAATCGTGAGCGCTCGGCGCCACGGTCTGCTGCCGGTCCTGTTCGCTGCGACCGCAGCCGTGGTGCCGGCGCAACAGCCCGCCGCAGCAACGACGCTGCACGAGGCCTGGCTGCACGAAGTGCTCGACCTCGACGTCGCGCGCGCCGTCGTGGGCTACCAGCAGGTCGCCGCCGATGCCGGTCCCGGCCACCTGGAACGCTGGGTCGCCGCCGCGCGCCTGCTCGAACTGCGCCGACTGCACGCCACCACCGTCGCACCGCCGGACCTCACCGACGCGCCGCCGGCCCTGCGGACCGCGCTCGCGACCACCGCCGCCGAACTGCCCGTCGTCGAACTGCTGGCACGCCTGCACGAGGAGCCGCAGACCGTGCTGCAGAAGGTCGGCACCGATGCCGGTCGCCTGCCGCCGCTGCGCACGGCGGTGCCCGCCTGCGAAGACTGGTTGATGGGCCAGATCGGTCCGAGCCTGCGCGATCGCTGGCGGCAGCGCATGGCGGCGTTCAGCAGTCGCGCGCGCGGCAGCGAGGCCGCGAACGCCACCGAGCGCATCTATGCCGCCGACATCGTGCGCGCCGAACTGCAGGGCCGCACGACGCAGGCCGACGCCTTGCGCACGTTGTACTTCGCCGACTGGCGGCCCCCCGCGGCCACGGGCGATCCCGTGCCACTGCTCGCCCACGTCCGCGAACGGCTCGCCGCGATGCTCGCCGAACCGGCGATCCAGGCGCCGCAGGCGACGCTGTTGCGCGAACTCGGCGAGGCCATCGACCAACGCGCCGCCACAAGCCCCGCCGCCGCGCTGGCTTTCGTCCTGCGCCTGCCGATCTACGCCGAACGCCTGCTGCCAGCGGTTGCGACGGGACGCTGACCAGGAGGACTGCGGACCTGGGAGGAGCTGGCGAGATTCCCTGCCGCCGCGCGGGCAGCGCGCCGCGCGCGCCGCGACTGGCACTTGCAGGCGCCGCGGCGTGCACTTTCAATGGGCGGCCGAAGAACACGCGACCGGGGACTCGCGGCCCCGGTGGCACAGCATCGCACACGTGCCGGGGTTGTCCGCAAGGACGTGAAGGCTCGACTCTCCTTCTTCCCCTTTTCCCAGAGCCTTCCCCGGCACGACTTCTCTCTCTCGCGGCAACGGCCGGGTCGATGGATCCAACCGACAGCTTCTACCAGCAGCTCGACTCCGAGGAGTTGCTGCAGCACCACGGTCCGGACCTCGTCGCCGATGCGCGCGAGATCCTCGCCAAGAACCCGATGGCGCGCGTCGCCGGCCTGATCACGCTGCCCGACTCGCGCGACGCCGACACGATCCGCACTGCACTGGCACGGGTCAGCGGGCAGGCGCTACCAGGAGGATTGTTGGTCGGCGTGGTGCCACGTCGCGCCGTCGAGGCCCTGCTGACCGGCCACGTCGGCAGCGACCCGTGGCAGGAGTCGGCCTCGGAACGCCAGCGCGTGCTGCCGATCGTGGTATGCACCCGCGACGGGTTCCGTTTCGGGTTCTTCGGCCTCGGCGCCAGCGCGAGCGACGCCGCACAGGGCTGACGCGAGGTCCGCGTCAGTAGGGGTCGCCATCAGCGGCGCATTGCCACCGCGTCGCGGCGGTGCCAGCAACCCCGCCTCCGGCCCGTGGCCAGGTCCATCACCGCCGCAGCGGTGCTGGTTGCTCGCGTTCGCCCGCGTACTGCCACCGCGATGCGGCGGTGCCAGCAACCCCGCCTCGGGCAATCAGCGGTTCGGCACCATCTCGCCGCTCTCGGCGTCGGTGCCCTTCTTGGCGTGGTTGGCCGCCCACTTGTCGAACACGGTGCCCTGGTAGAAGTCGAGCGGCTTGATCTCGGGGCCGTAGGGGTGCAGCTCGGCGGCGCCGTAGAACGGGAAGAAGAAGAAGTCGACGATGTGCACGACGCCGTAGATGCCGTGCTCGAGCGCGTGGTAGGCGAACGTGAACGGGAAGGCGAGCACTTCGACGGCCGCCCCGCTGTCGAGGCCGCTACGCACGCTCTGCGCGGTCGTGTAGCCGTCGGTGGCGCCGCCGTAGACCATCAGCACCGGCGTGCAGACGCCGAGAAAGGCGTCCTTGCCGGCACGATTGACGGTGCCGCACGAAGTCAGCGTCGTCGCGAGCAGAGCAGAGACGGACAGGAGAGCGTTGCGAGCGTTCACTCGGTGGTTCCTCGGTCGTGACCGCCGTGTTGGGCGCGGACTGGTTGCAGATCCGTCGCGTGGCGGTCGGGGATTCGAAAGGGGCTGTCGGTCGCAGATGCAAGCGGGCGGAGAGGTTGGCGACAAGCATGGAGGTGCAAAAAGTCGCCGGCGTGGCCGCCTGCGCGCGCGTCTGCTACCCTGACCGGTGAATGTCCGACTTCGGCGCGAACATCTTCGGTCCCGACGAACCACCCGTTCCGCCGCAGCGCCCGCCGAAGGAACCACGACCGCAGGTCGCTGCGCCGCGCGCACCGGCGCGGGCGCCGGAGGCACCGGCGCGGGCGCCGGAGGCACCGGCATCCGCGCCGCGAGCCCAGGCGCCCGCACCGCCAGCGCGACCGCCCATGCCCTCCCCACCCGAGCCCGAGCAACGGCCGGCGCGGGATCGTGGACCAGACGCACCGCGGCGACCGGAGCCAGCCGGGGCCGATCGTGGTGGCCGCGAGCGACCACCAACCGCGCCGCGCGGAGACCGACCCGCCGAAGCGCGCGGACCACGCGAACCGCGCCCCGAGCGGCCCGACCGCGGCGAGCGGCCCAGGCACGATCGCCCGCGACACGAAGGGCCGCGCTGGGAACGAGCCCCAAACGACCGCCCGCGGCACGACCAGCCACCGGAGCGCACCCCGCGACCCGCCGCCCCGGCACAGCCAACCGCCGTCGGTGTGGCGCTCCTGGTCGACCTCGCCGCGCTGCGCGACGAAGCGCGCGCCCAGGGCGCCGAACTGTCGCAGCACAAGCTGCGCAACGGCATCGCCAACCACCGCCCCGTCGTGCGCGCGGTCGGGTTCGCCCCACTCGGCGCGCCCGGGCTCGGCGGCTTCGAGCCGATGACGGCGGACGCCGGCTTCCTCGGCGGCGTGCAGTTGGCCGCCACGGCCTTCGAACTGCTGGCGACGGCCAGGCACCTGGTCCTGGTGCCCGCCACCCCGGCCAACGTGCAGCTCGCGCAGGCATTGCGGCGCGCCGGTCACGAGGTCGAACTGGCCGGTCTGAAAGCAGCTGCACCCGGCGAGCCGCCGGTGCGACGGCTGGGCCGCGACTGCCTGTTCGTGCCCTGACCTTTCCGCCGACTCCGGCGCTATAGTCGGGTGCCGCGCGCGTCGAAAACCAAGCGGCGCTGCGTCGCGGCGCCCCGCGCAACCCACGATGTCGTTCCGGCTCGCTCTCACGCCCCTGCTGCTCGCCGCCACGGCGGCGCTCGCGCCCGCGCAGGCCGGCGGCGACACGCCGTCGCCGGGCAAGCGCGCTGCACGCACCGGCGTGCAGGGCTACTCGGAGTCGGTGAGCCGCGACCTGTTCTCGGCCTGCGATGCCGACAGCGACGATCGGCTCGACGTGTTCGAGGCCAGTGAAGCGCTCGACGCGGTCGCCTCGCCGAAGGACTCCACGGGCTTCCAGCGGCTCGACACCGACCGCGACGGCTTCGTCTCGTGGCCCGAGTTCGACCTGCACTTCTGGAACGTCACCCAGCGCGGCGGGGTGTTCCACGTGCGCCCGTGCCGCACCCTCGTCGAGCAGGCGCCGGAACGGCAGGAGGCGCGGCCCGCATCGCCGCTGCAGGGTTTCCTGCGCATGCACGACAAGAACGGCAACGGCGGGCTCGATCCGGACGAGCTCGAGCAGATGGTGCAGGCGACCAACCTGCCGCCCGCGATCGGCGGCGAACTGCGCGGCCTCGACCACGACCACTCGGGTCGCATCGAGGAGGCGGAACTCGCACCCTGGTTCGAACTGCTGCGTGGCCTCGTGCCCGGTGCCGGCAGTTCCACCGCGACAGCTGCCGGCGTGCTGCCGCCACCGTGGCAGGCCGCGGACCAGGACGGCAACGGCCGCATCGACGGCAAGGAACTGAACACCATTCTGCAGCGGCTCGACCCGGCGCTGGTGCGCTGGACCGCGCAGCTGCTGCGCGCGCTCGACCGCGATGGCGACAGCAGCCTCGGCGCCAACGAACTGCCGCCACCGCAGCCGCCCGCGCGACACGGCACCCCGGCACGCACCACACCGGCACCCACTGCACCAACACCCGGTGCACCGGCACCGCGGGCACCGACCACGACCGTGTCGCAGGTGTCGAACGACGCGCTGAGCCTGCCCGCGATCGGGCGCTGACGCATGCTGGCGCTGCTGCTCGGCCTGTGCCTCGGCGCCGCACCGCAGCAGCAGGCGTCGCCGCGCACGGTGCCCGAGTCGAGTGACTTCACGCAGACCTCGCGCACAGCCGACGTCGAGCGCTTCTGCCGCGCCGCGACCGAACTGCCGCATGGCGACCGGCTGACGCTGCGCACCGTCGGCAAGGGCCACGGCGGCACGGAGCAGCTGCTGGTCCAGGTCGCGCTGCCGGGCGCTGCGAAGGCACCGCGGCTGCGCGCTCTCGTGATCGGCAACATCCATGGCGGCGAGGTCGAGGGCAAGGAAGCGCTGCAGCTGCTCGTGCGGGAGTTCGCGCAGGGCGAACACGAGGACCTGCTGCAGCAGGTCGACCTGTGGCTGCTGCCGATCTACAACGTCGACGGCAACGAGGCGGTCGCGATCGGCAACCGCGACGGCCAGAACGGGCCCGACGCGTGCGGCGAACGCGCGAACAGCCAGGGACTCGACCTGAACCGCGACTTCGTCAAGGTCGACGCGCCGGAGACGCGCACGCTGCTGGCGCTGTACGCCGACGTCGACCCGCACCTGTTCGTCGACCTGCACACGACGAACGGCTCCTACCACGGCTACCACCTGACCTACGCGCCGAGCATGTCGCCGAACGTCGACCCCGGCGTCGCGCGCGCGACGCGCCAGCTGCTCGACCGCGCGCAGTCGGCAATGCGCGGGCAGGGTTTCCAGACCTTCGACTACGGCAACTTCGAGACGCGCGACTGGGACGGCAGCGGCGCGCCCGAGTCGGCGACCGGCGTGCGCGGCTGGTACACGTTCGACCACCGCGCCCGCTACGGCATCACCTACTTCGGCTTGCGCAACCGGCTGTCGGTGCTCAGCGAGGCCTACAGCTACTGCGACTTCCCGACCCGCATCCAGGCGACGCGTGCGTTCGTGTTGTGCCTGCTGCAGGATCTGGTCGCGCACCGCGCCGACTACGAACGCTGCTGCGCCGACGCGGACCGGCGGCTCTCGTCTGGTGACGAGCCGGTCACGTTCGGCTTCGCGACGCAGTTCGCCGAACCCGAGCAGCTCGACGTGCTGGTCGGCGAAGTCGACAAGGTCGAAGGCAAGGACGGTGCGCCGCTGCGCTACGTGCGCAAGGGCGACGGCAAGCCCGAACGCATGCCGGTCGTGCGCGCGTTCCGCGCCACCGAGCACATCGTGCTGCCGAGTGCGTGGGCCGTGCTCGCCCCCACCGCCGACGTGCTCGATCGCCTGACCGCGCACGGCATGCCGCTCGAGGTGCTGACCGCCACGCGTACCGTGCAGGCGGAGCGCTTCGCCGTGCAGAAGAAGAAGAAGCCCAAGCGCCCGTTCCAGGGCCACCAGGAGCTGGTGCTCGAAGGCACGTGGGAACCGGCGACGACGTTCGAGCTGCCGGCCGGCACCGTGCTGGTGTCCGCGCACCAACCGCTCGCGCGCCTCGCCGCCACACTGCTCGAACCACAGAGCGAGGACTCGCTGTCGAGCTGGAACTTCTTCGAAGCGCAGACCGACGAGCACTATCCGGTGCTGCGCGTGATGCCGGACTGAACTGCGCTACGTCCAGCGGAACAGCCGCAACGCCACCAACAGGCACAGCGCGCCGAACCCAGCCAGGCCCGCCGCCGGCAGCACGACCGCCGCGACCCCGGTCGGCTCGAGCATCACGTCGCGCAGCGCGCGGTTGATGTGCGTCAGCGGCATCGCTTCGACGGCCCACTGCATGACGCCGGTGAAGCGTTCGTTGCTGAAGAACACGCCGCCGAGCAGCCACATCGGCAATTGGCACAGGTTCGTCAGCCCGGCGATCGACTCGATCGTGCGCGGCCGCGCGGCGAGCAGGCAGCCTAGACCCATGAACGCAAAACCGCCGGCGAGCACCAGCAGCAGGAACGCCAGCAGGCTGCCGCGGAACGGCACGCCCCAGACGAACACGCCGAACAGCGTGATCGCGGCGGCTTCGGGCACGACCAGGATGCCGCGGCCGATCAGGAAGCCGAGCAGGAACTCACCGGGCCGCATCGGGGTGACCACGAGCCGCCGCAGCAGCCGCTGCGTGCGCAGGTGCACGAGGTTGAAGCCGATGCCCCACATGCCCGCACCCAGCAGGTTCAGCCCGACCAGGCCGGGGATCAGCCAGTCGATGTAGCGCGAGCCGGGCCGGTCTTCGGCCTCGACGACGAGCGGCGGTGCGGCATCGTTCGCCGGCGGCCGCAGCGTGCGTTCGACCAAGAGCCGCGCCAGCTCGGCGTCGGGCCGCGTCGGGTCGTTGCGCAGCACCGGGCCGCTGTCGGTCGCTCGCACCAGCAGCGCCAGGCGGCCGCGCGCGAGCGCGCGGTCGGCGGCGTCGGCAGCGAGCACCTCGACCGTGAGGCGCGGGCTCTGGCGCAGCTGTTCGGCCACCGCGTCGGCGCGCGCGCCCTGCACGACGGCGACCGGCAGCGGCTGCGGCGCCTGCGCCTGGAATGCGAAGCCGAGCACGATCGCCATCAGCAGCGGGAAGCCGTAGGTCCAGAACACCGCGTCGGGAGCGCGCCAGAACTCGCGCAGCGACACCAGCGCGACCGCCCGCACGATGCGCGGCGTCATGCGGCGCCCTCGTCGCGCAGGTGGCGGCCGGTCAGGTGCACGAACACGTCTTCGAGCGTCGCGTGCCGCGTCGCCAGTCCCAGCAGCGCGATACGGCGCGCGGCCAGCAGTTCGAGCACCGCCGGCAGCGCGCGGTGCACCGACGCCACCGTCAGCACCGCCTGCCCGCCGGTCAGCCTGGTGGCCTGCACGCCGGGCAGCGCTTCGAGATCCGCGGCGGTGACGCGCGTGCCGAGCGCCTCGGGTTCGACATCGAGATCGATGAAGTGCTCGGCGCCGAGCGAACGGATCAGCTCGGCCGGCGTGCCGAGCGCGATCACCTTGCCGTGGTCGACGACGGCGATGCGGTCGCACAGCTGCTGCGCCTCGTCCATGTAGTGCGTCGTCAGCACGACCGTGCCACCTTCCTGCTGGAACGTGCGCACGACCTGCCACAGCTGGCGCCGCGACTGCGGATCGAGGCCGGTGGTGGGCTCGTCGAGGAACAGCAATTCGGGCCGGCCGAGCAGCGCGGTCGCGACCGCGAGCCGCTGGCGTTGGCCGCCCGACAACGACGACTGGCGCGCATCGCCCTTCTCCTGCAACGACACCAGCGCCAGCACTTCGTCGACCGAACGCCCGCTGGGGAAGAACGACGCGAACAGCGCCAGCGTCTCGCGCACGGTCGCCTTCTCGTGGAACTTCGTCTCCTGCAGGCAGACGCCGAGCCGCTGCCGCAGCGCCTGGTCGTCGCCCTGGTGCCACTGCCGGCCGAGGATCTGCACGTGTCCGGAGTCCGGTTCGGTGAGCCCTTCGCAGATTTCGACGGTCGTGGTCTTGCCGGCACCGTTGGGCCCGAGCAGGCCGAACACCTGCCCGCGCGGCACCACGAGGTCGAGACCGTCGACGGCGACGGTGACCTTCTTGCCCTTCACGTAGGTCTTGCGCAGGCCGCGCAGCTCGATCGCCGGCGCCTGGGTGGCCACGTCCGTCATCGCGGGAACGCCTCGGCGATGCCGCCGTCGACCGGCAGCACCGCACCGGTGGTCGGCGTGCGCTGGGCGGCGAACCACACGACCGCCTCGCCGACGTGGCGCGGCAGCACCTCGGTCTTCAGCAGCGAGCGGTCGCGGTAGAACGCGCGCAGTCCGGCGGCGTCGAGCCCGCGCGCCTTCATGCGGTCGGGCCCGACCTGCTGCCAGAGCTGGCTCGGCACCGCGTCGTCACCGAACACGGCGTCGGCGTTGATCGCGTTGACGCGCACGCCGAATTCGGCGAACTCCAGCGCAGCGATGCGCGCGAGTTGCAAGGCGGCGGCCTTGCTGGCCGAGTAGGCGCCGAAGCCCGCACCGGGCGCGAACACGTTCTTGCTGGCCTGCACGACGACGCTGCCGCCGGTGCCCTGCGCGCGCAGGATGCGCGCCGCGGTGCGCAGCACGTGCAGCGTGCCGTTGGTGTTGACGGCCTGCACGCGGGCGAAGCGTTCGACGTCCATGTCCTCGAGGCGGCCGACGTGGGCGATGCCGGCGTTGGGCACTACGCAATCGACGCCACCGAACTGCAGCACGCATTCGCCGAACGCCGCCTCGACCGCCGCCAGGTCGCAGAGATCGGCGACGCTGGTGCGCAGTCGTGCCGATGCCTTGCCGAACCGCTGCATTGCCACCGCGAGGCGTTCGCCGTCGACGTCGGTCGCGTGTACGCAGGCGCCGGCGTCGAGCAGCGCTTCGACGATGCCCACGCCGATCGCACCCGCGGCGCCGGTCACGAAGGCGACCTGGCCGTGCAGCAGCGGCTCCGTCTGCTTGCCGAGCTTCGCCAGTTCGAGCGGCCAGTACTCCATCCTCGCCAGCTCGGCGTCCTCGAGCGCCGTGTAGCGGTCGAGTTCCTCCGCGGTGGCCTTGACGCGCAGCGTGTGCTCGGCGATGTCGGCGGCGATGCCCGCGGCCGCCGGCGTCGCCGCCATCGCGACCAGCCCGATGCCCTCGATCACGGCGACGACCGGCAGCGGCCGCAGCATCTTGGTGCTCGCATCGCGGCGGCAGTGCGCTTCGAAGTAGCGCTGGTAGGTGGCGACGTAGTTGCCGACCGCGCGGCGGCACTGGTCGGGCGCTTCGGCCTCGGCGCCACTCAGGTACAGGTAGCGGCCCTTGGTGCGGATCACGTGGTCGGGCGTGATCGGCCCGGTGGCGCACAACTTCGCCGCGTTGGGATGCGCCGCAAACGCGGCGAGGTCGTCGTGCAGCCGCGGTTCGGTGACGACGCGCTGCCACTGTGGCCCCACCGGCGTCGCGACCGTGCGCGCCACGGCGCCGCGCAGCACCGGCAGCGCGTGCTGCAGGAACTGCTGCCGCTCTGCCAGCGTGTGCGGCACGGCCTCGGCCCACAGCATCGCCGGCCGGCCGCCGATCGTGCGGTCGATGTAGTGCTCGGCGCGGTCGACCAGTTCGATCGTGCGCTCGTAGCTCTGCTTCGCGTCGTCCCCGAACGTGAACAACCCGTGCTTGTCGAGCACGATGCCGCGGCAGTGCGGCATCTGCGCGAACGCGGCGGCGACCGCCTGCGCCAGCGGGAAGCCCGGCATGATCCAGGGCAACAAGACGACGTCGCCGCCGAATGCCGCGTGCACGTGGCGCCCCGGATCGGGCTGGTCGGTCAAGGTGAGGATCGCATTCGCGTGTGTGTGGTCGACGAACGTGTGCGGCAGGAACGCGTGCAGCAGCGTCTCCACCGACGGGTTCGGCGACCGGCTGTCGAGCAGCGCGCCGCGCACCGTTTGGACCATCGCGTCGTCGTCCAGCTCGTCGAGTCGCTGCAGTTCGCGCAGCGGCTCGAGCCGCACCGCCGGCATGCCCGCCGGGCCGACATCGGCGAGGTCGCTGCCGCTGCCCTTGACTCTCAGCACCGCCACGGGACGGCCGAGCAGGTCGCGTTGCACGGTCTTGACCGATGTGTTGCCGCCGCCGTGCAGCACCAGCGTCGGATCCTGACCCAGCAGGTGGCAGGTGTAGAGCCGCAGCGCCAGCGCGTCGCCGTGCTCGGCGAAGCGACGGCAGTAGTCGCGTGCGGTGTCGTCGTTCCAGCGGCTCTGCATGGCGGGATGGCGGGCTCGGGCGCGTCGGGGCGCACCGTATCCGACCCGGCGGCCTGATCTAGCCTGACGCCGCACGAAGTGCGCAGGGATCAGTCGCGTGCCGGGCGATGCACGCGCAGCCAGCCGAGCAGTTGCTGCAGGTCGTCGGGCAACGGCGCCTCGAACACCAGCGGCTCCTCGGTGTGGGGATGCTGCAACTCGAGCCGATGCGCGTGCAGGCACTGGCGCCTGGTGACCGGCGCGCCGGCCGGCAACACGTCGTGCTGGCGTGCGCGCGAGCGATAGACGCGGTCGCCGACCAACGAATGGCCGATCGACATCATGTGCACGCGGATCTGGTGCGTGCGGCCGGTGCGCGGCTCGCAGCGCACATGCGCAAAACCGGCGAAGCGCTCGACCAGTTCGTAGAAGGTCGACGACTCGCGCCCGCCTTCGTCGACCACGGTCATGCGTTCGGGATGGCGCGGGTCGGGCGCGATCGGCCGTTCGATCCAGTCACTCTGGAAGCGCGGCACGCCGAGCACCACGCAGCGATACTGCTTGTGCACGGCGCGCGCCTTCCACTGCGCGCGCAGCGCATCGAGCGCCGCCTGCGTCTTCGCCAGCACCATCACGCCCGAGGTGTCGCGATCGAGGCGGTGCACGATGCCGGGCCGCTCGGTGTCGACCGACGACGGCAGGTCCCCGAAGCGGGCGCGGGCCCAGCTGGCGACGGTGTGGGCGTGCGAACGACGGTCCTCGGGCGGGTGCGCTGCGAGACCGGCCGGCTTGTCGATCACGCACAGCCAGGCGTCGTCGTAGAGCACCGGGATGGTCGGCAGCGGCAGGTCGGGCGCCAACGGGTCCTCGTTCGCCCAGGCCGGCAACTGCACCTCGACGATGGCGTCCGGGTCTAGGAACTGGCCGGGCCGCGCCGTCTTCTGCCCCTGCACCGCAACCAGGCCCTGGTCGAGCAGGCGCCGTGCGGTCGTGCGACCGCGCACCTCGGGCTGTTGGGCCAAGAACGCGTCGAGCCGCATCCCGGCTTCGGTGGCAGACACGGTGCGGGTGATCGAATCTGGCATGCGGGCTGGCGCGCGATTGTGGGGCGCGGCGGTCGCCGCGCAACCCGGACACTGCCCGCCCGCGTACATACTTTTCCACACTGCGGCTTGCGCTCGCGGAAAGGCTGGGGAGACTTCCCCCCACATGCGGTGCGGCGCGAACCACCGCGCCGCGTCTTCGCTCGTCGTCGCGACATGAAACTCACCGAAGCTCTCCCTTCGTGGCGCGGCCCGGCCGCGCATTCTTCTCCCGGCGAACCCGCAGCCGCCCATGCCAACGGCGCCATCAGCCCACACAGCACCCGGCATCGGGTGCTGGTGGTCGACGACGAACCCGACGTGCTGCAAGGCGTGCGGTCGATCCTCGAACGCGCGGGCTACCGGGTCACCGGCGTACACAGCCTGCAGCTGGCGATCGGCGCGCTGGGGGCGGAGCCGTTCGATCTGGTGCTGACCGACCTCTACCTCGGCGACACCGACCTCGGCCACCAGGTCGCCGGCGTCGCGCGCGAACAGCAGCCGCCGACACCGGTCATCGTCATGACCGGCCGGCCGACCTTCGACGCCGCGCAAGGGGCGCTGCGCCATCGGGTCGAGGACATCGTCGCCAAGCCGGTCGACCCCGAACACCTGGTTGCCACCTGCCAGCGCGTGATCCGCGACACGGATCTGGCGCGCCGCAACCAGGAACTCGAGTCCGCCAACCGGGTGCTGACCTCGGTGCTGCCGCGCACGATCGAGATGAAGGACCCCACCACCAGCGGCCATGCCGCCCGGGTCGTCGGCTACACCGACACGCTGGCGTCCCGCTGCGGCGTCGGCGCCGAACAGCGCTCGTCCCTGCGCCTCGCCGCGCTGCTGCACGACATCGGCAAGATCGGCGTGCCGGACAGCATCCTGCGCAAGCCGGGCCCCCTCACCACCGACGAGATGGACGTGGTCAAGCGCCACCCGGCGATGGGCTACGAGGTGCTGGCGCCGCTGACCGAACACGGCGACGTGCGCAACTGGGTCTACCAGCACCACGAGCGATGGGACGGCAAGGGCTATCCGAACGGTCTCTGCGGCGAAGACGTCGGCCTGCCGGGCCGCATCCTGGTGCTGGCCGAGGTCTACGACGCGCTGGTCGAGGAACGCAGCTACAAGCCCGCCTGGCCGGTGACGAAGATCGTCGCCCTGTTCCGCGACCAGGCCGGCCGGCAGTTCGACCCGCACCTCGCCAAGATGGTCGCCGACGGACTCGAGCAGCAGGGCAAACGCTACTTCGCCGCGGCGCCCGGCCAGCTGTTCTGACCGCGGCCGGCGGGTCGGTGCGGTAGGAGCGGCGACAGGAGCAGCAGCCGCAGGGGCTTGGCAGCCGGGACGTCTAGCAGACAATCGTGCTCGACACCCCTCTGGGGCGGGCTAGGATCCTGGCCCCCTCCGAATCCGTGCGGACCGTGCCCCCCCGGCCCGCACCTGCTGCTGCCTCACCCAGGATGCACGCATGCATCTGCACTCGCTGCTCGCAGTGACCCGCGCAACGTTTCCCCTCGGCATCCTGCTCGCCAGCGCCTGTGCGCAGGCCACGGTACTGCCCGCCCAGGCGACACAACCCCCGGACAAGCCGGCCACGAACGCGCCCGCCGATCCGCGCTTCGCCGGCTTGCCCGGCTTCCTGCTGCTCGTGCCAGGTGGCACCGTCGAGCTGGGCCTCAAGGCGGACGAGTTGATCCAGGCCGCGTGCCAGGTGGTGAACCCACGCCGCCCCGACACCGCCGTCAAGATCGCCGCCAGCAAGGTCGAGAAGCTGATGAAGCAGAGCGCTTCGCTGCTCGGCCAGCAGAAGGTCGTGGTCGAGCCGTTCCTGCTGGCGCGCGCGCCGGTCACCTGCGCGCAGTGGGAGCGCTACCTGATCGAGAAGCGCAAGACCGGCAAGATGCGGCCGCCGTTCGACTGGTGGCGCGATGGCCGCGAGGACCTCTACAACGCCGCGCTGCCGGACATCTCGCGGGAGTTCCCCGGGGCCGAGGACGGCCCACTGCTGTATTGGGATCGCCACGGCGGCGATCTGCAGTATTCACTGAAGCTGGCCGACGGCACCTCGTTCGCCGATTGGCCGGTGACCTTCGTCGACTACCGCGAAGCGAACGAGTTCGCGGCGTGGCTCGGCATGCGGCTGCCGACCGAAGCGGAATGGACACGCGCGGCCCGCGGCGACGGCACGCACGTCTGGCCGTGGGGCACGGCCCAGGGGCAGGACGCCTACGCCGAAGAGGCGCTGGACCAACTGCGGCTGCTGAAGTCCAGCGACAAGAAGCGCAAGCCGGTGGGCACGGTCGCCGCGGGCGCCGGTCCCTACGGCCACGTCGACATGTTCGGCCAGGTCTGGCAGTTCGTCGCCGGACTCAGCTACCGCCCGATCAACGGCGAGGATCCGTTCAAGGACGAGTGGAAGCGCCTGCAGAAGGACAAGGTCGGCGGCCTCTTGACCACGCCGCCGCTGTGGCGCGACAACTTCGCGCTGGGCAAGGGCGGCTCGTACCTGTCCGGCGGCGAACCGATCCAGCTGCTGATCGACGCGCGCGCGCCCTTCCTGACCGTCGACGTGCTGACCTCGGTCGGCGTGCGGCTGGCGAAGAGCATGCGGCCCGGCTACGACCTGCTCTACTCGCTGTTGCGCAGCACCTACGACCGCAGCCGGTTCCTGCACGAGCAGGACATCGACCTCACCCAGCAGGTCGGCGCGGAGCGCTACGAACTCGGCGCCGACGGCTTCCCGACCGCCTACCACGCGGTGTCGTTCGCACCGGTGAACTGGCTGTCGCAGGAGAAGTCCGCCGACCTCGGCAAGCTGCTCGAGCACACGCAGGAGGAGCCGATGCTGATCGGCACGTTCGCCACCACCGTGCCGCTCGCCGAGCCGTCGGTGGCCGCCGGCCACTACTCGGTGCTGTTCCGCAAGGAAGGCCAACCCCGCGAACTGACCGAGGCCGAGAAGGCCGGCCACAAGGAGATGGCTGCACTGGCCAGGAAACCGAAGAAGGACGACGACAAGCCGGCCGACGACGGCGGCAAGGAACACAAGGGCGGCTGGCGCGAGGTGCTCGCTCGCTACGGCCTGACCGAGCAGGACGTGGTCGGCAAGGAGGCCCAGAACGGCCTGAAGTTCGTCCGCATCGACGGCCTGGAAGTGAGCACCGAACGCGACTGCTTCCTGCTGCACGGCAACGAGGGCAAGGTCGTCGCGATCGTGCCGGCGCCAAACCAGAAGTTCGCGATCGGCGGCCCAGTGGCACCGGAACTCGTGATGGAGCCCGACGCCAAGGGCCGCGCCGTGGTCAAGTTCCGCATCGGCTCGCCGGCGACCGCGCGCAATGGCAAGCGCGTCGTCGACATGCGCTTCCAGGTGACCCTCGATCGCCCGATGCCCACCGGCGACAACACCTGGCGCCTGCCCGGCAACTGACTCCGCCCCCCCCCCCCCCCCACCCCCCACCCAGGCCAGCCCGGGACGACCCCGTCCCCC
>JBGARS010000094.1:0-20849 GCA_044230075.1 Planctomycetota bacterium | reverse complement strand
AAGGCGGAATTGATCCTGATCCTTACCGGGGTGTTCTTCGGACTTGCCCTCATCCTCATGCAGGTGAAAAGCCCGATGCTCATCTCCGTGGGGATGTATCTGCCGATCGATACGACATTCGCCATCTTCGCCGGCGGCCTCGGCAGCCTGAAGATGATCGCGCGCGCTGGCGACGTCGTACCCGGCACTGGCGGGGAGAAGATCAACGTCCCCACCCTGAGCGGCACCTACTCGGAGAACTTCGGCGTGGCCTTCGGCTGCACCCTGGCAGCGAGTGCCGGCGTGAACGTCAACAACGACTCCTGCCTGCTGCTCGCCGCGCCTGGCGGCGGCCTGACCCTGATCGCTCGCGAAGGTGCTGCGTGCCCGGACCTGCCCGGTTACGTGTTCGGCATCCCCACCGGCACCTACAACTTCGGTGGCAGCACCTCACACCGGATGAACGACCGCGGTCAGGTCATGTTCTTCATCCTCGCCAACAACGGCGGTCCCAATGTGCTCGTTCTCTACAGCTGGGACCCCGTGCACGGTCTGCAGCTGCAACTGAAGGCCGGTGACGTCGTCGGCGCCGACACCGTCACGAACCTCAACGTGCCCCTCGGGCAGCCGTCGGGCGACGGCAACTCGCTCGCCTTCAGCGAGACCGGCGATTTCTGCATCCGGCCGGTCTTCGCGACGGGCCAGTGGATCGCCCGCGGCCACATCGGCTCGCTGCAGGGCCTGCCGAGCGCGGTGCCGGTGACCGGCGGCGTGCCGCAGTTCTTCTCGGTCGATGCCGGCCCGACGCAGGCGTTCAAGTTCTACGTGATCCTGGCGACGAGCCTGGGCACGGAACCCGGCTTCACCAGCCCGCTCGGCCCGCAGAACATCCCGCTGAACTTCGACATCCTGTGGACCCAGCTGTCGCTGGACGCCGCCAACTCGGCGATCTGGATCAACACGCTGGGCATCACCGATGCCAGCGGCAAGGGCATCGGCGCTGCCGGCTTCGTGATGCCGGCAGGCTACCCTGGCTTCCTGGGCACGACGTTGCACCACGCCGCGGTGCTGCTCGACTTCACGTTGACCCAGACGTTCGTCACCGAGCCGGTGCCCTGCTACCTCTACTGAGCTCGGACGACGGGTCAGGCCACCCACACAGCCCGCGACCATCGCGGGCTGCGCGGTGTGAGATGTGGGCCGACCCTGACGTGCGGCTCGTGCAGGCAGGCTGCGAGCCGGGGTCGCTGCCGAGGTCTTGCCGGCAGGAAGTCGCACGTCGGCGCCCGGGATGGTGCGCCTGTGGCCCACCGCGCATCGCGGTCCACTTCGCCCGGGCTATGCTCGTGCCACGGCCCGACTTCGCGTGCCGACTGGACCTCCCATGCGCACCGGAAACCTCGTCCTTCTCGCCGCGCTGCTCGCGGGCTGCCATTCCACCCGCGGCACCGTGTTCGGCCACCTCTCCGGCGGCGAAGCAGCTTCCCGCACCGAGACGCACGCGTTGGAACTGGCGGCCGGGGGACATCTCGAACTGATCACACCGCACGGGCGGATCGAAGTGCGCTCGGTGGCCGGTGCCACCGCCAGCCTGACGGCCACCCTGTACAGCGGTGGCCGCACCGTCGACGAGGCCGCCAAGGTCCTGGAGGGCTATTCGTTGGCGTTCGAGCAGGACCGCGGCGTGCTGCGCGTGTCCCTGCAGGGCGAACCGGCGCGCATCCGCGACCGTGAGGCTCGGCTGTTCCTCGGCGCCGCGGTCGACTACGTCGTCACGGTGCCCGAATCGGTCGAACTGACGGCGCACACCCAGAGCGGCGACGTCACCGTCGAAGGCGCCTTCGCTGCCTGCGAACTCGAGACCCGGTACGGCAACGTCACCGTCATCGGCGGACACGGCGATCTCTCGGCGCGGTCCGGCTCCGGCGACGTGGCGGTCCGAGACGTCGTCGGCGGCCGCGTGCGGGTCGAGAGCGGCTACGGCGGTCTGCAGCTGGAGAACGTCACCGCCACCGAGCTGAGCGCCGAGAGCAAGTCCGGTGACCTGACGCTGGCAACTGCTCGCGCCGACCGGATCCACCTCGACACCCGCTACGGTTCGGTCGCGGTGCACGATGCCGAAGGCACGCTGCGCGCCAGTTCGCGCAGCGGCAGCGTCACGTTGTCCGGCGTGAAGGGCGACGTGGTGGCCGAGAGCCAGTATGGCCGCGTCGCGGTCGAAGGCGTGCTGACGGGCCTGCGCGCGCGTTCGTCGTCCGGCGACGTGCACGTGCGGGCACTGCAAGGCAGCACCAACACCACCAACTGGGACCTCTCGTCGGGCTACGGCCAGGTCACACTGCAGGTACCGCCGGAGTTCGGTTGCCGCCTCGAGGCCAGCACGCGCTACGGCGACGTCGAGTGCGCCTTCCCGGTCACGATCGACGGCGGCAAACGCAAGAACGGCGCGCTGCGCGGCACCGTCGGCGCGGGCGGCAGCACCGTCGCCCTGAGTTCGGGCAGCGGCAACGTCGCCCTGCAGCAGCTGTAGGACCGGCCGCCTAGCCGGGCTTCTTCGCCGTGCTCGCGATCTGCAGCTCGGCCATCTGTTCCGGCGACACCGAACCCGGCGCCTCGGCCATCAGGTCGAACGCCATCGACGTCTTCGGGAACGCGATCACGTCGCGGATACCTTCGCGGCCGAGCGCCAGCGCGACCATGCGGTCGACGCCGAGCGCGATGCCGCCGTGCGGCGGGCCACCGTACTTGTAGGCGTCGAGCAGGAAGCCGAAGTTCTGCCGCTGCTGTTCGGGTGTGATGCCGAGGAACTCGAACACCTTCGCCTGCAGCGCCGGCCGATGGATGCGGATGCTGCCAGAGCCCAGCTCCCAGCCGTTCATGACGAAGTCGTAGGCGCGGCTGCGGATGTTGCCGGTGTCCTGGCTGAAGTCGTCGATGCTCCAGTCGACCGGAGCGCTGAACGGGTTGTGCGCGAACTGCCAGCGACCCTTCTCCTCGTGCCACTCGAACATCGGGAAGTTCAGCACCCAGCAGCAGCGGAACACCGCCGGATCGCGCAGGCCGAGCAGGCCGCCGACCTTGAGCCGCAGATCACCGAGCGCCCGGTGCACGACCTTCTTCTGGTCGGCGACGAACAGCAGCAGGTCGCCGGGCTGCGCCTTCATGTGTGCGATCAGTTCGGCTCCCGCGTCGCCACCGTAGAACTTCGCGAGCGAGCCCTCGATTCCGGCGGCCGTGACCTTGCCCCAGGCCAGACCCTTGGCGCCGAGGCCATTGACGAACGCGGTCAGCTCGTCGATTCCCTTGCGCGAGAACTTCTCGGCCGCACCGGTGGCGCAGATGCCCTTGACGACACCGCCCATCTCCACGGCGCCCTGGAACACCTTGAACGCGCTGCGGCGCGCCAGATCGGTGCAGTCGACGAGCTTCATCTCGAAGCGCAGGTCCGGTTTGTCGCAGCCGTACTGCGCCATCGCCTCCTCGTAGTCGAAGCGCGGGAACGGCTGCGGGATGTCGATGCCGAACCCCTCGCGCAGGCCGTGCACGACCATGCCTTCGACCAGGTCGAGCACGTCGGGCTCCTCGACGAACGACATCTCCAGATCGATCTGCGTGAATTCGGGCTGGCGGTCGGCGCGCAGGTCCTCGTCGCGGAAGCAGCGCGCGATCTGGTAGTAGCGATCCAGCCCCGCGACCATGCACAGCTGCTTGAAGATCTGCGGGCTCTGCGGCAACGCGAAGAACTTGCCCGGGTGCACGCGGCTCGGCACCAGGTAGTCGCGCGCCCCCTCCGGCGTGCTCTTGGTCAGGATCGGCGTCTCGAGGTCGAGGAAGCCGTTCTGCGCCAGATGATTGCGGATCGCGGTCACGAAGCGCGCGCGCTTCGCGAGTGCCTCCTGCAGCGGCCGCCGCCGCAGGTCGAGGTAGCGGTACTGCATGCGCAGCTCCTCGTTCGCCTCGACCTTGTCGAGGATCTCGAACGGCGGCGTCTCCGCCTCGCTGAACACCGTCACCGAGGTCGCGACCAGTTCGATCGCGCCGGTGCTGCGGTTCTTGTTCTGCTTGTCGGCATCGCGCGCGCGGACCTTGCCGTGCACGGCGATCACGTCCTCGGCGCCGAGCCGGCGCACGGTGTCGAACGTGCCCGCCGCCATGCCGGCCGCTTCCTGGTCGACCACGATCTGGGTCACGCCGTAGCGGTCGCGCAGGTCGAGGAAGATCAGCTGACCGTGGTGGCGGTGGTTCTCGATCCAGCCGTTCAGGACCACGTCCTTTGCCCGGTGCGAGAGGGTCAGTTCACCGCAGGTGTGGGTGCGTTGCCAGGTTGCTCGCTGCTTCATCGAGCGGGCAGTCGTACCCGCGCCCGGCGGCGCATTCCAGCGACGCGCGGCGCGGTGCTGGCTATTCGTAACGGACCGACTCGCTCGGGCTCTGCCGCAACGCTCGCAGTGCCGGCACGACCGCGGCGGCGACCGCGGTCAGCAATGCCGCCAACGGCGCCAGTGCGAACCACTCGAGCGGCAGTTCGACCGGCGCATCCAGCTTGGCCGCGTGGTTCATGCCGAGCACGAGCACATGCGCCATCGGCACCGCGAGCGCCAGCGACAGCACACTCGCCAGCACCGCGACGAGGCCGCCCTCGAGCAGGAAGCTGCCCCCCAGCGCGGCCCGACCGAGACCAAGGGCGCGCAACACACCGAGTTCGCGCACGCGCCCCAGCGCGGCAATCGTCATGCCGTTCAGCAGTCCGACGCCGGCCAGCAGCAGCATCAACAGCAGCAGCAGGTCGAACAGCAGGAAGTCGTTGTCGACGTCGCGCAGCAGGTAGTCGCGGATCCAGGCGCCCTGCTTGCTGTTCGGCACCGACGGCAGCAGGTTGCGGGCTGCGGCGGTGATCGCGGCACCGTCGGCGTTCGGCCGCAGGTGCAGCGTGATGTGTTCGACACAGGTCGCCGGGATGCAGAAGTCTTGCCGCAGCCAGTGCGGCGAGGCGATCGCGAACGCCCGCTCGTCACCGTCGAAACCCGAGCGGTCACTGACGTGCAGCACCTGGTAGGCGACCGGCACACGGTTGCGATCGAACATCGGCACGAGGTCGCCAGGCCGCCAGCCGCGCGCCTTCGCCAGTCGCTTGCTGACGACGAGGGTGCGCACGCGGGTGTCGGCATAGCGCAGCGCCAGCGGCTGTTCGCCTTCGAGGGCACCGCCGGGTCCGCTCGCCGAGGCGACGTCGAGGCCGCGCAGCAGGAAGCCGCCGCCGCGCTCCTCGCCCTCGAACAGGTCGACCTGCAGCACGCCGGGCACGCTGGCGAGCTTCGCCGCGAGTTCCGGTCGCACCGGCGTCGCGCGCAGCAGCAGGCGGTTCTCGAGTGCCTGCGCCGCGAACAACCGGATGTCGGCCTGCAGCGAGGCGGTGAGGCTCTTCAGTCCCAGCAGCGCCAGCAGCACCGCCGAGAGACCGCACACGGCGGCGGCCACACGCCCGGCCGAGCGCGCCACGACCTTGCCGACCAGCCAGGCGGCCATCGGCATCACCAGGCGGAACGGCCACAGCAGCAGCCGCCCGAGCAGCGCCACGCTCCACGGCGCCAGCAGCAACACGCCGCCGAACAGGCCCAGCATGCCGGTCAGCTCGAGCAGCACGATGCGGGTCTCCGCGCCTTCCTCCACCGCCAACGGCGTCATCGCCAGGTAGGCGAGCGGCAACGCGACCACCAGCAGCCCGAACATCCAGAGGTTGATCGAACGCAGCAGGTCGACGCCGTCGTCCTTGCCCGGCGCCAGGCCGCGCGCCTGCAGGATGTCGAGCGCGGGCACCTGCCGCGCCCGTACCAGCGGGAACATCGCGCCCGCCAGGGTGAACAGCACGCCGAGCGCCGCCGTCCAGACGACCGGGAACAGCGGCACCTCGAACGTCGACCACGCCTTGCCCAGGCCCAGCGAACTGACCTGGTAGCGCTGCAGCAGCAGTGCCAACCCGAGTCCGAGTCCGACCCCGAGCAGCGAGCCGAGCACACCGAGCAGCAGCGCGTCGCACAGGAAGATGCGCGTGATCGCGCCGGAACCGGCCCCCAGGCACCGCAACAGGCCGAGCTGGCGCACGCGCGCCACCAGCGAGTGCGACAGCGTCTGGAACACCACGAACATGCCGAGCAGCAGCGCCAGCCCGCCCAGCACCTTCAGCCCGTTGCGGAACGCGCGTTCGTCGGCGCCTTCGCCGATCAGCGCGCCGCGCAGATCCTGCACCGCGTAGCTGCCGGCGAGATCGCTGCGCAGGCGATCGAGGTCCGCGCCCTCGCGGCGCAACAGATGGAACAGGCTGTCGCCGCGTGTCTGCAGGCGCGTGGCGAGGTCGAGGCCACACACGGCCATCTGGGTGAAGTTGCGCTTGCCGAGGCGTTCGGGTTCGAGCACGCCCACCACGACGGCCTCGACCTCGAACCGCGTCGCCCCGGGCTCTACCGGCAGCGGTACCAGTTGCCCGTCCTTGCACTCGACGCGCTGGCTCTGTTGCGGCTCGCCGATGCGGATCCGGCTGCCGACGTCGACGCCGAGCAGGCGCGCCGCTTCGGCGCCGAGCAGCACACCGGCATGTTCGAGCGATTCGTCGCCGGCACCGAGGTCGCGCCCACGGTGCAGCGTGTAGTGCGTCATCGCGCCGGCCGGCAGTGGACCGAGGCCGAACACGGCGAGGTCCACGGTCGCGGTGCCGACCACTGCGATCGCCCGCGCCTCGCGCCAGACCGCGACGTCCTGCACGCCGTTGTGGGCCCGCAGGTCGGCCAACACGGCCGCCGTGCCAAGCGAACGATCGACCGGCATCACCTCGAGGTCGACGCGGCCGCGCTGCGGATCCTGGGCCAGCAGGCGGCTCTGGATCGTGTTGTGGTCCATCACGTAGATGGCCACGACGATCGCCACCCCGAGCGCGATGCCGGTGAGCGTGAGCAGCAGCCGCAGGCGGCTAGATGCCCAGTTCCTGAAGACGAGCAAAGACGTCAGCGACACCGAAGGGGCCCCCTCGCAGTTCGGAATCCGGCCGCAGCACACCGTCGTGCAGGAACATCACCCGATCGCCAGCGGCGGCATCGCGCGGGTTGTGCGTGACCAACAGGATCGACGTGCCGAGGTTCTCGCGCACGGAGCGCAGCAGCAGAACGACCTCTTCGCCGGCCTTGCTCGACAGGTTGCCGGTCGGCTCGTCGGCGAGCACCAGCGGCGGTTGCGTCGACAGCGCCCGCGCGATCGACACGCGCTGCATCTCGCCGCCCGACAGCGCCTGTGGCAGCCGCTGCTTCAGCTTCTCGACGCCGAGCAGCCGCAGCAGGCTGTCGATGCGGCCGCGGTGCTTGTTCGGGTTCTGGCCGAGGATGCGCAGCGGCAGCGTCACGTTCTCCTCGACGGTCAGGTCCGCCAGCAGGTGGAAGAACTGGAACACGAAGCCGATGCGGCGCCGGCGGATGGCAGCGCGCGCTTCTTCGTCGCCCGAGCCGAGGTCCTCGCCATCGACCAGCACCTGGCCGGCGGACGGCTGTTCGAGTCCGGCCAGCAGGTGCAGCAGCGTCGACTTGCCGGAGCCCGAGGGCCCCATGATGGTCGCGAACTCGCCCGCCGCGAGCGCGAACGAGATGTCGCGCACGATCGGCACGTCGCGGCCGTCGACGGCCCGGAAGCGGAACACGGAACGGGCCTCGAGCACCGCTGCGGCCTGGGCCGCCTGGGCCGGGGGGGACGACGGGGACGGGGAGGTCATCGCCGGCGCATGATGCCCGCGACGGCCGGGCACCCCAAGCGCATTCTCTTCGGATCGCCGATTACTTTGCTATCCAAAGCCGCGGCGGCCCGCGGCCTCGTGTCGGCCGCGGCGCGCGCCCGGCGCCCGTCGACCTGCTGGCCAAACCGCCGAGGACTGCACACGGCCGCCCACACGCAGGCTCGCTGTGGCCGCGTAGGCCGACGCGGCGGCCGCCCGCTACTTCTGCTTGACCTCGACCAGCTCGACCAGGAACACCAGCGTCGCGTTGGCCGGGATCGTCGGCTGGCGGCCGCGCGCGCCGTAGGCGAGGTCGCCGGGGATCGTGAACAGGAACTTGGCGCCCGGCTTCATCAGCTGCAGGCCTTCGGTCCAGCCCTTGATCACGCGGTTCAGCGGGAACTCGGCCGGTGCGCCGCGCGCGTGCGCGCTGTCGAACATCGTGCCGTCGGTCAGCCAGCCGGTATAGAGCGCCAGCACCGAGTCGGTGGCCTTCGGCGACTCGCCCTTGCCCTGCTCGATCACTTCGTACTGCAGGCCACTCTGCGTGGTGACCGTCTTCGCCGGGTCGCAGGCGCGGAACTTCGGCACATCGGCCACGGCCGTCAGCTCCAGCTCCCAGATCGAATCGCTGCCGGCATTCGGGAACAGCCCCTGCGGCACCTCGACGCGCAGGATCTGGCCGACCTTGCAGTCGAGCACCAGGTCCTTCAGGAACTGGAACGGCAAGGTCGCGGCGGTGCCGCTGAGCCGGTGGTCGTCGTGCCGCTCCGAGCAATCGAACAGATCGCCGTTCGGCTTCCAGATCGCGTAACGCAGCGAGACGCCGTCCTGAGGGCCACACTGGGTGCCCGTGCCGACCTGGACGACCTCGTACTTCACGCCGTCGGGCGCCGTCTTCTGCTGGTCGGGGTTCGCAGGCCGCAGCTTCGGCATGTGCGTGACCTTCAGCAGTTCGACATCGAACACCAGCGTCGCGTTCGGCGGGATCGCCGGCGGCGAGCCGTCGGCGCCGTAGCCGAGATCCCCGGGGATCACGAACTTGTAGCGCGCGCCCGGCTGCATCAGCTGCAGGCCTTCGGTCCAGCCCTTGATGACGCCGTTCAGCGGGAACTTCGCCGGCTGGCCGCGATCGCGCGAGCTGTCGAACTTGGTGCCGTCGGTCAGCCAGCCGGTGTAGTGCACCTCGACGACGTCTGTCGCGGTGGGCGCCGGCCCGTCACTGCCCTTCTTCAGCACGCCCCACTCGAGGCCGGATGCGGTCTTCTGCATCTCCTTGCACTCGGGGATGCCGGGTGGCGCCTGGCCAGGGTCTTGGGCGGCGAGGGTCGTGAGCGGCAGCAGAAGGCAGAACGGCAGGATCTTCATGAGGCGGAATCGGGATTCGGGAGCGGAGCATTCTAGCGCCGCTGTCGGGCCGCGAAACCGCGGCCATGGATTCTGTCGCGCGAAGGCGGCCCCGACGCGTGCCGTGGCGACGCCGTCAGCTCAGGCTGCCGGTGCCCGAGTTGCGCCGCGCCAGCATCTCACGCGCCAGCGCCTTGCGCAGCGACGCTTCGGCCCGGAGGAACTCCTCGCTGAGCTTGTCGAGGCGAGCCATCTTCTCGCGCGCCCGCGCCTCGGCGGCCTTGACGCGCTCGAGGTCGATCTCGTGCGCGAACTCACCGGCCTCGCAGACCAGGGTCAGCACGTTGTGCTGCATCTGCGCGAAGCCGTCGCTGACGAACAGTTCGAGCTTCTTGCCGTCGAGTTCGGTGATCTCGGCGCTGCCGGTCGACGCGATCGCCGTCATCAGCGGTGCGTGGTGCGGCAGGATGCCATAGCCGCCGTCGACGCCCTGGAACGACACGGCAGCGACCTTGCGGTCGATGATCGTACGGTCCGGGGTCACGATGCGGAGGTGAAGGTCGGCGGCCATGTGGTCTCCTGCTACGCGGTCACTTGTTGCCGCGCGCGACGGCTTCTTCGATCGAACCGACCATGTAGAAGGCCGACTCGGGCAGGCTGTCGTGCTTGCCCTCGAGGATCTCCTTGAACGAACGCACGGTGTCCTCGCGCTTGACGAACTTGCCCGGCGTGCCGGTGAACGCCTCGGCGACGAAGAACGGCTGCGACAGGAAGCGCTGGATGCGGCGAGCGCGGCCCACGACCTGCTTGTCCTCTTCGCTGAGTTCCTCGATGCCGAGGATGGCGATGATGTCGCGCAGGTCCTGGTAGCGCTGCAGCGTGCGCTGCACGTCGCGGGCGACCTTGTAGTGGTCTTCGCCGACGACCGAAGGGCTCAGCATCTTGCTGGTCGACTTCAGCGGGTCGACGGCCGGGTAGATGCCCAGCTCGGCGATCTGGCGCTCGAGGATGATCGTGCTGTCCAGGTGCGCGAACGTGGCGACGGGTGCCGGGTCGGTGATGTCGTCGGCGGGCACGTACACGGCTTGCATCGACGTGACCGAGCCCTTCTTGGTCGAGGTGATGCGCTCCTGCAGCGCACCCATCTCGGACGCCATCGTCGGCTGGTAGCCCACCGCGCTCGGCAAACGACCGAGCAGCGCCGACACCTCCGAGCCCGCCTGCACGAAGCGGAACACGTTGTCGACGAACAAGAGCACGTCCTTGCCCTCCTGGTCGCGGAAGTACTCGGCCATCGTCAAGCCGGTCAGCGCCACGCGCAGGCGCGCGCCCGGGGGTTCGTTCATCTGGCCGAACACCAGCACCGCGTTGTCGAGCACCGAGGCCTTCTGGCCCTTCGCGTCGGTGTATTCGGCTTCGGCCATCTCGAGCCAGAGGTCGTTGCCCTCACGCGTGCGCTCGCCGACGCCGCAGAACACCGAGAAGCCGCCCTTCTCGACCGCGGTGATGCGGATCAGCTCCTGGATCAGCACCGTCTTGCCGACGCCAGCGCCGCCGAACAGGCCGATCTTGCCGCCCTTCGCGAACGGGCACAGCAGGTCGACGACCTTGATGCCGGTCTCGAACACTTCCGAGATCGCCTGCTGCTCGTCGTAGGTCGGCGCCGCGCGATGGATCGGCAGCGTGCCCGAGGCCGCGACCGGGGGCATCGGCTTGCCGGTGCGCGGGTGCGCGACGTTGACCTCGAGCGCGCGCCCGAGCACGTCGAACAGGCGACCGCGCGTGGCCGCGCCGACCGGCACCGAGATCGGCGCGCCGGTGTCGTTGGCGGGCATGCCACGGCTCATGCCGTCGGTCGTCGACATCGCGACGCAGCGGGCGGTGCTGTTGCCCAGCTGCTGCGCGACCTCGAGCACGAGGTCGATGCCGCGCTGCTTGTCCACCACCGTGATGGCGTTGTACAGCCGGGGCATGTGGCCCTCGGGGAACTGCACGTCCACCACGGGGCCGAACACCTGCAGGATCTTTCCTTCTGTCTGAGTGGCGGTCGTCACGTCTGTTTCCTCGGTTCGAATGCTGGTTGGTTGTGGGCTGCGGTCAGCTCACGGCACTGGCGCCGCCGACGATGTCGAGCAGCTCCTTGGTGATGTTCTCCTGCCGGGCGCGGTTGTAGACCTTCTTCAGGCCCTTGTTCATGCGCACGGCGGCATCGGTCGCGCTCTTCATCGCCATGCGGCGGCTCGCGTGCTCGCTGGCCAGCGCCTGCAGCATCGCGTCGAAGACGACGGTCTCCAGGTAGCGAGGCATCAGCCGGTTGAAGACGGTGTTGGCGTCCGGCTCGAGCAGGAAGTCGAGCTCGTAAGGGTCCTCGGCGTGATCGCCGACCGCGATCGACGAGATCGGCAGGAACGGCTCCTGCTTCGGCACGAACTTGATCATCGACTGGAAGCGCGAGTAGTAGAGCCGCACCTCGTCGACGAGCCCGGTCGTGAAGGCCTCCACCAGCGCCTCGGCGACCATCTTCGCGGCCGTGAAGTCCGCCTTGTCGAGCGGCGGCTCGACGAAGAAGCGCTCGACGTGGAAGCCGCGCCGCTGCAGCCAGGCGTACGACTTGCGACCGTAGCACCAGAACTTCACCGGCGTGCCGTTCGCTTGCAGCTCGTCGGCGATCTTCTTCAACGAGAACAGCAGGTTGCTGTTGTAGCTGCCGCACAGCCCACGATCGGACGAGACGACGAAGAAGCCGACCGTCTTGACCTCACGCGCCTGGAACAGCGGCAGATCGCCTTCCTTGCTGACCTTGCCAGCCAGCCGCTCGATCATGTGCCGGATCTCCTCGGTGTACGGATGGAAGGCCTGCGCCTTCGCCTGCACCTTGCGCAGCTTCATCGACGCGACCATCTCCATCGCGCGGGTGATCTGCGCGATGCTGGCCACCGACTTGATGCGGCCGCGGAGTTCCTTCAGGTTTGCCATGGGTCAGGTTCGCGTCGGGGGTGTTGCGGCGACGGATGCAGCCGGCATCCGCCTCCCGCCATGCGTGCGCCGGCCGGGTGTCGTCATCTTCGCGTGGTCAGGAACCGGCAGCATGGTGGACTACGCCAGGAACTGCGCCTTGAACTGCTTGCACAGCTCGTCGCACTTCTTCTGCAGCGCATCGGTCCACTTCTTCTCGTCGCGCAGCGAGGCCAGCACGTCGGCGTGGCTCGAGCGGAGGAACGCGAGGTACTGCTGCTCGAAGTCGTGCACGCGGTTGAGCGGCACGTCGTCGAGCGCGCCCGACGAACCGGCATAGAGCACGACGACCTGCTCCTCGACCGGCACCGGCTTGAACTCCGGTTGCTTCAGGATCTCGGTCATGCGCTGGCCGCGCGTGATCGCCGACTGCGTCGCCTTGTCGAGGTCGCTGCCGAACTGCGCGAACGCGGCCAGCTCGCGGAACTGCGCCAGCTGGATGCGCAGGCCGCCGGCGATCTTCTTCATCGCCGGGATCTGCGCCGAGCCACCGACGCGCGACACCGAGATACCGGCGTTCACGGCCGGGCGCTGGCCGGCGTTGAACAGCGACGACTCGAGGAAGATCTGGCCGTCGGTGATCGAGATCACGTTCGTGGGGATGTAGGCCGACACGTCGCCTTCCTGCGTCTCGACGACCGGCAGCGCCGTCATCGAACCGCCGCCCTTCTCCTTGCTGAGTTTCGCGGCGCGCTCGAGCAGGCGGCTGTGCAGGTTGAACACGTCGCCCGGGAACGCCTCGCGGCCCGGCGGGCGACGCAGCAGCAGCATGACCTGGCGGTACGCGAGCGCCTGCTTGTAGAGGTCGTCGTAGGCGATGACGACGTGGCGACCCTCGTCGCGCAGCCGCTCACCCATCGACGCGCCGGCGTAGCACGACAGGAACTGCATCGACGCCTCGGCGGATGCCGGCGCGCTGACGACGATGCAGTAGGGCATCGCGCCGTTCTGCTCGAGCTTGTCGACCACCGCCTTCACCGTCGACTGCTTCTGGCCGACCGCGACGTAGATGCAGATGACCTGGTTCGGGTTGTTCGGGTCGCCGCCGCCGGTCAGCTTCTGGTTGATGAAGGTGTCGATGATCAGCGCCGTCTTGCCGGTCTGACGGTCGCCGATGATGAGCTCACGCTGGCCGCGGCCGATCGGGATCATCGAGTCGATCGCCTTGATGCCGGTCTGCAGCGGTTCCTTGACCGGCTGCCGCTCGGGCACCGTCGGCGAACGGCCCTCGATCGGGCGCATGTCGTTGGGACCTACCTTGATGTCGCCCTTGCCGTCGACGGCGCGGCCGAGCGCGTCGACCACGCGACCACACATCTGCAGGCCGGTCGGCACCGAGATGATGCGGCCGGTCGTGCGCACGGTGTCGCCTTCCTTGACCTTGGCGTCGCTGCCGAGCAGCACCGCGCCGACGTTGTCCTCTTCGAGGTTCAGGGCGAGGCCGTTGACTCCGTTGCCGAAGTCGAGCATCTCGCTCATCATGCAGTCGTCGAGGCCGTGCACGCGGGCAACGCCGTCGCCGACCATCAGCACGGTGCCGACGCTGGACTTCTGCATGTGGCCGGAGAATCCTTCGATCTCGGCCTTGAGGACAGTGGCGACTTCGGAGGGTTTGAGGTCCATCTTGGATCCGTCGGTACGTCGAACTGGGAGCGAAAGGGGATCGCGGTCAGATCGCGGCTTGCATCAGCTTCTGCTCGAGCTGCGTCAGCGTCGCCGCCATCGAACCGTCGTAGAGCACGTTGCCGACCCGGAGCCGCACGCCGCCGAGCAGGTCTCTGCGGATGGCCACGGTCAGCGAGACCTTCTTGCCGGACAGCCGTCCGGCCAGCGCCTGCAGCGACGCGAGTTCGGCGTCACCGAGCGCATGCGGCGTCTCGGCCACACCCTCGACCTCACCGCGGTCGGCGAGCAGCAGGGTGTGGAACGCCGGGTGCAGATCGAACAGGACCTCGAGCCGGCGCCGGTGCTGCAGCACGCCGATCAGATTCTGGACCAGTTCGTGCCGGCCGCGGCTGAGCGTCGCCAGCACGCGCGCCCGCTCGGCCACGCCGACATCGGGGCTCGTCAGCAGCGCCCGCGCCGCCGGGCTCGCCAGCGCCTCGTGCAGCACCTGCGCGTCCCTGGCGACCGCGTCGACGGCGCCCTGCTGCTTGCTCAGCAGGAACAGCGCCGTCGCATAGCGCTTGGCCAACAGCGTCATCGCGCGCCCTTCTCGGCCGTCGCCACGAACTGCTCGACCAGCGGCCGGTTCTTGTCGGCGTCGATCTCGTGCTGCAGCAGCCGTCCGGTCGCGAGGATCGTCAGGTCGACGGCCGCCGCGCGGATCTCCTGCAGCGCCTTCTGCTTCTCGGCGGCGATCGTGTCGCGCGCCTTCTGCAGCTCCGCCTTGGCGCGCTCGTCGGCGGCACGCACCGCGTCGGCAGCCTGCCGCTCGGCGCGCGCCATCGCCTCCTCGACCATGCGCCGGCTGTCCGCCTGCGCCTTCTCGAGTTCGCCCTTCGCGCGCGCCATGGCCGCCTCGGCGTCCCTGCGCGCCACCTCGGCGGCGACGATCGCGTCCTCGACCTTCTGGTCGCGCTCCTCGAGCGCCTTCGTGATCGGCCCGTAGACGAACTTCCACATCAGCGGCAGGCCGATGGCGAAGGCCACGAAGGTCCAGATCATCGCGCCGGGCGCGAACTCCAGCAGCTTGCTCAGCGAACGGGGTTCGTCCTGGGTGAGCGGCAGCAGCAGGGTGACGAAATGGTTGGCGATCAAGCGGGCCTCCGGAAGGCGGAACGTTCGGGCACGAACAGGACGACGACCGGGCTACTTGGTCGCCAGCATCAGACCGATGACCGCGGCGAACAGCGCGACACCTTCGACGAAGGCCGCGAGCACCAGCGCGTTGCCCTTGATGGCGTCGGCGGCTTCCGGCTGACGGGCGATGCCCTCACCGGCCGAGCCACCGATGCGGCCGATGCCGAGGCCGGCACCGATGGCCGCGAGGCCCGCAGCGAGACCGGCACCGATGCCGAGACCGTAGTTCGAGGCGACCTCTTTGGCGACATCCTGGAAGAAAGCGAGCATTTGGTTCTCCTGACTTGACGTTCTGAAGTGAATGGAAAGCAGTGGAAGCGGCGGTCTCGGACCCCAGTGACTGCACCGATCAGTGATCCTGATGGATCGACTGGTAGATGAAGTTGATGCTGAGGAACGTGAAGATGTAGGCCTGCAGCAGCGTGACGAAGGCCTCGATGATGTAGATGAAGATCGCCATGCCGACGCACGGCAGCACGGTCAGGTACGACGTGATCGCACCGCCCTGCATCTTCGTGAACAGGAACACCAGGGCGATCGCGGAAGCGATCACGAGGTGGCCGGCGAGCATGTTCGCGAACAGACGGATGGTCAACGCGAACGGCTTCACCAGCAGGCTGATGATCTCGATCACGAACATGATCGGGATCAGCGGCAGCGGCAGGCCGTGCGGCACCAGCCCCTTGAAGAAGCCGAACACGCCGTTCTGCTGGATGCCGAGGCCGAGCATCAGCGCCAGCGTCACCGCGGCCAGGGCGCCGGTGACGTAGGGCGTGCCGGTCGGCGTGTAGATCGCGGCCGGGAAGTGGTGGCCGGCGCTCGGGACCAGTCCGATCACGTTCTGGAACGTGATGAAGAAGAAGATGAACAGGAACAGCGGCACGAAGGCGCGCCCGTGCTCCTTGCCCATCACCGAGTACACCATCTCGTCGCGGATCCACAGGCAGAAGCCGCGCATGACCCGCACGAAACGGCCCGGCCGGCGGCCGAAGCTGCCGACTACCGGCAGGAACACGACGAACATCAGCCCGAGGCAGATCCACTGCCACGGCTGCACGTTGTAGATCGCGAAGGTGTGGTTGACGTCCGCGTCGGGCGAGATCTTCGGCGTGAAGATCACATAGGGCACGCTGTGCGCGAACTGGTGCTTGAAGAAGTCGCCGGCCGACATCTCGAGCGTGTGTTGCTCGCCGCCGTGTTGCTCGTGGGCCACCTCTCCTCCCGCGTGAGGCTTGGCGGCCTCGCCGCCATGCCCCTCCTGCGCGCACAGCGAGATGTTCCCCGCCGCGAACGCGAGGCAGACCCAGACGGTGAGCAGCAGCTTCGACAACATGTTCGGTTGGGGAAGGGTGGGACGCCTCAGCGGCGCAGCTGGTTCGGGGCAGCGGCTTGCCTGGCGACAAGTTCGCGGGCGATACCTGGGGGCAAGTTGTTGCGCCGGCCCAGCGCCCGCGCGAGGTAGCCGGCCGTGGCCAGCTGGCAGAGCAGGGACGCCGCCGCGAACGCGATGCAAAAGGACGCCGTCGCGGCGAATTTCAGGTCGCTCGGGCCTTGATAGAACTGGTGCAGGTAGAGCATGCCGAGCACCAGC
Organism: Planctomycetota bacterium; assembly: GCA_044230075.1. Taxonomy (GTDB): domain Bacteria; phylum Planctomycetota; class UBA1135; order UBA1135; family UBA2386; genus JAEUHS01. The sequence continues at coordinate 4,362 of JBGARS010000094.1, read as the reverse complement.
ACGGCGAGCTTGGTGCCGAACGCCGCCGCGAGCAGGCCCTGCAGGCGGCCGGCCATCAGGTGGCCATCGCGGGCGAACGGCGCCGCGGCGCGCGCATCCAGGAAGCGACCGTGCAGATACAGGCCCAGCACTGCGGCCACCAAGGCGGCGCCGGCCCCCATTGCGACGTAGCCGGTCGTTGCCGGCGGCAGCAGCCGGGTCGCCCACGCGATGCCGAACGCCGCGGTCACGACGCCCGTGCCGAACGCCATCGCGTTCCGCAAGGACGGCAGCCCCACCGCGGCCGCGGGCATCGCGGCGGCGACACTGGCTTGCGAATGGTGCTGTGAGGTGTGGGGAGAGGGCTGCATGGGGTCACTCGGGCGGCGGGGGCGCACCGTCCGAACCGCTACTGTTTCGGCAACTTCCCGAAGGGCCACGACTCGGGTGCCAGCACCCGGATCAGGTGCAGGATGCCTCCGACGATGCCGCAACCGACGCACAGCAGCAGCAACCAGGGTTTGGTGCCGAACCGTGCATCGAGCCACAGCCCCGCGTAGGCGAACAACCCTACCGAGACGGCCAGCGTCAGGCCCGCGCCGATGCCGCGGGTGCTGCCAACAGGAAGTCGTTTCGGATCGTCCATCCCGACCGCGAACCAGCGAGGTCGACGAGGGGCGAGGATGCTAGCGAGCCCCGATCACACGGCGCAACGAACTCGCCGACAAATTCTGCAGGAAGTCGGGGCCTGCAGGTCACTGCGTTCGTGCAGCGCCGGACGTCCCGACGCCGCCGCCAGAGACCATCATGCATCCACACCGTTCCATCCCTGTCCTGTCGTTCCTGTTCGCTGCCACGCTCGGCGGCAGCGTCCATGCCCAGATCCTCGCCGTGTCGCCCGCCGACCGCGACGGCCTCGAAGGCAGTTCGTACACCCACTTCCCGATCGGGCGCGCCAATGCCCGCATGCAGACGCTGCACCGTGACGTGCCCGGCGGCACGCTGCTCAGCGGCCATGCCTACCGCCGCGACGCCGTGCAGGTGCGCGGCCTGGTCGACGGCCTCGTCAGCGACCTGCAGGTGACGCTGTCGATGTCGCCGAACCTGCCGACCCAGGCATCCTCGACGTTCGCCAACAACGTCGGCAGCAACCCGGTCGTCGCGCTGCCGCGCACGTTCGTGGCGTTCCCGCCGACCAACCGACCGCCGCTCGATCCGGCCGGCACGTTCGAACTGGTGATCCCCTACCAGGTGCCGTTCCTGGTACCGCCGCAAGGCGGCACGTTGTGCGTCGACGTCGAGGTGTTCGGCAACCAGTCGGCGGCCGGTGTCGACCGCAACCTCAGCCTCTACCTCGATGCGCACGAGAACTACACCGACGGCCGCGCAGAACAGCCTGGCTTCCGCACCGGTGGCGGCTGCGCCGCGCCGGGCCAGACCAGCGACTGCTACGCGTCGTTGACGTTGTGGCGGCGCGCGGCGGGCAGCGACCTCGACGTCTCGATCCGCAACGCGGTGCCCGATGGCGGCCTCGGCACTTCACTGCCGATCCTGACCATCGGGCTCGGCGTCGACGGCAGCCCGATCCCGTGGCGCACGGACTGCCCGTTCTGGACCTCGGCCGAGATCTGGACGGTGCTGCCGGGCGCGGTCAACACCGGCGGCGACTACGACGGCACGCTGCTCGGGCTGCCGCTGCTGCCGCCGGGCATGCGGCTGTGGTTCCAGGCCGGCTCGTTCGACGTCGCCAGCGGCGGCCTCGCCGTCAGCGACGCGTCGACGCTGATCACACCCCCCGCCGGCACGCTGCCGGTGCCGACCTGCCGCATCATCAACAGCACGAACCAGGCGGCGGCGACGGGCAGCGTCTCGTACGCGGTGCCGGTGATGGGCTTCTTCTAGGATGATCCTGGCGTACGCGGCATGCGTGGGCGGGAGTCCGGCTCCCGTCCAAGTCAGCCGCGTGCCACCACGGCGACGAGCGGCAAGCCGGCCCGATCCTGGCGCGTCAGCGATCCAGATTGCGGCACTCGGGGATCGGCGAGTTCGGCCCCCAGGTCTCGATCGCCACGTCCTTGTTCAACGGGCCACTGACGAAACCCCGCTGCTCCATGTCCAGGTAGCTGTAGCCGCGCACCGTGCCGTTGGCGAACAGCACGTTCACGGTGCCATCCGCGTGCGACCACATGGTCCCGTTCGGCCCTTCGTTGTCGTCCCCCATCCATGCCTCGTCGTCGCCGCGTGTCGCAGTGACGAGCTTGTCCCGCGCGCGACCCGCGTAGTGGGTGTCCTGCGAGGTCGTGCTCTTCAGGTCGGGCCACGGATCCTCACCGCGCTCGACCATCGACCGCAGCGCACGGTAGTCGGGATCCTGTTCGCGTCGCCCCGGTGTGAAGTAGCGATCGAAGTTCTCTTCGGTGTGGTCGACGATGCGCCAGGTCGCCAGCACGAACTTGTGGCCGCCTTCGAGCGGCAGGCCGCCCTTGTTCTTCATCTTGTACTGCGTCAACCACTGGTAGTGCGTGCGCAGGTTGAAGCGGTCCGCCTCGGTGTTCGCGGCGGCGCTCGCGCCAAGGATGTTGGGGAGCAGCACGGCAGCCAGCACGCCGATGATGCTGATGACGATCAGGAGTTCGATCAGGGTGAAGCCTGACGTGGTACGACGCATGCGCGAATCTCGGGGGTTACCGACTGGAGGGGCCGAGTGAGCATAGCCACTTCGAGGCCCCTGGAAACCGCCCATCCGAGATGGCAGCCCGCGTGTGCAGGCAGCGCCGTGCGGCGTCAGGTCTGCGCCGCCACCCGGCGGGGACCGGCGGCCGCGAGGGCCGCAAAACGGGCTGCGCGCAGCGCGCGCCGGCCCGCGAGCAACGGCCGTCTCAGCCGCCGCTGTTGTTGTGCGGCATGGGCTTGTCGGCGCCGCTGGGGTTGTCCGACTTGTTCGGCTTGTTCGTGCCGTTGGGCTTGGGCGTGGTGTCGATGACGCCGTCGTCGGCATCGTTCGGCACGACCATCGGCGCATCGCTGCTGCCGGCCGGCATGTCCAGCGGGTTCGGCGTCGGCGCGACGACTGGCATCGGCTTCGACTCACCCATCGGCGCGGCGACCTCGGCGTGCAGGTCGTACTTCTGCTGGTAGCTCTGGGCGAAGAACGTGTCGCCCGAGTACTCGCTCCACCACTGGCGCCAGCGCAGCACCGACACCCGCAGATCGTTCTCGTTCTGGTTCAGGTGGTCGTAGCCGAAGTCGTGGCCGGTGGCGCTCTTCAGCGCCTCGTGGCACATGTAGCGCACTTCCTTCTTGTCGCTGTCGAGGCCCTCGATCAGGTTCGGTGACCAGGCCAGGTCGCCGAGCAGCACCAGCGTGCGCGCGACTTCCATGCGCACGGACTGGTCGCTGTCCTTCATCGCCGCCTGCAGGTTCGGGATCGTGCGGTGGTCGCGCAACCGACCGAGCACCCACGCCGAGGAGCTGCGCACCTTCGGGTTCTCGCTCTTGAGCCCCTGCAGCAGCGACGGGATCGTCTGCTCGCCGGTCTGGGCCAGCCACATCAGGTTCTGCAACAGCTCCTCGCGGTGCTGGTACGGAATCTCCTCCATGCGCCGCGAGATCTCGCCGGCCATGAGGCTGTTGGGTTGCTGGAAGGGACTCGCCGACGAGTCCGTCGTCGAGCAAGCCGTGAAAGCAAGCAGCAGAGTGGCGCCGAAGGCCGCGATCCTCATGGTTTCCTCGTCGAGTTCGGGGGTGCGAAGGCGGGTTCTGCCTTTGCACCGGGCTGATCGGCGCGATCGCATCGGCGGCTTGAGCGGATTCCTCGCCGACCCCCGACGCCGCACCCGGACCGCCCTGGAGCCCGCTTGCCTACGGGGTTTCCCGCCAATACGGCCTTGCCATGGTGCCTTCACCGCCCGTAGATTCGCGGCGTGCTCGGCCGAAGGCCGGTCGGGCCGAATCCAAGTGGCAACCAGAGGGAGGATCCCATGAACAAGGCAGACCTGATCCAGGAAGTCCAGAAGCAGCTGGGCAACGAATGCAGCAAGGCACACGCCGAGCGCGCGGTCAACGCGCTCATCCACTCGATCCAGAAGGGCCTGAAGAAGGACAAGGCCGTGCAGATCGTCGGCTTCGGCACCTTCGCGGTGAAGAACCGCAAGGCGCGCTTGGGCCGCAACCCGCAGACGAACCAGCCGATGCAGATCAAGGCGTCGCGCACGGTCGGTTTCCGCGCCGGCCAGTCGCTGAAGGGCAGCGTGTGAGTTAGTCGCCCGCAGGGCGACGAACTCAGTTGCTCCTGGCACCGCCGCAACGCGGCGACCGTACGGCGGCGAATCGAAGCAACCAACGCCGCTGCGGCGGTGATGGACCTGGCCACGGGCCGCTGTT
>JBGARS010000093.1:0-21274 GCA_044230075.1 Planctomycetota bacterium | reverse complement strand
CGCGCCGGACGACCTGCCGAAGGTGTTCGAGAAGTTCTTCCGCGCCAAGAGTGCCGAACAATCCACCATTCAAGGCACGGGACTCGGCCTGCCGATGGCTCGGTACATCGTCGAGAAGCACCGCGGGCGCATCGAGCTGTCGTCCGAGCTGGGCGTCGGCACCGAGTTCCGGGTCTACCTCCCGGTGGTGTCGACCGACGCGGACGACGAGGGCGGTTCCTCGCTGGTCGCGATGGACGCGGCGATGCGGTGAACCCATGAATAAGCAGCACATCCTGGTCGTCGACGACGACGCCGGCATCCGGCTGGCCCTGTCGTTGAAACTGCGCAGCGTCGGCTTCGACGTCAGCGAGGCGACCGACGGGGTCGAGGCCATCGAGTTCTTCACCGGCAACACCGCCGACCTGGTCGTGCTCGACGTCGGCATGCCGCGCATGGACGGCTACACCTGCGCCCGCAGCCTGCACGCCGACGCCAAGACGCGCGACGTGCCGGTCGTGATCCTGACCGCGCAGAACATCGAGGTGCCGGCCAGCGTGCTGCCGGGCATCGGCCGGCATCGCTTCCTGACCAAGCCGTTCAGCCCGCGCGAGCTCGTCAAGGCCATCCAGGAACTGCTGCTGGAGGCATGACATGCCGGTAGCCGCCACCGAAGACGGGACCCTGGTGACGCTGCACGTCGAGGGAGCGATCGACTCGCACCTCGGCGCCACGTTGCAGGCGGCGGCGGCACAGGCGCTCGACAACGGCGTATGCCGCGTGCTGGTCAACCTGCAGAAGGCCAAACAGGCGAACTCGGTCGGCCTCAAGGCCCTGGTGCAGGTGGCACAGCAGGTCAACGGCAAGGGCGCGCGCATCGCGCTCGTCGGGCCGCCGCCGCACCTGCTCGACATCCTGAAGGCGACGCGCCTCGAGCGGCGCTTCGCGGTCTTCGACTCGACCGAGCAGGCGATCAAGAACCTGCGGCTGGAGACCTGACGTGCCGGCACTGCTCAGCATGACCGGCAAGCTCGGCGACATCCTGTTGTCGCAGGGCTGGGCCTCGCGCGCCGACCTGCGCCAGGCGTCGCTCGCCGAAGCCAAGCTGCCGGGCGAGCGCCTCGGCGACACGCTGCTGCGGCTCAATCTCGTGACCGACGAGAACCTGCGGCAGGCGCTGGCGATCCAGTACCGGCTGCCGTACCTGCGGCTCACGCGCCGTCTCGTCGACCGCGACGTGCTGACGACGGTGCCGCGCGACTTCCTGATCGAGAACCGGATCCTGCCGATGTTCCAGGTCGACGATGTCATGACGGCCGCCGTCGACGATCCGACCAACCTGTGGGCCATCGACGAACTGGCGCGCATCAGCAAGTGCGAGGTGCAGCTCGTCGTCACCGACACCGCCTGCATCCACGCGCTGCTCGGCGACCTGATGGACGACGACGCGGGCTCGTTCGAGGTCGACGACTTCGTCGGCGACGTCGAGGAAGGCGACGTGCAGGTCATCGAGGAGAAGGGCGAAGACGCGCTGAACCTGCAGGAGCTGGCGGACATGTCGCCAGTCGTGCGGCTGGTGAACTTCATCCTGTTCCGCGCCATCGGCGACCGCGCCAGCGACGTGCACATCGAGCCGGACGACCACATCCTGCGCGTGCGCCAGCGCGTCGACGGCGAGCTGCGGGAACTGATGCGGCCGCCGACCGGCATGCACGCGGCGATCGTCTCGCGCCTGAAGGTGATGGCCGACCTCGACATCAGCGAACGCCGCAAGCCCCAGGACGGCCGCTTCCGCGTGCGCCGCGACACCCGCGCGGTCGACGTCCGTCTGTCGACGCTGCCGACCGTGCAGGGCGAGAAGGTCGTGTTGCGCATCATGGACCGCGGCTCGATGCGCATCACGCTGAGCAACCTCGGCATCGGCCACCAGCGGTTGCAGGCGATCCACGACCTGATCCACCGGCCCGACGGCATCATCCTGGTCGCGGGCCCGACCGGCAGCGGCAAGACGACGACGCTCTACGCCGCGCTCGAGGAGATCAACGAGCCCGGCAAGAACATCTGCACGGTCGAGAACCCGGTCGAATACAACCTGCGTGGCGTCAACCAGGTGCAGGCCAACCAGAAGGGCGGCCTCGGTTTCGCGGACGCACTGCGCTCGTTGCTGCGCCAGGATCCCGACGTGCTGATGGTCGGCGAGATCCGCGACGCGGAGACGGCGACCATCGCCGTGCAGGCCTCGTTGACCGGCCACCTGGTGCTGGCGACGTTGCACACCAACGACGCCGTCAGCGCGGTCACCCGCCTGATCAACAAGGGCATCGAGCCCTACCTGATCGGCGCCGCGCTGCGCGGCGTGCTGTCCCAGCGGCTGGTGCGCTGCCTGTGTCCGACCTGCCGCGAACCGGCGGAGCCGCCCCCGGCGATGACGCGGCGCTTCGGCTCGCTGCCCGAGGGTCAGTACTACACCGCGCGCGGCTGCGACGCCTGCAAGGGCAGCGGCTACGGCGGCCGCATCGGCGTCTACGAGCTGCTGATCGTCACCGACGAGTTCGCCGACCTCGTGGCGCGCAACCCGTCGCTCGGCGACCTGCGCAAGCTGGCGGTGCAGCAGGGCCTGATGACGCTGCTCAGCGACGGCCTGCGCAAGGCCAGCGAAGGCATCACGTCGCTGGAGGAACTGGTCCGGGTGGTGGCGCCATGAAGGTCCTCGAGACGGGTCGAGGCACGACGGTGGCGACCGGCCCCGACGCACCGCGCCACGGGCAGGCGCCGACGCCGCCGATGCACGCCCCGCAGCCCGGCAACGCCCGCCAGCTGCGGCTGTCGTCGCAGGAGCGGTTCGCGTTGCTGGAGCAGTTCGCAACGCTGGTGGACAGCGGCATCCAGATCGCCTCGGCGCTGCAGTCGATGCGGCAGCAGAGCCCCGACCCCCGCATCGCCGCCGTGCTCGGCGCACTCGAACAGGGCGTCGTCGCCGGCTCGCCGCTGTCGGCCGCGATGGCGGCGATGCCACGCGCCTTCCCGCCGCTGCTCAGCCAGATGGTGCGCGCCGGCGAAGCCAGCGGCGACCTGGCCGGCATGCTGCGCCGCACGGTCGAGTCGATGGAGCTCGAGGCGACGATGCGCGGCAAGCTGCGTTCGGCGCTGATCTACCCCAGCGTGATGCTGGTGATGACCATCGCTGTCGTCGTGTTCCTGCTGACGTACATCGTCCCGAAGTTCGAGAAGCTGTTCCGCAACAAGACGCTGCCGCTGCCGACGCGCATCCTGATGGCGCTCGGGGACGGGGTCCAGTCCTACGGCCTCTGGGTCCTCGGCGGCGCCGCGGTGCTGATCACCGCTGCCGTGCTGTTCCTGCGCACGCCGCGCGGCCGACGCGCGCTCGACCACGGGTTGCTCCGCGCGCCGCTGCTCAGCGGCGTGTATCGCCTCGCGGTCATCGCCCGCAGCGTGCGCACGCTCGGACTGCTGCTGCAGACCGGCGTGCCCTTGCACGCGGCCCTCGAACACACGCAGGAGGTCGCGGCCAGCCCGGCCTACAAGGCGCTGTGGCAGCGCGCCCGGCACAACGTGACCAACGGCGGGTCGCTGCTCGACGCGATCCGCAACACCGGGCTCTTCAACCCGACGTTCGAGCAGCTCGTGGCGGCGGGCGAGGCCACGGCCACGCTCGACAACGTGATGCTCAAGGCAGCGGCCCAGTACACCAAGGACCTGGAACGGCGCCTGCGCGACCTGATGACGCTGATCGAACCGGCCATGGTCGTGTTGATGGGCGGCGTCGTCGGGTTCGTGGCGATGTCCATCATGCTGCCGATCTTCCGCATGTCCCGAGGGTGATGCACCATGTCCGGACCCAACAGACCCTTCGTTCCCGTCGGCCTGCCGCGCCTGGCCAAACCCGGTGACGCGGCCGAACACCGGGTCTCTCTGCACCTGCTCGAGGCACTCGACTCACTGGACGCGGTCTACGGCTCGGCGGCGTTCTTCGCCGGCGTCGCGGCCGAGGAGGCGATCGGCGACTACGTGCTGGATCGCTGTCTCGAGTCCGCGCAGCGCACGGTGGGCGCGATCGCGCTGGTCGAGGACGGCCGCCTGCAGTGGCACGCCGAACGCAGCGGCGCCTGCGCGTTGCTGCGCGACGACCTGCTGACCGCCGGCGTCGTCGCCGAGCACACGATGTTCCACAACGGCGACGAGGCGCGGCCGCTGCTGCGCCCCGACGCGCCGCCGCACAACCTGCTGACGTGCCCGATCCAGGTGGGATCGCGACAGCTCGGCCTGCTGGTGGTCCTGTCGCCGGCGGATCAGCTGTTCAGCACGGCCGACGGCAAGCTGGTCGCCGCGGTGACGTCCCAGGCGGCCATCGCGCTGAGCCGCGCCGAGCACCATCGCCAGATCGAGATCGAACGCCAGAAGTTGGACCAGGTGATCCGACATCACAGTGACGGCATCGTCGTGCTCGACAAGGACGGCAACACCACGCTGTGCAACCCGATCGCGCTCGAACTGCTCGGCACGGCGGACGTGCTGGGCCTGCTGCGCTCGGTCGATGCCACCTGCACGCTCGAAGCGCTCGGCCAGGGTGGCTCGCAGCGGGAGCTCGCCGTGTCGGTCGCCGGAACCACCCGCGTGCTAGGCATCACGCCGCGGGACATCCGCGCCGCCAGCGGGGAACTGGTCAGCGTGATCCTGACGCTGCAGGACCTGACGCGGCGCCGGCGCGAGGATCGGCTGAAGCGCGACTTCCTGTCGCTGATCTCGCACAAGTTCCGCACGCCGCTCACGGCGCTGATCTGCGGCCTCGAGATCATGCAGACGGCGGAACCCGAGGACCGCGACGTGTTCTTCGCCGAGGTGAGCCGCAGCACCCGCGACCTGCGCGTGCTCGTCGACCGGTTGCTCTATTTCGCCGAACTGCTCGAAGGCTCGTGGTCGAAGAGCGGCACCACGGACCTGCGCGAGCTGGAAGAGGAGCTGCGCCGACAGTTCCGGCCGCAGAAGGGGGCACCGCCGGTCGAGATCGTCTGGGACCTCGGCGACGACGCGGCGATCGTGCCCGTGCCGGCCTCGCGCCTGCGTGTGGCGCTGATCAACCTGGTCGACAACGCGCTGAAGTTCGGCTCCCCGGCCAAACCCTGGGTGCGCATCGGTTCGCGCCGCGCCACCGACGGCAGGATCACGGTCTCGGTCGAGGACCGCGGCCCGGGCATCCCGATCCAGGAGCGCGAACTGCTGTTCTCCTCGTTCCACCAGCTCGACGAGGATTTCACCGGCAGCGTGGCAGGCGCGGGCATCGGGCTGGCCATCGTGCGCGAGATCGCGTGCCAGCTCGGCGGCACGCTGGACCTGGCCGACGGCAAGCCGTCCGGCTGCATCTTCTCGCTGACGTTCGACTGGCGGGCGGATGGTTCGCCGACAGTGGAGACCGGCACGTGACCCCCGCGCGGCACACGCTGGCCGCCGCGAAGCACGGCGGCGGGTTCACGTACCTCGAAGTGCTGCTCGCTGCGGTCGTGCTGGCCGGCACCATGGCGAGCATGGGCTACGCGCTGGCGAGCACCAACGACCTCGCCGAGCAGCAGAAGATCAACGCGCAGGGTCGCTACCTGCTGCAGGACGGCGTCGCCTGGCTGCGCATGCTCACCCGCGTGGACGCCACGGATGCGACCGGCTTCGGCATGGAAGCCGGCGAAACGACGGTCGCCGACGTCGACGACGTCGACGATCTGCGGGGCCTCGTCGAGACCGGACCCACCGACCGTGCCGGCCTGGCCGCCAGCAGCGATTGGCAGCGCTCCTGGACGGTGGTCTCCGCCGACCTGAGCACGCCGACGACCGACGCCGCCAACGGCTCGACCCCGCTGCTGCGCGTCGGCATCACGATCTCCTACCTGGGTCGCGTCGTGACCAGCGAGACCCTGCTGCTGTCGAGGACACCATGAAGAAGCACGCGGCGGTCGGATTCACCCTGATGGAGCTGCTGATCGCGCTGGCGCTGACGGCGATCGTCGCCACCGGTGCGCTGGCCGCACTCAACACCTTCGCCGATGCCGACCGCCAGGTCTCGCAGCGTGTCGAGGAGACCGTCGGCGTGAGCCGCGCGCTGCAGATGGTGCGGCGCGACATCAGCGATGCGATCGCCCTCGATCTCACCGCGACGGAGTGGGGCATCACCCGACGCGACGGCACGGGGGTCGCCTACGCGGTCGCGGTCGGCGGCACCGAGCTGCACCGCTTCCAGGACACGACCCCCGCCGCCGCGCTGAGCAGCGCCCGCGCCGCGGCCCTCGCCGTCGTCACCGCACCGAGCTACTCGCCCCGTGGCCAGCTGAAGGACAGCGACTACCGGGTGCAGGCCGTGCTGCAGGGCGTCAAGTCGATCACCGGCACTGCGGTCGTGCGCTCCGGCAGCACACTCGGGATCAACGTCGTGGTGACGACGACGACCGGCCAGACGACACAGTGCCTGGCGGTATCGGTGCAACTGCTGGAGACCTACAGCAAGACCACGGCGACTTCTGGCGGCGCGGGCGCGGGCGCCAGCAGTTCGTCGAGCGGCCTCTCGGGTCTGCTGAACGGCATCACCGGCGGTCTGACCAAGTAGCCAGCTCCTCAGCGAGCCGCCGGTCCCTGTCCTTCGCCGGCCGCCGACTTCAGCGCCGCGTACACCGCATCCGCCACGGCCAGCGGCAGGCCCGGCATGGCCCTGACCTCGTCGAGCGACGCCGCGCGCAGTGCCGCCAGCGAACCGAAGTGGCGCAACAGCGCGCGTCGACGGCCCGGTCCGATGCCGGGGATCGCGTCCAGTTCGCTGGTGATGCGACCGCGCTGCTGGCGGTGGTAGCCGATCGCGAAACGGTGCGCCTCGTCGCGCAACGCCGCCACCAGCAGCGTCTCCGGCGCCCGCACACCCAGCGGCAACGCAGCCTCGCGGCCGGGCAGGAAGATGCGCTCGCCACTCTCGGCGCGCGCGTCGCCGACGCCCCGCAGCCGGCTCTTCGCCAGCCCGCACAACCACAGGTCGTCCTGCAGCCCGAGTTCGGCGACGGCCGCGACCGCGGCGCCGAGCTGACCGCGCCCACCATCGACCACCAGCAGGTCCGGCAGCTCCTCGTCGTCGCGTTCGAGGCACAGCTGCAGACTGCGCCGCACCGCCTCGGCCATGGCAGCGAAGTCGTCGCCGGCATGCGCCGCCGAGATGCGGAAGCGGCGGTATTGGGACTTCTCCGGCATGCCGTCGACGAAGCACACGCGCGAAGCCACGGTGCTGGTGCCCTGGATCGTCGACACGTCGAGGCAGTGCAGTCGCTGCGGCGGCTCGGGCAGCTCCAGCAGCACCGCGAGCCGCTCGGCGCCGGCGCGCCGCCGCGCCTCGGCGTCCACGGCCATGGCGTCGGCAAGGTGGGCGTTCTGCTGCGCCAGCTCGAGATGCCGGCGCTTGTCGCCGCGCTGCGGCACGTGCAGTTCGACACGGGCGCCGCGCTTGTGCTGCAGCCACCGGGTGATGATCTCGACTTCCGCCGGCGACTGCGGCACCAGCACGGTCGCGGGCACGTAGCGGTCGCCGTCGTAGAACCGGCCCAGCAGTTCACCGAGCACCAGTTCGTCGGGCAGGTCGCTGCGGAACGCGAACCGCCGGCTGCCCTCCAGCGCACCGCCGCGGAACGACAGGAACACCGCGACGATGTCGTCGCCGCTGCGGTGCAGGCCGAGCGCGTCCTCGTCGCCGCCGCCGGCGACGACCGCCTGCGGCTCGGCGACGCTCTGCAGCGACGCGATCTGCTCCTTCAGCACCTGCGCGCGTTCGAACTCGAGCGATGCGGCGGCCGTGCGCATGCGTTCGCGCAGCTCGCCGAGCAGCGGCCCGACCTCACCGCGCAGGATGCGCACCGAGTGGTCGAGCAGCCCATCGTAGGCCTCGCGCTGTACCAGCCCGACACACGGCGCCGGGCAGCGGCCGATCTGGTGCTTGATGCACGGCCGCGGGCGGTTGCCGAACACGTTGTCGGTGCAGTCGCGCAGCGGCACGATCTTGTGCAGCAGCCGCAGCGTGCGCCGCACCGCCTTCGCCGACGCGAACGGGCCGAAGTACAGCGCGCCGTCGTCCTGCCGCCGCCGGACCAGCCGGTACCACGGCCACGCCTCGCGCCGATCCAGCCGCAGCAGCAGGAACGACTTGTCGTCCTTCAGCTTCAGGTTGTAGCGCGGCTGCCGCTTCTTGATCACCGTGTTCTCGAGCAGCAGCGCCTCCTGTTCGGTCGCGGTCGCGACGAACTCGACGTCGTGCGTCTCGGCGGCCAGGAACGGCAGCTGGTAGCGCCCGTCGCCACCCGGCTTCAGGTAGCTGCGCACGCGGGCACGCAGGTCGGCGGCCTTGCCGACGTAGAGCGCGGTGCCCGCCGCATCGGTGAAGATGTAGACGCCCGGCCCGTCGGGGAAGCGCGCGACCTTCTCGGCGATACGGGCATCCATTCTGCTGCCCTACCGCCCGTCGGTCGCCGCGCGCTCGCGCAACACGACGCCGAAGTGCGTGTAGGTCGGTCGCTCGACGCCGTCGTCGTCGCTCGGCACGTTGACGATGCCGCCGAACGCGGCGGCCCAGAGGCACGTCGAACCACCCTGGTCGCACAGCATCGCGCCGTGCACGTCGAAGCCGCGCAGGAACTGCGTCGTCTCACGCAGCGTGAAGCCCCAGCTGCGCTGCATCTGGCGCCCGTCGACGACCAGCAGGAACAGGCGCGTGCCGTCCCGGTCGATGCCCATCACGGTGCGCGGCTGGTTCAGGCGCCATTCGCCGTCCGCCGCCACGCCGTCGACGATGCCGTCGAGGCGGCCCCAGATCACGTTCCATGCGTCCGCGGGCAGCGTGCGTTCGCTCGCCGTCGACGCGACGAAGCGCGCCCGGTTGAGCCGATCGAAGGCGAGGAACGGCAACGGCTGGCCCGGCAGTTCCTGCAGCAGGGTCTCGCCGCGCACCACGAGGTTGCCGCGCCAGGGGCCGAGCCCGCAGCGCGGCCGCGGCGAGTTGCCGGCCTCGCCGTTGATCGCCACCGTGCAGCCGTGCGCGAGTGCGAAGTCCGAGGTGAACGTCTTGTCGTCGAACTGGCCGTCGATCGCGAGCTCGAGGCCTTCGTGGCGCAGGTCGACCACCGCCAGCCACGCGTCCACCAGCGGCTGCTCGATGTTCACGTGCACGAGGTCGGTGGCGGCGTCGCAGGCGACGCGCTGCAGGCGCAGGCCGGGAAAATGCGGTGCGAGCGCCGCCTGCGCGGCGACCACGTCGACCAGCGGCGGCCGCTGCACGCCGCTGCGCGTGATCGCATCGAGCAACGCCAGCGTCGACTGGCTCGCCTGCTGGCGCAGTCGCCCGAGGCGCTCCTGCACCCCCGCGACCCGGCGGTCGACGACGAACAGCACCGCCGCTACCAGCAGCACCACGAGCCCGAACCGCAGGCCGGCGGCCAGCCGCACGCGCTCCGGGTGCCGCGCCAACCGCGCGATCAGCCACAGCAGGCCCAGGGCCAGCACCCCGACGCAGAGCAACACGCCGAACAGCGGCAGCTCGAGCAGGCGTTCGAGCGTCGCGACGACGCTGTCGATCAGGAAGTTGACCGCGTCGCCGACACTCTCGGCCACGACCATCGGGACCATCGCCGCGGAGCCCGGAACCGGTTGCACGACACCCATGCGAGGCGGCGGAGCATAGCGTCGTCAGGCACCGGGGGTGCGACCGATCAACGCGCGCACCAACGGCAAGTCGTCTTTGCCACCGACGATGGTGCCGATGACGATCGTCAGGGGCACGGCGAGGAACATGCCGCCCGCTCCCCAGACCTGGCCCCAGAACACCAGCGACAGCAACACCGACAGCGCCGGCAGGCCGAACTGGCGACCCATCAGCACCGGCTCGAGCAGGTTGCTGATCGCGTTGTTGACGATCACGTAGCCGATCGCGAGCGGCAGTGCGATGCGCCAGCCGAGCTCGGGCGCGGCGAGCGAGAGCAACACGGCCGGCACCGCGGCGACGATCGAGCCGATGATCGGGATGTAGTTCAGCACGAACGCGCATAGGCCCCACAGCAGCGCCGACTCGACGCCGAGCAGCAGGTTCAGCAGGTAGATCGACAGCCCGGTCAGCGCGCTGGTGACGGTCTTGACGCCGAGGTAGCGCTGCAGGTCGCCGACCATCGCCACGGCGCGCGACTCGTCCCAGGCCGGGCCGTAGGCACGCCGCAGCCGTTCGCGCAGGTAGTCGCCCTCCCACAGCGTGAACGCAACCGCGATCACCACCAGCAGCACCGCCGACGAGAAGCTGAACGCGCCACCGAGGCTCTGCTGCAGGAAGCCGAGCCACGCGCGGGGCTCGATCGAGGTCAACAGGACGCCGGTGTCGACGTCGACCCCGATCGACCCGAGCCAGCGCACGGCGCCGTCGAGATAGTGCTGCAGCTGCACCTCGTACTCCGGCAGCCGGGCGCCGAAGTCCGCCAACGCCCGCACCAGCGTGCGCAGCAGCAGCCACGCCACCGCCGCGAACGCGACGAACGACAGCAGCGCCGCCAGCGGCCGCGGCACGCGCCGATGCTGCAACCAGCGCAGCGGCACCTCGCCGAGCACGGCCAGCAGCAGCGAAAAGCAGATCGGCAGCAACCAGGCGCGCGTCGCCTGCAGGCCGAACACGACGACCACCAACGCGGCGAACAGCACCAGACCGTTGGGCCGGATGGCCGGAGGCGGAGCGGAGGGCGCGGTCACCGCCGCATCATCGCCGGCGGTCGCCGTCGCGGCCATGGCACACCTTCGGGCCGGTGCGGGGCGTGTTCCCGGTCCCGTTTGCCCGGGCCACGGCCACCGGATCCGCGGCGGTTCACGCGGGCCGGTGGGCGAACGGGCACCCGCGCGCGGGCTCGACGCCGGGCACGGCCGGCTGCCAGCCCATGCGAACTGGACGCCGTCGGCGGCATGCCGGCCTCAGCCCGCATCGGGCCGGTTCGGCCTGGTGGGTGCACGGAAGTAGTTCGGCAGGAACACCGACCACGCCGAAGCCGCCTGCAGCACGCGCGCCCGCCAGCCGGAGACGCCCGGGTCGCCGATCGTGGTGCACCCAGCGCGCACCTTGGCGAGATACTCGCTCGGCCCGCAGTTGCCGGTCGACCGCCAGTGCGGCGCCGTGAGATCGGCGAACTCGGCGTTGCGCGGCCGGTTCGTCGCCGCGTACGGCGGCACGACGATCCGCAACGGAGCCGCGACGCCGACGCACGACGGCGACGGCACCGACGCATGCCTCGCACCGACGTCGAACAGGTCCGGCAACAGCACGCACCGCAGCGGCCGGCCGAGCCGCGTCCGCGGCACGTTCACCTCGTGGCGCCCGCCGTCGGCGCGCAGCTCGACATAGGCGACCGTCTCGTAGAGGCCACCGCCCTCGGGCTGCAGCAGCAGCGCCGGCCGGGGCATGCACTGCAGCGCCAGGTGGCGGTCGATCACCTCGAACGCCACGGTGACACAGTCCCGGTGCTCGCGTGCCTGCAACTCGTAGAGGCGGCGCAGTTCGCCGATCGCGCCGGTCGGGTCGAGGAAGTGCAGGCTGCGGCGATCGAGAGCAGCCGCATCGCGCAACGCGGCCTCGGCGTCGGCCAGCGCCGCGTCCCAGCCGCGTGTCTGGGCGGCGAAGTCCGCGAAGACGTTCAGTTGCTCGGCCACCGGATACTGCGTGATCGGGTTCAGCATCAGGCGCAGGTCGTTCGCCAGCGCGAAGCGCACGTTGTGGCCGACCTCCGGCATGCCGCTCTTGCCGACGATCATCGCGACCGTCACCCGGCGGCGCGGCCAGTCCTGCGCCGTCTGCAGACGACGCACGTTCGCCAGCACGCGTTCG
The DNA here is from genome assembly GCA_044230075.1 of Planctomycetota bacterium. Taxonomy (GTDB): domain Bacteria; phylum Planctomycetota; class UBA1135; order UBA1135; family UBA2386; genus JAEUHS01. The sequence goes on along the minus strand of JBGARS010000093.1, from coordinate 9,411 downwards.
AACCGGGCGCCGGCGCGCAGCCGTTCGTAGGTCCCGGCGACGAAGCTGTCCATCGACACGGTGACGTTCCACCGCGGGAAGCGCTGCAGCTTCGCGACCTCGGCCGCGGTGATCATGGTGCCGTTCGACATGAACGCGAACGACAGGTTCGGGTGCTCGGCGGGTTCGAACTCGGCCACGAAACGGCGGAACTGCGGCATCATGTACGGCTCGCCGCCGTGCCAGGTCAGCTCGTAGAGCGACGGCAACAGCGCCATCACCTGCGGTGTCGTGGACGGCAGGTGGCGGATGCCGGTGCGCCGGACCTCGTTCTGGCTGCACGACGGGCAGTCGATGTTGCAGTCGGAGGACTCGATGAACGTGACCTTGCCGGGCTGCGCCGCGAGGACCTCGGCGCCCCGCTGGTACTCCGCGTGGGCCAACAGGAGGTTCTGGCCGGAAGGATGCGCCAGGTCGACGCGGTCCAACGCCACGCGGTCGTCGCCGCAGCGGAGTTCGTAGCAGCGGCCGTTCGCGGCCGGATTGCTGCCGTCGAGCGTCGACAGGTAGACGCAGCCGCGCCAGACCGAGTAGCGCCCGCCGCCGTGGTGGCGGATGTCGTCGTGCAGCGCGCACCCGTGCGGCAGCGAGACCCCGTCCTCGAGCACTTCGACGGCGTCTGCCTCGTGCAGGTGCCGCGCCCAGAACGAGTCCGGGATCTGACCGATGTGACAGAACCCGGCATCGTGACGGAAGCTGTCGCCCCACTCGAACGCCGGATAGGCGCCCATCATGCGCGGCGCCGGACACCGTTCGCACGGATGCCCGCCGAGGTCGCCGGCCGCATGGCGCCGGCGCAGCTCGCGGAAACCGGCGCCGTTCCAGATCGCGGCGATCGCCTGGTCGTTGGTGTTGCCGAGCGCGCGGTCGGCGACGAACGACCAGTAGCCACACGGTGCCACCTCGCCGGTCAGATCGATCGACAGGAACTGCCAGGGGAACGCACAGCATCGGCGTCCCCGGGGCACGGGCGCCATCCGATCTCGCAGCCCATCGCCGCTCATGCTGCCTCCTCGCGGCGCCAGCACCATGCCGGACCCGCGCCAGTGATCGTCTCGCCATGCCGCGGCGCCGGCAAGCTACGTCGCGCACCTACAGCAGTTCCATGTCGATGCGCTCGAGCCGGTAGACCTCGTCGCGGATGCGCGCCGCCAGTTCGAAGTCGAGGTTCTTCGCCGCCGCCATCATCTCGGCGCGCAGCAGCTTCACGTGCTGCAACAGTTCCTTGTGGTCCGCGAACTGCCGGCGCGGCACCGCGGCATCGCCGCCGGAGGCCGCCGGCCGGCCCGTGCCCGAGCGGCCGCGTTTGCCCTTCTTCTGGCCCGGCAGCGGCAGGTCGCCGTTCTCGTCCGGCGGCGCCTCCATCAGGTCGCGCACCGGCTTCTTGATCGTCTTCGGCGTCACGTTGTGCTCGGCGTTGTGCGCACGCTGCCGCGTGCGGCGCCGTTCCATCTCGGCGATCGCGGCCTCGATCGAGTCGGTGCGCTTGTCGGCGTAGAGGATCACGCGGCCGTCGGCGTTGCGCGCTGCGCGGCCGCAGGTCTGGATCAGCGACGTGCGGTTGCGCAGGAAGCCCTCCTTGTCGGCATCGAGCACCGCGACCAGCGTGACCTCGGGGATGTCGAGGCCTTCGCGCAGCAGGTTGATGCCGACCAGCACGTCGAAGACGCCGAGCCGCAGGTCGCGGATCAGCGCGTTGCGTTCGAGGCTGTCGATGTCGCTGTGCAGGTAGCGCACCTTGATGCCGAGGTCGCGCAGATAGTCGGTCAGCTCCTCGGCGCTGCGCTTGGTCAGCGTGGTGATCAGCACACGCTCGTGCTTCGCGGCGCGGATGCGCACCTCGCCGACCACGTCGTCGACCTGGCCCTGCGCCGGCCGCACCTCGACCGGCGGATCGAGCAGGCCGGTCGGCCGCACGATCAGTTCGGTGACACGGTCCTCGCTGCGCTTCAGCTCGTACGCCGACGGCGTCGCCGAGACGTAGAGCACCTGCCGCAGCAGGCTCTCGAACTCGTCGAACTTCAGCGGCCGGTTGTCGAGCGCACTCGGCAGGCGGAAGCCGTAGTCGACCAGGTTCTGCTTCCTGGCGCGGTCGCCGCGATACATGCCGCCGGCCTGCGGGATCGCCACGTGCGACTCGTCGACCACCAGCAGGAAGTCGTCGGGGAAGTAGTGCAGCAGCGTCGCCGGCGGCTGGCCGGGTGCGCGGCCGTCGAGGTGGCGGCTGTAGTTCTCGATGCCCTGGCACATGCCGGTCGCGCGCATCATCTCGAGGTCGTGCCGCGTGCGCTGGCCGAGCCGCTGCGCCTCGAGCAGCTTCTTGTTGGCCTCGAGGAACGCGAGCCGCTCCTCGAGTTCCTGTTCGATCGACCCGCACGCGCGCTTGAGCTGGTCGCCGGTCGCGACGTAGTGCGTGGTCGGGTAGATCGTGATCTGGTCGAGCTGCTCGATCACCTCGCCGCGCAGCGGATCGATGGTCACGATCGCCTCGATCTCGTCGCCCCACATCTCGATGCGGATCGCCTTGGTTTCCTCGTACGACGGGTAGATCTCGACGACGTCGCCGCGCACGCGGAAGCGGCCGGCCTGGAAGTCATAGTTGTCGCGCACGAACTGGATCGCGGTCAGCTGCCGCAGCAGCACGTCGCGGTCGATGCGCTGGCCCTTCTGCACCGTCACCGACAGCTCGCGGTAGGTGTCCGGCGAACCGAGGCCGTAGATGCACGAGATCGAGGCGACGATCAGCACGTCCCTTCGTTCCATCAGCGAACGCGTCGCCGAGTTGCGCATGCGATCGATCGCATCGTTGATCAGCGCGTCCTTCTCGATGTACGTGTCCGTGGTCGGCACGTAGGCCTCGGGCTGGAAGTAGTCGTAGTAGCTGACGAAGTACTCGATCGCGTTGTCGGGGAAGAACGACTTGAACTCGGCGTGCAGCTGCGCGGCGAGCGTCTTGTTCGGCGCCAGCACCAGCGTCGGCCGCTGCAGTTCCTCGACGAGGCGCGCGACCGTGAACGTCTTGCCGGAGCCGGTGACGCCGAGCAGCGTGCTGGCGGGCGCGCCGCCGGAAATCCACCGGAGCAACTGCTCGATCGCCACCGGCTGGTCGCCGGCCGGCTGCATCTCGGACTGCATGCGGAACCGCATGGCAGCGGTGTACGCATTCTGGACCGTCGCGCGACCCCCAACCCGACCCGTGGCCGCCGCCACCGAACCGGCGCCGGCCCACGCCGTTGACACCCCGACCCGAACGGTCTTACCGTCCTCGGGGCCCTTCTCCCCTTCCACGGCAGGTATCCGCAGTGACCCGACGCACCCCGGCGTCCCGTTCTTCCTCCACGGCACGCTCGGCACGCGGCGCACGACCTCGCACCGACGGCAAGGTCGACGTCAGCTGCCCGCAGTGCGCGACGCAGTACCGCATCGCCGCCGAGGCGATCGACGACAAGATGGAATGCGTCGAGTGCCACCGCACGTTCTTCCCGAAGACGATGGTCGGCAAGCGGGCGAAGGCGCAGGACAACACCAAGACCTACCTGCTGATGGGCGGCGGCGCGCTGGTGGTCATCGTGCTGTTCGCGGTGATGGCCAGCAGCGGCAACACGCCGGTCGCGCAGCCGAAGGTGGTCGAGGCCCGGCGCGAGGTGCTGACGCGCGGCAACCACCCGCGCACCGCGCAGATCGTCAAGTGGGCGCAGGCGATGGGCTCCGACAACCGGCTGGTGATCAAGACCCACAACGACCTCGGCGCGCTGGCCGCCAAGCTCGAGGTGCCCGCCGGCGACGAGAACGCGCTGTTCGCGGCGATCGCGACCCACGACGCGACGCGCTTCCTGCGCGAACTGGTCGCCGACAGCGCCTCGCTCGAGACCGACGAGGCGATGAACGCGCCGAGCGGCAAGGCGATCGTCTACGTGACGCCCAAGCCCGGCACCGACGACTGGAAGAAGAACACGCGCGGCGAGCTCGAGGTGTCGTTCACGATGGCCGGCGAACAGGTCAAGGTGACCGGTTGGGACGTGAAGATGGCGCCGGTGCGCAACCCGGCGAAGCCGGACAACAGCAAGCTGTCGTTCGTGCCGAACAAGGACATCGCGAAGCCGGCCGCGGTCGAGTTCACCGACAGCACCGGCCAGAAGCGCATGCGCACCGAGTCGCAACCGGCGGCCGTGCCGCACTGGGACAAGGCGACGCCCGAGCAGCAGGCGAAGGCCGACAAGATCGTCGCCGACCTGATCGCCAGTGCGAATCCGGAGGCCCGCGGCGGCCTGTTCACGCGCGCGACGCTGTCGGTGCAGACGCTCGAGGACCGGAAAGCCGTCGTGCCGCGCGTGCTGAACGCGATGTTCGAGCTCTACGGCGACGTCAACGCCAACAACCTGAAGATCAGCCAGCTCGACCGCGCGCTGCAGACGTTCACCGGCTCGCACGTCGCCTATCCGGTCGAGACCACCGGCGATCCGGCGAAGGACAAGGCGGGACGCGAATCGTGCGTGCGGCAGTGGTTCGCCTTCTGGTGGCGCTACAGCAGCGGCGAGATGACCGACTTCCTGGATCTGCGCGAGAACCTCGAGGAGCCACTCGAGGAGCCGAAGCCCAAGCGCGCGATGTGACGCCGCCCCCCACCTCTGCGAAGGAACGAAACCCATGACCGTGCTCCAGATCACCTGCGACAACTGCGGCGCCAAGTACAAGCTGCCGCCGACGTTCACCGGCGCCCAGGCCAAGTGCCAGAAGTGCGGCAGCGTCATCGACGTCGAGAAGCAGCGCGCCAGCGCCGGCGGCAGCGATGCGCCGGCTGCCGGCAAGCCTGCGAGCGCCAGGCCCGCGGCGGCAGCGCGACCGGCCGTCGATCGCAGCAAGCCCGCCGCCAAGGAGCCGGCCAAGGCCACTGCCGCGGCGGCACGACCGGCCCGCAGCACCCGTTCGTCGGCGCGCGCCGCCAAGGCCGACGAAGGTGGCGACGAGAACGCCCCCACGCGCCGCGGCGGCCGCGAGGCCAAGAAGAGCAGCGCGATGCCGTTGATCCTCAGTGGTGTCGGCATCGTGCTGATCGTCGTCGCGCTGTGGGTGGTGCTGGGCGGCGGTGACAAGCCGAAGACCGACACCAACGCCAAGGTCGACAAGCCGGCTGCCACACCCGCCGCGGCGCCCGAGAAGCCTGCGGAACCAGCCCCCGCCAAGCCGCCGGAGCCCGCGGTCGCGCCGGTGGAGAAGGTCGAGAAGCCGGTGCCACCGCCTGCCGACGCCAAGCCGGCCGAAGCCAGCACGCCGCCGCCGCCGGCCGTGCCCGACGACCCCACGCGAGAGAAGCGGCCCTGGGAGAAGCTGCGCAACGCACCGCAGTCGATGGACCAGGTCACCGACCCGAAGTCCTACCCCGAGGTGGCATGGCCGGCGGGGATCGACGACGCCAAGAAGGCCGAGCTACGTTCGCTCGCCGAGGAAGCCGCCACCGACACCGGTCTGCGCGGCATCCGCGCCATGCGGGCGCTGGCCGAGAACGGCTACGGCGCCCTGTTCGCGATCGTCGAGCGGTTGCGCCTGCTGAACTACATGTCGACCGAAGACTCGATGACCGCCTTCGCCCTGAACAAGGCGCTCTCGGAGATCACCGCCGGCCAGAACGCGCGTTTCGAACCGGTCGAGGCCAGCGAGACGCTCGTGCCGGCCAAGGCCCAGTGGAACACGATGTCGGTCAAGGGCTGGCTCGACGCGTTGGCGAAGTACCCCGACGAGGAGTCGTTCAAGAAGGCCCGCGCCGAGCGCTTGAAGAAGCAGGCCGACGCCGACAAGTGAGTGCACGCGCCGCGGGTTCTCCGGCGCGTCTTGTTATGCTGCGGCGCTGCCCATGAGCGACCTCGGCCAAAGCCTCACCCCCCGCGAGATCACCCGCCGCCTCGACGAGTACATCGTCGGCCAGCAGAAGGCCAAGCGCGCGGTCGCCGTCGCGCTGCGCAACCGCTGGCGCCGGCGCCAGCTCGGCGCCGAACTCGCCGCCGATGTCTACCCGAAGAACATCCTGCTGATCGGCCCCACCGGCGTCGGCAAGACCGAGATCGCGCGGCGGCTGGCGACGCTGGCGCGGGCGCCGTTCGTCAAGGTCGAGGCGACCAAGTACAGCGAGGTCGGCTACCACGGCCGCGACGTCGAGTCGATGGTGCGCGACCTCGTCGACGAGGCGGTCGCGCTGGTGCGCAGCGAGAAGGTCAAGGAGGTCGAGACCAAGGCGGCGGCCGCTGCCGAAGAGCGGCTCTACCGCACCCTGCTCGACGAGCGCGACCTCGCCGACTACCTCGATCCGGTGCCCGGCACGCCCGGCACCATGGAGGGCGGCATGTGGCGCCCGCACCCGGCGACCGCGCACAGCACGATGCCGGCGCACACGCCGCACGAACTGGCCGAACGTGAACAGGCCCGCGCGCGGCTGCGCGACGACCTCGCCCAGCGCCGCATCGAACGCCAGGTGCTCGAGATCGAGGTGCGCGACACGAAGACGCCGACCCTGAACATCATGGGGCCGCAGGGCCAGGACACGATGGGCATCGACACGCAGGCGCTGCAGGAGCTGTGGGGTCGTTCACCTGGCAACAAGACCAAGGTGCGCAAGCTGACGATCGGCGACGCGCGCCGGATCCTGCACGAAGAGGAGGCGGGCAAGCTGCTCGACGAGGACGCGATCGTGCAGGAAGCGGTCGACCGCGCCCAGAACGACGGCATCCTGTTCGTCGACGAGATCGACAAGATCGTCAGCGGCGGCGGCGGTGACGGCCCCGACGTGTCGCGCGAAGGTGTGCAGCGCGACCTGCTGTCGGTGGTCGAAGGCTGCACCGTCTACACGCGCTACGGCCACGTGCGCACCGACCACGTGCTGTTCCTGGCCGCGGGCGCGTTCCACTTCCACAAGCCGAGCGACCTGATCCCCGAGCTGCAGGGCCGCTTCCCGGTGCGCGTCGCGCTGCAGTCGCTGACCGAGGCCGACTTCGTGCGCATCCTGTCGGAGCCGAAGAACGCGCTGGCGCGGCAGTACGAGGCGCTGTTCCGCACCGAGCACGTCGAGCTGACGTTCGCCAAGGACGGCCTCGAACGGCTGGCGGCGCTGGCGTTCCGCGCCAACCAGGCGACGCAGGACATCGGCGCCCGCCGCCTGATGACGATCCTGGAGAAGTGCCTCGAGGACCTGTCGTTCGACGCCGACGAACGGCGCGGCCAACGCATCGTCATCGACCGCAAGCTGGTCGACGAACGGCTCGGTGAGACCGGCGACGACGTCGACCTGATCCCCTACAAGATGTGACCATGCTGCGGCGGCGGCTCGAAATCCACGGAACGCCCCGACCACTGGCTCGAATCACCGCCCCCTTCCGGGTGCCCGCCCCGTGACCGAGATCACCACCAGCCTCGTGCTCGCCGCCCAGCAGGGCGATCAGACCGCCTGCCGGGAGATCGTCGAGTCGCTGCACCGGCCGATCATCGCCACGATCTTCCGCTTCCTCGGCACCGGCTACCGCCGCGAGGTCGAGGACCTGGCGCAGGAGGTGTTCCTGAAGGTGTTCCGCGCCATCGACCGGTTCGACCCGTCGCGGGCGAAGTTCACCACCTGGGTCTACACGTTCGTGCGCAACCACTGCTACGACGTGCTGAAGCGCCGCCGGCTGCCGACCAGCAGCATGCACGCCGGCCCCGCCGACGAGCCGGCGCGCGACTTCGCCGACCGGCGCGAACTGCAGCCGGTGCAGGATGCCGAGAACCAGGAACTCGGCCGCCGCATCGGCGAAGCGCTCGGCACGCTCGGTGAGGACCAGCGCATGGTGTTCATCCTGCGCGAGTACGAGAGCCTCGACTACAGCGAGATCGCGGAGATCACCGGCGTCCACGAGGGCACCGTCAAGTCGCGCCTGTTCCGCGCCAAGGAAGCGCTGCGGCAGCAGCTGGCGCCGTACCTGAAGGCGGGAGCCTGACCATGGCCACCGCCGACGACGACCCGATTGGCCCGGTGGGTCCCAGTGGCCTGCCGTTCCCGAGCGAGAGCGAGTGGCTCGACCTGCCGGCGCCGCCGGCCGAAGAACTGACGATCGCGCCCGACTTCGTCGAGCGCACGCTGCAGGCACTGGCGGCCGCTGGCGAAGGCGCGCCCGAACCGATGCTGACCGCCGACCGCCTGCGGGCGTTCGCGGCGCCGGAGCCATCGCCGGACTTCGTCGCCGACACGCTGCAGGCACTGCGCCAGGACAAGAAGGCACGCTGGCGCGAACTGCTGACGCGGCACATCGCCCCCGAACCGTCGCCCGAGTTCGTCGCCCGCACGCTGGCGGCGTTGGCGGCGGACCGCGAGGTTGCCGCGCAGCGTGGCGCCGGCGGCAGCGACCGCATCACCCGACTGCATCGCTGGCGGCTCGCCGCCTGGCCGCTGCTGGCAGTGGCCGCCGCGGCGGCGGTGTGGCTGCTGCTGCGCCCGGCACCGCAGCCGCCGATCGAACTGCGCTTCGCACAGCAGGAGCCGGCCGCGTTCGCGCAGGCCTGGTCCCCGTCGCCGCTGGCCGCCGTGCTCGAGGCGCAGAACCGCGCGCAGGATCCGTATGCGCTGGCCGAAGGTGGGCCCGACGGCACCTGGCTGTTGTTGGGGGCCGACCGATGAGCCAGCGCCAGTGGCTGCTCGTGAGCGTGCTGACCGGCTGCGTGGCGATGTTGGGCGCGACACCGTCGCGCGCCCAGACCACGCCCGCCGAAGCGATCACGGTGCTGGTGGCCGGGCTCGATGCCTGCTTCGCCCGCGGCGACGTTGCCGCCTACCTCGCCACCTTCCAGCCCGACCACCCCGGCGCGCACGCGGTGCTGAGGCAACACCTCGAACGCCTGGCGGCAGCCAGGCCGAAGCTGCTGCGCACCTCGGCGCTCGCCACGCCGCCGCGGCAGATCGGCCCCCGCACGGTGGTCCGGGTCCGGCACACGATCCAGGCCGCGGACGAGCGCACGTTCGTCGAGGACACGCTGCTCGCGGTGCGCCGTGACGCCGACGGTCGACTGGTGCCTACCTTCGCAATCGAGATCCCGGCGCAGTGGGGTTGCGTGCGCGGCGACCACTTCCGCTGCCCGGCGTGCAACTACGAGATCGGCGGCGTCGCCGGTTGGCTGTGCGTGCCGCTGCGACCCGAGCGCGCCCAGTCGCTCGAGGCGGCGAGCTTCTACCTGCTCGGCACCGACGTCGCCTGCGACGTGTCGGTGCGCATCGACCCCGTGGCGCCGACGGCGGCAACCGTCGCGCGCAGCCTCGCGGAGGCCCTCGCCGGATTGGACGCGGACGCGGTGCTCGGTCCGGTCGAAGCGTGGGTGCCGCCCGCGCAGGCGACCGCACGGCCGACAGGGTTCGCG
>JBGARS010000092.1:0-21414 GCA_044230075.1 Planctomycetota bacterium | reverse complement strand
TATCGCCCGTCGATAGCACCGGAGATACCGCTGGGTGCATTCGACGTCATGCATGCGACCCGGGAGACCATGCAGTTCCTGTTGGGCCTGCTGCTGGCGCTGCCGTTCGGGTGGCTCGCGCGACACACACGTGTGCGCCTCGTACTCCAGGCGACCACGGTCCTGCTGCTGGGTCAGCTGCTCGTCGGCCTCGTGCGGCAAGGGCCCACGCCCAGGCACCTTTCCACCTTCCTGTTGCTCGCGGTGCCGACGGCCGTCGCCAGCTGGATGATCGCGCGCGAGCGTCGCCGTGTGCCCGCCTGGCACCGCACCGCCACCTGACCTCAGGTGACCAGCAGAGCCACCGCGCCGACGACGAAGATCGCCGCCGTGCCGAGCAGCACCGGCTTGGCGAGTCCCTTGCCGAGGAACACCGCCATGCCGGCCTTGACCAGCGTGTTCGCAACCGTCGCGATGACGATCGCGACCACCGCCACGTGCAGCGCGACGTCGCTGCCGCGCACCTGCTGCGCCATCGACAGCGTGATCGCATCGACATCGGTCAGACCCGCCAGCGCGGCGATCGTGTAGATGCCGCTCTGCGGCAGGTACTGCTGGCCGAGCACCAGCAGCAGCTGCACGACCGCGAACAGGAGTGCGAACTTGCTGGCGGCCCACAGCGAGAACGGGTTCTTGATCTCGACGTCGCCGGCCGCGGTCGTGGTGCCGCGCCGCGCGACCAGACACAGCACGGCGCCCGCGGCACTCGCGACCAGCATCGCGCCGAACGGCACGATCAACGCCGCGAACATCGCCGGGGCCACCACCGTCGCGGCGACGACGACACGGCCGAACATCACCGCCCACGCCAGCAGGATGCCGCCGGCGAGCTGGCGCGCGGCGACGCGCGGTTCATGGCTCTGCTTTACGAACGTCAGCGTCACCGCGGTCGAACTGGCGAGGCCGCCCGCCGCCGCGGTGACCGCGATACCGCGCCCGGGGCCGAGCCAGCGCGTCACCACGTAGCCGACCAGCGACAGGCCGGAGATCAGCAGCACCAGCAGCCACAGCTTGTACGGATTGAGCGCGCCCCACGGATCGATCGCGCGGTCCGGCAGCAGCGGCAGCACGATGAACGTCGCCAGCAGCAGCCGCAGCCCGGCGAGCACGTCGTCGCCGTCGAGACGGCCGACCATCGCATGCAGCGGTTGCTTGTAGGCGAGCACCGCCGCGGTGACGACGCCGAGACCGATGCCGAGTTCGCGGTTGCCGGTCACCACCAGCGCGCCGAGCAGGCAGGTCAGGATCGCAGCGAGTTCGGTGGTCAGGCCGGTGCTGTCCGGGTGCTTGCGCGCGGTGACGAAGTAGCCGGCCAGCACCGCCGCGGTCGCGCACAGCACCGTCGCCGCCAGGATCCACGGCGAGGCGAACTGATCGCTCAGGAAGCCGCCGAGCGCGCCGATCTGCGACAGCAGGATGAAGCTGCGCAGCCCCGCGTGGCCGAAGCCGGCGCGCGTATTGCGCTTCTCGCGTTCGATGCCGAGCAGGGCGCCGAGCAGCAATGCGGTGCCGAAGTCCTGCGCGACCGCGAAGTCGAAGCCGTTCTGCACGCGCGCAGTCTAGCGGCGATCACGGCGCAGTTCGCGCGTGCACGACACCATCGATCGCCATCGCCAGCAGGCCGAGTTCCGGCGCGAACCAGAACACGTACTCGCGTTGGCCGGTGCCGAGGTCGGAGCGGTCCCACGCCAACGTCACCTGCAGCCGCACGATGTCGTAGACGAGTTGGTCGCCGAACGCTCGCGGGACGTCCCACGACTGGATGCCGAGCACGGTGATGCTCCCGCCGAGCGGCGGCAGCTGGATCGGCGCGTTCACCTGCGTCGCCATCGTCGTCGCCTGCGGCACCACGGCATCGATGTCCTGCCAGATCACGACCGGCTCGTTCCAGGTCTCGCGCCACACCGACGCCGACTCGCGGCCGCGCAGCCGCAGCCCGTCGAAGAACCAGGTCTCGTCGAACGCGGGTCCACTGAGCTGCCACTGTGTTGCCGTGGTCCCGGCGAACGGCGAAGCCCCCGGCACGGCGCCAGACGTGAACGACCACCCGTCCGCGAGCGCCACCAACGTGCCGACCGGCGCCTGGTAGGAACCGAGCCCGCCGACCACCGGTCCGCGAATGACCTGGAACTGGCCGAACGTGCGCGACTGCAGCTCGAGCCGGCCAGCGCCGACGTCGACCACCGGCGGCTCGAGATCGACCAGGTTGCCGTTGCGCTGTTGTCGCACGCGCACGTTGCCGGGAGCCATGCCGCGCAGTCGCATCGGGTCGTACGGCAGGCGCAAGGTGGCCGGCACCTCGAGGTAGATGTCGGCTGGTTCCAGGCGGAAGGCAGGCGCGGGACTCGGCAAGTAGCTCGTCGCGAGCAGTTCCGCCGGCAGGACCACCTCGGCGTCGATCACCCGCACCTCGGTGGGGTCGAGCAGGGCCCCGGCGGGCACCGTCAGCCGCAACCCGGCCTGCTTGCCGCTGGTGAGCTCGAGTTCGCCGCCGGCCGGGCCGATCGTCGCCGCGCCGAGCACCGTGGCCGACGACGTCGAGCGGCTGCGCGAGCACGCGGCCAGCAACAACAGGAACGACAGCAGCAGGCAGGTGCGCATGGGCGGCGATAGCAGCGGGGCTCCCGCCTGTAACCACGACTGGGTCAGGCGGATGGGCGCTCGGTCACCGCCCGTGCGACCGGCGCCGGCAGCGGCTGCTTCGCCCCGCCGTTCGCCTCGCCCGCGAGCAGGGTGGCTGTGTCCGCGTACGGGTACACGACCGCCGGATCGTCCTTCGGCAGGCCGCCGGTGTCGGCGCTGGGACCGTAGTTGCTGTGCAGGTCGCGGCCCAACACGCGCAGCAGCGTGGTCTGCTGGCCGCGGTGGTGTGCGGTGTGTGCGATGCGCCGCACCATGACCCAGGTGCGCGGCCGCTGCACTTCGAAGAACGCGACCTCCTGCTCCCACCACGCATCGTCCATGGCGGCGAGCGCGCGGTGCCGATGCTGCGCGGCCGCGGCGTAGTGGCGCAGGAAGCCGAGCCGCGACGGCTCCGCGGGCAGCACGGCGCCCGGCGCGGTGATGCCGAGCATCTTGGTGAACCAGCCGCCTTCGCTCTGGCACTGGTGGATCATCTGTTCGCGCAGCGTGCGGCCGCGGCGATCGCCGGGACGCGGTCGTACATCGAGGTCGGCGTCGGTCGCCATCGACCACACCGACAGCACCTTCAGGATCTCGGTCGCGTAGGTGTCGACGAGGAACGTGTAGCGGCTCGCCATCGGCGCATGGTCGCGCGCTGCCGTGGCGAAGTCACGCGGCGAGGCAGCCGGCGATGGTCGGCGTCCTCGTCGACCCGAGGAGGCGGCATGCCGGCCGGAATTCGCCGCGGCCAGCGGCCGTTCCCTTCCGCGTTCGCTCCCATCGCCGTAGCCTCTTCGCCTGCCATGACGCCCGCCATAGCCTCCGACCCGACCCGCCTCCGCGACGCCAGCCAGAAGGCCCTCGCCGGCGGCGCCCTGACGCCAGCCGAAGCACTGCTGCTCTACCGCGGCCTCGACCAGCCGTCGCTCGGCCTGCTCGCCAACGACGTGCGCCTGCGGCTGAACCCGCCGGGCGCCGACGGCAAGCTGCGCGTCACCTACATCGTCGACCGCAACCTCAACCCGACCAACGTCTGCGTCACCGACTGCGGCTTCTGCGCGTTCTACCGTTCGCCGGACGCCAGCGACGCCTACGTGCTGACGCGCGATGTGATCTACGGCAAGGTCGACGAGTTGATCGAGAAGGGCGGCATCCAGCTCTTGCTGCAGGGCGGCCACCATCCGCGGCTGAAGACCGAATGGTTCGCCGAGCTGTTCCGCGACCTGAAGCAGCGCTACCCGCAGATCTGGATCCACGGCATGAGCCCGCCGGAGATCACGCATCTGAGCAAGCTCGAGAAGCGGCCGGTGCGCGACATCCTCGTCGAGCTGAAGGCCGCCGGCCTGCAGTCGATCCCCGGTGGCGGCGCCGAGATCCTGGTCGAACGCGTGCGCAAGGTCATCGCGCCGAAGAAGGCGACCACCGACGAGTGGCTCGAGGTCATGCGGCAGTGGGCGCTGCTCGGCGGCAAGGGCACCGCGACGATGATGTTCGGCCACGTCGAGACCGACGCCGAGCGCATCGAGCACATGCAGCGCATCCGCGAACTGCAGGACGAGACCTCGGTGTTCACGGCGTTCATCCCGTGGACCTACCAGCCCGACCACACGCCGCTCGGCACCAAGCTGCTCGAGACGCGCGGCGGCAAGGCGACGGTCGCCGAGTACCTGCGCACGCTGAGCCTGGCGCGGCTCTACCTGCAGAACGTGCCGCACGTGCAGTCGAGCTTCGTCACGCAGGGCATGAAGACCTGCCAGATCGGCCTGTCGATGGGCGCCGACGACTTCGGCTCGGCGATGCTCGAGGAGAACGTCGTCAGCTCCGCCGGCTGCGTGCACCCGACCTCGATCCCCGAGATCGAACGCCACATCAAGGACGCCGGCTGCGTGCCGCAGCGCCGCAACATGATGTACGAGCCGGTCGAGACCCCGGCGACGGACCGGTTCGGCAAGCCGGCCGGGCAGAAGAAGGCCGTGATGTCGCAGGTGCAGGCCTGACCGGGCTGGGTCCGGACGCCGGTGTCATTGGCGGTCCCGCGACGCGCGGACGATTGTGCTCGGCCAACAGCCGATGCACCGTGCATGCGAAACCTGCTGGCAGTGGCCTCCGTCCTGCTCTTCGCCGGTTGTGGTCACGCGCCGCACACCGCCGCACCTGCCCGGCCGGCGCCGATCCCCGACCTCGCCGCGCCGGTGCTGGCGCCGATGGCGGCGCGCGAACGGTTGCTCGAAGACCTCGAGGTGCAGAAGCAGAAGGCGCACGATCGTGCCGACACCTTCGACGAAGCGGCCGACCGCGACCACTGAGCCCCTGGCGTTGACGGCCCGATGCGCTGGCGGCACACTGCCGGCGGCGCGAGGCACGCCACCGGATCCGCGGAAAGGGCTCAGCCCGACCTCACTGTCCAACGGTCGAAGCTCGCGCGTTCTTCGTGCGGCCTGTTGCGGATCCAGGTGACTTGCATGGAGACACTGCCTTGGACCACCGCCTCCCTTCCCGTCCCGATCTCGATCATCTCCGGCGCCAGGCCAAGTCGCTGCTGGCGCAGCTCACGGCCGGCGACGCCGGCGCCCTGCGGCTGATGCAGGAACACCTGCCCGCCTGCAAGGACATCGACGCCCAGCAGGTGCGCCAGATGCGCTTCCGGCTCGCCGACGCGCAGTCGGCGATCGCGCGCAAGACCGGCTTCGCCAGCTGGCCGCGGCTCGCGCGGCACGTCGAGCAGCTGCGCGCCCTCGAAGGCACCTGGTCGTTCGTCAGCCTCGAGGTCGACGGCTCGACGTTGCCCGCGGCAGGCCTGCGTGCGTCGCACGTGCGGATCGACGGCGACTGTTTCCGCACCGAGTCGCCGGAGGCCACCTACGAAGGTGTGTTCCACATCGACGTCGAGGCGGAGCCGCACCGGATCGACATCGAGTTCGTGGCCGGTCCCGAAGCCGGCAACTGGAACCGCGGCATCTTCCGCCTCGACGGCGATCGCCTCGAGATCTGCCTCGACGTGAACGGCAAGCCGCACCCGACCGCGTTCCGCGCCCCGCGCGGCAGCGGTTGGGCGTGCGAGGTCCTGTCGCGCACGTCACCGGCGCGGCCGACGAACGTCAGCGGCGGCACCGCAGCCGCGGCGCCCACCGCGCCCGCCCGAACCGACGTGGTGCCGGACGGCTTCGCCCCACACGACTCGCCCACGCTCGCGCGCCTGCAAGGCGAGTGGTCGGCGCAGGCCGTCGTGCGCGACGGCCAGGAGCTGCCCGCCATGATGCTGCCGTCCGGTCGCCGCACCGCCCGGCAGAACCAGGTGGAGATCGCCTTCGGTGGCCAGGTGATGATCCGCGCTCTGGTGCGGCTGCACGAAGGCACCGACCCGCTGCAGATCGACTACTACAACCTGCACGGGCCCGCCAAGGGCCAGCTCCAGCACGGCATCCTGGAGTGGCACGGCGACGAGGTCACCTTCTGCATGGCCGCGCCGGGCGATGCTCGGCCAACCGACTTCGCGTGTGCGCCCGGCAGCGCACGCACACTGAGCCGATGGCGGCCGCGCCACCGATGACCTCCGGATCGATCGCCTGTGTCCAGGTGCTGACCATCAGGTAGCCGGTGCCGTCCGCCGTGCGACCGGCGAGCGCCTGCGGTCGGGCTGCTCACCGAGGCGCAGGTGCAGGTCGCCGCTCGGCTTCCACATGTCCACCGCCGCCAGCGCGAAGCCGCGATCGGTGACAGGCTCACCGACCCGCGCAACGGACAGGCCGCCAGGGGAAGAACTGGCGTGCCGGATCGATCGAGTATGCTGCTCGCGTGTTCGAAGCAGTTCGCCGAGTGCTCGCCGAGGAGCCACGCATCGCCTATGCGCTGCTGTTCGGTTCGTCCGCGCGGGGAACGGCTCACGCACACAGCGACGTGGACATCGCGATCGGCACGACGGGAGCCGCGCTGAGCCCGCTCGAACTCGGCGACCTGATCGGGAAGCTGGAGTCGGCCAGTGGGCGCACCGTAGACCTGACCCTGCTGGACGAGGCCCCGCCAGGTCTCGCCTACCGCGTGTTCCGCGACGGCATCACCGTGCTGGAAAGCGACCCCGACGCGCTCGCCACTCGGAAAGCCCGAGCCGTGCTCGACTACCTCGATTGGAAGCCGATCGAGGATCTGTTCACTCGCGGCGATGCAGGCAAGGTGGCCGGTGGCCGATAGGTACCTGCTCGCCAAGGCGCTCGCCGACATCCGCGACGCCGTCGCCCGCATCCGTGAGGTCCTGCCCGCCGATGCCGACACGTTCGCGCGCGATCGCACGGCACGCGAGGTCGTCACGCTGAACCTGTTCGTCGCGCTGCAGCACTGTCTGTCGGTGACGACGCACTGGCTCGCCGATGCGCGCCTCGACGTACCTGCCGCATCGCGCGAGGCTTTCCTCGCCCTCGGTGACCGCAAGGTGCTGCCCCCGGACCTCGCGGGCCGCCTCGCGGCCGCATCGGGACTGCGCAATCTGATCGCCCACCGCTACGGCGTGCTCGATTGGCTGCGCATCCATGCCGTCGCGGCGACGGACCTGGGCGATCTGCTGCAGTTCTGCGACGAGATGGAACGCGCCAGCTGACAGGGGCGCTACTTCGCGCCCTTCACCTTCGCGCGCAGCAGCTCGAGCGCCTTCTCGAGGATCGGGTCGCGCGACTGCAGGTCGCTCCCCGTGCACGGCACGAACTCGTCGGGTTGGATGCCTTCGCCTTCGATCACGGTGCCGTCGAGCCGCAGGTCCTGCCACGACGGCACGAACACGGTGACGTCGTTGCCGAGCTCGAACGGCTTCGGGTTGCCGCTGCTGCCGAACGTC
This sequence comes from Planctomycetota bacterium, assembly GCA_044230075.1. GTDB lineage: Bacteria > Planctomycetota > UBA1135 > UBA1135 > UBA2386 > JAEUHS01. The sequence goes on along the minus strand of JBGARS010000092.1, from coordinate 13,928 downwards.
GGCTGGCCGACGAGCACGCAGTCGTCGGCCTGCTGCAGCATCATCACGAACGACTCGTTGCTGCTCATCACGTAGCGGCTGGTCAGCACGGCGATCGGCTTGTCGTAGTGACGGTTGTCGCCGTGGCCGGTGATCGTGCGCTCCAGCACCGCGCCGAAACCGTCCTTGCCGGCACGCTCGCGGTAGCGGTTCTTGGCGTAGGTCTTGGTGCCGGTCACGAACCAGGCCGCGACCTGCTGCGCCAGCGTCTCGTCGCCGCCGCAGTTCGGCCGCGCATCGATGATCATCGCCTTGGTGTCCGCGAGTTCGATGATCGCGCCACCGATCACCTCCGGATCGACCTCCTTGGTCCACGTGCCGACCATCAGGTAGCCGATGCCGTCCGCCGTGCGGCCGGCGAGCGCCTGCGGCCCGGCGGGCGCGACACGCACGTACTGCTCGAGCAGCTGGCGGCGGAACAGCGAATCGACCGCGCGTGAGCCGGTGCCGAACGTCTGCTCACCGAAGCGCAGGTACAGGTGCAGGTCGCCGGTCGGCTGCAGCATGTTCGCCGCCGCCTGCGCGAAGCCGCGATCGGTCTTCGCCGCGAGCACGGCCTTGCCGTGTTCCTTCTCCAGCTGCTTCCAGTCGGCGACGCGCAGGTCGTAGTACGAGTAGCGCTCCGCCAGCGTCTTCATCAGCACCTGCAGCGCCTGCTGGTTGCGCTTCTTCTGCTGCGCCGCGGGGCGCAGCTTCGTGGGCAGCGTCGTGAACGACCACGGCACCGGCGCCAGCGCGACGCCGTTCTTGCTGCGGAAGTTGGAGGCGGCCGGGCAGTTCAGGCTCAGCGAGTACTGGTGGTCCGGCTCGAGTTCGATCTCGAGCACGACGGACTTCGCATCCTGCCACGTCGCGCCGCCCTTGGTCTTCGGGAACGCCGGTCCGCCGCCGCAGAACGAGAACCCGTTCTGGTCCATCGCCTGGTCGAACACGACGACCAGCCGCGTGGTCGTCTTCGCATCGACCTCGGCCTGGTGCGGCGGGTCCATCGTGACGACCTTCGGCGCCTGTTGGGCGAAGACCGGCGCGCACGCGCCGACGACGAATGCGAAGAGGGAGCGCATCGTCGCAACTGTAGCAACGCTCGGCAGCGCGTCGGAGCATGCGGCGGTCGACCGTCAGTTACCGCGTTCGGCTGGTGGCTGGTCGAACGTTGCCCGCGGCAGCACGAGGCCCGGCAGATCCGGCACCGACGTCACGAAGCCGCGTTGCCGCAGTGCGTCGAGGTAGCTCGCGAAGCGCTGCTCGACGCGGGGGAAGGCCTGAATGCGGATCGCGAGCCACCGTTGCCCGGGAATGCTGGCGTAGAAGTCCGCGATCGCCGCGGCCTGCACGGGCGACAGCCGCGTGGCACCCACGACCAGAGCGAGGCGGGCTGGTGATGGACTGTCGCCATGCGCCATTGCCTGCCGCACGTCGCGCAGCACGCTCTGCGCGCCCTCGCCGACGCGCGCCGCATCGGCGAACTGCGCGGCCACCTGTTCCGGGAAGGTGTCCGGCCCGTGCGCCAATCCGGCGTCGGCGTCGGCGCGATCTCACAGGCAGCCAGCACGGTCCCCAGACCGACGGTCCGCAGGACACCTGGATTCGTTCGCATCCGCAACTCCGTGCCAAAGAGGATCAGGCAGGCGACGCCGCAGCGCGCACCAGCTCGGCGATCGCCTGCACGGTCTTGTGGTTGCGCAGCGTGACCGTCGAGCCGATCGCCCGGTCCAGCACCGCCGGGGTCAGCTTGGAACGCGCGACTCCGCCCCGGTAGTCGATCCAGATCGCATCGCCGCGCAGCACGACCTCTTCGCCGGCCGTGCAGTAGGGCGCGAGGTCCTTGCCGGCGCCGGCGCGCGGCTTCTGCTTGCTGAAACCGAGGTGCACGAGCTGGGGCCGTTCGACCGCCGCCTCGGCGAACGGGCAATTCGCGGCGGCGCGCAGCCACGCTGCCGCAGAGCGCACGATCACCGGCACCACGAAGCCGAAGTGCAGCTCGATCGCCTGTTCGAGTTGTCGTTCGGCCGCGGCCGCGTCACCGTCGGCGGTGAACACGACGTTGCCGCTCTGGATGTGGGTGGCGACGTTGCCCCAGCCGAGCTGCTGCGCCAGCACGCGCAGCTGCGACATCGGCACCTTCCTGTTGCCGCCGACGTTGATGCCACGCAGCAGTGCGACACGGACCTCGACGTGCGGCGCCGGCCTGTGGGCGGCCATCGTCAGCGCGCCTTCAGTTCGGCCAGGCACGACTCGTGGTCGACGACGAACAGGCGCTTGCCGCGCACCTGCACGGTGTGGCCCTCGGCTTCGAGCCGCGACCGCAGCACCTCGATCCCGCCCGGGAACTTCGGGTTCAACTCGCCGCCGGCCTTCAGCGTGCGCCAGTACGGCGTGACCCGCACCTTGCCTGCCGCCGCTTCGTCGGCCGCCGCATGGGCCGCGAAGTTGGCGAACATGCCGGTCGTCATCGGGCACGCGATCGTCGCGCGATGCCGCTTCGCCAGCGCCGCGCGGATCGCGTCGATCGTGGTCAGCTGGCCCTTCTTCACCTGCCGCATCAGCGCGTCGACTTCGATCGGCGCGGCGATCACGAGCGTGCCCGAACCCCAGTTCGCACGCGTGTTGGCGGGCATCGGCTCGACCTTCGGCAGGCCGTTCGAGGTGTGCAGCTTCTCGCGCCACGTCTTCTTCGTCTTCATGTCGGCACCGTCACACCCGCCGCACCACCAGCAGCGTCAGGTCGTCCGACACCTCGACGTCGCCGCGGAACGCCTCCGCCGCCGAGCGCACGCTCTCGAGCAGCGCCGCGGCACTCGCGCCGCGCCGCGCCGCGACCGCCTGCTCGAGCCGCCGGTCGCCGAACAGCTCGCGGTCGGGACCTTCGCATTCGACGACGCCGTCGGTGTAGAGCACGACCGCGTCGCCGGGCTGCATCTGGATGCGACCGGCCTCGTAGGCCGCGTCCTCGTCGAGGCCGAGCGCCATGCCCGCGGCCGTGAGGAAGGTGACGCCGCGCGCATGCACGTGCAGCGGCGGACAGTGGCCGGCATTGACGATGCGCAGCGTGCCATCGGCCTCGAGCACGGCGAGCACCATCGTGATGAACTTGCCGACCGGCGCCAGGCGGCAGTGCACACGGTTGACACGCTGCACGATCTCGCCGAGCGGCCGGTCCGCCGTGATCTCGGCGGCGAGCGCACCCTGCAGCGCGGCGGCGAGCAGCGACGCGGCGATGCCCTTGCCGCAGACGTCGGCGACCACCAGCGCCTGCCGGCCGTTGCCGAGATCGAACTGGTCGACGTAGTCGCCGCCGAGTTCGTGGCACGGCACGCACAGCCCGGCGACCTCGAACGCGTGCGTCGACTGGAACGTCTCCGGCAGCAGCGCCTCCTGCACTTCGCGCGCCGTCTCGAGCTCCTGGTCCATGCGCCGCTTGTCCTCGGTCTCGCGCAGCAGCCGCGCGTTCTCGATCACGGACGATGCGTCCTGCGTCAGGCGGCTCAGCAGTTCGAGGTCGAAGCCGTCGAACTTCGCGTGCTTCTTGCGGCTGTCGAGGTAGAGCACGCCGAACACGTGGCTGCCGTCGGTCGTCGCGTTGCCGGCGACGGAGCGAACCAGGGGCAACGTGACCGCCGAGCGCAACTCCAGCGACACGATGCTCGACTGCTGCGCGAGGTCCGCATCCGCGGCGATGTCGTCGACGACGCGCGGCGCCCCGTGCGCGATCGACTGGCGCACCAGGGTCTCGCTGACGCGCATGCCTTCCTTCGACAGCGAACGTCCGCCGCGGGCGCGCGCGACGCGGGTCTCGAGGCTGCCATCGTTGCGGCGCAGCACCACGATGCCGCGCTCGGCATCGGTCACCTCGATCGCGAGGTCGACGACGTCCTGCAGCACCTCCTCGAGCGTGAAGCCACCGCCGAGCTTGCGGCTGAACTCGAAGAACCGCGCCAGCCGCGCCATGCCGCCGCGGTCGACGTCGGCGGAGACCTTCGTCAGCACCCTTGCCTCCTGCACCCGCGAACCCACCAGCCGCGTGGCGCGGAACGTGATGCGCACCGGCGAGTCATCGCCGAGCTCGATCACGTCGCCGTCGGCCAGCAGACGCTCGGGCACGCGTTCGCGGTTGACCAGCACACCGGCACGGCTACCGATGTCGACCACGTGGAAACCGTCGTTCTCGAAGCGGATCTCGGCGTGCTGCTTCGAGATGTGCGGCACCTGGACGTGGATCTCGCTCTCCTTGGCGCGACCGATGCGGACCGGCGCCGCACCGAGCAACAGCACTCGCCGCGGCGCGTCGCCTTGTTCGATCTCGAGCGAGGCCTTGGGATCCGGGTCGGACATGGCTCCGGGATGCTCGGCCGCGCAGGCAGGGGCGTCAAGCACCGTGACTTGCGGCAGCGCGCACCGATCAGCGCGGCAGCGTGTAGCCGGTCATCTCCAGGTAGCCGCGCCCCTGCACGGGCTTGCCTTCGCGCAGGCCACGGACCACCACGGCGCCTTCCCAGTAGCGCACCAGGACGCGCAGCTCCTGGTCGGCCAGCAGCGGTGTGACCTCGAGGTCGAACGATGGGTCGCCACCGACCAGCCGGAAACGAGCCGGGTAGCGAGCACGGCCATCGGCGGCGGTCCAGCTACCACTCGGCGTCGCCGTCGTCGTCGCCGGCAGCAGCGGCGTGACCTTGCCGTCGGCGCCGACCAGGCTGCCGCGGCTCCATGGATCGACGCTGCCGTCGCGGCGGCGAAGTTGGTACCACATCAGCTCTTCGCCGTTGTCGAGCTGCAGCGAGAACCAGTCCCAGCCGACCTGGTCGGCGGCGAGCGCGGCGGTCGACCATTCGCGGTCGAGCCAGCACAGGCCGCGCACGTCGTGGCGTTCGCCGGCGACCTCGACCACGCCGTCGATCGGCAGCCGCGTCATCGAGTAGTAGATCGAGGCGTTGCCGGGCTCGTCGCTCTTCTGGCTGAGGCCGTGATCCCCCTGCAGCACCGGCGGCTTGCCGGGCAGCACGCGCAGATCGAACGCGAAGTCGCGCGCCGCCGCATGCAGCGCGAGCGGCAGGAAGCCGTCGCCGCCGGCGCGGCTGCGGGCAGACCAGTCTGCGCAGACGATGCGGAACGGCTCACCCTCGCCGCCGCTGACTTCGCCGAGTCCTGCCGCCGCGCGCGCCATGCGTTCGTCGGCGTGGAACGTGCCGCCGTCGACGTCGGTGACCGCGGCATGGGCCAGGATCACATCGCGCGCGGCCAGCGATGCACCGCGTTCGGGCACGGTCGCGGCCAGCGCCTGGCGGAAGAACACCAGCTGCACGCCGAAACGCCGGCCGTTCGCCGCGTCGAGGTTGCCGGTCACGTACCACCACTCGGTGCGGAACGCCAGGTGGCTACCGTGGTCGCGCGGGAACACGAGGTCGGGCGGCGACGTCGCGCGCGCGAAACCCGCGAGGTCACCAACACCGCCGAGCACCTGCTGCAGCGCCAGCGCAGCGGGCCCGGCCGTCGGCACGGCATCGCCGCAGGCGGTGGCCAGCACGGTGAGCACGACTGCCGCGAATGGGTGGCGCATGCTCATGCCTCCCGCAGCGCCTCGACGGGGCGCATGCGCGCGAAGCGGAACGCCGGCTGCACGCCGGCACACAACGACGCGAACAGCGCCAGCGCACACGCCTGCACCACCGCGGCCGGCGGCACCGCGACCGTCACCAGCGTCCAGCCGAACGACACGCGATTGATCACGTGCGCGAGCACATGGCCGAGCAGCATGCCGAGCGGCACCGCCATCCCGCAGGTCACCACGCCGAGCAGCGCAGTCTGGCCGATCACGACCATGCCGATGTGCAGCGGCCGTGCGCCGAGGCAGCGCAGCAGCCCCACTTCGCCGCCGCGTTCGAGCTGCAGCGCCGCGAACGCCGCGTAGATGCCGAAGAACGCCACTGCCAGCACCAGCAGGCGCATCACGCCGGTGATCGCGAACGTGCGATCGAACACCGCCAGCGACGACGTGCGCAGGGTGCGCTGCGCCTGTACCTGAATCGCCTGGTCCGCAGCCGCGGCCGCGCGCCGTTGCAGTTCCTGCGTGACGTGGGTCGGGTCGGTGCCCGGCGCCACTTCGATGCCGAGCGCGGTCGTGCCGATGCCGAGGTGCTGTTCGCACCACGCTTCGCCGACCAGCACTTCGCCGTGTTCGTTGCTGTAGTCGCGATAGATCGCGGCGATCGGCACCTCGACCTCGCCGCGCGGCGTCGTCACCCAAAGCGTGTCGCCGACATGCAGCCCCCAGCGGAACGCCAGCGGTTCCGACACCCACGATGCGTCGTTGCGCGCGAGCGCGCCGCGGCCGTTCGCGTCGTCGCCCTCCAGCAATGGAAACGCCACCACGAAGGCCGGCGTCGGCTGCACGCCGACGAGGTCGACCTCGCCCGCACCACTGCCAGAGCGCAGCAGCAGCCGCGTGCGCCGGTAGGTCGTCACGGCGGCGACGTCGGGCGCCATCCGCAGCGCGGCGAGGATCGCCGGGTCGATCGCCGCCCCACGTTCGTCGACGCCGCCGGGCACCGACACGTAGACGTCGCCGGGCAGCACCTGACCGAGCCAGCCGGCGACGCTGTCGCGGAAGCTCGTCACCAGCGTCGCGATGCCGATCGTCGTCGCGACCGCGAGCACCATCGCCGCCAGCGGCAGCGCCAGGTGGTCGCGCGCCGACGCCGTGCCGCGCACGACGTAGCGCACGAACGGACCGAGCCGCGCAGTCAGCCGCGCCGCGACCAGCAGCAGCGCGCCGAGCACCGCCGGCACCGCCAGCACCGCCGCGACCAGCAGCAGCAGTACACCGAGATAGGCCTGCACCAGCCGATCGCCGACCGTGGCCAGCAACACGGCGCCCAGCGCCGCCGGCACCACGACCCGCACCAGCGACGGCACGCGCGCCCGGCCACCCGTTCGCACCGGCACCAGCACCTCGCGCGCCTGTACGCGCGCCGCCGCGCGCGCCGGGCCGAGCCCCGCCAGCAGCGCGACCGCCGTGCCGAGCACGACGACGCCCGCGAGCGTCCAGGGATCGACGTCGAGGGCCGTCAGCGAGAACGTCGCGTAGTGGTCGTTCAACGAACGCACCAGCGGTCCGAGCAGCTGCCGCGCGGCCACGATACCGAGCAGCGCGCCGAACACGCTGCCGACGCAGCCCAGCAGCCCGGCTTCGGTCGCAACCGCGGCGCCGAGCCCGCGGCCCGGCGCACCGAGCGCCCGCAGCACGCCGAACTGCGGCCGCCGCGCGACCACCGACAGCCGCATCGTCTCGTGCACCAGGAACGCGCCGACCAGCAGCGACAACAGGCAGAGCGCCGTCAGGTTGATGCGGAAGCCGCGCGCCAGCTGCGCGAGGCCGCCCGCGCGCGCGCCGGCCGCGTCGATCCGCACACCCGACCCGAAGATGTCGCGCACCAGGCCGAGCGCCGCCTCGACCGACATGCCCGCGGGCAGACGTTCGCGCTCGAGCCGCAGATCGAGCCGGTCGACGCGGTCGAGCCGCCCGGTCCACTCCTGCGCCGTCGCGATGTCGACCAGCAGCACACCGGCGAGTCCCTCGGCCACCAGCTTCGGCGGAGAGATCGCCCCGAGGCAGCGCGCCAGCACGGGCCGCCCGCCGATCGACAGCGGCAGTTCGTCGCCGGCCGCCAGCCCGAGCCGCTCGAGCAGCGCCGTCGTCGCGACGAAGCCGCCCGGCGTCGTCAGCAGCGGACCGATCGGCACCGGCTCGGGGGCATCGCCACCGACACCGGCCCACGGCCGTAGCTCCGCATCCGCCAACGCGTCGATGCCGAACGCGCGCAGCACGATGCGTTCGTCGCGCTGCTGCACGCGCACCACCACGCGCACCGACGGCGCCACCCCGCGGCCGCCGAGCCGCGCGCGCAGCTCGGTGTAGCCGGCGACCGGCAATCCGGGCGGCCCGGCCGACACCACGTGCGTCGCCTCACCGCCGACCGTCTGCAGCGCCAGATCGAACGACTGCTCCGCGCTGCGCTGCGCCAGCTGCATCGCACACAGGAGCGCCGTGCCCGCGGCGATGCCGAGCAACGTCAGCAGCGTCTGCATCGGATGCCGCAGATGATGCCGCAGCCCCTGGCGCCGCAGCAGCTTCATGGCGCCGCCCGTTCGGCCTCGGCGTGCAGCACCCCACCTTCGAGCCAGAGCCGCCGATCGCAGAACGCCGCCGCCTGCCGGCTGTGCGTCACCAGCAGAAGCGCGCAGCCGACCTCACGCCGCACGTTCGCCAGCAGCTCGACCACCAGCGCCGCCGCCGCATCGTCGAGGTTGCCGGTCGGCTCGTCGCACAAGAGCACCGCCGGCCGCGGCGCCACCGCGCGCGCGACCGCGACCCGCTGCTGTTCGCCGCCCGACAGCACGTCCGGCCACGCCCCGGCGCGATCCGCGAGCCCGATGCGAGCCAGCAGTTCCGCCACGCGCGGCCCGATGCTCGCTGCCGGCGCCTTCGCCAGCTCGAGCGGCAGCGCGATGTTCTCCGCGACCGTCAGCGTCGGCAGCAGATGGAACGACTGGAACACGAACCCGACCTGCGCCGCCCGCAGCGCCGCGCGCGCCCGTTCGCCGGCCGCCGTCACGTCGAGCCCCGCCGTGCGGATCGTGCCGCGGTCCACCTCGTCGATGCCGGCGATGAGATTCAGCAGCGTCGACTTGCCCGAGCCGCTGCGCCCGAGCACCGCGACCGCTTCGCCCCGAGCGACCGCGAGCTCGACCCCGGCGAGGATCGGCCGCACCGTGTCACCTTCGCGCACGGACTTGTGCACCTCGCGCAACAGGACGACGGGTTCGGGCATCGCCGCTGAGCTTCGCACACGGAGCCGGGCAGATGCACGGTGGATTCGCGCGCAGCAGCGAAGCCGACAGCCGGCGCTATTCTGACCCGGCCTCACCACAGACCCTGGCGAGCAGATCCGCAACGCCCATCGCGTCCGCCTGCTCGCGCACTGCCGGCAGGTCGAGGTGGCCGCGCTGGCTCTTCAGCACGCCCAGCACGTCACGCCACTGTCGATCCGACGTCTCGCCGCCAGCGCGATACCAGACGAGCTTCTGGATCACGATGGCCTCGGGACTCGTGACGTCGAGCGCGGCGCCGGCGCCAAGTTCGATGCGGCGTCGATGCTCCCACTTCCAGCGATCGAAGCCCTGCCACGCCGGCACGAACACGTCGACCCGGATCATCGATGCACGGTGCACGAGCTGGAACGAGCCGCGGCGGCGGACTTCCGCGGCGACCCACTCGGCGTCGACGAAGAAGTCGTGGCGGACGGCGTCGACGAACGCGCCGACCTGTGCCACGCCGAGGTCCGCCGCCAGGTCGACGTCGAGGGTCGCCCGCGGCTCACCGAACGCGGCGCTGGCCAGGGAACCGCCGAGCACGTAACGCACGCCGAGCCGCTCCAGGATGCCGGCGACCTGGACCGCGATCGCAACCGGATCCGCAGGACTCAATCGACCCATGCCGCAGCCGCGGCACCAAAAGCACGCCGGGTCAGCTCGGCCCCGAGGCGCTGCGCGCCGGCCCGGCGGCGCAGTTCCTCTTCGGCGGCAGCGGGGAAGCGAGACCGCAGCCCGGCGACGGCGAGCCGTTCTAGCGACCGGCTCGCGGCGGCCGCGAGTTCGAGCCGCTCGGCCGGACTCATGCGCCGCAGGCCATCGAAGACGAACTGGTCGACCGCCACGGTCGTGTCGCTCGCTTGCGGCCGGTAGCTGGTCATTGCCGAACGATACGCGCGTGGGTGCCGAGCGACCAGCCGGCCGCCGCCGGCATGGCGCGAACGCCCGCCGTGGCCGCACCGGTCCCGGATTCCTGTCACCGCCGAGCCGACCGGCCCACCTTCCCGCATGCAGAGCCCACCGCGACTGCTCGACCTCGTGCGCCGGACCCTGCGCACCGAGCACTACAGCCGCCGCACCGAGCAGACCTACGTCGATTGGATCGTGCGCTTCGTGCACTTCTCCGGCCTCCGGCACCCGAACGAACTCGGCGCCCCCGAGGTCGCACGCTTCCTCTCCCACCTCGCCAACGAAGGCAAGGTCGCCGCCTCGACCCAGAACCAGGCGCTCTCCGCGCTGCTGTTTCTCTACGGCAAGGTGCTCGACCAGAAGCTGCCCTGGCTCGACGGCCTCGTGCGCGCCCAGCGCCCGCCGCGCCTGCCGACCGTGCTCAGCCGCGCCGAGGTGCGCGCCGTGCTGCAGCACCTGACCCCGGCGACCTGGCTCGTCGGCAGCCTGCTCTACGGCTCCGGCCTGCGCCTGCTCGAGTGCCTGCAGCTGCGCGTCAAGGACCTCGACTTCGCCCGCGCGACCCTGACCGTGCGCGAAGGCAAGGGCGACCGCGACCGCCAGACCCTGCTGCCCTCGCCCCTGCACGACCCCCTGCAGCGCCACCTCCAGTTCGTACACCGCCAACACGAAGCCGACCTGCGCCGCGGCGCCGGCCATGTCGAACTCCCGCACGCCCTAGCCCGCAAGTACCCCAACGCCGACCGCAGCTGGCCCTGGCAGTGGGTGTTCCCCGCCACCCGCACCTACACCCACCCCGAGACCGGCCACGTGCGCCGCCATCACCTGCACGAGACCGTCGTGCAGCGCGACATGCACCTCGCCGTCCGCCTCGCCAGACTGTCGAAGCCTGCAACCCCGCACACCCTGCGGCACTCGTTCGCCACCCATCTGCTCGAGGACGGCTACGACATCCGCACCATCCAGAAGCTGCTCGGCCACCGCGACGTGCGCACCACCATGATCTACACCCACGTGCTCGGCCGCGGCCCCCAGGGTGTGCGCAGCCCCCTCGAAGGCCTCGTCGAAGCCGAACGCCGCGACGCGCGCACCGCCCCGGCGTCACCGAGGGCGGACGGCGAGTTCGGCCCCGCCGCTGCCCCACCGCTGCCACCCGACTCGGACGAAACGCCGCGAGACCGCCTCACCAGATCGCAGTATCCGGAAATGGACTGACCAGCTGAGCGCGCCCGGCACTGACGGCGGCGACAGATGGCCATCGTAGTGCTGCACTTGCAGGCAGGGGTTGTCCGCGTGGGAAGCGGCGATAGCCTGTCCGGCGCGCCGGCGGGAATGGGTCCGTTGGCCGATGACTAGTCCTCAAACAAGCGAAGATCACGTGCGCGAAACGCCCTGGGGCGAGCGTACACGCCGCCACCTGACCGGCCAGCGCCGGTCGCGATGATCACCGAGTTGTCCATGTTGTTGGGGCGACTCCTTCGTGCTTCGTGATCCGCGGCGGACCAGAGCGTCCGTGCTCTGGCTTCGGTGCTCGGCAGCTACGTCGTGAGCTGGACCGAGCCGATGGCGCGGAAGAAGACGTGTCGCCAGGGATTCCAGTCGAGCAACCGCACGACGAGCCGGCGGCCGGTCGTAACCACCTGCGCGGGGAGGAGCATCATTCGCTGGACGAAGGTCCGGAATCGCATCCGCAGCACATCGCGCTTCTCCTCGGCGTGCCGCTCCTTCCATCTGCCGTGGGCCGGCAGCACGAGGGCGATCCATCGCGACAGGTTCCACGCCAGCGTCGCGATCACCGAGTACGCCCAGTTCGACATCAAATCGCCGAGCGGCATGCGCAGCGCATTCACGCCCGACTTGAGCTCGCCGATCGTGCGCTCCTGGTTGCAGCGTTCGTTCGCGAGCTCGACGACGCGATCCGCCGGCAGATCGACGTTGGTGATGTAGAAGAGATAGCGGTGCTCAGCGTGCAGCAGCCGCTGCCCGCGCTCGTGCGTGATGATCTTGCGCAACACGACGATGCGGAACGGCACCTTGCACGCGCTCGGGCGGTAGTCGAACTCGGCGATGTCCTCGCGGCAGAGGTGCTGGTTGTAGTACTCGCGCTCCATGACGATGTCGTCCTTGACGTTGCGCGGACGCGACCGCGGCGCCGTCTGGACCACGTACTGCGGCTTGCGCTCGAGTGCCGTCCAGGCCGCGGCCGGTAGGGAATCGGCGGTTTCGCACAGCTTCTCGCCGGCTTGGATGCCGAAGACGAACTCGATGCAGTCGGCGTCCCAACGGTCGAGGAAGGCCGTCTGGCTGAAGGCGGTGTCGCCGCGCATCAGGATCTTCTCGAAGCCGCCGCGACGCAGCAGCGCCACGGCTTGATCGAGTCGCTCGGCCGCGCCCTCGTGCGATGGGCGGTTGCCGGGGCGTAGATCCTGGAAGAGCACCTCCTGCGTGTTCGCGAGCGAGACGACGAGGTGCTGGTAGCCCCACTGCCCTTTGAAGGACATGTCCATGCCCTCTTTGCACTCGCCGGTGGTCTCGGCGATCGTGCCGTCCGCATCGACGATCGCCTGCGCGAAGAAGTCTGTCGGTTGGCGCTGCCACACGCGCAGGCGGCTCTCGTTGATCGCGTCCTGCAACGCGTCGATCTCCTGCTGCGAGCCGAAGCGGCGACAGAAGTCGCCGGCCGTCGTCGGGTCCGGGATGCGGTCGACGCCGAGCATGTCGAGGAACGCGTCGTCGCTCCGGCGCTGCTCGAGGTCTTCGATGCAGCTGCCGCCAGCAAGCAGGTTGTAGGCCAGCGACAGCACGTGGTCCGACTCGTGGTACGGACGGTGCAGCTTCAGCAGGTCGAGCCGCTCGTCGATCGCTTGCGGCAACCGCACCGCGCGCGCCAGGTCGTGCGCGAGTCGTACGCCGCCCGCGCTCGTCGCGCAGATGCGGCTCGACATCTCGAAGCTGGCGGCCCCAGCGTCGAGGACCGGCATGCCCTCGTTGCCACCTGCCTGCTTCAGTCGCTTCGTGTTCCGGCGCTGGCGCCGCAGGATCTGATCTCGTACTTTCGTGTTCACCCGAAACGCCCTCCCTGGCGTTGGTTCGTTGTTCGCGCAAAAGCACGTACGAACGGCGGAGAGAGGTGTTTCGGGGATCTTCAGCTTTTCAGCGGGCGCGAGTTCGCTGGTTCAAGGACTAGTTGGGCAGGCAGGCGAGTCGAACTGGCATGTTGTTCTTCACACCAGCGTGGATGCATGGAGACGCCGAGGAGGACGCGCTCGCTGCGTATGAGACGCATCTCCAAGCGATCGGACGCGGACTGCCCATCCGCGTTCTCGATTTCATCCGCACGGTGAGCCTGCACGATGGGCGCATCCAACGGGTGTGCTACGGCCGTGGATCGCCGCTGGTCATGCTGCTGCGTTGCGGCGATGTTCAGGCAGGCTACTACGATCTCGAGCTGACCTATCACGGCCTGTCCCTTGCCAAGTCGGACCTACGCTGCCTCGCCGGCATCTGCCTGGCGCCGGCTGAGGAGTTGCTCTACGACGAGTTTGACCTTGTAGGCGACATGGTCGTGCACCGGATCCTCTTCAGCTCGTTGCGCGAGGTTTCCCTCGTGTTCCGCCAGATGGACCACCGAGTGGCATCCGCAAGTTCGCGCGATTTTGATCGAGGCGTCGACGACCTGGAGGGTATCGATGCTGCCCAACGAGGCGCAGCAGCCGACGATCGCCCCCAAGCGGGCGATCGCGGCTGAGCGCCAAAGACGTTGGACGGGCAGGTGCAGGTGGACTCAACCCTCGTGGTCGGACTCGCGCTGATCACCGGCATCCCTCTACTGGCTTTGGTCGCCACGAGGGTTGCGGCATCGATCCCTGCAAGAGCAGCAGACCCAGAATCCGGAGTCACGCTCGCTCCTCCGCAGTTCCCGGGTTGGGTCAAGCGCACGTGGCTCATCGCAGCCATGGTCGTCCCAATGCTCTCGCTGGACTACGCCACGTCACCCGACGCGATGATCTTCTGGTGGTCGCTCGCAGGCCCCTTCAGCATCGCCCGATTCGGCACAGGCGTGTCGATGCTCGAGGCGTCCATGATGGCCTCGATCCTGGTCGCCATGACTGCGG
>JBGARS010000091.1:0-21863 GCA_044230075.1 Planctomycetota bacterium | reverse complement strand
GGGCACGACCAAGTCGCCGCTCTGGCGCGGTGGTGGTCGCATCCATCCGCCGGAGCCGCGCGACCACAGCTATGCGATGCCGAAGAAGGCTCGCCGCGTCGCGCTGCGCAACGCCCTCTACACCAAGTTCCGCGATGGCGAGGTCGCGATCGCCGATGGGTGGCCGGCCGAGAAGCCGAACACGAAGGCCGCATTCGGCATCCTGGGCAAGCTCGGCATGGCACGCAGCGCCACCGTCGTCACGTCGGCAGTCGAGCGCAACCTGTGTCTGTCCTTGCGCAACGTGCCGCTGGTCGACGTGCGCACTCTCGACGATCTCAATGCGCGGCAGGTCCTGCTGCGCCGCTATCTCGTCCTGACCCCGGCGGCGTTCACCGCCCTCGAGCAGCGCTTCGCGAAGAAGGAGTCCTGACCGTGGCCAACCCGCTCCAGTACTACGACGTCGTTCGTCGGCCGTTGATCACGGAGAAGTCCTCGAAGCTGCAGGGGCTGCGCAACCAGTTCCGCTTCGAGGTCGCACCGTCGGCCAACAAGTCCGAGGTGAAGAAGGCGGTCGAGACCCTGTTCTCGGTCAAGGTCCTCAAGGTCAACATGGTCACCATGCCCGCGAAGTCGCGGCGCATGTTCGGCCGCCCAGGTCACATCCGCCCGTGGAAGAAGGCGGTCGTCACGCTGCGCGCGGGCGACACGATCGACGTCTCCTAGCCGAGAGGTTCTCCGATGCCTGTCAAGGTCTACAAGCCAACGTCCGCCGGCCGCCGCAACTCGTCGGTGCTCGACTTCACGCACCTGACGAAGGGCAAGAAGCGCGAGAAGAGCCTGTGCGAGCGGATTTCCGATCGCGCCGGCCACAACGCCCTCGGCCACATCACCAGCCGGTTCCGCGGTGGTGGCGCCCGGCGCATCTACCGCAAGGTCGACTTCCGTCGCGACAAGGACGGTGTGCCCGCGGTCGTCGCGGCGATCGAATACGATCCGAACCGCACGGCGGACCTGGCTCTGCTGCACTACGCGGATGGCGAGAAGCGTTACATCATCGCGCCGAAGGGTCTGACCGTCGGCATGAAGGTCGTTTCCGGCGCGAAGTGCGAGCCGGATGTCGGCAACACGATGCCGCTCGCTGCGATCCCGCTCGGCCTGCAGGTGCACAATGTCGAGCTGCAGCCTGGTCGAGGCGGGCAGTTGGCGCGCGCCGCCGGGCGTTCCTGCCAGTTGATGGCCCGGGACGGCTCGCATGCCGTGCTGGTGATGCCGTCGGGCGAGATGCGCAAGGTCAGCGCCGATTGCCGGGCCACGATCGGCGAGGTTGGCAACGGCGACTGGCAGAACATCCGCTGGGGCAAGGCCGGCCGCGTGCGCTACCTGGGTCGTCGGCCGCACAACCGCGGCACGGCGCAGAACCCCGTCGCCCACCCGATGGGTGGTGGTGAGGGTCGCACCGGCGGTGGTCGCCATCCGTGCTCGCCGACCGGCAAGCTCGCCAAGGGCGGCAAGACGCGTCGCGGCAAGGCCCGCAGCAACCAATTCATCCTCCGGCGCCGGCCGCCGGGCAAGCACGTCGCCGTCGGCAGTGGCAGCTAGCCAGGAACGGAGTAGCCAGGAACGGAGTAGCCAGGAACGGAGTAGCCAGGAACGGAGTAGCCAGGAACCACGATGAGTCGCAGCATCACCAAAGGACCGTTCGTCCACCCCAGCCTGATGAAGAAGGTGGAGGCGATGAACAAGCGTGGCGCCAAGGACCCGGTGCAGACCTGGTCGCGTGCCAGCGTGATCCTGCCCGAGTTCGTCGGGCACACGTTCAACGTCCACAACGGCCGCGTCTTCTTGAAGGTCTACGTGACCGAAGACATGGTCGGCCATCGGTTGGGCGAGTTCTCGCCGACCCGCACCTTCCGTGGTCACTCGACCAAGAGGGACAGCGCATGAGCTTCGAAGTCCGTGCTGTGCATCGCGGCGCCCGCATGGGTGTCTACAAGGCGCGTCTGATCCTGGCTCTGATCCGGGGCCGTTCCGCCAACGCGGCGCTCGACGAGTTGCGCCAGGATCGTCATCGTGCGTCTCGAGCCATCTACAAGGTGCTCGCGTCCGCCGTTGCCAACGCGCTGCAGAACCCGGAAGTGCGCGCCAACCGCCTGGTGGTCTCGAAGACCTGGGCGCACGATGGCCCGTTGCTCGCAGGTGGCCAGCGCATGCGGCCGGGGCCGCAGGGTCGGGCGATGCCGATCAAGCGGCGCACCTGCCACATCCACGTCTACGTCGCCGATCCGCAGGTTGCTGGTGTCGGTGCGGTCGCCGTCGGGAGCGAGGAATAATCATGGGTCAAAAAGTCCATCCGACCGGCTTCCGCATTGCGATCACCGAGCAGTGGCGTTCCCGTTGGTACGCCAACAAGAAGGACTTCGCCAAGAACCTGATCGAGGATCACCGGATCCGCCGCTTCATCCGCAAGGAATGGGTGTTCGCGGCGATTCCGAAGGTCGAGATCGAGCGCACGGGCGAGCTGGTGACTGTCTTCGTGCACACGGCGCGCCCCGGTGTGCTGATCGGCAAGAAGGGCACCAAGGTCGACGAGTTCCGGCAGGAGCTCGAGAAGCTGACTGGCAAGCCGGTCCGCATGAAGATCATCGAGATCCATCGGCCCGAGATGGAGGCCAACCTGGTCGCCGAGGCCGTGGCCGAGCAGCTCGGCAAGCGCATCAACTACCGCCGCGCCCTGAAGAAGGTCGCCGACACGTCGATGGCAGCTGGCGCCAAGGGCATCAAGATCCGCGTCGCTGGCCGGCTGCAGGGCGCCGAGATGTCGCGCGTGGGCAACTTCCGCAAGGGCCGTGTGCCGTGCGGCACGCTCCGCGCAATCGTCGACTACGGCTTCGCCACATGCGCGACCAAGTATGGCTCCCTCGGCTGCAAGGTCTGGATCTTCAAGGGCGAGTATGGCCCTGGCGAGACCACCAATGGTCTGCTGCCGGTCCGTCCGGCCGCCGACCGCCTGCCGACAGCGTGAGCAATCGCCATCCCCGAATCGAACTGAGGAATCCCTAGGAGTCTGGCATGTTGATGCCCAAGAGAACGAAGTGGCGCAAGCAGATGCGGGGACGCATTCGCGGCGAGGCCACGCGCGGCAACGAGGTCAGTTTCGGCGAGTATGGCCTGCAGGCCCTCGAACCGGGCTGGCTGTCCGCGCGCGTGATCGAGGCTGGCCGCGTCGCCGCGAACCGCGGCGCGCCGGACGGCAAGCTGTGGATCCGGGTGTTCCCGCACAAGTCGGTGTCGAAGAAGCCCGCCGAGACCCGAATGGGTACTGGCAAGGGCGACGTCGAGTTCTGGACCGCGGTCGTCAAGCCCGGCACGGTGATCTACGAACTCGATGGTGTCACCGAAGAAGGTGCCAAGCAGGCGTTCAATCGCGTCGCGCACAAGCTGCCGATCAAGGTGCGCATGGTGCGCCGCCGTCACGGCTGAGCCGAGTTGCAGCGAATCCGACACGACTTCCGAGAAGCGACGATGAAAAAGGCCATCACCGAGATCCGCGGTCAGGACAGCGCCGAGCTGAAGGCGAAGTTGAGCGAGCTCCGCAAGGAGCAGTTTCGACTGCGTTTTCACGGCTCTGCCGAAGAGGTCGCGAAGACGACGCGTCACCGTGAGGTGCGGCGCACGATCGCCCGCATCCTGATGGTGCTCGACGATCGGGCGCGCGCCGGTGCGGTCGAGGCGGCGGTTGCTGCCCCCGCCGGCACAGCCCCGGCTGCAACGGTCGCGGCCAAGAAGGTCCCGGCTGGCAAGGCCGCGTCCGTCAAGGCGCCTGTTGGCAAGAAATGACCCAGCCGAACCAGTGACGTAGCAGAGTCCGGTAGCGAAGAGAATCGAGCGAGAACAGCAATGAGCACGAATCAGGCAACGAGTGGTGAGACCCAGTCGCCGCGCAGCCAGCGCAAGTTGGTCCGCGGCATGGTGGTGTCGAACAAGATGCAGAAGACCCTCATCGTGCAGGTCGACCGCAAGGTGCGGCACCCCATCTACGAGAAGTTCGTCTCGAAGCGCACCAAGCTCTACGCCCACGACGAGAAGAGCGAGGCTGGCATGGGTGACGTGGTCGAGATCTGCCAGACGCGGCCGCTGAGCAAGACCAAGTGCTGGCGCCTGGTTCGCGTCGTGCAGAAGGCGCGCCAGTAGCACGCTCGCAAGCGACGCAGACACACCCGACCGACCGCTGAGCCAAGAGAACTCCGATGATCCAAGAAATGTCGATGCTGGACGTGGCCGACAACACAGGCGCCAAGCGCGCCATGTGCGTGAAGGTCCTGGGTGGCAGCGGCCGACGCTACGCTTCGGTCGGCGACGTCGTCATTGCCGTCGTCAAGAAGGCGTTGCCCACCGGTGAAGTGAAGGAGCACGAGGTCGTCAAGGGCGTCGTCGTGCGCACGGCCAAGGCGGTGCGCCGCTCGGACGGCTCCTACATCAAGTTCGACCGCAACGCGCTGGTCGTGATCGACAAGGAAGGCAACCCGCGTGGAACGCGCATCTTCGGCGCCGTTGCCCGCGAGCTGCGTGACCGCAACTTCATGAAGATCGTCTCGCTGGCGGAGGAAGTCGTCTGATGCTCGCCAACAAGCCAAAGCCCCCTCGTCGTAGTCTCCACGTCAAGAAGGGCGACAAGGTCGTCGTCACCACCGGTCAATACAAGTCGAACGAGCCGCGTGAGGTGATGCGTGTCGATGCGGCGAGCGGGCGCGTGATCGTGCAGGGCGTCAATCTGCGTTGGAAGCACCAGAAGCGCTCGCAGCAGAACCCCAAGGGTGGGCGCGTGCAGCTCGAGCAGCCCATCGACGTCAGCAACGTCCTGTTGTTCAGCCAGAAGCTGGGCAAGGGAACGCGCACCAAGATCCAGATCGTCGACGGCAAGAAGCGCCGTGTCGGCGTGGCCTGCGGCACCCAGTTCGATTGAGCGCGGCACCAAGCAAACAGTCCAAGCGACCATGACCACGACCACCAAGATCCCGAAGACCCCGCCGCGGCGGCAGCAGGCCTATCGCGAGAAGATCGTGCCGGCGCTGACCAAGGAGTTCGGCTACCCGAACCCGATGATGGTGCCCCGGCTGACGAAGATCGTCGTCAACATGGGTGTCGGCAAGGCTGTCGAGAACAAGAACCGCATGGAGGCGGCGACCAAGGACCTGACGGCGATCACGGGTCAGCGGCCGCTGGTCCGCAAGGCACGTGGCGCCGTGTCCGGCTTCAAGCTGCGCGAAGGCTACGCGATCGGCGTCGCCGTGACGTTGCGCGGGGCCCGCATGTGGGAGTTCTTCGACCGTCTGGTCTCGCTGGCAGTGCCGCGCATTCGCGACTTCCGGGGTCTGCCGACCAAGCTCGACGGGCGCGGGAACTACACGATGGGTCTCTCGGAGCAGAGTGTGTTCCCCGAGATCCAGCTCGACAAGGTCGAGTTCGTCCAGGGCATGGACATCACATTCGTCACTACCGCGCCGACCGACAAGGAAGGCCTGGCGCTCCTGACACACCTCGGCTTGCCGTTCCGCAAGTGAACCCCACACCACTCCAGAGAACCGACTCACCCGCACCAGGGTACTGATCAACCATGGCCAAGAAGTGTTTGAGGGTCAAACAGCTGCAGAAGCCGAAGTTCACGTCTCGGCGCTACAACCGCTGTCAACTCTGTGGGCGGGCAAGGGCCTATTACCGCAAGTTCGGCGTCTGCCGGTGCTGCTTCCGTTCACTTGCATTGCTCGGGGAGATCCCCGGCGTGCGCAAGGCTTCGTGGTAGGAGATCGACAGCCATGATGACCGATCCGATTGCTGACATGCTGACGCGGATGCGCAACGCATTGATGAGCGGTGCGCGCCACTGCGTGGTCCCTGGGAGCCGTCTCAAAGTGGCCATCCTGGATGCGATGAAGCGCGAAGGCTTCCTCGACTCCTACGAGGTCGCGAGCGAGGGTGTGCGTTCCGCCATCCGCGTCGAGTTCCGATTCGGCCCCGACGGTGAGAAGGTGATCACGTCGTTGGCGCGCTACAGCAAGCCTGGTTGCCGTCGCTACCGCGGTTGTGGTGATCTGCCGAAAGTGCGTGGTGGCCTCGGCATCGCCGTGGTCTCCACGAACCAGGGTGTGCTGTCCGATCGCGAGTGCCGCCAGCGCCGCGTCGGTGGCGAAGTGTTGTGCACGATCGACTGATGCACTGTTCGCCGAACCAACCGTGAACGACAACCGTACGACCGAGAACCAGGGCGACTGAGAAACTGTCATGTCGAGAATCGGCAAGAAACCCATCGTGGTGCCCAAGGGCGTGACCGTGCAGGTCGACAAGGGCGCCGTCGCGGTCAAGGGCCAGAAGGGTGAGCTCAAGCTCACCAATCGGCCCGGTGTCCAGGTGCGCCTCGACGGTGCCACGTTGACCGTGGTCGCCGCAGACGAGGAGCGCAAGTCGCGGGCGATGCAGGGCACGACGCGTGCCCTGATCGCCAACATGATCGAAGGCGTCTCCAAGGGCTACGAGCGCAAGCTCGAGATCTCGGGCGTCGGTTACGAAGCGGCGCTGGAAGGCAAGGTCCTGGTGTTGAAGCTCGGCTTCAATCGGCCGGTGCGATTCCCGGTGCCGACGACGGTCACCGTCGAGGTGCCGAATGCCACCACCTTGCTGATCAAGGGCATCGACAACCAGCAGGTCGGAGCCGTGGCGGCTTCGATCCGCAAGCTGCGGAAGCCTGAGCCCTACAAGGGCAAGGGCATCAAGTACAGCGACGAGATCATCAAGCGGAAGGCCGGCAAGGCGTTCGCATCCGGCGGTGGTGGGTAACAGAGATTCGGCGTGCCTGCGTCCCGTTCACGGGCGTGGCGACCGTAGGAAGACAGCATGAGCTCCACATTCCACAAGCATCAACGACGCCGCGGCAAGTCGACCTCGGTCCGCAAGCGCCTGCGTCAGGTGACGAACCGGCCCCGGCTGACCGTTCACCGCAGCCTGTCCAACATCTCGGCCCAGATCATCGACGACTTGCGTGGACACACGCTGGTGTCGGCGTCTTCGCTGGAGAAGGAAGTGCGCACTGGCATCGAGGGCCTGCGCAAGACCGACGTCGCCAAGAAGGTCGGCTCGCTGGTCGCCGAACGCGCCAAACGCGCTGGGCTCAGCAAGGTCGCCTTCGACCGTGGTGCCTACAAGTACCACGGTAGGATCAAGGCGCTGGCGGACGCAGCCCGCGAAGCCGGCCTGGAGTTCTGACCGGACGTTCCGAGGGTGATTTCGAGCCGAGACAGGACATCGAGCTGACCGTGACATCGAGCTGACAGGGATTCCTAGCAATGGCGAAAGGCAAGTATCAACTGGTTCCGATCGACGAAGCCTTGTCGGCTGACGTCGAGGACGACGTCGTCGCGATCAACCGCTCTGCGGCGGTGGTCAAGGGCGGCCGTCGGTTCTCCTTCAGTGCGCTCAGCGTCGTCGGCAACCGCAACGGACTGGTCGGCATCGGTTACGGCAAAGGACGCGAAGTGCCCGGCGCGATCGAGAAGTCGGTCAAGGATGCGCGGAAGCAGATCATGCGTGTCGTTCGCCAGGGCACGACGATCCCACACGCGACCGAGGGGATGTTCTGCTCGACGAAGGTTCGGCTGCTGCCGGCGGCACCGGGCACCGGCATCATCGCCGGCAAGGCCGTCCGCAAGGTCCTGGAGCGCGCTGGCATCACGGACATCCTGACCAAGAACTACGGCTCGACGAACGCCCTCAACGTCGTCAAAGCCACCATGATGGCCCTCAGCAAGCTGCGCAGCCGCGAAGACACGGCGGCGTTGCGAGGAGTACCGCTCGAATGAACCTCGCTGAAGCAAAGGCCCTGGGCCTGAAGTTCCCCGAACGCAAGCGCGTCGGCCGTGGTGTCGGTTCTGGCCTGGGCAAGACCTCGGGTCGTGGCCACAAGGGCGCCAAGGCGCGCTCGGGTTGGTCGAGCCGCATCGGTTGGGAAGGTGGCCAGATGCCCCTGTATCGCCGCCTGCCGAAGCGCGGCTTCAACAACAAGAACTTCGAGAAGGTCTACACCGTCATCAACGTCAGCGACCTCGAAGTGTTCGACGTTGGCACCGTTGTCGACCTGGCAGCCGTGCTCGCGAAGGGCTTGACCTCGAAGGAGAAGCACTCGGAACTGTTCAAGGTGCTCGGCAATGGCGATCTGACCAAGGCCGTGACGGTCAAGGTCGATGCCATCACCGGCACCGCCCGAGCCAAGATCGAGAAGGCCGGTGGCCAGGTGCAACTGATCGAGCCGCGGCCGCGGCGGCCCAAGTTCGTGGCCAAGGACGGCAGCAAGCGCACTCCCGGCACGCCGCGTCGTCGCTGATCCGGCGGACCCAACATGAACCTCTCCTTCGGCAACCTGTTCAAGATCCCGGAGATCAGGAACAAGATCCTGATCACGTTGGGGCTGTTGTTGGTGTATCGCCTCGGCCACTTCATACCGCTGCCGGGCGTGAACACGACCGAAGCCCTGCGTGCGACGCAGAACCTCGGCGGGATCGGCAAGATCTTCGGCATGATGAACGTGCTGACGGGGGGATCGCTGCACAGCGCGACGCTGTTCTCGTTGGGTGTGATGCCGTACATCTCCGCCAGCATCATCTTCAGCCTGTTGGCGAAGGCCGTTCCCGCGCTCGAAAAGATCGCCAAGGAAGGCCAGAGCGGTCAGCGCAAGATCAACCAGTACACGCGGCTGGCGACGGTCGGCATCTGCCTGGTCCAGTCCTGGTTCGTGATCTTCGGCCCGCTCGGCGCCGACGGCAGCCGCCTGCTCCAGGCGGGCGTGCGTGAGTGGTTCGGCCTCTACTGCATCGTCGTGATGGTGGCCCTGACCGCTGGCACGATGTTCGTGATGTGGCTCGGTGAACAGATCACCGAGCATGGCATCGGCAACGGCATCTCGCTGATCATCATGGCGGGCATCGTGTCGAACCTGTACCCGTCGCTCGGCACCTACTTCCAGTACGGAATGGACCGGGACGCGTGGCAGAGCCTCTTGCTGTTCCTGAGTGCATGGGGCGTGGCGGTCGTCGCCGTCGTCTACATGACGAAAGCGCAGCGTCGCATCCCCATCCAGCAGGCCAAGCACACGCGTGGTCGGCGCGTCTACGGCGGCCAGCGTCACTTCCTGCCGTTCAAGGTCAACCAGGCCGGCGTCATGCCGATCATCTTCGGCTCCGCGCTGCTGGTGATCCCCGCGATGATCGGCAAGGCCTTCGGCTGGACCTGGCTGGAGACGGCGTTCGGTGGCCAGCACGGCTTCTGGTTCGTGCTGAGCTACACGGCGCTGATCTTCTTCTTCTCGTTCTTCTGGACCTCGATGATGTTCCAGCCGAACGAGATCGCGACCAACCTCAAGGAAGGCGGTTCGTTCATCCCGGGCATCCGCCCCGGCAAGCCGACCGCGCAGTTTCTCGAGCAGACGATGGTCCGCATCACGCTGGCCGGGGCGGCGTTCCTGGCCGTGGTCGCCGTGCTGCCGTCGATGTTCGGCGCCAGCCGCAGCGGCGGCATGGACCAGGTGCTGATCTACTTCATGTCCGGCACCTCGATCCTGATCGTCGTCAGCGTCGCGCTGGACATGGTCGACAAGCTGAACGCCATGCTGGTCATGCGCAACTACGAGGGATTCCTCGAGGAAGGCCATGCCAGCGCCGGCCGCAATCCCGGTCAGGCTTCGGCGGGTGGCGGTTGGGGCCGCCGGTCCAACTGATGACTACGGCCGTGTCACTGCAGGCGCGCTGTGTGTTCCTGGGCGCCCCAGGCGCCGGCAAGGGCACGCAGGCCAAGCGCGTGGCCGAGGCCGCGTCGGTGGCACACATCTCCACCGGCGACATGCTGCGGCAGGAAGTCGCCGCCGCGACCCATCTCGGCCAGGAGGCCAAGGCGTTCATGGACGCCGGCAAGTTGGTCCCTGACGAGGTGATCATCGGTATGGTCCAGGCCCGCATCCGGCAGCCAGATGCCAGGTCTGCCTGGATCCTCGACGGCTTCCCTCGTACACTCCCGCAGGCTGAAGCCCTCGACAAGAACCTGTCGGGAGCGGCGGCGCTGTCCCACGTGATCTACTTTGCCGTTCCGGAGTCCGCCCTCATCGGACGCCTTTCCGGTCGCCGGACCTGCTCGAAGTGTGGTGCCATCTGGCACGTCGAGCATCAGCCGACGAAGACCGACGGTGTGTGCGATCACTGTGGCGGCACACTGGTGCAGCGCTCCGACGATCGGCCCGAGGCGATCGGCAAGCGCCTCGAAGTCTATCGTTCGCAGACGTCGCCCTTGCTGGCGTACTACCGCGACCGCCGGATCCTGCGGGAGATCGATGCGAATCGGTCTCCCGATGTCGTCTACAAGGAGTTGCTGAAGCTGATGCAATGACCACCGAGTCTGAACAACCCGCCGATCACCCCATGGGTGGCCGATCGTCCGAGGGCCTGCGCGCCACGGTCGTCGGCAGCTTGGCGAACGGCTTGTTCCGGCTCCAACTGACAGACGGTCGCGAAGTGGTGGCGCATGCCGCACTCGAGCTCAGGAAGGCCTTCACCCGCCTCCTGCCCGGTGATCCGGTGCTCGTGGAGTTGTCGCCCTTCGATCCAGGCCGCGCCCGCATCTGTCGCTTGATCAAGTCACCGCACCGCAGCGAACAGCCGACTTCCCATCGCCCATCCCCGCACCGAAACCTGTTGAACGGAGAACTGTCGTGAAGGTCCGAGCCAGCGTCCGCCGCATCTGCGAGCACTGCAAGGTCGTGGGACGGCGCGGGGTCGTTCGCGTCATCTGCACCAATCCCCGGCACAAACAGCGCCAGGGCAAGTAAACGGCAGCAACCCCGCACCGTCTCAACCAGCACCGCAGCAAACCACCATGCCCCGTCTACTTGGCGTCGACATTCCCAACGAGAAGCGCATCGAGATTGCGCTTCAGTACATCTACGGCGTTGGCCCGGCTCTGGCGCGCAAGGTCCTGAAGGAGCTGGCGATCGACGCCGGCGTGCGCGCCAAGGACCTGAAGGACGACGAGGTCGCCAACATCGCGAGCTACCTCGAGAAGAACTTCCCGGTCGAGGGTGCCCTGCGTCGCCAGACGCTGCAGAACATCACCCGACTGAAGGAGATCTACTGCTACCGGGGCCTGCGGCATCGTCGTGGTCTGCCTGTGCGCGGGCAGCGCACGCGCAGTAACGCCCGTGGCCGGAAGGGGCCGCGCAAGACGGTCGCCAACAAGAAGATCCTGAGGAAGTGAGATGAGCAGTACCCAATCATCGGGCGAGAAGCGCAAGGCGCGCGTGCGCAAGAACGTCGGCAAGGCGGTCGCGCACGTGAAGGCGTCGTTCAACAACACGATCATCACGGTAGTCGACAGCGCCGGCCAAGTGCTGGCCTGGGACTCGGCTGGCACGATCGGCTACAAGGGCTCCCGCAAGAGCACGCCGTTCGCCGCCCAGCGCGCCGCCGAGAAGGTGGCCGACAAGATCAAGAAGATGGGCGTGCACGAACTCGAAGTGCTGGTCCGCGGCCCCGGTTCGGGCCGCGAGTCCGCGATCCGGGCGCTGTCGAACTCAGGCATCGAAGTGAAGTCGATCGAGGACATCACCCCGCTGCCCCACAACGGCTGTCGCTCGCGCAAGCGGCGGCGCGTCTGATCCGGCGACACATGGCCCGGATCGCACACCCGATCGACCGAATCTAGCGAACTCAATCTGGACTGAAATGGCCCGCAACAGCAACAACGTCTGCAAGCTCTGTCGCCGCGAAGGCGTCAAGCTGTTCCTGAAGGGACAGCGGTGCTTCTCGGAGAAGTGTGGTGTGAACCGCCGCAACTATCCGCCGGGCCAGCACGTCCGCCCGAAGAAGGGCACCGACTACGGCACCCAGCTGCGCGAGAAGCAAAAGTGCAAGCGCATCTATGGCGTGCTCGAACGGCAGTTCCAGCACTACTTCACGATCGCGATGCGCCAGAAGGGCAACACGGGTGAGAACCTGCTGGTGCTGATGGAGCGTCGCCTCGACAACGTCGTGTTGAGCCTGGGCCTCGCGTTCTCGCGCTTCGATGCCCGGCAGATGGTCGCGCACGGTCACGTTTGTGTGAACGGCAAGCGCGTCGACATCGCTGGTTACCTGGTGCGCCCGAACGACACGATCGAGATCCGCGGCGACGACAAGATGAAGAAGAAGGCCGGCGATGCCATCGAGATGAACAAGGGGCGTCCGCTGCCGACTTGGCTCGAAGCCGTGCCGACCGAGCTCAAGGGCAAGGTGATCCAGCTGCCGAAGCGCGAAGACGTCAGTGTCGAGATCAACGAGCAGCTCATCATCGAGCTGTGCTCGAAGTAACAGGTAGCCGGATCATCGGTCGTCTGGGCAACAGTCGTCTCAGTATCTGGCGCCCGGCCCATGGCCGGCCGACCACCACAGGCAGGAGAATCCAAGATGCGTATCCGCTGGCGTAACTTCGAGTTGCCGTCTCAGGTCCGAATGGACCGGGACACCGCTACCCCACACTTCGGTCGGTTCATCGTCGAGCCGTTCGAGAAGGGCTTTGGCGCGACGATCGGCAACGGGCTGCGTCGTGTGCTGCTGTCGTCGATCGAAGGCACCGCGGTGACGTGGGTGCGCATCGACGGCGTGGTGCACGAGTTCTCGACGATCCAGGGCGTGCTGGAGGACGTCACCCAGATCGTGCTGAACATCAAGAAGCTGCGCGTCAAGCTGCACACCGATGCGCCGACGACCTTGCGCATCGACGTCAACCAGAAGGGCGAGGTGCGCGCCGAGAAGATCGAGGGCGACCACAACGTCGAGATCGCCAATCCCGAACTGAAGATCTGCACGCTGACCGAAGACGTGCGCTTCTACTGTGAAATGCAGGTCCGCAAGGGCCGCGGCTACGTGACCGCTGAGGAGAACGTCAGCGAGGAACAGGAGATCGGCACCATCCCGGTGGACTCGATCTTCAGTCCGGTTCACCGCGTCCGCTACGCGATCGAGAACACGCGCGTCGGCAAGTCGACCGACTACGACCGCCTGGTGCTCGACATCTGGACCGACGGAACCGTCTCGCCCGAGATGGGGCTCGTCGAAGCCAGCAAGATCTACCGCAAGCACCTCAACCCGTTCGTCCAGTACTTCGACATGAAGGAGGACCTCGCAGTCGAGGGTGGCGTGCTCGCGCCGGAAGGCGACGAGGGTGCACGCCGTCGCGAGATGGTCGACCTGCTCAGCAAGAGCATCGATATGCTGGAGTTGTCGGTGCGGGCCAAGAACTGCCTCGACAGCGAGAGCGTCACGCTGATGCGGGACCTCGTCGCGTTGTCGGAGCCCGAACTGCTGAAGGTCCGCAACTTCGGCAAGACCTCGTTGAAAGAGGTCAAGAGCAAACTGAGCGCGCTCGGCCTGTCGCTCGGCATGAGCGTCGAAGAATACAAGTGAGCCGGTTTGTCCGGCCTTAGAGGACTGCAGCCATGATGCACAATGTTGCTGGCAAGAGGATGGGGCGGAACACGGCACACCGTGCCGCCCTGCGCAAGAACTTCGCCGTGGCGGTCATCCGCCACGAGCGGGTCGTCACGACCCTGTCCAAGGCCAAGGCGCTGCGGCCGTTCGTCGAGAAGATGATCACGCTGGCCCGCAGCAACGATCCGGCGACCCGGCTGCACCGCATCCGGCAGGCCGTTTCGGCGCTGCAGGACAAGGACATGGTCAAGAAGCTGTTCGACGTGATCGGTCCGCGCTTCGCGAGCCGCGCCGGCGGCTACACGCGCATCCTGCGCATGGCCGACTATCGCATCGGCGACGGCGGCAGCAAGGTCGTGTTCGAACTGGTCGAGAACGACGTGCTCGAGCGCAAGATGAAGGCGGTTGACGAGAGCGCCGAGACCGTCGCTCCGGATCAGGCAGCCGCCGGCGCCAACTGATCCCGCGCGACGTTCCATCGCTCCGCTGTGCTCGCATGAGGGCCGGCGGGAGCGGGTAGATCGACCCGTCGCGCCGTTTCGCCGTTCCGCCGATTCGCAGGCGGGAGTGCGACGTCCTGCCGCCAGGCCATCCCGTCGCGCTGATGTTGGCGCCGGTCCTGAGGCGCCCACGAGCGCCAGAGCGCAGGTCCTGTCCGGCGTCACGTGACGAATGCACCGGCTCGAACGCGTAGGGGACGGCCACGGCCGCATCGCATGGACGACTGGATCCCGTGCGCCCGTCGCTCGTGAGGCTCGCGCGGGGCGTTCAGCTGCGTGTGAACGACATGTTCTCGGGGCCGACGAGCAGCGCCAGTTCGTCGAGCAGCTGGTCGCTCACGCGCACGCCCGCTTCCGCTCGCACGCGGAAGCAATCGTCGCCGTCGTCGACGTCGAGATGCAGGTGCTGCTGCCCGCGGTGCCGATCGACGGTTGCGTCGATGCGCGCCAGGTTCGCCTCGGTCGCAAGGCTGCCGTGCAGGTGCAGCACGAGGCCGGCGACCTCGCGCCGCACGACCTCGCTGGCTGGTTCGATCTGGTCGAGCAGCAAGGCACGCTCCTCGCTCTTGGCGTCGAGCCGGCCGGAGAGGAACACGATCGCGTCTTCGACGATGCGGTCCTTGGCGGTCTCGAATGCGCGCGCGAAACAGGTGACGGGTACCTGTCCCTCGAGATCCTCCAACAGGAAGCGAGCCATCTTCTTGCCGGCATTGGGGCCGTTCTTGATCGGCACGATGCGCACGCTGCTGACCATGCCCGCGATGCGCACGCTCGAACCTGGCTCCACCCCGGCCAGCGATGCGGTCGTCGTGCCGGCGATCCGGCACAGGAACGCACCGCGCTTCTCGAACGGGTGGCCCGACAGGTAGAAGCCCAGCGATTCCTTCTCGCGCGCCAGGCGCTCGTGCTCCGGCCACGTGGCTTCGTTGTCGGTCGTCGCCATCGCCGTGATCGCCGGGGCGGCGAACAGCAGCTTCTGGCCGCGGCGTCGGTCCTCGCGCGCCGACGCCGAGGCGCGCAGTGCCGGTTCGATCGCCGCGAAGTCGGCCGCGCGCGTGCGGCCGAGGCCGTCGAAGGCGCCGGCCTGCACCATTGCCTCCAGCGCGGCCTTGTTCAGCAGCGTGCCGTCGAGCCGTTCGCACAGGTCCTCGAGTGACGCGAAGTCGCCGCCGCGGCGGCGCTCGTCGACGATCGCGTCGGCGGTGCGCGCGCCGACACCCTTGATCGCGCCGAGTCCGTAGCGGATCGAGCCCTGCTCGACGGCGAACCAGCGCATCGACCGATTCACGCTCGGCACCAGGATCGGCGTCCCCGCGCGTCGTGCCTCGTCGACGAACTCCTTGATCTTGTCGCTGTTGCCCGATTCGACCGTCAGGTTGGCGGCCGTGAACTCGAGCGGGTGGTGGGCCTTGAGCCAGGCCGTCTGGTAGGTGACCAACGCGTACGCCGTCGAGTGCGACTTGTTGAAGCCGTAGCCGGCGAAGTACTCCATCGTTTCGAACAGCTCGCGCGCGAACTTCTCGGCGTAGTTCTGCTGCTTGGCGCCGTCGACGAACTGGTCCTTGAACTTCGCCATCACCTCGGGCTTCTTCTTGCCCATCGCCTTGCGCAGGTTGTCGGCGTCGCTCATCGAGAAGCCGCCGATCAGGTTGGCGATCTGCATCACCTGTTCCTGGTAGACGATGACGCCGTAGGTCGGCTCGAGCACCGGCCGCAGGTCGGCGTGTGGATAGACGACCGGTTCCTCGCCGTGCTTCCTGCGCACGAACATGTCCACCATGCCCGAACCCAGCGGGCCGGGTCGGTAGAGTGCGAGCACGGCGATGACGTCTTCGAAGGTGTCGGGCTTCAGCCGCGTCAGCAGCTCGCGCATGCCGCTCGATTCGAGCTGGAACACGCCCTGGGTCTCACCGCGCGTCATGATCGCGTAGGTGGGGCGGTCGTCGAGCGGCAAGGTGCTGAGGTCGATCTGCTCGCCGCGCACCTCCTGCACCAGGCGCATGCCCTCTTGCAGGATCGTCAGCGTCTTCAGCCCGAGGAAGTCCATCTTCAGCAGCCCGACTTCCTCCAGTTCGGTCATCTGCCACTGCGTGATGACGTCCTCGCCGTTCTTCGCCAGCGGCACGTAGTCGCGCAGCGGGCGGTCGGCGATGACGACGCCGGCAGCGTGGATCGACGAGTGCCGCGCGAGCCCTTCGAGCTTCAACGACAACTCGAACAGTCGCTGGTGCTGCGGCGAGCCGTCGCGGATCTGCTTCAGCTCCGGGTCGCTCTCCAGCGCCGCTTGCAGCGACGCGCCGGGGCCCTGTGGCACCTTCTTGCACAGCTTGTCGACGTCGGCGATCGGGAAGTCCAGCACGCGACCGACGTCGCGTAGCACGCCGCGGCTCGCCATGGTGCCGAACGTGATGATCTGGCAGACACAGTCGTTGCCGTACTTCTCGCGCACGTACTGGATGACTTCGTCGCGGCGGTGGCCGCAGAAGTCGATGTCGATGTCGGGCATCGACACGCGCCCCGGGTTCAGGAAGCGTTCGAACAGCAGCGCGTATCGCAGCGGGTCGACGTCGGTGATGCCGAGGCAGTAGGCGACGATCGAACCCGCCGCAGAACCGCGTCCGGGACCGACCGGGATGCCCATCCGGCGCGCCTGCTGGATGAAGTCCTGCACGATCAGGAAGTAGCTGACGAAGCCCAGCTTCTTGATCACGCCGATCTCGTAGGCGAGCCGCTGCTGCACTTCGTCGCCTGAAGTGCCGTAGCGCCGCTGCGCGCCTTCCTGGCACAGGTGTTCGAAGAACGTGTCGGGCGAGCCGCCGTCGGCCGGTTGGAACACCGGCAGGTGGTAGACGCCGAACTCCATCGACACCGAGCAGCGCTCGGCGATGTCGACGGTGGCCTGCAGCGCTTCGGGCCAATCGTCGAACGCCGCGGCCATCTGCGCCCGGCTCTTCAGGAACAGCTCCCGCGAGCCCATGCGGAACCGCGTCTGGTCGGCGACGGACTTGCCGCTGCGGATGCAGAGCATGATGTCCTGTGCCAGCCAGTCCTCGGCCTTGAGGTAGTGCACGTCGTTGGTGGCGACGCAGGCGATGCCCAGCTCGCTGCCGATGCGCCGCAGCGCGCCGGTGACCTTGCGCTGGGCCTCGAACCCGGTCTCGGCGACCTCGAGAAAGAAGTTGCCGGCGCCGAACAGGTCGCGCAGCCTGGCGGCCGTCGCCGTCGCTCCGGCCAGGTCGCCCTGTTGCACGGCGGTGGCGATCTGCGACGACACCGTGCCCGACAGCGCGATGAGCCCTTCGTGGTGTTCCTGCAGCAGTTCGAGGTCGACGCGAGGTCGGTAGCTGAAGCCCTCCAGCCAGGCCCGGCTCGACAGCTTCTTCAGGTTGTCGAGGCCGCGGTCGGAACTCGCCAGCAGCGTCAGGTCGTGCGTCGGGTTGTCGGCGCCGGCCGTGTCGCGATGTGTGCGCCCGGCGACGTAGGTCGTCTGGCCGATGATCGGCTTGACGCGGTGGTCGCGACAGGCTTTGAAGAACTCGACTGCACCGAACAGGTTGCCGTTGTCGGTCAGCGCCAGCGCCTGCTGGCCATCGGCCGCGGCCGCCGCCACCAGCTGGCCGACCTCGACCGGCGCCGCGAGCAGGCTGTAGTGCGAGCGCACATGCAGGTGGACGAAGGGCGGCGCGTCGCTCATCACCCGTCAGGCTACGCAATCCGGGGCGGCCGGCCAGTGCAGGTTGAGACGCAGTGCCGGTTGAGACCCAGCGCCGGTTGCGCTGCGGGTCAATCCGCCAGCGCGCTCACCGGCCGGCGGCCTGCGACGCCGAGTTCGGCGGTCGGTTCGACAGCATGCCCGTGCGGCGACCCGCCTCGGCGAACCGGGTCAGTACCTGCTCGATCTGTTCGTCGGTGTGGCTGGCGATGAACGACGTGCGGATCAGATCCTGCCCGAGCGGCACGGCCGGCTGCGTCACGGCGTTGGTGAACAGGCCGCAGTCGAACAGCACCTTCCACAGCCGCAGCATGCGTTCCTGGTCGCCGACCATCACGGGCACGATGGGGCTCGCCAGCGTGCCGGCGGTGGAGAAGCCGAGCGCGGCCAGGCCCGTGCGCACGCGGTGCGCGAGCTGCAGTACGCGGCGCCGCATCTCGGGCCGGGTCTCGATCAGGTCCAGCGAGGCCAGTGCAGCAGCGGCCGAGGCCGGGGTGATCGACGCCGAGAAGATCAGCGCGCGAGCGTGGTGGCGCATGAAGTGCACCACATTTGCCGGGCCGGCGATGAAGCCACCGAGGCTGGCGAAGCTCTTGCTGAACGTGCCCATCACCAGGTCGGGGTGGATGCCGCAGTGCTCGGCGGCGCCGCGGCCGTGGTGGCCGAGCACGCCAACGCCATGGGCCTCGTCGACCATCAGGCGGGCACCGTACTGGTCGGCGAGCGCGCGCATCTCGAGCAGCGGTGCCAGGTCGCCCATCATCGAGAACAGTCCGTCGACGACGATCAGGATGCCCTTCTTCTGCGCGTGGGCGCGCTGCAGGTGGCCTTCGAGGTCGACGAGGTCGTTGTGCCGGAACTTGCGCACGTCGGCGAAGCTGAGCCGGCAGCCGTCGATGATCGAGGCGTGGTTCTCGCGGTCGCACAGGACCACGTCGTCCTTGCCGCAGATCGCCGAGATCGCGCCGAGGTTGGTCTGGAAGCCGGTCGAGAAGCACAGCGCCGCTTCCTGTCCCATGAACACGGCCAGGCGGCGTTCGAGTTCCTCGTGCAACTCCAGCGTGCCGTTCAGGAACCGCGATCCCGAGCACGAAGTGCCGTAGCGCCGGATCGCCTCCTGGGCCGCCTCCCGCACCTTCGGGTGGTGCGTCAGGCCGAGGTAGTTGTTGCTGCCGATCATGATCAGCCGCTTGCCGGCGACCTCGACCTCCGTGCCTTCACTGCCGTGCAGCGGAATGAAGTACGGATAGATCCCCAGGGCCTGCAGTTCGCGAGCCCGCCCGAAGCCGTCGCACTTTTGGAAGATGTCCAATGCCCGGAGGATGGTAGATTCCTACCCGGGCGCTGACAAAACCTTTGTACTGGCTTGGTCGTGGCAGAATCGCAGCGTGTGGCGCCCCCGAACCTGCTGCTGACGGGGGCGACCGGGTTCCTCGGTCGGAGGGTCCTGCGCGCACTGTTGGACCGCGGCGTTCCGCCGGACCGACTGCGGTGCCTCGTGCGCGACCGCGACCGTGCCCTGCGCGCCGGCGTGCCCGGGATCAGCATCTTCCTGGGTGACCTCGGCGAACCCGCTGCCGAACGGCAGCTGCGGGTGGCGGCCGCTGGCGTCGACCTCGTGCTGCACCTCGCCGCCGAGTTGAAGGGCTGGAACGGCGCGGCATTCGCGGCCGTGAACGTCGACGGTACGGGGCGCCTGCTGCAGGCGATCGCCGATGCCGCTCCCGAGGCGCACGTGGTACTGGTCTCGTCCCTGGCAGCGGCAGGACCGAGCCTGGACGGAAGTGGGTCGGCGGCGATGCCCGACGCCTGCCGGCCGGTGTCGGCCTACGGCGAGAGCAAACGGCGCGCGGAGTCGTTGCTGGTCGCGGGACGCTTGCCGTGGACCATCGTGCGGCCGCCGGTGGTCTATGGACCGGGTGATGGCGCGACGCGGTTGTTGTTCCGCCAGGCCTGCGCACCGGTGACCTTGGTGCCGTGGCGGCCGCGGCCGCTGTCGGTGATCCACGTCGACGACGTCGCCGAGGCGCTGCTGCGTGCGGTCGATGCGCGCCCGGCGGGAGCGATCCTGCCGCTCGACGGCACGGAACGAACCGACACCCACACCTTCCTGCGCGCCATCGCCGCGGCAAGTGGCCGGCATGCACGCCTGCTGCCGGTGCCGATCTTCGTGGCCGCACTCGGTGCCGCTGCCAGCGATGCATGGGCGGCGCTGCGCCGCCGCGCCAGCTACTTCAGCCGCGACAAGGTGCGCGAGATCCGCGCCTGCGGATGGGTGGCCGACGGTGTCCCCGCGCGCGAACTGCTGGGCTTCACCGCGGCAACGCCGTTGGCCGCAGGTCTCGCCGAAGTCGCGCGCCGCGAGGGCTTCCTGCGCGGCATCACTTCAGCAACTGCATGAGCAGCGCCTTCTGCACGTGCGTGCGGTTCGCCGCCTGCTCGTAGATCACGGAGCGTGGGCCGTCGAGCACGGCGTCGGTCGCGGCGACGTTGCGGCGCACGGGCAGCGGGTGCATCAGCAGCGCGTTGTCCGTGCTGGCCATCAACGCCTCGTCGACGCGCCAGCCCTGCAGCGAGCGCTTCACCATCGCCTCCCGCTCGGTGTCGTCCCAGTACTTCGTGCAGCCCCAGGAACGCGCGTAGAGCACCTCGGCGCCGCGCGCGGCCGCCTGCATGTCGTTCTGAACCTGCAGCGAACCGCCGGCGTCACCGGCGAGGCCGCGGCTGCGCTCGAGGACTTCCGGATCGACCTCGAAGCCGAGCGGATGCGCGAGCGTGATCTGCATGCCCATGCGCGCGGCCACCTGCAGGATCGAATGCGTCGGCCCGAGCGACTTCGGCTCCGGGTGGTTGCACCACAGCAGCGTCAGCCGGCGGCCCTTCAGCGACACGAGGTTCTCGCGCATCGTCAGCGCGTCGGCCAGAGCCTGGCACGGGTGTTCGAAGCTGGTCTCGAGGTTGATCACCGGCACGCTGGCGTACTTCGCATAGCTGCGCACGAGCAGTTCCTGCCGGTCGCGTTCCCAGGTGCCGACGCGCGCGGCGGAACGGATGCCGAGCGCATCGACGTAGCGCGACAGCGTGCGCGCGGCGTCCTTGACGTGCTCCTCGGCCGGTCCGTCCATGACGGCCTGTTCCTGCGGCTCGAGCTCGTAGAGGTCGTCGGCCGACAGGTTGATGCAGTGGCCGCCGAGCTGGACCATCGCCACCTCGAACGACACCCGCGTGCGTAGGCTCGGCTGGAAGAACAGCAGCCCGAGCGTCTTGCCCGCCAGCACCTGGCCGGGCCGCTTGCCCTTCGCTCGCGCGGCCAGGTCCAACAGGTCGTCCAGCTCGTGGCGGGTGAGATCGGCTGTCGAAAGGAAGTCGCGCTTGCTCACAGGTCCCGGTTTCGATGGAGTGGACGACGATAGATGGACACGCCAGAACCCTCAAGCGAAGACGCGCGCTGGATCGCGCGTAGCCTCGAACTAGCTGCTGCTGCGGCGGCGGCCGACGAGGTGCCCGTCGGCGCCGTGGTGGTGATCGACGGCATTGCGGTCGGCGAGGGCCGCAACCGGGTCGAAGAACGGCGTTCGCCGCTCGCGCATGCCGAGATGGAGGCGCTGCAGCAGGCGCTGTCGGTGGTGGGGGAGAAGCGGCTGCCGCAGGCGACGCTCTATTGCACCCTGGAGCCGTGCTTCCTGTGCGCCGGTGCGATCCTGCACACCCGCGTGCGGCGGGTCTGTTTCGGCGCGCGCGACCCGAAGTTCGGCGCGGTGCGGTCGCTGGCGTCGGTGCTGGAGGACACGCGGCTGAACCACCGCTGCGAGGTCGTGGAAGGGGTGCAGGCGGCGGCCAGCGCCGAGCTGCTGCGCGCGTTCTTCCGCGGCAAGCGCGGCAGCTGACCTTCGCAGTTGAAATGCCCGTGGCCGGTCGGCACGATCCCTCGCCTTGTTCGGCGTCCCGCGCCTGGCGCGGTTGCCCTCGCGGAGAGGTGCCAGAGCGGCTGAACGGGCCGGTTTCGAAAACCGGTTGGCCTGCAAGGGTCACGGGGGTTCGAATCCCCCCCTCTCCGCCATTGTTCCTTTCGCCGTTCGGCGCGTCCGAACACCCGATTCCTGGGCGCCGGCTGGCCGGCCCGATCAGCCTCGTCGCGAAGCCCCGTCCGGCGTCGCTCGGACGGTCTCGGCC
>JBGARS010000090.1:0-21928 GCA_044230075.1 Planctomycetota bacterium | reverse complement strand
GCACCACGTCTTCGTCGGCCGCCAGCACGAGTGAGCCAGCGGTCACCGGCGTCGGCATCGCGGTGAGCACGAGGTCGGTCGTCGGCGGTTCCAGCGTGAGTTGCCATGTGCCGCGCGGCAGGCGCCACGGTAGCGTCGCGGTGCCGCGGCGCAGTTCGAGTTCGGTGCCGCCGTCCATCGCGGCGACGACGACTGCGTCGCGCGACTGGTACCAAGCGGTCGTCGTGGCCCAGGCCGTCGCGATCGCCTCACTGTCGCCGGGATCGGGTGGCGTGGTGCCGTAGCGCCGGACCAGCGGTCGGGGCAGGCGGAAGGAGCCGAACAGGTGCGCCGGGATCGTGATGCGTTGCGCGGTCGTGTGCACGCCCGCGACGCCGCGCGTCTGGATCCACAGCGGCTGCAGGATCGGTTCGAGGCTCGCGCCCCGTCCGGGTGGGATCGCGTGCGCACCCGCATCCAGCAGGACCGCGCGATAGCCGTCGAGGAAGCGCGGGTCGTCCTCGAACTCGCAGGCGCTGACGAACACCGGCAGCAGGTGCCCGGTCGGCGGCCCGAACAGCATCAGGTCCGGCGCGCGGTCCATCACGTAGGCGCCGTTGCCGCGCAGATGGCCGGGGGGCAGCGGCACGTCGCCGCGCGCCTTCACCGCCTGCAGCCAGTCGCGATACGGCGTCGTCGCGATCGTGCGATCGCAGAGGCCGAGCATGTCGAGCGCGGGCAGGCGCGCGTAGAACGGCACCGCGCCCGCGGCGTCGACGGCCAGCAGTGGGTGTTCGTCCGCGAATGCACGCGCGAGCGTCTCGCCGATCACCTTGCCGCGCCACTCCCAGGTCTCGGCGCGCAGTTCGTGGCTCTGCGGGTCGGTGCGCGACGCATGCAGCCCGAAGCCGGCGGCGCCAAGGCCGAGCGCCGTCACCAACAGCGTGCGCGGCCACGACGAGCCGGCGAGCTGGCGGCAGGCGAGCCCACCGAGCAGCGCGAGCGGCACCAGCGCGCCGTGCAGCAACCGCCGGCCGGGGAAGTGGTCGCCGCCGATCGCCATCAGGTAGCCGAACCACAGCAGCAGCGGCAGCAGCAGCAGCAATGCGATCGCGCGCGTGCGGCGCGCCGCGAGCAGGAGGACTGCGCCGAGCAACGCGGGCCATACCACGCCCGGCAGCGCCAGCAGCGCGTGGGCGACGTAGGTGACGCCAGCACCACTCGCGCCCGGATCGAACTGGGCCTTCACGTGCGCGGTGTTCGGCCAAAGGTCGCCGTGGTAGGCGAGGCGGAACGCGAGCTGGGCGAGCACCGCCGCGATCGGCAACGCCGCGAACGCGAACCCGCGCGCGAGTGCGGTGCCGAGGCCGCGGCGCCACCCGTGCAGTGCGTTCATGGCGAGGGCGGTCGCCGCGCCCGCGACCCACAGCGGGCTGTCGGGCCGCGTCCAGCACGCGAGCGCGAACGGCACGCCGAGCCAGCACAGCGTGCGCGGGCCCACCGCACCGAGATCCGGTTGGCGGGTGAAGGCGCCGAAACCCCACGCCAGCCACAGCAGCACCATCGGCCCTTCGAGGCCGCCGAGCGTCCACGCCAGCACCGTGCTTCTGGTCGCGACTAGCAGCGGCGCCACGGCGGCGACCAGTGAGCTGCGCAGGTCGAACGGTCGCAGCGCGCGCGCGAGCAGGCACAGCGCACCGGCGGTGCACACGGCGCCGAGGCCACGCGCCGCGGTGACCAGGTCGATGCCGAGCCGGCCGAGGCCGCTGCACGCGAGCACCCACAGCAGGTTGCTGTAACCTTCGACGCGTTCGCCGTCGGTCCACGTGAGCCCGTGCCCCTGCAGCAGCCGCTCCGCGTAGCGCAGCGACACGAACGCGTCGTCGGAGAAGAACGGCCAGGGCCACGCGGCCTGCACGGCGGCGATGGCGAGTGCCGGCAGCGCGGCGTAGAGCCACCAGCGCGCGCGTGGATGCGTCGCAGCGGTGTTCATTCGTAGAGCAGGAACGGTTGGCGCCGCAGCCGGAACAGGTCGAGGTCCTGCTTCCAGCTGGCGACGATCGCCGCCGCTGGTTCGCCGGCCAGCAGCCGCTTGCAGCTCGGCGCGTGCTTCCACAGCCAATCGAGCCGCGCCGTGTCCCATGCTGCGGGGAACAGTTGGTGCAGCGCCGCGGCGACGGCCACGCCGGTGTGCACCGGTTCGAACGTGCGCCAGTCGGTGACGACGACGTCGACACCCGAGCATGCTTCGCCGGCGAACGTGCTCGCGTCCGGCGTGAAGCGCACCGGCACGAACGCGACGCCGGGCAGTTGCACGGCGCGCAGCGTTGCGGCCACCTGCACGCCATCGCACCACGGTGCGCCGAGTCGTTCGAACGGCCGGTCGGTGCCGCGGCCGACCGACAGGTTGGTGCCTTCGAGCAGGCCCATGCCCGGATACAGCAGCGCCTCGGTGACGCTGCGCAGGTTCGGCGACGGTGCGATCCACGGCAGCCCCGTGTCCGGCCACAGATCGGCACGGTGCCAGCCAGCGCAGCGCACCACGTCGAGGTCCACGCGCAGGCCGTCTTCGCCCTGGATCATGCGCGCCAGTTCGCCGGCGGTCAGGCCGTGGCGCACCGGGATGCGGTAGGCGGCGACGAAGTCGAGCCGGTCGGCCGCGGCGACCGGGCCGGCCATGGCGAGCCCGCCGAGCGGGTTGGGCCGGTCGAGCACGACGAAGCGCAGCTGGTGCGCGGCGGCCGCCTCGAGGCAGTTCCGCATCGTCGACAGATAGGTGTAGAAGCGGCAGCCGACGTCCTGCACGTCGAACACCAGCGTGTCGATGCCTTGCAGCATCGTCTCGGTGGGGGTGCGGCTCGCGCCGTACAGCGAGAACACCGGCAGGCCGGTCTTGGTGTCCTCGGTGTCGCCGACCGCGGCGTCCTGCACACCCTCCCAACCGTGCTCGGGGGCGAACAGCGCCACCAACTGCACGCCTTCCGCCGCAGCCAGCACGTCGACCGTGCGGCGGCCGTCGCCGAGCCGTCCGGTGTGGTTGGTGATCAGGCCGACCTTGCGGCCGCGCAGCCGTTCGCAGTGTTCCGCGGCGAGCAGGTCGGCACCGGTCCGCGCCTGCGCCGGGCTCGCGACGACGAGCCACGCGAGGGTGGTGGCGAGGGCGAACGGTCGCAGCGGCATCGGCGCGCATGCTAGCCGACGCAGCTACTGCAGGCGGACCTGGACTTCCTGCGTTTCGCCGGCGACCAACGTGACCAGATCCTGCGGCAGGTTGTAGCCGAGGAACGAGACCAGGCACGGGCCGGGAGGCAGCGAGGTGAGGTCGAAGCGGCCATCGCGGTCGGCGGTGACGACGATCGTTCGCGCGCAGCCGCTGTAGCTCTCCAGCACCATGCGCGCGCCGGGGGTCGCGGTGCCGTTCGCCAGCATCGTGTGCGCCCGCAGTCCCGCCGCGGGGCCCGCGCGCAGGGTGCCGAGGTCCTGCGCGCCGCCGGTGGTCACGAACGCATGTTCGAGGTAGCCGCCGGGGCCCGAGACCTGCAGCACGAGTTCCGCGCCGGCATCGAGCGCGAGGTGCGACAGCACGGCCGTGCCGCGGGCATCGCTGCGACTGGTCGCCAACACGGCGGCGATCGCGGCACAAAACGGCGGGGCGCGGCCGACGTGGTGGGTCGCCTGCTCACGCTTGCCGCGCAGCAGCGCCACGGTGGCGCCGCGCCAGGGTTGGCCACTGGCGTCGAGCAGGGCCGCTCGCAGCGTGACCGCGGGGCGCAGCACGAACTCGTGCACGTAGTTGCGCCGTTGATGGCACCAGACGCGGTCCGCCAGCGGCTCCCCCGGCCCGTCCCGTTCCTGCGCCGGATGCAGCGCCAGTCCGGGATCCTGCGTGCGCAGCTCCAGGTAGCGGCCGAGGCCGACCGGCGACCGCAGCTCGAACGATCCGTCCGGGCCCGTGGTGACGTCGAGTTGCAGTGCCTTCTGGTCGCAGGCCTGCAGCTGCAGGTGCACGCCGGCGGTGCTGGCGCCGTGTTCGCCCACCAGCCGGCCTCGAAACACCACGTCGCTCGGGTCCTCGACGAAGAACTGCCGCTCGCGGCGGCTGCTGCCGGCTTCGACTGCGAGCAGCGGGGGTTCGATGCTCGCGTCCGGGACGTGCAGGTGCGCCAACAGCGTGTCGCCCTCGGGCCAACCGCGCAGCCAGAAGCGGCCGTCCGGCGCCAGCGGCGGCGTGCGCAGCGCCGGCGGCAGGCGCAGATCGACGTCCTGGCAGTGGGCCACCACCGTGAGCACCGCCGTCGCGCATTGCGCCGCGGGTGCATGGGCCAGTGCGAACGAGGTCTCCGGCACGTCGTCGCGCGACAGCACCACGTCGAGCTGTTGCGGCCCGGTGCCATCGACGTCCGCCGGCGTGCCGGCGAAGCCATCGGCCCAGACGCGCAGCACGTTGCAGCTGTATGGCACCGCCGGCAATGCGAACCTGCCTTCCGCATCGCTGCGACAGTGGTCGCCGACGGGCGTGAGTTGCCGCGATCCGGTCGGCGCGAACACGACCCAGGCGCCCGCGATCGGTGCGCCGCCGGCAGCGTGCACCGTGCCGGACACGGCCCGCGCCGGCATCAGTCGGATGTGGACGAACGCGTGTGGCTCGGCGGCCAGATCGACTTCGACCGCACCGACGTCCGGCGCCGTGGTCGTCGCGCGCACGACCAACCCGCGCGCCGGTAGGCGGCCGAGCACGAACACGCCTTCGGCGTCGGTCTGCGTGCGCGCGATCGTCAGGCCGTCGGCTTCGACCTGCACGGCGGCGTTGGCGACCGGCCGCGACAGCGGGTCGAGCACGATGCCTTCGAGGCGCTCGGCGCGGTCCTGCGCCCCGAGGCCGCCGAGCACCAGGACCAGCGCACCCAGACTGGCCGAGAGTCCGCGCATGGCGGCAGTCTAGCGTCCCGCCGCACCGGGCACGCGGCGACCCGGCTGCAGAAACCCGGCCGATCGCGAACGCCACCGCCCCCCGATTCGCTGCTCTCCATGGCGGCATGTGCTCGCCGTTCCCTGCTGCCTCCGAATCCCGGGCCCTTCCCCATGAACCACCACCGATCGATCCCTCGCCGCGCGCCGCATGGACGGC
Source organism: Planctomycetota bacterium (assembly GCA_044230075.1). Classification (GTDB taxonomy): domain Bacteria; phylum Planctomycetota; class UBA1135; order UBA1135; family UBA2386; genus JAEUHS01. The sequence continues at coordinate 16,821 of JBGARS010000090.1, read as the reverse complement.
ACGTCACCGCGTTCGTCCTGCTGGCCTCCTCCCTGTGCGCGGCGCCGGCCCGCGCCCAGTGGACCGTCGTCGTGCTCGACCCGCCCGGCACGACCTACTCCGAGTGCAACCGGATCCAGGACGGCCAGCAGATTGGCTACGTCGACTTCGGCAATGGTGCCGAGGCCGCGATGTGGAGCGGCAGCGTGGGCTCGTTCGTCAGCTTGAACCCGTCCGGTTCGACGTTGTCGCAGGCGCGCGGCGTGCAGGGGGGGCGGCAGGTCGGCCACGTGTTCCCGCATGCCGGCTACTGGACCGGAAGTGCGGGGTCGTGGGTCGACCTCGCCCCGACCGCTTCCAGCACATCGATCGCCTACGACGTCGCCGGGGACATGGTGGTGGGCGAGGCGCGCTTCCTGAACACCACGAAGGCCACCATCTGGAGCCTGCCAGGCGGCGGTTGGACCGACCTGCATCCGTTCGGCATCGCGCCACCCGCCACCTGGTCGTCACTGAACGCGACCGATGGCGTGCAGCAGGCGGGCGCGGCGACGCTGGGCGGCAACGACCACGCGATGGTCTGGACCGGCACGAACACATCGTGGGTCGACCTGCACCCTGCCGCCGCGACATCGTCGTTCGCGCTCGACGTCGACGCCGGCCAACAGGTGGGGAGGGCGGTCTATGGCTACAACTCGCACGCGGCCCTCTGGAACGGCAGCGCGGCATCGTACGTCGATCTGCAGCCGGCCGGCGCGAGCCGATCGACTGCGAGCGGTGTGCACCAGGGCGAGCAGGTGGGCGACGCGTTCATCGGCCTCTACCCACACGCCAGCCTGTGGTCGGGCAGCGCGGCGTCGTGGGTCGACCTGCAGGCCTTCCTGCCGGCCGGCTGGAACGCCAGCCAGGCGTTCGGCATCTGGCACGACGTGCTCGGCACCACCTACGTCGTCGGCGTCGGCCATCTCGGCACCCGCAACTATGCGGTGATGTGGGTCAAGCAGCCGACGGTCTGGAGCGACCTGGGCTTCGCCAAGGCGGGCGGTCCCGGTGTGTCGCACCTGACCGGCAGCGGCCCGTTGACGGTCGGTTCGCTGGCGACGCTGGCGCTGACCGGCGCCAATCCCCAGTCGACGTCGGTGCTGGTGCTCGGCGTGCTGCCGGTCTACCAGCCGTTCCTCGGCGGCGTGCTGGTGCCGGACCTGATGCTGCTGCTGCCGCTGGTGACCAATGGTGCCGGCGCGGTCGACTTCCAGGTGACGGTGCCCGGCGGCCTGCCGCCCGGCCTGCCGCTGCGCTTCCAGCACTGGACCGAGGATCCCGCGGTCTCGTTCGGCTACTCGGCCAGCAACGGCGTGCTCGGCATCCTGCAGTGACGCGGCCGCGTCAGCGCGGGCGCCACATCGTGCGCGCCACCACGCCGCTGGCGAACGTCGACAGCGCGCCGATCGCGCCGAACCACAGGCCGGCTATGCGCAGCGGCTCCGGCAGCCAAGGCCGCGCGACATAGAGCCCGCCGGTCAGCACCGCACCGCCGAGCAGGGCTGTGATCGCGGCGGCCGGCGCGGTCGGGCCGGGCAGCAGCGCCAGGAAGAACACGCCGAGCAGGATGCCGGTCGTGAACGACGCGATCGCCAGCACCTGGTCGACGACGCTGCCGCCGCCGAGTCCGCTGACGCCGACGAGCATCTGCAGCACGCCGAACAGCAGCGTCGCCGCGCGCGCCAGCCGGAACGTGCGCGCATCGGCCGCGGTGCGCTTCTGCAGCGGCAACAGGATGTCGTTCACCAGCGCCGACGCCGAGCTGTTCAGCGAGCCCGACAGCGTCGACATCGCTGCCGCGAACACCGCGCCGAGCACGAGCCCGCGCACGCCGCTCGGCATGTGGTGCACCAGGTAGTCGACGAACACCGCGTCGGCCTTGGCGAACGGCATCGCCGGCGGGTGCTGCTGGTAGAACAGCCACAGCAACAGGCCCAGGAACAGGAACAGCGCGAACTGCAGCAGCACCACGACGCCGCTGGTCACCAGGGCCTTCTGCGCATCGCGCAGCGAGCGTGCGCACAGGTAGCGCTGCACGACCAGCTGGTCGACGCCGTGGGTGCCGAGCGACAGGAACGCGCCGCCGATCAGCCCGGCCCAGAACGTGTGCCCGTCGACGAGCGAGAAGCCGAACTCGAACACGCGCAGGTGGCTCTCGACGGCGCCGGTCAGCGGCAGGTCGGAAAAGCCGACGGCGGTCCACAGCGACCAGACCGCGAACAGCGCGCCGGCCATGTAGATGCCGAACTGCAAGACGTCGGTCCACACCACCGCGCGCACGCCGCCGAAGAACGTGTAGACCAGCGTCGAGCAGCCGGTGACCGCGACCGCGGTCGTCAGCGACACGCCGGCGAGTTCGCGCAGCACCAGCGCCGTCAGGTAGAGCCGCAGCCCGTCGGCCAGCGTGCGCATGACCAGGAACAGCACGCTGGCGATGCCGCGCAGCAACGGGCCGAAGCGCACCTGCAGCGCTTCGTAGGCGGTGAACAGTTCGCCGCGGAAGTAGAGCGGCAGCAGCAGCCGCGCCGCGACCACGCGCCCGAGCAGGAAGCCGAGCGGCAGCTGCAGGAAGCGCATGTCGCCCGGGCTGCCGGTCACTGCGTCGCCGTAGACGAGCCCTGGCACGCTGAGGAACGTCACCGTGCTGGTCTCGGTGGCGACGATCGAGATCAGCAGTGCTGGCCACGGCAGGTCGCGGCCGCCGAGCAGGTAGTCCTTCGCGGTCTGCTGGCCGCGCCCGAGCCAGACGCCGAGTGCGACCATCGCCACCAGATAGACGGCGACGATCGTGAGGTCGAGCGAACCGATGGGCATGACGGGGCGCGGGCGCACGCAGCTATACTTGCGCGCCACACGATGACCAAACCCGATCTCACCTCGCTGACGACCGAAGCGCGGCATCCGCGCACCGAGATGCTCGACGCGATGTCGACGCTCGACCTGGTCGCCGTCATGAACGACGAGGACCACCACGCCGCCAAGGCCGTGCGCGGCGCGCTGCCGCGCATCGCCCAAGCGGTCGACGCGATCGCCGAACGCATGCGCAAGGGTGGGCGGCTGGTGTACGTCGGTGCCGGCACCTCGGGGCGGCTCGGCGTGCTCGATGCGGCCGAGTGCCCGCCGACGTTCTCGTCGACTCCCGACCGCGTGATCGGGCTGATGGCGGGCGGCGCGGCCGCGTTCGCGCAATCGACCGAGGGCGCCGAGGACAACGAAGCGCAGGGCGCCGCCGACCTGCGGCCGCTCGAACTCGGCCCGAAGGATGTCGTCGTCGGTATCGCCGCCAGCGGTCGCACGCCCTACGTGCTCGGCGCGCTGCGGCATGCCGGGCAGCTGGGGGCGTTGACCGTCGCCGTGGTCTGCAACCAGGGCAGTGTCGTCGCAGCGGCCGCCGAACAGCCGATCGAACTCGCGACCGGTCCGGAAGTGCTGACCGGCAGCACGCGGCTGAAGGCCGGCACGGCGACGAAGATGGTGCTGAACATGCTCAGTACCGGCGCGTTCGTGCGGCTGAACAAGACCTACGGCAACCTGATGGTCGACCTGCAGGCGAAGAACCAGAAGCTGATCGCGCGCAGCATTCGCATCGTCGCGGAGGCGACCGGCTGCGACGCCGCGACGGCGGAACGCACGCTGTTGCAGAGCGACGGCGAGGTCAAGGCGGCGATCGTCATGCTGCGGCACACGGTCGATGCGCCGACCGCGCGCACGCTGCTGCTGACCCACAACGGCAGCGTGCGCCGCGCGCTGCAAGCCCTCGACGCGTGACCGCTGCTGCGCCGCCGCGGCCGCGCCTGCCCGCCACGGTCTGGGCGCTGGGCTGGGTGTCGTTCTTCACCGACCTCAGCAGCGAGATGATCGTGCCGCTGTTGCCGGTGTTCCTCGCCGGGCTCGGTGGATCGATGGTCGCACTGGGACTGTTGCAGGGCACCAGCGAACTGGTCGTCGCCGTGCTCAAGCTGCTGAGCGGCTGGCTGTCCGACCGGCAGGCGACGAGGAAGTCGTGGATCGTGTTCGGCTACGGCCTGTCGACCTTGCTGCGGCCGCTGTTCGCGCTGGTACAGACGCCGCTGCAGGCGGTGCTGGTGCGCAGCGGCGACCGGGTCGGCAAGGGCCTGCGCAGCGCGCCCCGCGATGCGCTGCTGGCGAACTGCGTCGAGGCGCCGCGTCGTGGTGCGGCGTTCGGAGTGCAGCGGGCGATGGACCACGCCGGCGCGCTCGGTGGCGCGCTGGTGGCGAGTGCGCTCTTGTGGGGCGGCTGCGAACTGCGCACGGTGTTCGCGCTGGCGCTGTTGCCGGGGTTGGTCGCCGTGCTCGTGGTGGTGTTCGGCGTGCACGAAGGCCGGGTGGTCACGCAGCCCGGCGACGCCGAGGATCCGCCCGGCGCGCTGTGCCGCCTGCTGCCGTTCCTGCTGGTGGTCGTGTTCTCGGCGGTCGCCGGCGCCGTCGACCTGTTCGTGCTGGCGCGCGCGTCCGAACTCGGCGTGCCGACCGTGCAGCTGCCGCTGCTGTGGGCGGTGCTGCACGTCGTGCGCGCGGGGCTGTCGCAGCCGCTCGGTGCCCTGTCGGACCGCCTCGGCCAACGGCGCGTGATCGGCTGCGGCCTGTTCGTGCATGCGCTGGTGATGTTCGGCTTCGCGCAGGCAGCGACGCAGGTGTGGATGTGGCCGCTGTTCGCCGTGCACGGCCTGCACGCCGCGTTCACCGAAGGCGCCGAGCGCGGCTACCTCGCCACGCTCAGCGGCGCACCCAAGCGCGGGCGGGTGTTCGGTACCTACCACGCCGTGCAGGGCCTGTCCGCGTTCGCCGGGCCGGTTCTGCTCGGGCTGCTCTGGGACGAGGGTGGTGCCTGGCCGGCGTTCGTCGCCGCCGCAGCGGTGTCGCTGGTGGCGCTGGTGCTGCTGATTGCGGCAGTGCCGGCGGTGCGTGGGCAACCGCGCGGGTAGATTCGTGGCATGGTGCGAGTGCGCGGGTGCCGACGGTGAACGGACGAGCCGGTCCCGAGCTGCGCGTCGTCGACGCACCTGCCGCGGCGGTGCCGATCCTGCTCGACGAGGTGCGGCGCACGATCGCCGGCGCGCGCCTGCCGCTGCTCGGCTTCGCGACCGGGCAGACGTTCCGCGGTTTCCTGCAGGCGCTCGCACAGGAACTGCAGCGCGGCACTGTGTCGACCCGTGCGTTCGCGGCGACGCACCTCGACGAATACGTCGGCTACCCGCCCGAACGCGACGGCGGCATGGTGCACGAACTGTGTGCCGCGTGCCCGCCGTTCGGCGACATGCTGCGCGCGGGCCTGTTCCTGCCGGTGCCACACGACGACGACGCTGCGGCGATCGCGGCCCATGCCGAGCGGCTGCGTCTCGCCGGCGGGGTCGCGCTGCAGCTGGTCGGCATCGGCCGCAACGGCCACCTGGCGTTCAACGAGCCCGACACGCCGTTCGAGGTCGGCTGCCACGTGGCGACGCTGGCCGAGTCGACGCGCGACGACGCGCGGGTCCGGTTCGCGCCCGGGGAACCGCCGCGGCGGGCGGTGACGTCGGGTCTGGCGACGATCCTGGCCGCGCGGCGCATCGTGCTGTGCGCGTTCGGGGCCGGCAAGGCGCACGCGGTGAACGACATGCTGCAGGGGGAGGTCACGCCGGTCTGTCCGGCGTCGGTATTGCGACGGCACGGCGACGTGCTGGTGGTGCTCGACCGCGAGGCGGCTGGGTTGTCCGGCTGACGCGCCGCCGGGCAGTTTTCGGCACGAGTCGGTCCGACTTCGGCGGCACGGGTCATCCAGGGAGTGGTCGCAATCCCGCGGCCTCCGACCCTCGAAGATCCATGAACTCGTTCCTCTCCCTGGATGGCTCGCCCCTGCGGTCCATGTTCCGCCCCGACACCAAGTCCCTGCGCCGGCTGCTGCTGACGACGGCGGTCACCTGGGCGATCGGCCCCGTCAGTTCGCTGACGGCGCAGTTCGCCGCGCCGACGACCTACTTCGGTGGGCCCGGCACCGTGCCGGTGGCGCTGGCCTTCGGCGACATGACCGCGGGCAGCAACCCTGACATGGTCACGGCGAACGCCGGCCCGTTGGTGCCCAGCTACTACGACTGGTGGAAGAACGGCAACCAGACGAGCTGCCCGGTGTTCGGTTCGCCGCCGTTCGTACCCGCGCCTGCCGGCCCGCTCGCGTTCGGCGACCTCGGCGCGCTCGACATCGCGGTGGCGGAGATCGACAACGCCGCACTCGAGGAGGTAGTGACGCTCGAGCCGACCGCCTTTGGCGCCAGCTACCAGATCCGGGTGCGCAGTGGACTCCTGGCGACAGTGCAGAATCCGCTGCCGCTGCTCTGTTCGTCGAACGCGATCCAGATGCTGGTGGAGGACTTCGACGGTGACGGCGACAACGACGTGCTGGTGCTCGATGCCACTGGCAGTCTGATCGTGTACGACAACCTGGCTGGTGTGCTGCAGCCGGCCGTACTGATCCCGCTGGTGCCGCCCGGTCCTGGGTCGACCGTGCGGTTCGCCGCCGGTTCGTTCGACGGCGACCAGCTGCCGGACCTGGTCGTGCTGTGGGGTGGTGTCACCCCGTTCCTCCCGGCCCAGGCGCACGTGCTGCGCAACACCTCGACCGCCGGCACGTACTCGTTCGCGTTTCCCACGGCATGCAACTTCGTGCTGGGCACGAACTGGTCACCTGGCCTCGCCGCCGTCGACATCACGACCGGCGACTTCAACGGCGACGGCTGCGACGACTTCGTGGTCGGCGGCGGCTGGACCGGCGGCGGTCCGACCCTGTGGTTCTGCACCGTCGATCGCACCGCGCCAGGTTGGCCCGGCGTCCTGACCGTACCTGCACCCGTCGCCCTGCCGAATGTGCTCACCATCGGCGAGAAACCCGTCGCGATCACCAGCGGCGACTTCGACCTCGACGGTGATCTCGACCTCGCCTACACGACGACCAACTGGGAGCTGCACATCCGCCCCGGCACGGGCAACGGTTCCTTCAGTCTGACCGAACAGGTGTTCGCGGGCTGCGGCGGCTTCGACATCGCGGCGTGCGACACCGATGGCGACGGCGACCTGGACCTCGCCACCTGCGACACGGTGACCAGCCATGTGCACTGCAACCTCGCCCCGGTCGGCCGCTGCCACCACGTGATGCGCGCCGGCATCGACGATGGCTACGTGGTGGCTGGGCTGCCCCTGGTCGAGACGACGTGCGCGCGCACAGCGCTCGGCGCCGGGCCGCGCATGTTCGACGTCGTGTTGGCCGCCAGTTCGCTCGGCCACACCTTCGAAGGTCTGCCGGACCACATCGTCGCGGCGCGGCTCTACCTCGGGCTCTGCCCCGACGTCGCCAACGGCAACCTCACCGACACGCTGCATCTCGACTTCGGGCCGACGGGTCCCGAACTCGACTTCGCGTTCACGGCGCCGGTGCCGTTCCACACCGTGGCCGGGGAGCTGTGCCTCGATCTCGCGCAGCTGCCGAGCTGTCTGAACCTGCTGCCGCGGCTCGGGAAGGCGCATCGGCTCGACGTCACTGTCGGCACGAACACCAAGGTCGACTACCTGCGGCTCGAGCTGACCACTGCCTGCCCCGACCACGATCTGGTCCTGAAGTACAACCCGGCGCTCGGCGTCGACACCTACTACCACACGCCGTTGGTCGCCGGGCTGACGACGACGTTCTCGATCGACGCGGGCCTGCTCTACGCCAGCGGCATCGCCGTGATCGGCATGGGGCCGGCGGTGGGATGCGTGAACTTCGAGAGCCTGTGCCTGTTCCTCACCGACATCCCGTTCGTGGTGTTGCTGGACACGCTGGGCCGTGCCTCGGTGTCGGTGCCGATCCCGACGAGCCTGCCGCCATGCTTGCACCTGCATACGCAGGCCGTGGCCTTCGACCCAACGTTCACCTGGACGGCCGCGAAGTGGTCCGACACGATCTCCGACTACTCGCACCAGTAGCTGGTCGTCGCCTGCCGGCTGGATTCGGAGGCCCTGAACATGGCTTCGTCCGCAGGGCACCACCTCGCGGGTAGCATCGAGGCACGTCCGCAACCTCGCGCTGACTCGGAACGTGCGCATGTCGGAACACACGAACAAGTACGTCGTCTCGATTGCGACCGGCCATCCCGGCCGTGTTGATTGCTCCGTGATCAGCACACGCGACGCGATGATCGAACTCGTCGCGAAGCTCCAAGCGGCCCTGGACCACGATGATGATCGGAAAGTCGTGGACGGATGGGGCGAGGCACTCGCCTCGCGCACTCTCCTCAGCGAGTACGCAACCATCGCGAAGGGGCAACGGGATCGCGTGACGCTGACCTTCAAGGTCACAGATGACCTCGCGCCATTCCACGTCGACGGTGCCCGACGCCGGCTCAAGAGCGGGGTGAGACAGTGGCCCAAGTACCTTGTGGCCGTCGGCATCATCCTCGTGGTCCTCTACTTCGCCGCGCTCGGGGTGCTTGCCACTCTGGGGACCTGAGCGGATCAGGGCTGCACCGAAGCACCCTGACCGGGTAGCGCAGCGGCTGCCGCCCGCCCGAGACGTCTCTCGGCTGGCGGCGGCCGCTTGTGTTCTGGCTCGATTCACCGGTGGCCGTTGCCGGTGCCGACACGGACCGTGATGATGCGGCGCGATGCGGGGGGAGCTGGAGCTGCGTCGCTACCACCACTCGTCGGATCCTGCCATGAACGCTCGTGCCCTGCTGTTCGTCTCGTTGTTCCTGCTCGCTGGCCGCGCGCTGGCGCAAGGCGCCGTGCTGCTGCCGCCGGCTGCGGCTGGCATCGACCAGGCCGGTGTCGGTGCTGCGCCGTGGGGCTCTGGCACCGCGTCGACGCGCACGCTGGTCGTCTACGACTCGTCGTCGTTCACTGCGCTCGGCGTCGGCGGGCCGGTGACGATCACCGGGTTGCGATGGCGTGCGAACAATGGCGCGGGCTTTGGCAGCGGCGTCTACGACAACGTGCAGGTGTCGTTGTCGACGGCGGCGTTCGACCACCTCGCGCTCAGCACCTCGTTCGCCGCGAATCACGGCGGCGACCTGACGCTGGTCTACTCGGGTGCCGTACCGGTCGACGTGGCCGCGTCGAGCGCGCCGAGCAGCTTCTACGTGCAGGTGCCGCTGACGACGCCGTTCGTCTACGACCCGACGCTCGGCTTCGACCTCGCCGTCGACGTGCAGTGTGACGGCACTGGCTGGGTCGGGTCCGCGGGCGCGCCGGCCGACGTCGCCACGGTCGCGGGTGTGGGTTCGCGGTTGACGGCAGCGAGCGCGGTTGCCACGAGTGGAACGATCACCACCAACAGCGCGCCCGTGCTGGAACTGGTCACCGACTGGGCGGGGCCGCCGCCGGGCCTCGTGGTCAACGAGTTCGTCTACTACTACACCGGTGCCAACCGCGAGTTCGTCGAGCTCTACAACGCTGGCTCTGGTGGCGTGAACCTGCTGGGATGGAAGCTGCTCGCGACGACGTCGTCGGGCACCACGACCCTGGCGACGATGCCGTCGATCGTGCTCGCGCCGGGCCAGTACTACGTCGTCGGCAATGCGGTCGGCGCGCCGCCGGTGCTCGCTCCCGACTTCGCGCTCGCCGCTGCGTTGCCGAACGGCAACACCACGCTGAGCCTGCGCGACAGCGCGGGCATCGTCGTTGATGCCGTGCAATACGGCGCCAGTGCCGGCCCAGCACCGCTGTTCGAAGGGGAAGGGCAGCCGCTGTTCGGCGCGCACCACCTCGATCCGGTTTCGCCGACGTCGTGGTCGCGACAGCGCGATGGTGTCGACACGGGCCAGAACGGCCTCGACTTCCGCATCGCGCCGTGGACGCCGAAGGCCAGCAACGACCTGCCGGACCTGCTGCCGTATGCCGAGAACTTCGATGCGCTGTCGGTCGGGCAACCGGTGCCCTCGTGGTCGGGTTCGGTTGCGGCACCGGTGGCGGTGAGCCCAGGCGCGGTGAGCACCTTCAACCCGGCTTCGGTGCCAGCCTCGCCGCAGGGCGGCAACTGCGCCTCGCTCGCGACGCCGAACGACACCGCGGGCGGTCGCAGCTACCTGTTGCGGACCGACGCGACGTCGCGCATGAGCTTCGTTGGGCAGGTGTACTTCGACGCGACGTTGGCGCCGCCAGGCACGTCCTACGCCTGGACGATCGGCGTCGGCGGCACGACGGACTCGGACTACGCGATGCCGTTCCCGGTCGGCCCCATGGGCAGTGACATGAACGGCGACACGGGCGTGGCCTGGACCTACGTCGTCACCGACGCCGCGGCGACGCTGTATCTGATCAGCAACGTCGGCGGCGGCCGGCGTCACTCGATCCTGAGGCGCCACACGATCACGACCTCGGCGTGGCGGCAGCTGCAGCTCGACGTCTACGACAACCGGGTCTTCGCGTCGTACGACGGTTGGCTGACGCAGGCCTTCGTCGCCAACACGGTCGGCGGCCTCTACGCCGGTATCCGCAACGAGGCACCCGGCGGGGGCCTCGCCGCACTGCGCTTCGACGGCGTCGGCACCACTCACGGAGAGAACTGTGGCATGGGTGGTGACGGACCGGGCTGTGACGGCAATTGCCCGCCGAAGAACAACCTCGCCTCGGCCAACGACCCGGACGAGAAGATGCAGTCCCTGCCGGCCGGCCACTACGCGTTCAAGATCGCAACCCCCGACGGGGCGATCTCGTTCGACTCGGTCAGCGTGCTGTCGCAATTGCAGAGTGATCAGGAGTCGACGACCGCGACGTTGTCGTTGTGGGGTGTGGTCCCCTTCGGCCTCAACGCAGGCAAGCCCAGTGCCACAGCGCCCGGCGGTGGCACGCTGTCCGCCATGCTCGACGATCCCGGGGACGATGGCCCTGGCTGGTGGAAGGCAGATCTGTCGCTGTCGGACGTGTCGGGGCCGTTCTTCCTCGACTTCGAATACGACGGCACGCTGGTCATGCCGGTGGCCGCCGAGGACAAGAGCCAGGGCTGGGTGCCGCAGACGTTCAAGAGCTACTACTACCGCCCGGGCAACTCGGGTCCCTGGACACTCAGGACGAATGTGCCGCTGCCGTTCGCGTACAAGTTTGCCTGCGCGTCGACGAGCAGCCGGCCGAAGGGGGGCATCAACGGCCAGATGCTGCTGGGCAGCACGTTCGACGAGACGCTCGACGACACGTGGCCGACCACGATCGGCTTCCTGTGGATCGGGTTCGTGGCGCTGCCGGGCATCGACCTGACCTTCCTCGGTGCGCCGTCGTGCCAGCTCTGGGTCGACATCAGCAACGGCTTCGGTCTGGCGGCCCTGACCGATGCCGCGGGGCATGCCCAGTTCGCGATCCCGCTCGCTATCGACCCGATGAGCCTGGGAGCGCAGGTCCACCAGCAGTGGTTCGTCTACGACCCCACGGTCAACCCGTTCGGTTGGATCGCCTCGAACGCGCTGCGCACGACGATCCACTGAGCTGGCGCTGCGCATGTCATCACGATCCGATGACCCGTTGGCGGCGCTCGCGCGCGCCTGGCTGCAGCAGGATCCGGCGCAGCGCCGGCCGTTGTCGGAACTGCTGGCCGCGCACGCGGAGGCCGCTGCGCAGCTGACCGAGGCGCTGCTCGAACTCGAACTCGCTCACGCGGTGTCGCCCGACTCGGCGGACACGGTGCACGTCGTGCCGCCGGATGGTGACCGCATCGGACCGTATGCGATCGTGCGCCAGATCGGCCGCGGCGGGCAGGCGTCGGTGTTCGAGGCGATCGACGGTCGGCTGGGCCGGCGCGTGGCGCTGAAGGTGCTGCGCTCCGATGCGTTCGGTTCGCGCGCGGCCGAGGAACGCTTCCGCGCCGAGGCGGCGACGACGTCGCGGCTCGACCATCCCGGCATCTGCCCGGTCTACGAGATCGGCACCGCCGACGACCTGCTGTACCTGGCGATGCGCTACGTCGACGGCGAGACGCTGGCGCAGTGCATCGCCGCGGCGAACCAGCGCGCCGTGCAGGGCAAGCCGTTCCTGCTGCAGCCGGGCGACGAGTCGAGCGGTGGCGACTCGTCGCACCGGGGTGCCCGGCGTGTGCGGCCGTGGCTGTCGACGCTGCTGCTGTTCGAGTCCGCGGCGATGGCGTTGCACGCGGCGCACACGGCTGGTGTCGCCCACCGCGACGTCAAGCCCGCCAACATGATGGTGCGGCCCGACGGCACCGCCGTGCTGCTCGACTTCGGGCTCGCCGGCGACCGCAGCCGCGAGGGCGAGTCACTGACCAAGACCGGCGACGTGTTCGGTACGCCGGCCTACATGGCGCCCGAGCAGTGCCGGGACTCCCGGCGCGCCGACTTCCGTTCGGATGTCTGGGCGCTCGGTGCGGTGCTGTTCGAGGCGCTGACCGGCCAGCAGGCGTTCGACGCGCCGAGTGCGGACGGCAAGATGCGCCGCATCCTGCAGGGTCACGTACCGAACCCGCGGCGGCTTGTGCGCGGCCTGCCGTGGGAGTTCACCGTCGTGGTCGGCAAGGCGATGGATCCGGATCCCGACCGCCGCTACGCGTCGGCCGCCGCGTTCGCCGACGACCTGCGGCGGCTGCGCGAGTCGCGGCCGATCCTCGCGCGCCCGCCGGGCCTGCTGCTGCGCGGGCAGCGTTGGCTGCAGCGCAACCCGCTGTTGGCAGCGCTCGTGCTCGTCACCGTCACCGGCGCCACGGTCGGCGAGTACCTGCGTCGCACGGCGTCCGCGGCGTCGTTCGACGGCAGCCTGCTGGCGGCGCCCCAGTTGCTGACCGAACTGCGTGTGTCCGCGGAGCAGGTGCGGCCGCTGCGCGAACATCGGCGCGACGCGGACGCGTGGCTGGAGCGCGCCCGCGCGTTGCTCGCGCGGCGCGAGGAGTTCGAGCTGCGGCTCGCGGCTCTGCAACGCGAAGCGGACCCGCCGACGGCAGCGGAGGTGGCGGATCTGCGCGACCGCGATCCGGCCAGCGCGCGCCTGAAGTTGCTGGAGCAGATCGACGAGAGTGCGGCAGAAGGGCTCGGTCGTGCCGACACCGTCGAGGACCTTCGCGGCAATGGCGCGGTGCGCGCCACGGAGCAGCAGCGGCTGCGGGAACAGCTCGCTGCGCTGCGCCCGTTCCACTTCGGCGATGCACGGCGGCAGGTCCTGCACGACTCGATCGTGGGGTTCCTGGCCTCACTCGACGCCTTCGTCGCCCAGGACGGGCTGTTCGCGAGCATCGAGCGCGAGTCACGCGAACTGCAGGCCGAAGTGCCCGCCGACTGGGCGTTGGCGCTCCAGGCGATCGCCGACAGTCCGCGCTACGGGGGGCTGCGGCTGCGGCCGCAGGGCGGGCTGTCGCCGCTGCGTTGCAACCCGGACAGCGGCCTGTGGGAGTTCTTGCACGTGCGCTCAGGTGTCGCGCCGCACTGGCGCGACGACGGCTCGCCGATCATCGCGGAGGCGACCGGCATCGTGCTCGCGCTCGTGCCTGCAGGGCACCACCTGATCGGCAGCCAGAAGTCGGATCCACGTGCGCCCGCCTACAACCGGACCCTGGAGAGCCAGAGCACCGACGACTACCTGGTCGAACTGCCTTTGGATCCGTTCTTCCTCGCCGTGCACGAGGTGACCCAGGCGCAGTGGCGGCGCCTCGGCGGCGGCGTGCCGAGCTTCTACCCGCCCGGTTCCGGCAAGGCGGGCGTCGACTACGGCGTGACCTGGACCAACCCCGTCGAGAACCTGACGTGGCGGACCGCAATGTCGATACTCGGGCAGAGCGGTCTCACGCTGCCGACCGAGGCCCAGTGGGAGGTTGCCGCCCGCGGGGGCGTCGCGACGGAGCTGTGGGTCGGCGAGGACGAGACGCGGCTCGTGGGCGCGGAGAACCTCTACGACCAGCGAGCAGTTGCGGCAGGCATCCACGCGAGCAAGCGCAACCCGTTGCCATGGGACGACGGTTGGGCCGTGCACGCGCCGGTCGCCTCGTTGCGCGCCAATCCGCTCGGCTTTTGCGACATGCTGGGCAACGTGCAGGAGTGGTGCCTCGATGCCGATGCCTATCCCAATCGCAATCTGCTGCGGCCGGGGGACGGCTGCTGGCTGTCGTCGCCCGCGGACAAGCACTCGCTGCGCGGCGGCTTCTTCACCGCCAACCTGGACCGCAGCCCCCTGCACATGCGTGCCATCTCCGGCGACCGCGGCGCGACGCTTCGCCTAGCGTTCTCCCGAGTTGCCACCATCGTGGACGACACACCGGAAGCACAGGCCTGGCTCGCCACACTCGAGGAGTTGGCGCCGCGGCTGCATGCCTGGACCCACCTGCGCTTGCGCGGCGAGGACGCGGCGACCAAGGAGGACTTCGTGCAGGAAGTGCTCTACCGCGCGGTCGCCAATCACGCGCGCTTCACCGGCGGCAACGCGACGGCGTGGGTGTTCCAGATCGCCAAGCATGTGCTGTTCGAGAGCCTGCGCCGGCGGCGGCGCGAGGGCCGCGTGCAGGCGGTCGACGGCCACACGTCGCGGTTCGCGGCGTTGCACGAGATGCCGGCGTCGGTCACCAACATCTCGCGCCGCGTCGCGCGCAGTGACGACTTCCGCCAGCTGATGCTGTCGGTTGCCGACCTCGACGACGTCGACCAGCGCCTCGTGGTGTTGTGTGGGCTCGAAGGCGAGAGCGTGAAGACCGCGGCCGTGCAGGTCGGGCTCGGCGACGAGGCCTGCGCGAAGCGGTGGTACCGGCTGCGTCAGCGCCTGCGCACCGAACTCGGCGGCGAACAGTCGGCGTGACCGGTTACCGGCCCGACGCGAGCGCCCACAGCGTCTCGAACGGTCCGCGCCGACGGTGCCGGAACCACAGTCCGGTCAACGGCAGCGCGACGACGACGTAGCCGGCGGCCGCCGCGAGCCCGACGCCGAACGACCAGTCCTCTTGCGGCCACCACAGCCGCAGCGGCGCGTAGACCAGCAGGATGTGCAGCAGGTAGTGCGTCAGCGAGGCGCGGCCGAAGCCCGCGATCGTGGTGGCGGTTCGTGGCAGGCAACGGGCCCGTTGCCACCATTGCAGCCCGGCGGTTAGCGCCACTGCGACGGCGCCGATCTGCAGCAGGAACGGCAGCGAGGTCGGTTGCCAGCTGTAGCCGAGGAACGGCGTCAGCGCCGGGGCCGCGTCGTCGAGCAGGGTGGCCAGGCCGGTGGCTGCGGTCGTCGCCAACGCCAGCGGCAACGCCAACCCGAACACGCTGCGCGCATGCCGCGCACTGCCATCGTCGCGCCGCACCAGCAGCGCGCCGAGCAGCGCGAGCGCCAGCCACGGCACCAGCGGGTAACTGCCGTCGAAGACGAAGTAGCGCAGCGTCTGCCAGCCGAACGAGTGGTTGGCGAGGTGCGTGCCGTCCTCGAGGCAGTCGGGTTCGACGTAGTTGCCGCAGAGGTGGGCCAGCAACGGCGTCGCCAGCAGCAGCGCCGCGGTCGCCAGCTGCAGCGCGCCGGTGCCGCGGCGCACGAGCAGCACGACCGCGGGCAGCATCAAGGCGAACGGCAGCAGCACTTCGGTCGGCCAGACGTAGCGCCAGAACAGCCAGCCCGCGATGGCGAGCGACAGCGCGCGCCGGGCCGTGTAGCGCCACAGGCCGGCAGCCTCCGGGCGGTGTGCGGCCTGGATCGCCCACGACATGCCGGCCAGCAGCACGAACAGCGCGGCGGGCTTGCCGTGCAGCGCGCCGAGCAGCGGCACGCCGTCGTCCGGCACGAAGTGGATCACGATCATGCCCAGCACCGCGAGGCCGCGCGCGACGTCGAGCGCCTGGTCGCGCGCGCGGTGCTCGGGCCGGGCCGCGATCGTCGTCGGCACCGTTGGTGCTGCGGCGCCGACTTCGGCCGTGGGCACACCCGCGTAGTGGCGGGCGGCCAGCAGCTGTTCGTGCTTCATCACGACGCCATGTGGCGCCACGTGCGCGCGTTCGCCGATCCCGGCACCGTAGAGCACGACGGTGCCGCGGCCGACGGTGCCGCCGGCACCGATGTGCACGCGGTCGATCTTCAGCACGCGGTCCTCGAAGCTGTGCGCCTGGAACATCGCGTGTACGGTGGCGCCGTCGTCGATGCGCAGCATGTCGGGGTCGACGACCTGCGCGAAGCCGTCGCCGAGCACCACGCGCCGGCCGATGCGCATGCCCATCGCCCGCAGGTAGAACGGCAGCCACAGCGTGCCTTCGAGCTGCGTCAGCAAGGCGCGGCCCCAGCGGTTCCACAGCACATAGTGGAAGTCCCAGCGGCTGGCCCAGCACGACCACAGGCCATGCTGCCCGGGCCGCACGCGGCCGAGCAGCAGCCACTTCAGCAGCAGGATCGCCAGCGCCAGCGCAGCGCCGACGGCGAATGTCGCCAACGGCAGGGCGACGAGCAGCAACTGCAGCAGGTCGTCGCGGTCGGCCGCGCGATCGACGACCTGGAACCAGGCGAGCAACAGCACCGCGGGCCCGGCTGGCAGCAGCCCGCGCAGCGACTCCCAGAACACCCGGTTGGCGAAGCGCAGCGGCGATGGTTCGTGCGTCAGCCGCCGATCGACCGTCACGACTTCGCGCCGCGGCAGCTGGAACGGCGGGTGGCCGAACCATGCCGTGCCCGCCGCCATCGTCGCCGCATCGGCGACGGTCGACACGCCGAGCAGCAGGTCGTCGGGCAGTTGCGCGCCGGCGGGCACGACGACGTGGTTGCCGAGGAACGTGCCGGCGCCGAGTCGCGTCGGTTGCACGGTGACCGCGCCGGCGCGTTCCTGTGGCACGCCCAGGTAGATGCCGTCGGCGAGGAAGCTAGAGGCGCCGATGCTCGTGTGCTCCG
>JBGARS010000008.1:0-103086 GCA_044230075.1 Planctomycetota bacterium | reverse complement strand
TACATGGATCGCTACGTGCAGATCGAGCCGGACGGCGAGTGGACGGAGTCGTGGGTCAGCTGGCATGCCGACATGTGGCGCGCCTACCGCTCGCAACTCTGATCCGTGCCGCCGCCAAGGTCGTCGCGGCCCATGGGCCGCGACGGGACGATCGCCGGCGCTGCGGCGCCACGCCCGCCCGCTCCAGCCTTGCAGCGGCCATTCCTACCGCGGCCCCCGAGGCCGATCGGACCTGCAGCGATCAGAACTGCAGGTTGTAGGCAGTCCACATCGTGCTGTGCCACGTCACCCAGGATTCGGTCCAGCTGCCGTCGGGTTCGATCTGCATGTAGCGGTCCATGTAGTCGAACCAGGCGGGCTGGTTCCAAGCCGATTGCAGACCCATGATCTGCATCGTCAGGCACGAGCCGACCCAGCCGTTCGCGGAGCAGCAGCGACGGTAGGAGTTGGCGTCCCACAGCACGTTGTCGCTCGACATGCCCTGGCTGCCGCCTTCCGCGTGGAAGTTGCCCCACTCGGGCACGCCGACGTCGGTTGCGGTGTAGCCGCCGTAGCCCCAGTTGTAGACACCGGGCGAGGTCTGCGCGACGTAGAACGTCTGCCCATCCTCGCTGAAGACGGGTGGCCGGTTGGCAGAATTGTTCGGGCCGTAGAACTCGAGCGGATGCTGGATGCCGACCGCGAGCATGCCCGCGTCGTTGAGCACCTTGCCGGCGAACAGGATCGGGAACTTGCGGCCGTTGCAGTGGCCGTTCACGCCCCAGATGGCGCCGTTCTGGATGTTGCCGTAGTTGTCGATGCCGAGCTGCACCATGCGCACCAGCAGGTCGCGCTTCTGCGCGTTCGTGTAGTTGCAGTTCAACAGCAGTCCGGCCGTGCCCGTCAGCGCCGTGAAGCTCCGGTAGTAGTCCGGCATGTTCTCGGCCGGGTGCATGTAGCGGCTGGTCCAGTGCGCGCAGTGGTCGAGCCACACGCGGGCGAAGCTGCCGGCCGTGCTGGTCAGCGACGGGAAGCCGGCGCTCGGGGCCAGGCTTGCCAGAGTCGTGTAGTCCAACTGGCTCTCGCGATACTGGATCGTCTTGTTGCTGCCGCTGTACGGCGGGCGGAACGCGTCGGCGGGTGGCACGGCGGCGAGCACCGTCAGCACCGCGGCGGTCTGCAGCTCCGACACCGAGCCGCTGGGGGCCGGCCCCACCTGGCTGATGGTCGAGATCAGGCTGGTCGACGGTTGCAGGACCAGCGGCGAGCTCGTCGAGATGTTCAGCGCGACGTTGAGGTTGGCGCTGTACTGGCGGGTAGAGGTCGCGTACTGGCCGAGGTTGTACAGCGAGCTGTCATAGCCGTGCATGCCGGAGGTGTCCGGGTTGATCATCGAGCCATTGATGATGCGGCCATTCAGGTTCTGCGTGCCCGGCGAGATCCCCACGATGTGCACCGGGCCGACCACCCACCAGTCGCCGTTGCAGAACTGGCCGACGGGATAGTCCTCGTCGAACTGCCAGGTGATGCCCCACTGCTGGATGGCCGACTGCATCGTCGGCGTGGTCGCCGGGTTGGCGAAGGTCAGCCGCAGCCCATTGCTAGCGGCGAGGCCCGCGGGATTCGCGCTGGGCTGGTCGAAGAACACCTGCGACCAGACGGTCTGGCCGACCAGGCTGTTCGCCGGCGGGATCATCAGGTTCCAGGTCACGGCGCCGGTCCCGGTGTCGAACGGATACAGGAAGTCCGGCCGCACGTGCAGGTGGCAGCCTGTCATCAGCATGTAGTCGAGCGCCAGCGGGGTGAGCGGCGCGCCCCAGCCGACCATCAGCCCACCGAGCGCCTGCGGCCGCATGTGGTTGACCGTCAGCATCAGGTTGGCGCCGGGAATCGGCACCGTGGGCGTGGTGAAGAGCGGTGAGCCGCCGACACCGCCGCAGCCGTTGCCGAGTTCGGTGATCGGCGGCCACTGGGCTTGGATCGTGCCGGCGAGTAGCAGAGCCGAAAGTGCGATGCCAACGTCAGTCGGTTTCATTTTCGGGCCCATTACGAACTGCCGAGGATCCGGTGGCTACGGATTCTCCTGCAACTTCTCAGCCCTTTTCCGGATGTGGCTCATGTGGACAACATCACACCGCTCGCGTGCGGTCGAGCGAGTCGATTGCCCACACTGCCGCTGCGCGTTGGTGACAAACGCGACGCGGATTCGTCGGCCGGCGCGCGGCGAACGCTCTTGCGCGGCACACCGGCGTGTCGATAATCCCGCGCCCTTTCATCCGGACGAGGCGAATACACGCATGTGCGGCATCGCGGGCATCTTGCGCCCGCAGAACACCGAGGCCGAGGATCGTCAGGTCCGCCGGATGCTCGACGAGATCGTGCATCGCGGGCCCGACGGCAGCGGTACGTATGTCGACCGCCAGGTCGGTCTGGGACACGTGCGCCTGTCGATCCTCGACCTGTCGGCGGCTGCGGCCCAGCCGATGGCGTCCAAGGACGGTCGCTACGTCCTGACCTACAACGGCGAGGTCTTCAACTTCCGGCACCTGCGGCGACGGCTCGAGGAGCGCGGCATGGTGCTGCGATCGACCGGCGACACGGAGGTGCTGCTCGAGCTGTTGGCGGCGTTCGGTCCGGCGGATGTGCTGCCGCAGATCGAAGGCTTCTTCGCCTTCGCCCTGTGGGATCGCCAGGAACAGACGCTGCTGCTGGCCCGCGATCGCTACGGCATCAAGCCGCTCTACCACCGTCGCGACGCCGACGGCACGGTGCGCTTCGCCTCCGAGATGCGGCCGCTGCTCGACTCTGGCATCGCACCCGATCCGCAGGGTGTCGCGGGTTCGCTGCTCGGGCACGGTCTCGTCGGCGGCGAGGCGACGCTGTTCCGCGGCGTGCAGAGCATGCGGCCAGGACACTGGGTCCGCTTCGCTGCCGATGGGCAGTCGACGAGCCGGCGGTTCTTCGACATCGTCGACTACCTCGATGCACCGCTGCACGGCGAACTGCGAACCCTGCCACAGGCGCAGGTCATGGCGCGCCTGCAGCACGCACTCGAGGAGAGCATCGACTTCCGGCTGGTCAGCGATGCACCGGTCGCGTGCCTGGTCAGCGGCGGCATCGACTCGAGCCTGATCGCGAAGCTCGCCGCCGGGCGCACCAAGAACCTCGGCCTGTTCCATGCCGACGTGCAGCACAACAGCGAACGCCCGTGGGCCGAAGCGCTCGCGCGCGCCGTCGACCTGCCGCTGCAGACGGTCTCGATGTCGAACCAGGACTTCCTGGACCACATCCCGATCACCACGCGGCACGCCGAGATCCCGCTGATCTACCACGCCAACTCGGTGCCGTTCCTGCTGCTCAGCAAGCTGGTCGGCAAGCAGGGCTTCAAGGTCGTCTTGACCGGCGAGGGCAGCGACGAGTTCTTCCTCGGCTATCCGATGTTGGCGATCCGCCGCTACTCGCGCTGGGTCGGCAACCTGGGCAGCAGCGCGCAGCGCGTCTTCCACGCCGCGTTCCCGCGCGGTGGCAAGCTGCTGTGGCCGCGGCACGACAACGACGCGAGTGCCCGCCTGGCGCAACTCGTCGGGCGCTTCGAAGACCCGCAGATGGACGCCGAGTTCGAGCCACTGGTCGCGCACATCCAGGATCGGCGCGACCGCGAACTGACGCTCGAGACCCTGCGGTTGGCGCGTGGCCACTTGACGACCCTGCTGCATCGCAACGACCGGCTCGGCATGGCGGCCAGCATCGAGTCGCGCTTTCCGTTCCTCGGCCGTTCGCTGGTCCACCTCGCCGTGAATCTGCCGGCCCGCTACAAGATCCGCATCGTGCCGCGCTTCTACAACGTCCGGCATCCGTTCCATGTCGACAAGTGGGCGGTGCGCGACCTCGCGTCGCGCGTGCTCGACAAGTCGCTGGTGCGCCGGCCGAAGAAGGGCTTCCCGATCGCGCTCGCCAGCCGCGTCGACATCGATGCGGGGCTGTTCCGCGGTGGCTGGGTCGCCGACTGGTTCGGCCTGCCGCAGCAGACCGTCACCGGCTTGCCGCAGCTGGTCGATCGCGGCTTCCTGTTCTCGCTGCTGCTGCTGGAGGTGTGGGGCCGCGTGATGTGCCGCAACGAACCGGCCGATCAGGTGCGCGAGGTCCTGCGGCGCGAGGTCCGTCTCGTCGACGCCTGAGAACGAGAGGCTGCTTCCGTCCATGCCCAGCATCCTGATCCCGGCGCACGACGAGGAGCGCGTGATCGCGACGACGCTGCAGGCCGTGCTCGACGGGCTGGATGCCGGCGTGTCGGTGCTGGTCGCCTGCAATGGTTGCAGCGATCGCACGGCCGACGTGGCGCGCCGCTTCGCACCGCGGGTCGAGGTGCTCGAGATCCCGGCGGCGTCGAAGGTCGCGGCACTGAATGCCGCCGAAGCGCGCGCGCCGTCGTTCCCGCGCGTCTACCTGGACGCCGACATCCCGATCCGCGGGGCCCACCTGATGCACATCTTCGCCGCCCTGTCGCTGCCGGGTGCGCTCGCGGCCGAGGCGCGGGCGACCTTCGACCTGGACGGTGCGAGCCTGTTGGTGCGCGCCTACTACGCGATCTGGCGCGGCCTGCACGGCGGCGAACCGGGCGACGTCGGCGGCGGCCTCTATGCGCTGTCGGCCGCCGGCCGGGCGCGCTTCGCGGCGTTCCCCGACGTGATCGCCGACGACGGCTATGTGCGCGCGCACTTCGCGCCGGGTGAGATTCGCCTCGTCGAGGAGGCGGTCAGCACCGTGCGCACGCCGCGCACCGTGGCGGATCTGGTGCGCATCAAGACTCGTTCGCGGCGCGGTGCACTCGAGCTGGCGCGCCGGTTCCCCGAGTTGTGGGCGAACAAGCAGAAGGCCGGGCTGCGCCTGCGGCAGAAGCTCGGGCGCCTGCCGCTGCGGCTGTGGCCGCTGGTGCCGTACTACGTCGTGCTGCAGACGTGGATCCAGCGGCGCGCCCGCCGGCAGGAACGCGCGCGCGGCGACGTATTCCGTTGGGAACGCGATCGGTCGACGCGCTGAACCAGCGCCCGGGCGGAACCCGGGATTCTGCCGGCCATCGGGACGCAGATGTCGCCTGAGTGGCAGTCCGCACGCCGATCCCGATCCAGATGCTGCCCACGACCCCTGCCACCGTTGCCACCGCCGTCCTGCTGCTGACCACCACGATGGCCACCGCCCAGTGGGAGCAGCAGGCTCCGGCGAACTTCCCGACCGCACGGCGTGGTGCGGCGATGGCCTTCCTGCCGACGCTGCAGGGCGCGGTGCTGTTCGGCGGCACGGGCAACCCGCTGGCCAGCAACGAGACCTGGCTCTACGACGGCTCGAACTGGACCCTGCAGACGCCGGCCACGCAACCGAGCGGCCGCATCGAGATGGAGATGGTCTACGACCTCGCCCGGGGCGTGCTCGTGCTCTACGGCGGTTCGGTCGGCGGGGCGAACGCCGAGACGTGGGAATACAACGGCCTCGACTGGGCGCAGGTGGTGACGCCGGCGAATCCGGGCGGGCGGGCCCGCTACGGGCTCTGCTACGACGCGGCGCGCGGTCGCGTCGTGCTCTACGGCGGCATCACCGCCGGCATCGGCATCCCGACCAACCAGACCTGGGAATACGACGGCTCGAATTGGGTGCAGGTGGCCACGGCCGCGAACCCGGGCGCGCTCGATCGCCCGGCGGTGTGCTACCACGTGGGCCTCGGCAAGACAGTGCTGTTCGGCGGCGCCTTCAGCAGCACGATCTTCGACGCGACGTGGGTCTACGACGGTGTCAACTGGACGCAGGTGCCGATCACCGGCAGCAAGCCGTTGCCGCGCTCGGCGGCGAAGATGGTCTACGACGACGTGCGCGGCGTCTGCGTGCTGCACGGTGGCATGACGGCCGGCACCATCTACGACGACACCTGGGAGTTCGACGGCACGACGTGGACGCAGCAGCCGACGGCCACGCAGACGATCCGGGACCACTCGATGGTGTTCCTGCCGACCTCGCGCCAGGTGATGAAGTTCGGTGGCTTCGCCGTCGCGCCCAACACGCTGTCGGACCAGACCTGGCAGTTCGGCGCCCGCTGGCGCAGCTTCGGCGTCGGCTGCCTGGGCAGCAACGGCGTGCCGGCGCTGAGCATGCCCGACGCGGGCCGCCTCGGTGGCAGCCTCACGCTCGATCTCGTCAACCTGAATCCGTCGCCGCTGCTGGCGGTGATGGTTCTCGGCCTCGGCGAAGTGCAAGGCGTGCCGCTCGACTTCCTCGGCATGACCGGCTGCCTCGGCTTCGTCACCCCCGATGTGCTGATCAACGTCGCGACCGCCGGCGGCCTCGCGAGCTTCACCTGGAACCCGGTGTTCGGCACCGTCGGCGATCGCATCTACGCGCAGGCGCTGTGCCTCGACCCGGGCGCCAATCCGGGCTGGCTGACGGCTTCGAACGCCGTCGCGACGACGCTGGGCTTCTGAGGCAGCACTAGCGTCCCGAGCGCTGCTGCAGCGCCGCGGCAGCGGCGGCGGCGAGGCGCTCGTCCCAGTCGCGCGCGGATGCGTCGGGGCCCAGCCGCTCGAGGTCGGCGAGCGAGAGTCGCACCGAGATGTCGGGCGCGACGCCCTCGGCCTGCAGGCCGACGCCGGTGCGGTCGACGATGCGCAGGGCGCCGAACTTGAGCAGGCCGTGGTCCGGGCCGGAGAACTCGCGGATGCCGGCCTCGGCGCCGACCGTACGTTCGCCGATCACGACGGCGCCGGCGTGTTGCTGCAGCACGCGCGCGGCGTGTTCGGCCATGCTGGCCGTCAGCGAACTGGTCAACACGACGACCGGCTGGTCGAAGATCGGCGCGCGCGGCTGCCACGTGCTGCTGGCGAACACCTCGACGCTGATCAGCCCGCCGAGCGCGGGATCGTCCAGGGGCTGCACGAACACCAGGTCGATCGGCTCGCGCAGGAAGTGCTCGACGATCTCGCGGGTGATGTTCCAGCGGCCGCCGAGGTTGCGGCGCAGGTCGAGCACGAGGCCGCCCTTCGGTCGCAGCTTGTCGATCACGCGCGCCACGTTGTCGACGTCGAGCTGGTCGTCGAACGTCGCCACCTCGAGCCAGCCGAACGGCCGGTCGTGGTGCAGGCGCCAGCGCCAGAAGCCGCTGTCGAGGTGGCCGAGCGGCGATCTGCGGTCGCTGCTGCCGCCCGTCGCCGGCCGGTGCAACACGTGGCGCGTGACGATGCCCTCGCGCCAACGCAGTTGCAGTTCCACCTCGGATCCCGGCGGGCCGTGCAGCAGGTTCGTGACCAGTGACACGACCACCGGGAAGCCCTCGACGCGCCACAGCTCGGGGTAGATCGCCTCCGGCGGCAAGCCATCGGGCTGCGGCGGCGCTTGCCCCTCGGGCCAGCCGACGACGTGCAGGCGGCCCTCGATCGGCATCAGCCGGAAGCCATCGAGGTCGAGCAACGACGTCGGCGCCTTGCCGTCGTCGAGCCAGCGTTCCGGCGGCGCGGCGAACGACACGTGCACGTCGCCGAGCTCGCTGAACATGCCCGTCAGCAGGTGGTAGAACTCGTGCGGCCGCTGCGCGTAGGGCACTGCCGCGCGATAGCGCTGGCGCAGTTCCTGCCACGGCACCTGGTGCTGACCGAACAGCGGGTACGAGGTGGCGAGCGCCTGCCAGTAGAAGTCGAACGCGTCGAGGCGATCGTGTTCGGCGCGGCTCAGTCCACTGAGCCCGAGGCAGCCGCACAGCATCACGAGCGGCAGCAGCCTCGGGAGACGTCGCACGGTGCCATGGTCGCGTCGGCGCCGCCGCCGTCAAGCCGTGGCGCGGGGAACGCGATTCTGCCACGTGCCGCGGCTCGGCTCGTTGCTGGCGGCCGAGGCAATCGCACATGACCCCCTTCGAGTACGTCACCCAGTACCACGACTTCGCCGTCAGCGACCCGCGGCTCGGCCTCTCGGTGCAGGCCAAACTGACCGGCTACAACAACCACTACTCGGCCGAAGGGGACAAGCAGGTGGTGGCGATCACCAGCACGCTCGCGCGGAAGTACTTCCGCGGCAAGACGCTGTCGTCGGTGTTCAACATCCCCGGCGAGCCGCGCATCGACAGCAGCCAGCACTTCTCGGTCGGTAGCCTGCGGCGGTCGTTCCAGAGCCGCGGTTCGCCGTACGAGTTCCGCCATGCGCTGCGGCTCGCGTTCCTGGCCGAGCAGTGCGGGGTGCCTGGCAAGCCGAGCGCAGCTGCCTACGCGAGCAAGTGGTTCACCAACGATTGTCTGTCGTTCGCCGCGAACTACTCGGGCGTGTCGCCGTCGACGCCGATCTACGCCTACGCGCTCGGCTTGTCCGATCGCCAGTTGAAGGCGTCCGGCGTCACGGCCGACGTGCGGCTCAGCGCGCACATGGTGCAGTTGCCGCCGCGGTTGACCGCCAACGACATCCAGCAGGGCGATCTGCTGCTGACGTTGTCGGTGCCGGATGGGCGCGGCATCGCCTGGCGCCACATCGCAGTCGTGCAGGACTTCACCGCGCTCGACGACGACAACGGCCTGCTGTCGATCGCCGAATGGGGATGGAACATCGCCGCCGACCACACCGTGCGTGGCCGGCGGGTCGCGCTGCACGATGGCAGCAAGGGCGACCGCAAGGCCTACCAGCAGCTGCAGGCGGTGCGGAGGCAGTTCCGTGGCGGCGGCGACGTGGTCGCCTTCGATGGCCACGCACCTGGTGTCGGCCACCCGCCGGCGCTGCGCATCTTCTTCGACGCGAGCGCGTTCTGGGACCTCGAGAGCCGCGGGTATCTGGTCGCCGGCCAGCCGGCGCCGAACTGATGCCGGGCGATCCACGGCCGCCGGAATCCCGGTCACAGCGCGAGACGCCGGCGGATTGCGGAGGCAAGCCCCATGAAGACCCTCCGCCTCCTGCTCGTTCTAGCTGCCCTGCTCACGCCGCGGCTCGCCGCCCAGATCGGCTACAACGTCGTCAGCTACCACGGCGTCACCGGCACGTCGCACCAGCTGCAGTACAGCCTGCTTCAGCCGAACGGCTACCGCATGGTGTCACTGGCGGTCGCCGGCGGCCTCGCGAACGCCCGCTATTCGGCGGTCTGGATCCAGCAGAGTGGCCCGACCTGGGCGGCCGTGCACGGCGTGACCAAGGTGCAGTACCAGGCGCAGGCAGCGGCATGGACCAGCGCGGGCTATCGCGCCAAGCTGGTCGCGGCCAGCGGCGTCGGCAGCGATGCCGTGTTCGCCGCGGTGTGGGTCCAGGATGGCGTGACCGTCGGCTACTACGACAGCCTGCAGCTGTCGAGTCTCGCGTTGACGCCGGACAACGACCAGGTGACGACGACGGCCGACAGCCAGGCCTCGCAGGGTCGTCGGTTGGTCAGCTGTGCGAGCTACCGCGAGAGTGGCATCGACCGCTGGGTCGCCGTCTTCGAACCCGATGCCTCGAAGATCGCCTGGGGCGTCACCGCTGGCGACGACCTGTCCACCTTCGGCTACAAGTTCAACGAGTACACGCTCGGTGAGGCGCGCCCGAGCTTCGTCTCGGTTGCCGACAGCCAGCTCTACACGGCGGTCTACCGCGACGACCGCATCGGCAACTGGCAGATGGTCGTCGGCCGCACGTCGGCGCAGCTCACGGCCGACAAGGCCACGTTCGACCAGCAGGGGTTGTTCCCGATCTGCATCGCCGCCGGCGGCATCGGCAGCGCGGCGCGCTACTCGGCGATCTTCGTCGAACGGCTGACGCCGTACGCGCGCACGACGACGCGCACCGGCACGGCGTTCCATGCCTTCGACACCCACATCGAGCAGGTCATGGCCGACCGCAACGTGCGCTCTGCGTCGCTCGCGGTCGCGCGGCAAGGGCGGCTCGTCTACGCCCGCGGCTACACCAACGCCGAGCCGGGCTACCCGGTCACGCAGCCGGACAGCCTGTTCCGCATCGGCAGCATCAGCAAGACACTCTGCGGCGCGGTCATGCACGACCTGATCGCCGATGGGGTCGGCAACCTGACGCTCGACACCGGCCTCGTCAACTACCTCGGCATCGGCAATGCCCACCCCGATGCCAACTACGCCACGGTGCGGCGGCTGCTGCGGCACACGTCGGGCATGGTCGGCGGGGTCAACGAGCCGGACGTGGCGCTGTGGTGGGCCAACCAGGGCAGCGGCCTGATCGTCATGCCCTGCGACGAGTCGGTCGTCACCCGCTACGCCTGCACGCTGGCCTCGCCGACGATCCAGGGGCGGTTCTCGTATTCGAACGTCGGCAACACGGCGGTCGGCGTGATGGCCGAACAGGCCACGGGCCAGGACTACATGGCCCTGTTGCGAGCGAGGTTGTTCACGCCGGTCGGCGCCGCGGTGCCGCTCTACGAACAGCAGGGACGCCCGCAGAACCTGGCGCCCGGTGAAGTGCACTACCACCTGCCGCAGCTCTACCTGCGCTGGCAGAACCTGCACTACGACCAGCGCCTGCTGACGGCGCAGTACTCGTCGGACTACTGGGATCCGGCTGGCGGCGTGGTGACGTCTGCCGTCGGTCTGGCGCGCGTGCTGTCCGGTGCGTTCTGCATCGGCGACGACAGCCCGACGTTGTCTGCCGCGGCGCGCAACACGATCGACAGCCAGGGCCAGTATCTGGACACGGACGGCAACTCGCAGTTCGTCACCGACGGCGGCTGGTTCTGGAAGCAGATCAACGGTCGCATGGTGTTCCACCACAACGGCGGCGCCGACGGGTGCTCGTCGTGGGCGATGTGGACCAGCGATGGCTTGTGCATCGTCGTGCTGACCAACATGAGCGGCGGCACGCCGTACTTCGAGGACCTCGTCGACATCGCCGACTCGGTCCTGACCTGGCCGACCAACGACCTGTTCCCCGCCTACGGCCTACCCTCGTTCTCGCGCACGCCGGTGCTGGCGAGCGTCGACAACGCGGCCAAGGGCAACGTGTCCGACTCCGCATTCGAGTTCAGCGGCGAAGGCCTCGAGCAGGTCGTCGACGTGCGCTTCGGCAATCTGACGATCACCAGCCAGTCGCCGACGAACTGGCACGACGGCTGGTTCGAGAAGGTCTCGCCGACGCGGCTCGACGTGCACCCGCCGCAGGGCCTGAGCCCCGGCCAGTACGCCGTGCGCGCACGCTCGTTCACCGGCCTCGGCAACACGTTCCCCGTGCAGCTGACGATCGCGTCGACGTTCGCGACCAAGGCCGCGGATCAGGTGAGCAGCGTGCAACCGTTCACGGTCTACGTCAGCCAGGGCCAGGCGCTCAGCGACGCGACGTTCGTGTTCCTCGGCGTCAGCACCGATCTGGTGCCGAGCGTGTTGCCCGGTCTGGTCGACCTCGACATCGGCAACGGTTTCGCCAATCTGTTGATCTCCGACGCGCAGCTGGTGAACAACCAGACCCATACCGCGCGTTGGAACTTCCCGCCGATCGGTTCGGCGCCCGTGCTGCACCTGCAGGCGGCAGCCTTCGACCTCGTGCCGCCGAGCCCGTGGCCGTTGCCGACCACGAACGTCGAGACCGTGTTGCGTCAGTGACGCGTCGGCATCAGCGGATGCGGTCGACGCGGTAGAGGTGCGTGAAGGTCAGGATCCACAGGCGGCCATCGGGGCCGCGCTGGATGTCGAGCGGCTTCTGTGCGACACCGGCCGGCACGAAGCGCAGGAACTCGATCTCGCGGTCGATGTCGGTGCGCTGGTTGCCGGACAGCTCGAAGCGCTGCACGACCTCGTCGTCGTAGAAGGTCAGGTACAACGAGCGTTCGTGGGCCGCCGGCCAGTCGAGCGCATCGTCGGCGTCGCGGAACGCGAGGCCGGTCGGCACCACGACGTCGGGCCAGCGCCGCAGCTGCGTGCCGGTCTGGGCGCCGAAGTCGGCGCCGGGCGGGGCGCCCCATTCGAAGTTGCGGCCGGGTTGCAGCAGATCCAGCTCGTCGTCGCTGGCCGCGCCGTTGTCGGCCAGCAGCACGTTGCCGGTGACCGGATCGAGCGCCAGCGCGAACGTGTTGCGCAGGCCCTTGGCCAACACGCGGTCGCCGGGCGTCGGGTTGCCGGCCGCGGCGGCCCCGGTGTCGGGGTCGAGCCGCAGCACCTTGCCGGCCAGCGACGCGTCGGACTGCGCCAGCGCCGGGTTCTCGGTGTCGCCGATGCTGACCAGCAGCATGCCGGCGGCGTCGAAGCACAAGGCGCCGCCGTTGTTCAGCGTCGACACCGGCAGGTCGTCGAGCAGTACGACGTGGTTCTGGCCGACGCCAGCGACGTCGTTCCAGCGATGGAGCACGCTGCGGTCCGGGTGGCCGCCGCCGGCCGGCGTGCACGCCAACGCGAACACGCGTGCGTCGTTGGCGAAGTCCGGCGACAGCGCGACGCCGAGCAGGCCGCGGTGGCTGCCGTTGACGACCGGCACGGTCGCAAAAGGGGTCGGCAGCAGGCTGCCGCCCGCGTCGACGATGCGCAGCACGCCGCTGCCGAGTTCGGTCACGAACACGCGGCCGTCGGGCGCCGGTGCCATCTTCGCGGGCGGCAGGGCCAGCGTCGTCACGCGCTCGACGCAGAAGCCCGGTTCGAGGAACGACATCGCCGCCGGCAGCGCCGGCCCGACCGCGATGCGCACGCTGCCCTGCACCTGCAGTTCGCCGAGGCGGCCGGTGACCACGTGGTCCTGCCCCGGCGCCAGAACGGTCGGCGTGCCGGTGATCGCGCCGGTGGACGCATCGAGCTGCAGCCCGGCCGGCAGCGGCGGCGTGACCACGAAGTCCGCGCCGATGCCGGTGGTGGCGTTCGCGGTCACCGGTTCGCCGACGCGCAGCAGCAGCGCTTCGTCGCCGAAGTCGAACGTCGGCTGGGCCGCGCCGCCGCCGGAGCAGGCCTGGAGCAGCGCGAAGCCGGCGGCCACGATGGTGCGCGGCGCGTTCACACCACGTCCACGGCGGTGGGGGACTGGAAGGCCTCGGCGAACACCTGCGTCGGGTCGGCGAGGCCGAGGTGCGTCGCGAGCACGTTGGCGTAGAGCGCGCGGAAGTCGACGCCGTAGGGCAGCACGTTCTGCGCCAGGTCGTCGTCGCTCGGCGGCGTGCCGTGCAGGCCGCCCTGCAGCGCGCCGCCGGCGACCAGCACCGGGTTGGCGCCGCCGTGGTCGGTGCCGGCCGAGCCGTTCTCGAAGTTGCGGCGGCCGAACTCCGACATCACCAGCACCACCGCGTGCTGCCAGATGCCCATCGCGCGGCAGTCGTCGGCGAAGCCCTGGATCGCCTCGTCGAGGTCTTCGAGCAGATCGGGCTGCGGCCCGTTCGCCGTGCCCTGGCCGGCGTGCGTGTCGAAGCCGCCGAAGCCGGTGTAGAAGACGCGCGTCTCGAAGCCGGCCTGCAGCATGATCGCGATGTCGCGCATCGCCGCGCCGATGCCGCTGGTGCCGTAGTTGGCGGTGCCGGTGTAGCCGCTGACGGCGGCGCCGAGCTGGGCGGCCAGCGAGTGGCCGGTCAGCAGCGCGTCGCGCTCCGCCGAGCTGGCGCGCGCGTCGAGCAGGTTGCGCACGATCTGCAGCCGCTTGGTGTGGTTGGCGGTGAACGCCGTGTCGACGTCGAAGCGGAACGCCGCCAGCGTGTCGAGCGTCAGCGGGTTCGTGCTGCCGCCGGTCATCGCACGGTGTCGGCCGCGCCGCACGGAGATCGCCCCGAGGGTCGTCGGCGCCGCCAGCTCGGCGTAGCGCGCGATCCAGCCGTTCGCCGTCGGCAGGTCGTTGCGCCGGCCCGACGCCCAGATCAGCTTGCTGGTGTCGTGGCTCTGGTTGGCGTTCGGGTAGCCGACCTTGTGCACGATCGCGAGTTCGCCGTCGCGGTAGAGCTGTGCCAGGCGCGGCATGCGGCCGTGCAGGCGGAAGTCACTGGTCGCGTGGAGGCCGGTGTCGAGTGCCTGCGTCTGCGCGGTGTTCAGCGCCAGCGTCGGCCGCCGCAGCGCGTAGTTCGCCAGCGTCTGCGGCACGACCATGTTCAGGCCGTCGTTGCCGCCGTCGAGTTCGATCACGACCAGGAACTTCTGCAGCGCGATCGCCGGCAGCGCGCCCGCCGCCGCGGTGCTGGCGGCGACCGCGCGGTCGAGCGGGCCGAGCGCCGCGCAGCCGAACGCACCCAAGGCCAGACGGATCGCGTCGCGCCGCGACAGATGGCCGCTCGGTTCGTGCTGGGAGTTCATGGTGTTGCCTCGGAGAAGCAGATCGGCGGACGCTGCAGGTCAGCGCAACAGCGCGTCCGGGTGGTTGGCGAGGATGTAGACCAACCCCCGTACGCGACTGCTGACGTCCTGCGGGTTGTTCGGGTCGAACGGGTCGGGCTGCACGTTGCCGTTGCCTTGTACGTTCGAGTCGAGGTAGTCGATCAGCGTCGTGTGCTCGCTGTCGGTCAGGCGGATCGCCATCGCCGACGCCAGGAAGTCGACGACGGCCGCCGCGTCCGGCGTGCCGGCCGGCAGGCGCACGTCGTAGCCGTTGTTGGTCTGGAACGTGCGGTCGCCGATCAGCCGGCGCGCGAGGTTGGCGCGCTCGACCATGCCGGCGGCCGACAGCCATTCCTGACCCTGC
Source organism: Planctomycetota bacterium (assembly GCA_044230075.1). Classification (GTDB taxonomy): domain Bacteria; phylum Planctomycetota; class UBA1135; order UBA1135; family UBA2386; genus JAEUHS01. Next base: position 88,518 of record JBGARS010000008.1, on the reverse strand, counting down.
GGCCAACCGAACACCGACGGCGGGTTGCCCGGCAGCTGCGCCAGCGACGTCAGCTCGGCGCGCATCACGGTAGGGTCGACCATCAGGCCGGTCGCGCGCACCAGGCCGACGCCGTAGTCGACCGGCATCTTGACCATGGTGCGCTTGTGCAGGTGGAACGCGGAGCTGAGGAACAGCGTGCGCAGCACCGGCTTCATCGCGTAGTTCTCGCTGCGGATCACCGCCGCGAGGCTTTGGATCAGCGCCGGGTTCGGTGTGTCGGTGACGAACTCGCGCAGCAGCTTCTCGGCCAGCCAGCCGGCGACGTCGAGGCGGGCGAACGTCGCGGTGACGACGAGGTCGTAGTCGTCGGCCTCGGGCGGGTTGCTGCGCAGGATCTCGTCGGTGAACAGCACCTTGGCGCCGACGTCCTTGCGGGTCGCATCGAACTCGGCGTAGCGCAGGTTGGTGTTGCCATCGAGGCGGTTCCTGTAGCCGGTGAAGGCGCGCGCCGCCTCCTTGATGTCGGCCTCGGTGTAGCCGCGGCCCTCACCGGCCGTGAACAGCTCGAAGAACTCGCGGGCGAAGTTCTCGTTCGGCTGCGTCTTGACGTTGCTCGAGCCGTCGAGCCATTCGAGCATCGCCGGATCGCGCGCCAGCTCGAGCACCAGCGCCTGGAAGTTGCCGATGCCGTGGCGCCGCAGCTTGTCGATGTAGTCGACCATCATGTAGCGCTCCTCGGCCCGCAGCGCCGCATAGGAGAGCGCGAAGTGGTCGTGCCAGAACATCGCCAGCCGTTCCTGGAACGGATGCTCGCTGTGCAGCATCAGGTAGAGCCACCAGTCGCTGACGTCGTTGGCGCTCGGGAACTTGCCCTCGAGCCCGGGCGGATCGGCGACATCGACGAGGTAGGCGAAGGCGGCGGTCTCCACGCTCGACATGCCGGTGGTCGGGAAGTCGAGCATTGCATCGACGTAGGCCGGCAGGCCCGCCGACCGGGCGGCGGCGCGCGCCGCGGGGTCGATGCCGAAGCTGGTGCGCAGCAGCAGATGGTCGATGTCCTCGGTGGTGTAGGCCGCCGGTGCGCTCATCGAGTCCTCGGGCGCACCGGTGCTCGCGCCGCCGCTCGTGCAGCCGGCAGCCAAGAGGGCGCAGCCGGTGATCGCCACCCGCAGAGCGTGTTCGGTTCCCTTCCCCATTGCAGCCTCCCTTCGACCGGCGGCGAGTATAGCTGGGTCTGGGCGCGAGGTCGGGCGCCGCGCGGCGGGTGGTGTTGCCGCGGCCCGATGGCGGCGAGAGGCGGCGGTGGCATCGTGCGGTGGCGCCCGTCCCGTTCGGGGACGTCGACGAGAACCGCGGCGCGCGACCCCGCTGGCTGGCGGCTCAGCGGGCGCCGACGTTGACATCCTGTGGGCCCCTTCGTCTCATGCGAAACATGCTGGGACGCGAGCGCTGCGATGGCATGGGCCCCTCGGCGTGTCAGCCGATCCTGGGGTCGTGGCACAGCGGTCTGCGCATCCGCCTGGTGACCGTCGATGGCGATCCCGGGCAGCCGTTCGTGGTGCTGCACGAGGGCCGCTTCTCGCGCCATCACCTGGTCGAGATCACCGGCGCCGGGAAAGTGCCCGTCGCGCGCTTCGTGTGGAAGGTGCAGAACGACAGCCACGCGCCACGCGGCAAGGTGGCGGGGCCGGCGCTGACCAACGTCGACATCGACGGCTTGTGGCAGCGCGAGATCGACGGCCACCACGAACTGACCCAGCCCCAGGTGGTCGCGCGGTTTCCGGTGCCCGAGGCGATGCTGAATTCGCCGCCGATCACGCACTGCAAGAAGGTCGACCGGTACTTCCATCCGGTCTGTGCCGCGACCGGTGCCGTGCTGTCGGTGTGCCGCGACGACGGGTTCCTCGCCGACTGCGGCCTGGTCCCGTACTCCGAGGACACCTGGCGCTACCTGCACGGCGGCGACCGCGACCGCAAGGGCCAGGTCTTCTACCGCGTGGTGGGTGCCAACAGCGAACGGCCGCGCGACGGGGTCACGGTGCACACCGGCAACCAGCTGTTCCGCAGCTGGGCACCGCTGGTGCACGCGGCGGCCGACGATCCGGCAGCGGCGGCGGCCAAGGCCGCGCTGCCCTGCCTGACCTGCGAACACCGCACCGACTGCTATCCGTCGGCGGCGATGGCCGCCGAGGTGCCGGCCGAGCAGCACCTGCGCACGGTGTGCTTCTACGACGTGCGCTCGCTGGCCCTCGAACAGCTCGACTTCGGCTACGCCGAGTTGTGCAACCTGCTCGGTGGCGGCGACGTCGCCTGTGCGGTGACGTCGAGCGCGGTGCCGGGCCGCAAGCAGGTGCTGCAGGCCGCGACGGCGGCGCTGTCGGCCCCGGGCCAGTGGCTGTTCGAAGGCGACCCGGTGCGCTTTCCGCTCGAAGTGCTGCGGCAGAAGCTGTCGGCGTTCCTCGACGTCGTCGCCGGGCTCGAGGCGGTGCACGGCAAGCTCGGCCGACCGCACTTCGCGGTGGCGCCGGCGAACGTGATGGCGAGCTGTGCGCGCAGCGGCAACGGCGCGCCGGTGCGCTGGGGCTTCCGCGTCGCGCTGATCGACCTGGGCAGCCCCGTGCGCATCGCCGCGGCGGAGCCCGGTCGCCGCGACATCGGCGAGCTGCTCGGTCCCGGCCCCGAGCTACGCGAAGACCTGCCGCTGCTGCCCTACGTCTCCCCCGACCTGCACGGCCTCGACGGCCAGAGCCTGGCGATGCCGGTGACGTGCCGCGTGGCGGCGCAGGATGACGGCAGCAGCGAGCTCACGATCGAAGCGAAGGGCACGACGAACCTGAAGCAGTACTGCGCCGGCGACCTGGTCGCCGTCGCCGCGGGCGCCGCCGCCGATGCCGTCTTGTGGGCGCGGCTGCGCGAGATCCGGCCGCGCGGGTTCACCGCGGTGGCCCGCCTGCCCGCCGATCACGCGTGCCTGTCGTGGCACGGCCGCCACTTCGAGGCGCGGCTGTCCTTCCACCGCCACTTCGGTCCGCCGGTCGATCTCTTCGGGCTCGGCATGCTGCTGTTCCGCACGCTGCTGGTGAACGACGAGCAGACGATGGAGGAAGTCGCCGACGCGGTCGGCAAGTGCCAGCGCCGACTCGGCGACGAGCTGACCGGCGCGGTCGACGAGCACCACGCGTCGATGCGGCTGCAGCAGCTGATGCGCGGCAAGGAGCTGCAGGATCGCTTCGAGCCGCACCATGTGCTGCAGCGGCGGGAGGTCCGTGAGGCCGCCGCCAGGACGGCGATCGACCAGGGCCTGTGGCGGGACCTGTTGCGCATCGCGTTCCGCCTGACCACCTCGTGGCAGGGCTTCAGCTACAGCCACAGCCACGCCGAGGGCTCGCCGTTCGTGCTGCGCCAGGTGCAGGCCGACGTCGATGCGCTGCGGCAGCGGGTGCACGTCGACCTGTTCGCCCGGGCCGAGCAGGAGGCCGCGATCGCGGCCGCGTGCAACGGACTGCTGACCTCGCTGCGCCAGGAACTGATGTCGCAGCCGGTGCTGGAGACCACCCGCGCGGGGCTGCCGCGCCCGGCGAGTGCCAGGCCGGCCAAGGGCTTCCGGCTCGTCGTCGAGCGCGAAGGGGACGCGGCGCCGCCGCAGGAGTACCAGTTCGATCGCGAGCAGGTGACGATCGGCCGCCGCGAGGTCGAGAACCTGGTGCGGCTCAACGACCCGATGGTGTCCTCGGCGCATGCCCTGATCGAACTGCAACCCGACGGCTGGGTCGTGATCGATCGCAACAGCACCAACGGCACCGAGATCGAGGGCATCCGCCTGCCCGGCGACGTGCCGCAGCCGCTCGGCGACGGCACGGTGATCGTGATCCGCCCGTTCACGCTGACGTTCCGGACCGGCGCCGCGGCGCTCGATGCGACGTCGGTGCTGCACTCGATCAGCGTCGACCAGCTGGCCGAGCAGCTGCAGGCGGCCTACGCGAGCCTCAGCACGGCCCCGGTCGCCGAGCGGCAGCAGGCGCTGCAGCGCGTGTTGGCGACCGCCAAGGAGCTGGTCGGTGACGCCGAGCTGGTGCCGCGCCTGGAGGAGCTCACGCGGCGTTTCCGCGGCGCCGCCGGCGCTGGTGGTGAGGCGGATGCGGCGCAGGTGCAGGCGAAGTTCTTCACCAGTGCGCACCGGTCGCTGTCGCAGTTGTCGCGCGCGTTGATCGGGCCGGGCGACTTCCAGACCCAGGAGCAGGTGCAGGCGTTCGTCGGCAAGCTGCAGCGCTTCGTCGAGACCACGACCCAGTGGATGGAACGCACGCTCGAGCTGCGCCGCGCGCTCGGCAAGCACCTCGAGCTCGGTTCCACGACGACGTCCGCCAAGCCCGTCGGCCGCAGCGCCGGCGACGTGCGCCAGATGCTGCTCGGCTGGACCGACAACCTGGCCGCCAGCGATCCGTCCGGCTACTTCCTGGCGAAGTTCTACGACGACGTGGTCGCGATCGTCGAAGGCCTGCTCGCCGGTTCGCAGCAGGTGCGCCGCGCGATCCGCGAACGCCTCGATCCGACGCGCCTGGTGGATCTGGCCAGCCGCGATGCGAAGATCAACCTGTTCGGCAACGCGGCGAACTCGGCGCTGTGGAAGCTCTACGTGCAGACCTTCCAGGAAGTGACCGAGGGCAAGCAGTTCGAGCTCGAACTCGACCGTTTGTTGCAGAAGAGTCTGCAGGATCACCGGCCCGGGCGCTGATCATCACGGCCCGTGGCACACGGCAACTCGAGAACCATCATGCAAGACCGACGGAATCGACGTGGATCGTGGCGGACCATCGCAGCGCTCGTGCTCGCGTGTGTGACCGCCGGCTGTTCGACGACCAACATCACCCTGAAGGCGACGGTCGGCGAGAACCTGAATCCGAACCTCGCCGGCGGCACCGGCATGCTCGACGTGTATGCGTTCTTCCTGAAGAAGACCGACGCGTTCAACGCCAACGACAAGCAGCTCGCCGACTTCCTGGTCGACAGCGTGCGCAAGGACAAGAAGGCGCCGTCCTTCCTCGAGGCCGACACGCTGTGGATCGAGATGATGCAGATCGCGCCCGCCGAACCCGATGCATGGCCGGTGGTGGAGAAGCGCGTCGAAGTGCCGGTCGGCGCGACCCACGTCGGCTTCGTCGCCGTGTTCCAGACCCATCACGACAACGACCAGAACGAGCAGTGGCGCTTGCCGGTCGAGGTCAAGGGCGGCGTCGCGGCCTTCCGTGTCGCCGGCCGCAAGCTCGAGCAGCTGCCGCCACCCCAGCCGAAGAAGAAGGAGGCGCCCCGTGCCAGCTCCGACCATGGCTGACCTTCGCCTCGTGTCCAGGCCCACGTCGCGGAGGCTCTCGTGACCAACGACAAGGTCCTCTGGGAAGAGGGCATGTTCCTCGGCCCGCAGCACTTCCAGGCCTGGGAACGGCACCTGATGCACCAGCTGCACGGCCGCGCGAGCACCGTGTCGCCGTTTGCGTACGGCCTGACCTCGCTGAAGATCGACGAGGACTCGCTGGTGCAGGGTGAGTTCGTGTTGGAGCAGGTCGCCGGCGTGTTCCGCGACGGACTCTACTTCCGCGCGCCGGCCAACGACCCGCTGCCGGTGCGGCGCCGCTTCGCCGATGCGTTCCACCAGCGCGCCAACGTGCTCGGCGTGTTCCTGGCGGTGCGCGAAGGCCGGGCGGGGTCGATGCTGTCGAAGGCCGAGGACCAGAGCGCGATCGGCCGCTACCGCCGCCGCAAGATGGAGATCACCGACGACCTCGCCGGCAGCGCGGTGCGCGAAGTCGCGGTCGGCGACCTCGACCTGCGCATCCTGTGGGAAGGCGAGTCGGTCGACGGCTACCAGGTGCTGGAGATCGCGCGCGTGACCCGCACCGGCAGCGCCTACCAGCTCGACAAGAACTTCGTGCCGACCTGCCTGGTCGTCGGCGCCGCACCGGCGCTGATGCGGATCCTGCAGCGCACGGCCGAGTTGCTGTCGAGCAAGAGCGAGGAGCTGGCCGGCAAGCGCGGCCAGCGCGTCGGCGGCACGGTGCAGTTCACGGCGGCGGATGCGGCCGGCTTCTGGCTGCGCCACACGGTCAACACCCATCTGCCGCTGGTCGCGCACCACTGTCGCACGCCGCACGTGCACCCCGAGACCGTCTACGGCGTGCTCGCGGCGCTGGTCGGCGCGCTGTGCACGTTCTCACCCGACAAGCTGCCGACGTCGGTGCCGCCCTACGAACACTCCGACCTGACGTCGACGTTCCTGGAGCTGGACCGTCAGCTGCGCGACCTGCCGCAGAACATCGTGCCCGAGACCTGCGTCGGCATCCCGCTCACGCGCAAAGGGCCCGACGAATGGGTGGGGCAGGTGCAGGACGAGTCGCTGTTCGAGCGCGCCAACTTCTATCTGTGCCTGTCGGGCGAGTCGTCGCCGGACAAGTTCATCCGCGAGGCGCCGTTCAAGGTCAAGGTCACCTCGCCGGCGCAGATGGAGTCGATCCGCACCTACAACGTGCGCGGCGTCGTGCTGACGCACGTGCCGGTGCCACCCAACGAGATCCCGCAGCGGGCGGGCTGCCACTACTTCGCGCTGTCGCGCGAGGGCAAGCACTGGGAGGCCGTGCGCGATGCGCGCACGATCGCGTTGTCGATCCCCACCGAGTTCGACGAGGTGCAGGTGGAGTGTCTCGCCGTGAAGAAGGGAGGCCAGTGATGGCTGCCGGCGATCGGGTGACGAGCCTCGCCGACCTGTGCGCGGGCCCGTTCGCCTTCGTGGTCGAACTGCAGTCCGGGTCGGCCGACAGCAGCGGCCAGCCGCTGCGCTACGAGGCCACGTCGAAGCGCGCGCACGAACTGCTCGCGGCCCTGGACACTGCCGGTCGCGAGCACGGCTTCACCAAGGAGGCGGTCGACCAGGCCAAGTACGCGCTGACGGCGTTGATCGACGAGGTCGTGCTCGCCAGCAAGTCCAGCCTGCGCGAGGAGTGGATGCGGCGCCCGTTGGCCGCGGAGCTGTTCAGCGAGTTCAACGCCGGCGAGGAGTTCTTCCACCGGCTCGAACAGCTGAGCCGCGGCGCGCGTCTCGATCCGCAGACGCTCGGCGTGCTCGAGGTCTACGAGACGTGCCTGAGCCTCGGCTTCCGCGGCATGCACATCGACCAGTCCGGCGCCGAACGCCTGCGCGAGATCCTGTTCTCGCTGGCGCGCCGCATCAACGAAGGACGCGAGCAGATGCCGCTGGCGCCGCACTGGCAACCGGACGAGTCGGTCGCGCGCAGCGTCGGCCGCCTGCCGCCGATGGTCCTGATCGCCGCGGGCGTGGCCGGGATCCTGCTGCTGTACGGGTTGTTCGAACTGCTGATGTACTGGGATGCCGTGCAACTCGGCAGCAAGCTGAAAGACGCCTCGCCGCGATGACCATGGGACGACTGCTGCAGAACCTCCTGTCTCAGCGCTACGCCGGCCTGCTCGGGGTCGTCGTGCTGGTGCTCGTGATCTACCTCGTCGGCGTGCTCGCCGGCGTGCCGTACCTCTACCTGCACCTGGCGGCGCTCGGCGTCGTCGTGCTGGCGGTCGTCACGTGGCTCTGGCAGAAGCAGAAGGCCGCCAAGGCAGCCGGCTCGCTGGAAGCGGCGCTGAAGGCGCAGGGGCAGTCGCAGGCCGCCGGCGCGCGGCCGGACCAGCGCGCCGGCATCGAGGAGCTGAAGAGCACGTTCGACGAGTCGCTGGATCTGCTGCGCAGTTCGAAGATGGGCCGCGGCGCCCTGCACTCGATCCCGTGGTACATCCTGATCGGGCCGCCCGGTTCGGGCAAGAGCACGCTGCTGCGCGAGTCGGGCCTCAGCTTCCCCTACATGACCAAGGGCCGCAGCGCGATCCGCGGTCTTGGCGGCACCAAGAACTGCGACTGGTGGTTCGCCGATCGCGGCATTCTGCTCGACACCGCTGGCCGCTACACGACCGAGGCCGAGGACCGCGACGAGTGGATGGCGTTCCTGCGGCTGATGAAGCGCGGTCGCGGGCAGCGGCCGATCAACGGCGCGATCGTCGCGATCGGGCTCGCCGAGCTGGTCGAGGCCACCGACGCCGAACTGTCGCTCTACGCCGAGAACGTGCGCGACCGCATCGACGAGCTGACGCGCGAGCTGCAGATCGTCTTCCCGATCTACGTCGTGTTCACCAAGTGCGACCGGCTGCGCGGTTTCGTCGAGACCTTCGACACCTTCAACAAGGAGCAGCGCAAGCAGGTCTGGGGCTTCACGTTCCCGTTCGATCGCGGCAAGGACTTCGTCGTCGCCGAGCAGTTCGGCAAGGAGTTCGACGAACTGTATCGCGCGCTCTGCGTGCGCCGCACCGACCTGCTCGCCAGCGACCACTTCAAGAAGCGCAAGGCGCAGGTCTACGCGTTCCCGCTGCAGTTCCTGCACCTGAAGGAGCGGCTGCAGGGCTTCCTGTCGCAGCTGCAGCAGCCGAATCCGTACCAGGAGGTGTCGCCGGTGCGCGGCATCTACTTCACCAGCGGTACGCAGGAGGGCACGACGATCGACCGCATCCTCAAGGTGCTGCGGCCGGCGGAACTCGAACTCGACGTGCCGCAGGAGTCGCGCCGCTGCTACTTCGTCGACGACCTGTTCAACCGTGTCGTCTTCACCGACTCGACGCTGGCCAATCCGACCGCGAAGTCGCTGCAGCGCGACCGCACGTTGCGCATCGGCGGCGCGATCGTGCTGGGCGTGCTGGCGGTGGCGACGATCGCCTGGCGCTGGGGCGCGATGGCCGACTTCGGCGGCTCGTGCAAGCAGATCGAGCGCAACATCGTCGAGAAGGGCAAGGAGCCGACGGCCGTGCGGGAGGCGCTCGATGCGCAGCTCGGGATGTTGCAGAGCGGCAACCATCACCTCGCGCGCGGCGGCGTGATCGACAACCTGCGCCTGCACTACGACCGCACGCTGATCGCCTACGCGATCGAACGCATCGGCACGTTCGCCCAGCACGAAGCGGATGCGATCAAGCAGACGCTGCCGGCGCCCGCTGCGGCGAGCGACCCGACGGCGCGCGAACAGGCCTACGCCACCATCCGCACCGGCGAGCAGCGCCTCGCGCGCATCGATGCCGGTGTGCGTGGCATGCGCAGCCTCGCCGACGGTGGCCGGGAAGCGGCCCAGGCGCTCTGGCGCGAGGCCGTCGGCACGGGCAGCACGGCGGAGCAGCATCTCGACCATCTGCTGGCGATCGAAGGGCTCGAACTCGACATCCCGGCCATCGCCGGCGTCATGAAGAGCACTCGCGAGCAACTGCAGTCGCTGCTCGGCGCCGAAGACACGCGGGACCTCAAGGCCGCGGCGGCGCTGACGCTCGAGCAGCTGCTGCCGCAGGCGTGGCAGGCGCTGCGCGAGCAGCCGACCCGGTTCGATGCCCAGGCCGAAGTGCTGGACCGCAACTGGGGGCCGAGTGCGCTGGCCGTGGCGGTCAAGGGACCGCTGTTCAGCCGCATGTCGGTCAAGCCTGGCCAGCCCGACCTCGAGTCGTTGTTCGTCACGCTGCAACAGGACGTCGAGCGCGCGCAGCAGCGCCTCGGTGGCACGTCGCTGCGGCCGCTGCAGGATCTGGTCGGCGGTGGCTGGCTGGAGCACGTCGAGACGCAGCGCAAGGAGTTCCTGCGGCTCGTCGACGACGGGTTCGACGTGCGCTGGGGCGAGTTGCTGGACGCCGTCGCGAAGGTCGCGCGTGCAGGCGGCGACGCACGCGAGGAGGACCGCATCGGTTCCGGCCGCCTCGCCATCGTGCCCGAGCTCGTCGCCGCCTACCGGATCGCGCGCGAGGTGCTGGCGAGCCGCGGCAACGTCAGCGAAGCGCGCCGCGCCGAACTCGCGGAGTTCGTCAAGAAGACCAAGGCCGAGCACAAGCCGAGCGACGCGAAGTGGGCCCAGTCGCCGGGCACGTTCGAACGGGGGCGCATGCCCGAGGCGGTGATCGATCGCGCGCGCCAGGCGCTGCGCTATCGCGACGCCGAGTGGCAACGCATCGACCGCTCCGAGTGGGGCATCAAGTCGCTGCACGACGCGTTGACGTCGTTCGAGCGGGCGCTGGTCGAGGCGATCTGCAACCGCGAGTGGGCGGCGTGCCGCGCCGAGATCGACTACTTCGCCGAGCAAAGGGCGCTGAAGGCCTGGCAGCAGCTGACGAAGTTGTTCCCGTTCGATCTCGATGCGCTCAACGAAGCCGGCGCCGACGAACTGGCCGAGACCGTGCGCTCGATGGCCGAACTCGGCGGTTACGTGGCGCAGCTCGAGCCGGCCGCCGCGTTCCCGGTCGATGCCCAGTGGACCGACGCGCTGGCCAAGGCCGCCGACCTGGGCAAGATCCTCTACGGCGGTGCCAAGGTGCTGGCCCAGCCCAGCGTCGAGGCACACCTGACCGTGCAACAGGGTGGTGCGGTGACCGCGGTGACGCTGCAGGGCCAGGGGCGCAAGGCCGAGATCGGCAACTCGGCGGACTGGACCCTCGGCATCCAGGAGCCGCTGGAGCTGACGATCCTGTCGAAGACCAGTCCGCCGCGTTCGTTCGCCGACATCGTGCCGTTCCGGCGGGCGATGCCGCAGGCGCTGGTGAGGAACGGCCGCCTGAAGCCGGGCCTCTGGTCGCTGAAGCGGCTGTTCGCGCTCGGCGAGGTGCGGCCCGTCGCGCAGGATCCGCTGCAGCGGCTGTGCACGCTGCGGCTCAACGGCCCCGAGGGCGACGTCGTGCACCTGGTCGTCACGGTGTCGCGCCCCGACGCCGCGGTGGTGTTCGACGGCGACTGGCCAGGCGACCGCTACCGGCCGGTGCAGCGCATCTGGAAACTGCCGTGACGCTGCAACTGCGAGGCACCGGCTACTTCGGCAAGGTTCCCGTCGCGGGGGACTTCCAGCGGCTGTTGACGGCCGACGGGCCGGATGCGCGCACGCTGGACTGGTTCCACGACGGCTGGGCGCGCTACGCGCTGGCGGGCAAGCGGCCCGATCTGGTCGGCTCCATCGGCTTCTGCTGGCAGCGGCCCGGCACCGACGTGGCGCTGCTCGGCGTCATGGCCGCCAGCCGCGACCGCACCGGGCGCCGGTTCCCGCTGCTGGTGTTCGGCGCCGTCGCCGGCGTCGACGACACCGCCGAACTGATCGCCTCGGCGCACGACTTCCTGGCTGGGGCCGAAGTCGTGGTCGAGACCGGGCGCGCCGGCGTCGATCCGGTCGCCCTGCGCGGTCACGTCGAGTCGCTGCGCACGCGGCTCGACACCGAGGGCCCCGCGCGCCAGGCAGCCTGGAACGCCGAAACCACCGCGACCGCGTGGGCCGGCGGGCCGGACGCGCTGGTGCAGCGCCTGCGCGCGATCGACTACGCGTTCTCGAACGGTGGTCGGCCCAACTTCGTGCTGCGCGGGCGGTGGCAAGGCGACCTGCGGCACTTCACGGCCGGCCTCGCCCTGCTGCAGCGGCTCGGTCAGCAGCCGCCGGCGATGCTGTTCTGGAGCCAGGGCGAGGGGGCTGTCAGCTGGCGGGTCGCATTCGACCACTCGGTGGCCAGCCACTTCGAGTCCCTGCTCTGGCATACGGTAGACTCTGCGGCGGTGTTCGACACCGAGCCCGGAGCCGTCCCCGTGCCGGCGGAGTTCGTCGGACGGGCCATGCCCGGTGGCGACACCAGGCTGGCGACCTTCCTGCAAGCCGGCTGACTCCGACGGCGGCGCATCCCTCGCATGAAACCCACTGACCCCGTGAACAACGACGGCGCCGACAAGCCGCTGCCACTCGGCACCGAGTTCCTGGTGCGTGAGGTCGTGCACGGTGAGAAGTCGCGCGCGTGGATCGACCTGTCGGCCAAGATCGTCTTCTACCTGCGCACCCGATTCGGCAACAGTTCGTTCCCGCCAGGCACCGAGTTCTCGGACTTCGTCAGCGACGCGATGCTGAAGATCCTGACCTCGATCGAGAGCTTCGAGTACCGCGGCAAGGACTCGTTCTGGAAGTGGGTGCAGACGCTGGCCGGCAACCTGTGGCGCGACATGTGGCGCCGCTTCGATCGCGATCGGCGCCTGGGCCTCGCGGGCCGCGGCGAACACGACGCCAGCGACAGCGACAGCCGGCCGCCATCGGCGACCGAAGCCGCCGCGTCGCACGAGGAGACCCCGACGCAGGTGGTGCGGTTCCGCGAGCTCGAACGTGCCGAGGGTGAGTGCGTGGCGAAGCTGCCGAAGCAGATGCGCGAGGTCTACGTGATGCGGCGCCAGCACGAGATGACGTTCGCCGAGATCTCCGAGAAGACCGGCGGCATCAAGGAAGTCACGCTGCGCAGCCACTACATGCGCGCGCGCGACAGCGTGCGGGAGTGCCTCGGCAGCAAGATCGACCTGCTCGGCAAGCAGATCCAGGGCTGGCAGTGAGCCTCGTCCACTGACGAGTCCGCTCGCCAACCCCTTGTCGTCCGTCGCCACAGATCGCCCCGCCGTGACACCGCGGCGGGTCTTCGCCCTCTGGTCGCCGCTGGCAGGCAGCTGGCTGCTGATGGGCGTCGAGATGCCGATGCTGGCGATCGCGATGACGCGCATGCCGGGCGGGGAGCCGCACCTGGCGGCGCTCGGCGCGCTGGTCTACCCGCTGTCGATCCTGATCGAGGCGCCGATCATCATGCTGCTGGCCGCCTCGACGGCGCTGGTGCACGACCTGGTGGCACACGAACGGCTGCGCCGCTTCGCGCACCTCGCCGGCGCCGTGCTGACCGCCGTGCACGTGCTGGTCGCGTTCACGCCGCTGTTCGACTGGATCGCGCTCGACCTGATCGGCGTGCCCGGAGCGATCGTCGAACCGGGGCGCATCGGCATGCAGATCATGACGCCGTGGACGTGGGCGATCGCCTACCGGCGGTTCCAGCAGGGTGCGCTGATCCGCTGCGAACGTTCGGACCTGGTCGCCGTCGGCACCGTGATCCGGCTGCTGGCGAACTGCTGCGTGCTCGCCACTGGCCTCGTGGTCGGCACCTGGCCCGGCATCGTCGTCGGCACGGCCGGCGTCGCCTGCGGCGTGACCGCCGAGGCGGCCTGGGCCGGCTGGTGCTTCCGCCACGCGGCCCGCGAACGGCTGCCGGCGCGTTCCGAGCGGGCGTCGCTGTCGTGGCGCGCGTTCGCGGTGTTCTACGTGCCGCTGGCGTTCACGCCGCTGATCACGATCGTGATCCAGCCGATCGGCGCGTGGGCGATGAGCCGGATGGCGCAGCCGCTGCAGTCCCTGGCCGCGTGGCCCGCCGTCTACGGACTGGTGTTCCTGGCGCGCAGTACAGGCTTCGCCTTCAACGAGGTCGTGGTCTCGCTGGCCGGCGAGCCCGGCGGCCTGCCGGTGCTGCGGCGCTTCGGCACGTGGATCGGCGCGGTCACGACTGCGGTGCTGCTGCTGCTGGCGGTGACGCCGCTCGGCGAACTGTGGTTCGGCACGGTCAGCGGCATGTCCGACGAACTGACGCACCTCGCCGGTGCGTCGCTGCTGTTCGCGCTGCTGATGCCGGCCTACGCCGTGGCGCAGAACTTCCATCAAGGCCTGCTCGTGCACGCGCAGCGCACCAGCGCCATCACCGAGGCCGTGGTGCTCTACCTGGTGATCTGCTGTGCATGCCTGCTCGCCGGCATCGAATGGTCGCACGACCTGCCGGGCATCCAGGTTGCGCTCGGCTCGTTCACGATCGCCGGGTTGGCCCAGACCGCGTGGTTGTGGTGGCGCCGGCGCGGCATGGCGCACGGCACCTGAGCCGCCGCGTCACATGTTGCGGCGGTACTGCCCGCCGACCTGGTAGAGCGCCTGCGACATCTGGCCCAGCGAGCACACCTTCGAGGCTTCCATCAGGCTGGCGAACACGTTGCCGCCGCCGAGCGCCACGTCTCTCAGGGTCGCCAGCGCCTTGCTCGCGTCCTCGCCGTGCACGGCGTGGAACTCGCGCAGGCCGTCGATCTGCGCCGTCTTCTCGTGCTCGCTGCTGCGCATGACCTCGCGCACGACCTGGATCGGCGAACCGTCGGTGCCGAGGAACGTGTTGACGCCGATGATCGGCAGCTCACCCGAGGCCTTCTTGGTCTCGTAGTGCATCGACTCGTCCTGGATCTTGCCGCGCTGGTACATCGTCTCCATCGCGCCGAGCACGCCGCCGCGCTCGGACAGGCGCTCGAACTCGGCGTAGACGGCCTCTTCCACGAGATCCGTGAGTTGCTCGATGGCGAAGCTGCCCTGCAGCGGGTTCTCGTTCTTCGCCAGGCCGAGCTCGCGGTTGATGATCAGCTGGATCGCCATCGCGCGGCGCACCGAGGCCTCGGTCGGGGTCGTGATCGCCTCGTCGTAGGCGTTCGTGTGCAGCGAGTTGCAGTTGTCGTAGATCGCGTAGAGCGCCTGCAGCGTGGTGCGGATGTCGTTGAAGTCGATCTCCTGCGCGTGCAGCGACCGGCCCGACGTCTGGATGTGGTACTTCAGCATCTGGCTGCGCTCGCCGCCGCCGTAGCGCTCGCGGATCGCCTTGGCCCAGATGCGGCGGGCGACGCGGCCGATCACCGCGTACTCGGGGTCGGTGCCGTTGCTGAAGAAGAAGCTCAGGTTCGGCGCGAAGTCGTCGATCCGCATGCCGCGGCTCAGGTAGTACTCGACGTAGGTGAAGCCGTTCGAGAGCGTGAAGGCGAGCTGCGTGATCGGGTTGGCGCCCGCTTCGGCGATGTGGTAGCCGGAGATCGACACCGAGTAGAAGTTGCGCACGCGGTTCTCAGTGAAGAACTGCTGCACGTCGCCCATCATGCGCAGGGCGAACTCGGTGCTGAAGATGCAGGTGTTCTGCGCCTGGTCCTCCTTCAGGATGTCGGCCTGCACCGTGCCGCGCACCGCTGCCAGGGTCTCGTCGCGCAGGCGCGCGTAGACGTCCGCGGGCACGACCCGGTCGCCGCTGATGCCGAGCAGGCGCGTGCCTGTGCCGTCGTGGCCGGCGGGTAGTTCACCGCGATACTGCGGCGGTTGCAGGCTGCGCGCCGCGAAGCGCTTGGCGATCGCCGCCTTCGCCGCGTCCAGCTTGCCGTTCTCCTGCAGCCAGCGTTCGCACTGCTGGTCGATCGCCGCGTTGAGGAAGAACGCGAGCAGCATCGGTGCGGGACCGTTGATCGTCATCGACACCGACGTCACCGGGTCGCGCAGGTCGAAGCCGCTGTAGAGGCGCTTGGCGTCGTCGAGCGTGCAGATCGACACGCCGGCGTTGCCGACCTTGCCGAGCACGTCGGGGCGCTCGGCCGGGTCCTCGCCGTACAGCGTGACGCTGTCGAACGCGGTCGACAGCCGCTTGTAGGTCTGGCCGTGCGAGAGGTAGTGGAAGCGGCGGTTGGTGCGCTCGGGGCCGCCTTCGCCGGCGAACATGCGCGTCGGATCCTCGGCGGCGCGCTTGAACGGGTAGACGCCGGCGGCGAACGGGAACCGGCCCGGCAGGTTCTCGCACAGGAGCCAACGCAGCCGGTCGCCGTGCGACCGGTAGCGCGGCGGCGCGACCTTGGGGATCGGCAGACCCGACAGCGACCGCGTGTGGTTCTCGATCTTGACGACGCGGTCGCGCACGCGGAACTCGAAGTGCTCCGCGGTCAGGCTCGCGACCATCGGTTCCCAGTCGCGCAGCAGCGCCGCACACTCGGGTGCCAGCGCCGCCTGCGCGGCATCGAGTGCCTGCTGCAGCGGCTGCTTCGCTGCCTTGGCCTCGGGCGGCAGCGCCGCGAGCGCGCTCGCCAGCACGTAGCAGCGCTCGGCGAGGTCGCTCTGGGCCACGGCCCACTGGTTGTACTTGCGGTTGGCCTCGACGATCTCGGCCAGGTAGCGCACGCGTTCGGTCGGAATGACGTGCGTCGTCTCGGGATCGCCTTCGCGCAGCGCGAGCGTGCTGCCGAAGCGGCCCGGCCGTAGCCGATCGAGCGCCTTGGCGACCTCGCGGTAGAGGCGGTTGGTGCCGGGGTCGGCAAAGGTGGCCGCCATGGTGCCGAACACCGGCATCGTCTCGGCCGGCTGCTCGAACGTCTTCTTGTTGCGCTGGTACTGCTTGCGCACGTCGCGCAGGGCGTCGCGGGCGCCACGGCGATCGAACTTGTTGATCGCGACCAGGTCCGCGTAGTCGAGCATGTCGATCTTCTCGAGCTGGCTCTGGGCCCCGAACTCGGGCGTCATCACGTAGAGCGAGGCATCGGCGTGGTCGACGATCTCGGTGTCGCTCTGGCCGATGCCGCTGCTCTCCAGCACGATCAGGTCGAAGCCGGCGAGCTTCAGCACCGCGAGCGCGTCCTGCACACCTTCGGCCAGCGCCAGGTTCGCCCGGCGGGTCGCCATCGACCGCACGAACACGCGTTCGTCGGCGGCCGCGTTCATGCGGATGCGATCCCCGAGCAGCGCGCCGCCGGTCTTCTTGCGGGTCGGATCGACGCAGAGCACGGCGATGCGGTGGGTGGGGAAGTCGAGCAGGAAGCGGCGCAGCAGCTCGTCGATCAGCGAGCTCTTGCCGGCGCCGCCGGTGCCGGTGATGCCGAGCACCGGCGGCAGCGCGGTGCGCTTCGCCAGCGTCGCGTGCAGCGCCGCGCGGTGGCGTTCGGGGAAGTTCTCGACCAGGCTGATCGCCTTGGCGACCGTCGCCGCGTCGACGGCGCGCACCTCCGGCATCGCCTCGGTCGGCTGCACGGTGGGGAAGTCGCACCGCCGCAGCATGTCGTCGATCATGCCCTGCAGGCCCATCGCCCGGCCGTCGTCCGGCGAGTAGACCCGGCTGATGCCGTAGTCGTGCAGTGCCTGGATCTCCTCCGGCAGGATCACGCCGCCGCCGCCGCCGAAGATCTTCACGTGGCCGGCGCCGCGCTGCCGCAGCATGTCGAACATGTAGCGGAAGAACTCGTTGTGGCCGCCCTGGTAGGACGTCACCGCGATGCCTTGCGCGTCTTCCTGGATCGCCGCGTCGACGATCTCCTGCACCGAGCGGTTGTGCCCCAGGTGCACGACCTCGGCGCCGCTCGCCTGGGCGATGCGGCGGAAGATGTGGATCGAGGCGTCGTGGCCGTCGAACAGGCTCGTCGCGGTCACCAGCCGGATCTTGTGCTCCGGGTGGAACGGAACCGTGGCGCCGCTGCCGGGGGACGCCGACGGACTGGGGGAAGAGGACCTGGTGGCCGCCGGAGTCACGATGCCGAGTGGGAAGGGACGAGGCGGGGCTTCACGCCGTCACTCTAGCCAAAGCCGGCGGGGATGCCGAGCATCCGGTCGCCACCGAGGCCCACCAACCAGGCTGCGCGCCGGAACCTACTCCGCAGAACCTACTCGGCTGCGGCCTCTTCGGCGGACAGCGGCGAGTAGTGCTGCGCCACGATCTTCCAGTCGTCGCTCATGCGGCAGAGCGAGAACGTGCAGCGGCCGCCGTGCTCGTGATTGCGCCCTTCCGGGTCGGTCTGGCTGAGGCGCCAACCGCCGATCACGGTGGCGAACTGGTCGTCGAACACCTGGAACTCGAGGTCCTTCAGTTCCAGCCGCACCGTTTCGAGGTAGCGGAACTCCTGGTCGAGCACCTCCTCGAACTCGCCCCAACCGCGGTCTCGGCGGCCGGATGCATCCAGGTTCTGGAAGCGCTTGTCGGTCCAGAAGTGCGAGCGGAAGGTCTTCAGATCGCGGCTGTTGAACGCCTGCCGCATGCTGCGGAAGAAGTCGTCCAGTTCCTTCAGGCTCTCTACACTCATGAGAAGGGTCGTCCTTGCAGGGCTTGGAACCGCGTTCGCGGTTGCAGGCGGCGCGCGTCTGGGGGTCGCAGGCGTCAGCGCGTGATGTGACGGAACAGTGGCTCGTTGGCCTTCTCGTATACGACCTTCCCGTTCACCAGGGCCGTCGTCACGAAGGTGGCATAGTGCAGCGGGTCGCCATCGAGAATCAAGACATCCGCGTCCTTGCCCGGCTCCAGCGAGCCGATGCGGCGCTCGACGCCGAGCAAGCGGGCGGCATCCAACGTGATGGTGCGAAGTGCTTTACGGTTGTCCATGCCGCCGCGGACCGCATAGGCGGCGTCGACCTGCGGGGTGTTGAGGTCCTGCCCGAGGATGCCGCCGGTGCCGACTCCCGCGCCGCCGAACATGCCAACTGGGCAGGTCACGGCCACCGGCACGCCGGCCTTGGCCAGGATCGCAGCCGACGCGAGGTTGCTGCCGGTGCGGTCCGGGTCCTGCGGATCGGCGGGCCGGCGGTCGCGTGGGCTCAGGAACACCATCGACCCGGTCGCCGCGATCTCGTCCGGCAGCAGCCAGGCGCTGGTCGGCTTCTGCAGCACGACGCCGCGGCCAAACAGGGTCGCGGTGGCGAGGGCCTGGCGGATCGTGTCGACGTCGTTGGCCTGGCCGCCGCCGCCCCGCCGTCCGCCGCCGAACATGCCGAAGCCACCGCCGCCCAGGCTGATCCACAACGTCGACTGGCCGCGCAGCACGGCGAGGATCTTGTCGGTGCCGGGCGGCACTGCGGGTTCCTTGGCGTTCGGGTCCTTTGCCTTCTGCTGCGGGAAGTCCTCGACCGCCTTCAGGTACTCCTGGGCCTTCTTGACCGACTCCGACAGCTTCTCGCGGTCGCCGAGGCTGAGTTCGGCGGCCATGCCCAGCACAGCGTCCTCCTTGAGCACCATGCCCTTGGCGTCGCCGAAGGCCAGCTTGACGACGGCGTTGCTGCCGCTCGGCGTGGCGGACGAACCGACCGAGCCGGCCAGGAACGCCGTGACGCCGGCGGCGAGGCCCTGCTTGATCTCGGGGTCGAACGGATTGACGCCGTCGGCGAACGGCGCGCTGCGGCCGGCACCCATGCCGTTGCCGACCACGGCAACGAAGCCCGGGCTGACCGTCTTGCCCTTCGCGTCGAGCACTTTGGTGCCTTCGGGCAACGTGAGGTTCTGGCCGACCGACTCGATCTTGTCGTCGGCGATCAGCACGGTGGCGCCGGTCATGCGTTGGCCGGTGCCGAGGTAGACGTCGCCGCCGACGATCGCGGTGTACTGCTTCGGCTTCTTCGCCTCGGCTTCGGCGGGCTTGGCCTCGGGAGCTGCCGCGGGCGGCGGCGGCGCGCCGCGGGGGCCACGCCGGCCGCGGCCCTGCGCCGACACGTCGACGGCGAGCGTGAGCAGCAGGATGGTGGTCAGCAACGTGTGCATGCGCATCGGCGGAGTCTCAGCGGCGTGGGGGGACATCATGGTTCCTTCGGGACCTCGCGGCCGGCGAGCCAGACCTGCTGCAGCTCGCCGGTCGGGCTCAACGGATCGCCGTGGAACACCAACAGGTTCGCTTCCTTGCCGACCTCCAGTGTGCCGGTGCGGCCGTCGATGCCGAGCACCTTGGCCGGCACCTGGGTGACGCCGCGCAGCGCCACGTCGGCGGGCAACCCGGCGCGCACCAGTTCCATCAGGCGGAAGAACAGGAACCGCACCGCAGCGGGGCTGTCGCCGAGCACGAAGCCGATCTCGATGCCGGCGTCGTGCAGCTGGCGGGCGGGGTGGATCAGCTGCCGCGCGCGCGGCAGCGTCGTCAGATCGGGCGGCAGCAGCACCTTGCACTGCATCGCTTTCAGCGGCTCGATGATCTGGTCGACGGTGCCGGCGTAGGGATCGTGGCGGCCGACGACGATCGTGCGCGGGAACTTGACGTCGTCGGCGACGGCCTGCTGCCAGTGCTGGAAGTCGGCCGCGGAGTCGATCTGCACGATCGCGCGCCGCTTGCCCTCGAGCAGGTCGGCGAGCACTTCGAGGTTTTCGTCCTTCGGCGGCTCGGGCTTCTTGGCGGCTGCCTCGGCCGGCTTGTCGCCTGGCTTGGGCTCCTGTCTGGGCTCGGGCTTCGGCTCGGGCTTCGGCTCCGGCTTCGGTTCGGGAGCAGGTTCGGGCTTCGGCGGCGTCTCGCCCTTCGGCGGTTCGGTCTTGCCCTCGGCCGGCTTGCCGGCGGCCTTCTCGGGCGCTGCCGGCGGGGCCTCGGCGGGCTTCGGCGGTTGCTTGCGTTCCTCGACCCGCAGCTTCGCCTTCTCGAACGTCTCCTTCAGGAGCTTCTTGGTCGCGGCGTTGCGCGCCATCGTGACCTGCACGAACGCGTGGTCGTCCTGCGTCAGCTGTTCGAGCGTCTTGCCGTCCGGGCGCAGCACGGCGCCGAGGCCCGGGAAGCCTTCGCCGACCGGCGACAGTGCCAGCGACGTCACGCCCGCGCGCAGCAACTCGCCGAACACCTCCTGCCGCGCATACATGCCTTCGACGACCTTGGTCGCCGCCATGTTGCTGGCGCCGCCGCGACCCGAGCCGCCGTCCGGTTCGGTCGGGCGCCCGCGGCGGCCACGCGTGGCGGCGGCGGTGTGTGGTGCCGACGTCTGGATCAGGCCGGCGCGGGAGACCGCGCTGACCAGGCCCGGCAGGATCGTCATGCCGGTCGCGTCGACGATGCGGGCGCCGGCGGGCGCAGGCACGTCGGCGCCGATCGCCTCGATCTTGCCGTTCTTGATCACCAGCGTGCCGTGCTCGATCACCGCGCCGGCGATCGGCACGAGGCGCGCGTTGGTGAACGCCACCGGCCGACGGTCCTGGGCCGTTGCTGCGGCGACCGCGGTGAGGGCCAGCAGCGTGGCCAGCGTCTTCTTCATGTCGTTCATCGCACGTCTCCGAGTCGGTGCACGAGGCTTCCTTCGATGTAGACCGCCAGCGGCGCGTGCCGCGGGTCGAGTGGATCGCCGGCGGTCACCTGGAAGTCGGCATCCTTGCCGACGCAAAGCGAGCCGGTGCGGTCGTCGATGCCGATCTGCCGCGCCGGCTGGATGGTCACCGCGCGCAGTGCCACGTCGTACGGCAGGCCGAGGCGGATCGCCATCGCGGCCTGCAGCTGCAGTTCTTCGGCGGCGACGACCGGCGCGTCGGTGTTGATCGACATGTCGTGGCAGCCGATGTCCCAGTAGGCCTGGCAGGTGCCCTGGAAGCGGCCATCGCGGTCGAACTCGTACATGCGCGGCCCCAGGTTCACCGGCGTGCCACGCTGCGCGAGCGCCGCCGCCGCCAGCCAACCGTCGAAGCAGCCGTGCGAGAGGATCATGCGCACGTGGAACGTGTCCTGGAACATGCGCGCCGTGGCGATGCAGTCGCGCGCGCCGGCGGTGTGGATCAGCACCGGCACCTTGCCGTCGAACACCGCGCGCAGCTGTTCGAGTTCGGGTTGGAACTGCGGCCTTGGACCCTCGCCGGCGGCGAAGGCGCGCCAGGCGGCGGCGTAGTCGCGGCCGCGTTCGAGCAGCTGGATCAGCAGATCGCTGCTGCCCATGCGGGTCAGGCCCAGGTCGCCGCTGCGGCGTTCGGGGTTGAAACCCTGCGCCACCTTCATCGCCCCGAGTTCGCGCACGACCAGGCGTTCGATCGGCTCGTTCCAGCGCATCTTCAGCAGCACGCCGAAGCCGCCGAGGTTGCTGCCCGAACCGGGAATGAACAACGTTGTCGTCACGCCCCCGGCGGCGGCGCGGCGGATCATCTCCTCGCTCGGCTTGACGACGTCGAGCGTGCGCAGCTCCGCGTTCAGCGGGTGCGTCATGTCGTTGATGTCGCCGCCGCCGCCGCTGACGTGGTGGTGCAGATCGACGAAGCCGGGGCAGAGCCACGCCGTGCCGTGGTCGACGACCGCGGCGCCGTCGGGGATCGTGGTCGCGCGGCGCGCGCCGATGGCGACGATGCGGCCGGCCTGCTCCAGCAGCACCGCGCCGTCGATCGGTTCGCCGTCGCCGGGCAGGATGCGGGCAGCCAAATGGGCCGTGACGGGCTGGGCCGCGATGGGTTGGGCCGCGGCCGGAGCCGCGGTCGCCTGTGCCATGCCAGCGCCGGCGACGAACAGGCCGAGGCCGAGGTTCGCCAGCAGGTGCCGCAGGTGGGGACGAAGTTCGGTCACGGCCACGCGGAGGTCAGAACACGGGCCGGTTGGGATCGCGGCGGTAGCAGATGGTGCCGTTGATCACCATCACCGACACGTACGAGCGGGGATCGATCGGGTCGCCGCTCCAGATCGCGAGGTCGGCGTCCTTGCCGACCTCGAGCGAACCGACCCGGTGGTCGATGCCGACGAAGCGCGCGGCGTTGATCGTCAGCCCGCGCAGCGCCCATTCGTGCGGCCAGCCGAGGCGAACGCCCATCGCCGCCTGCAGCGGCAGCTGTTCCTGCGGCACCACCGGCGAGTCGGTGTTGACGCCGACGCCGTCCATGCCGAGCCCGAGCACCGGGTGGCGCCAGCCGTGCATGCCGCCGCGCGACCAGTTGCTCAGCAGCCCTTCGAACTCGCCGGTGTCGTAGTCATAGAAGTACTGCCGCGGGCCACCGGCAACCGGCACGCCGGCGAAGCGCATGTCCTGGCTGAGCCGGTAGCCGTCGAACGTGCCGTGCACGATCACGGTCCACAGACCGAGTTCCTGGCGCAGCTCCTGCAGCGTCTGCAGCACGACCTGGTAGATCTGCGTGTGCACCGACACCGGGAACTCCTGCCGGAACAGGCCGCGCAGCAGTTCGAGCGTCGGGTCGAACTTCGGCTTCTCGCCCTTGCCGGCCTGCCAGGCTTCGTGCTGCTGCCAGTAGCGCTTGCCATCGAGCAGGGTCATGCGGATGCCCTCGCTCATGCCCATCATGTCGGTGCCAAGGTCGCCGCTGCCGCGCTCGGGGTTGCCGGCCTGGGCGATCTTCAGGCTGCCCGGGAAGCGCACCAGTGCCTCCTCCGGTGAGCGGCCCCAGGTCTTGGTCAGCGTGCCGAAGCCGCCCATGTTCGAGCCCGAGCCCGGGATGTAGAGCGCCGTGCTGATGCCGCCGGCGCGGGCCGTGCGGATCTGGTCGTGCTCCATGCCGATCAGGTCGAGCGTGCGGAACTCGGGGTTGGTGGGGTGCGCGGTGTCGTTGAGGTCGAAGGTCTCGCTGGCGATGTGGCAGTGCAGTTCGATGAAGCCCGGCACCAGCATCGCATCGCCGCAGTCGATCAGCTCGTAGCCGGCGGGCACCGGCACGTCCTTGGCGGCGCCGATCGCTTCGATGCGTCCGTTGCGGGTGACGACGATGCCGTCGGTGATCGGCGGCTTCGTGATCGGCAGGACCCTGGCGGCGCGGAACGCGTAGCCCGGGCTCGGCAGGTCGCGCGGACCCCATTTGGCGACCTGGTAGTCCGCCTCGGTCGCCGGGCGGCGTGGGTGCCAGATCTCGAACGGCGGCGGCGGCGCGGGCGGCGGTTCGGCGGCAGGTGCGGCAGCGGGCGCATCCTGCGCCGTGGCGCTGATGGCGCCGAGGGCCGCGACCAGGGAGAGCGAGAGGAACCGGTTCATTGCTGGCGCTCCCGGTGGTCGACGACGACCACGCCGTTGCAGACGACCAGCAACACGCGGCTCTGCGGCTCGAACGGGTTGCCGGAGAACACGACGAGGTCGGCGTCCTTGCCCTTCTCGAGCGAGCCGATGCGGGCGTCCAGCTGGAACGCGCGCGCCGGCCACAGGGTCAGCGCCGCCAGCGCGTCGGCGGGGCCGAGCCCGTATCGCACCGCATAGGCGGTGTGCATCGGCAGGAAGCGGGCGCCGGCGCAGTCGCCGCTGCCGAATGCGATCGGCAGGTCGCGATCGCAGTAGACCGCGGCGGCGTTCTGGATCTTGCCATCCGCCTCGGCCACCGTGTCGGGACCGACCAGGATCGTCGGCTTCTTGCCCTGCGTCAGGCTCGGGTCGTCGAACAGGTCGTCGACACCCTGCAGCAGGTAGGCGAGCTGTTCCTTCTCCAGCAGTTCGACGACGTCGCGGATCGCGGTGGCGCGGTTGCACCGCACGACCAGGGCGCCCCGCTTCTCCAGCACGGCGCGCATCGGCTCCAGGTTCTCGTCGACCTTCGGCGCCTTCGGCCGGCCGTCGTCGTCGGTCTTGCTGCCGCTCTTCTTCGCTGCTGCGCCGGGCGTCTTGCTGGTGCGCTTGCCGGTCACCTGCTGTTCGCCCATGCGGCCCATCGTGAACGTGCCGGTCAGCGTGTCGCCCTGCAGCGTCGCCTCGAGCGTTGCGGTGCCACCCATGCCGCGGAACTCCAGCTTCAGCTTGCCATCGGCCCACTGACCCGAAGTGATCTCCTGGCCCGGCATCTCGCGGCCGGCGAACGACAGCTTGATCGTGCCGGTGACGGTGGTGCCGGCGAGCTTCAGGTCGAGCGTGACCTTGATCTGCACCTGACCCTGCAGGTCGATCTCGGCCTCCCAGACGCCGCTGACGGGGTCTTCGACCGGTGCGCCCTCGGTGGTCGGCGGCGGCGTCGGTGCCGGCGTGGCGGCTTTGGTGTGGTCACCGCGCTCCCACTCCGCCAGCGCCGCTTCGTACTTGCGCCACTGCTCGACGTAGTGCTTGCCGCGCTCGATCTGGTCGGCGAGCGGCTTGATCGCGCCAGGACCGATCGCATCGTGCGCGAGCCGCAGGCCGGCGACCGGGCGCAGCAGCATGCCGTCGCGGTCGCGGGCGCCGGTCTTGATCGCCGCGATGCGGCCGTTGACGGTGCCGCCGTCCTTGCCGGACACGAGCAGCGTGGTCAGGCCGTTGGCCAGGGCGGGCGCGAACATCGGGTCGTCGGCTTCGATCGCGTCGCTCAGGCGCTGGCCCGGTGCACCGGTCGGCACCGGCGTACCTTCGCCGGCCAGGCCGAGGTGCGAGAACGCATCGACGAAGCCCGGCGTCATCACGCCGTCGGGCAGGTCGATGACCGCGGCGCCGTACGGGATCGTGAGGTCTTCGCCGACGCCCTTGATGCGGCCGTCCTGCACCAGCAGCACGCCGTTGCGATAGACGCGGCCGGTGCCGTCGAGGATGCGGCCGGCGCGCACCGCGAGCTTCTTCTGCTCGGTCGAGCGGGCGTAGGCGCGCGTGCCGTCGATCCAGGTCGCTTCGACCATCGTGCCGACCGCGAGCGGGTCGCCGCTGAGCACCAGGAAGTCGGCGTCCTTGCCGGGCGCCAGCGTGCCGACGCGCGCGTCGACGCCGAGGATCGAGGCTGCATCGGCGGCGATCGCCCGCAGCGCGCGGTCGCGCGGCAGGCCGTGACCCACCGCGATCGCGACCGCCATCAGGTAGTCACGCGGCGAGACGCCGATGGCGGGCGACAGGCCGACCCGCATGCCGGCGGCGGCGGCGAGTGCCGGCGCGTCCGGGTGATCGTCGGGCGTGTCCTTCCACCGCAGCCGATCCTCGCCACCGGGGTTTCCCATGCCGAACCGCACCGGCACGCGGAACGTCGCGGCGACGTTCTGGGCGGCCGCCCTGGCGGCGACCGAGGCGATTTCCTGCGGATCCTCGAGCACCATGCGCACGCCGAGCTCCTGTTGCAGCTGCAGCGCGCGCGCCACGTCCTGGCTGCGGAACGCCGCCGCGCGCAACGGCAATTTGCCGGCGACGACAGCCAGAAGCGCCCGCTCGTCGTAGCGGTTCTCGACTGCCCCCTGGCCGCCGACGCCGTTCTTGTCGTCGGTGGCTGCCGCGAACAGGGCCCGCAACTCTGCGAGCACCGAGATGCGCGCGGTCGGCACCTGGATGCGCGAACCCTCGAGCGGATCGTCGGAGGTCGGATGCGGCACCGGTTCGAACACACGTGGTGCCGCGGTCGCCGAGTCGCCGAGGTTCACGCGCAGGCACGCGTTCTCGTTCAGCACGCGTTCGACGATGTCCCGTCCCGCCAGCTTGACCACCGCGCCCTGGCCCGAGACCAGGCGGCTGCGGCCCGGCGACAGGTAGGCCGTGGTGACGCCGCCCTGCAGCGCGTCGAGCCACTTGTGGTCGAAGTCGAACGAGTCGATCGCGAGCGCATCCGGCGCGACCTGGTACTCGGAGTCGTCGGCGGCGCTGAGGTCGGTGTCGACCGCGACGATGCCCGGCATCACCACGCGGGTGCCGGCGTCGACCACCGGCAGGTCGGCGGGTGGTTCGGCCACGCCGACGGCGTGCACCTTGCCCGCCTTGATCACCAGCCACGTGTCGTGCAATGGCGCAGTGCCATCACCGAGCAGCAGCGTGCCGCAGCGCACCGCGAAGTCGCGTGCCGGCACGTTGTCGCCGGCGGTGCCCTGGCCGGCGGCGGTCACGGCGGCGAGGCAGGCGGCCCCCGCGCACAGCAGGCTCGGCAGCGCGCGCATCAGCGCCCTCCGCCGTTCGTGTCGTCGCCCTTGCCGGCACCGTTGGCCGGCGCCGGTTCGGCGCCGTCGGCGGGCTTGTCCTTCTCCTTGCCGCCCGCGTCCTTGTTCTTGTCGTCTTCGGTCTTGTTGGCCGACGCCTTGTCGCGCGCGAACAGGTACTGCAGCTTCGCATCCTCGCTGCGTTCGTAGACGACGTTGCCTTCGAGCACGACGGTGTCGACCCAGGTCGTCGCCAGCAGCGGGTCGCCGGTCAGGATCTGCAGGTTGCCGAGCTTGCCCTCCGCGATCGAGCCGATCTGGTCGGCGAGGCCGAGCAGCCGCGCCGGCACCATCGTCAGCGCGTCGATCGCCTGGCGGCGGTCGACGCCGTTGCGCACGCAGGTGCCGATCTGCCACCACGGGTAGCTGGTCGGGCCGCCGAGGCCCAGCGACAGCGCGAACGGCACGCCGGCATCGGCCAGCAGCTTCGCGCTGCAGACCTTGTGTTCCTTCTGCGTCTCCGCGTCGGCCTCGTAGTACTCGATCTCCTCGTCGAGGATGACCGGCTGGCCGAGCTTCTTCAGCAGCATCACGCCTTCGTCGATGTTCTGGCCGAGCACCAGCACCAGGTCGAGCTGCTGCGTCAGGCGCATCGCCTCGTCGAGTTCGGCCACCGACGGCACGAACAGCCAGCCCCTGGTCTTCTTCTGTACCAGGTCGCAGGCGGCCTTCTTGGTGCGATCGATCTCCTCGGTCCAGGTCTTGTCGGCCGGGATCGCACCCGCCTCCTTCTCCTTCTCGAACTCGGCCTTGCGGCGGTCGAAGTCGGCCAGGTACTCGCGCACGTCCTCGATCGCGCGGCGCAGGCGGCGGATCTGCTGCAGGCGGCCGCCGCCGCCGCTGAACAGCGACATCTTGATGCCGGTGTTGGCGGTGACGGCCATGTCCTCGACCGTGCGGCCGGTCGGTTGCACGACCATGCCCGAGCCGCCGAGCAGCGTCTGGTTGCCGGGCAGCACGTGGATCGTGCCGACACCGTTGCGCAGCGCGTCTTCGAAGTAGGTCGCCGCCGGGTCGATCGCGTCGGCGACCGACAGCCACGGCACGTTCTGCATGTTCTCGTTGAGGCCGCGTTGGCCGGCCTGCGAATGGGCGACGACCCAGGTCGGCATCACCACCTTGCCGGTCGCGTCGATCACCTTCGCGGCCCAGGGGATCTCGATGTCTGCGGCCTTGGCGACCTTGGTGATGCGGCCGTTCTCGATCAGCACGACGCCGTCGTCGATGTTCGGGCCGGTGACCGTCAGGATGCGGCCGCCCTTGACGGCGAGCACTTCCTGCGACGGGGTGGAGACGGCGAGCAGCAGCGCCGCGGCAACGAGCGGAAGTTGGCAGTTCATCGGGAAGCGGACACGGGGTTGCCGTCGATGTAGACCGACACGGCGACGGCTGCCGGATCGAGCGGATCGTGGGACCAGACGACGAAGTCGGCGTCCTTGCCGGGCGCGAGGCTGCCGGTGCGGGCGTCGATGCCGAGCAGGCGGGCGGGGGCGATCGTCACCGCGTCGAGCGCGGTGGCCGCCGGCACGCCGTTGCGCGCCGCGAACATCGCCTCGCGCACGAGGTCGAGCGCCGCCATGTTGGTGCCGGTCGTGATCACGAACGGGATGCCGCGGTCCGCGAGCATGCGCGCGGTGACGTAACGCGGGTCGGCACCATCGGCGCCGGCCGGGCCGGTCACCTGCGCCGCGCTCGGCGCGCCGAGCAGCACGGTGACCTTGGCCGCGGCGAGTTCGTCGGCGACCAGGTAGGCGTCCTGTGCCTCGTCGATCACGGTCTGGTAGCCGAACTCGGCGGCGATGCGGAGCGCGGTGCGGATGTCCTGTTCCGAGCGCGCGGTCGTGTAGGCGGTCAGTTCGCCGCGCAGCACGCGTGCCAGCACTTCGCGGCCCGGGCTCGCGGGCGGCGGTGCTGTGCCGAGCGTCAGTTCGACCGCGGCCTTGGCGTCGTAGAACGCCTTGCGCACTTCCCAGACGACGCCCATGCGCGTGGTCGGGCGGCGGTAGTAGATCGAATCGACGCGACCGCCGCGGATCGCGCGGTTGCCCATCGACGGTTCGGCGCCCATGACGATGCGCAGGCTGGCCTCTGCCTTCAGCACCATCGTCGCCGGGTCGCTGCCGAACGTCTTGACGATGCAGCCGAGGCCGCCGATCACGTTGCGGGTGCCGGGCATCACATGCACCGTGGTGACGCCCGTCTCGCGCGCGCGGGCGAACGAACGGTCCTCGGGATCGAGGCTGTCGAGCACGCGCATTTGCGGCGTGACCTCGTCGCCCTGTTCGTTGAGATCGTTCGCATCGGCGCCGCCGCGGAAGGAGGCGTCGATCAGGCCGGCGGTGATCGTGCGGCCGGCGCAGTCGACCGTGACGGCGCCATCGGGCACGGCCGTCGAGGGGCCGCCGACGAGCAGCACCTTGCCGCCGGCCGTGACGAGCACGCCGTTCTCGATCGCGGTGCGGCTGCCGGGCAGGATGCGCGCACCGGTGTAGACCGTGGTCTGCTGCTGGGCGGCGAGGGTGGCACCGAGGGCTGCCAAGGCGAGCGGGAGCCAGGCGAAGCGGACGTGCATCAGCGGACTCCTGCGGCGGCGGGTTCGGTGGCAGTGGATGCGGTGGCGGTGTCGCCGTGTACGAGCACGCCGTCGACCCAGGTGGCGACGTGGGTCGAACCGAGGTCGAGCGGGTCGCCGCCGAAGACGACGAAGTCGGCGGCGCAGCCCTGGCGCAACGAGCCCAGCGATGCGGTCTGGTCGAGCAGCGCGGCCGGCACGCGCGTCAGCGCCTGCAGCGCGGTCTTGCGATCGAGGCCGTGGTGCACCGCGAGCGCGGCCGACAGGCGCAGGTGTTCGGGACGCCCGGCGAAGCAGAACGCGACGCCGGCCTCGGCGAGGCGCGTCGGCAGTTGCAGCTGTTCGAGCCGCATCTCCGGGGCCAGCGAGCCGAGCACGATGCTGGCCTGCTGCTGCACCAGCCGCGGCAGCACCTTGTTGGCGTCGCCGGCGCCGATCAGCACGATGCGCAAGCCGAAGTCGCGCGCGAGGTCGAGCGCGGCATTCAGCTCGGCGAAGTTCTCCGCGTAGACGAACACGTTGCGCGTGCCCTGCATCGCCTGGCGCAGCACGGCGGCGTCCGGGCCGCGACCGACGCCCGTGCGTGCGGCGTCGAACGCGCTGCGCAGCAGGTCGATGCAGCCCATCAGCGAGGTCGGCGGGCGTTCCGGGTTGCGCGCCGCCGGCACCAGCGACAGCGACAGGTAGAGATCTGCGCCCACAGTGCCGCGGTCGCGGCCGGTCTTGACCAGCGCGCCGATGCCGCCGGCGACGTTCGCCGGGGCCGGGGCGATCGCAACCGCCGTGATGCCGTAGCCGGGCAGCGCCAGCAGGTCCTCGTGCCAGGGGTCCAGGGCTTCCGCGGCGCGCAGGTCCGGCGTGAACGGCAACGCGCGTTCGGCGAGGTCGCGTTCCTGGCCCAGCGTCGCCGTCGCCAACACGAAGCCCGGCACGATCGTCGCATCGCCGTAGTCGACGCGGCGCGCGCGCGTGCGCGCTTCGGCCGGGATCTCGGCGCCGACGTAGGCGACCTTGCCCTTCTGCAACAGGACGCGGCCGTCGTCGAGCACACTGTCGGCCGCGACGACGATGCGGCGCGCGTGCAGCAGCAGGTCCTGCGCCGGCAGGAGAACACCTGACAGCGCGACCGCGGCCGCGTGGAGACAGGCCAGCCAGGCCCAGGGCGGGAGTCGTCGCATCAGTTGGCCTCGTATTCGGTGCGGCCCTTGGCGAGCACCAGCAGCACGCGGCTGTCGGACTCGAACAGCGGCCGGTCGCAGACCAGCACGTCGCCGAACTTGCCGACGGCGAGCGAGCCGGTGTCCTTGGCGACGCCGAGGATCTCGGCGGGCGTCAGCGTGATCGCGCGCAGCGCGGCGTCGGCGGCGAGGCCGTTGCCGATCGCCACCGCCGCCATCATCGGCAACATCGCCGCGCGCCGGCCGCTGCCGCTGGCGATCGCGAACGCGACGCCGGCCTGCTGCAGTTCCGCCGGCAGGTGGGTCGGAGCGAAGTCCGCGTACGCCTCGGGCAGGCTGGCGGGCAGCACGTCGGTCACGACGACGGCGATGCCGCGGTCGGCGAGTTGTTTGCCCATGCCGGCGGCGGCGTAGGCGCGTTCGAGCACCATCACGGGAATGGCGCGGTCTTCCTGCAGCTGCAGCGCGGCGCGCAGTTCATCGGCACGATGGGCTTCGACGCGCAGCGGCAGGTCGCCGTCGATCACGCGCAGCAGGACCTCCTTCTGCGGGTTCTGCTGCGGCGCCTTCGGATAGGTGGGGCGCTTGGGGCCTTCGTCCTTCTTCTCGGCCGCGGCTGGCTTCGGCGCTTCCCCCTGGGTTGCCGGCGCCTCGGTCGGCTTCGGTTCCTGCTTCGGTGGGTCCTGCTTCGGTGGGTCCTGCGCGGTGGGGTCCTGCGCCAGGAACGCGAACAGCGCGTCAACCGCCGCTGCCAGATCCTCTCCCCCGGGCTCGGTGGCGCCGTCGTTCGGCGGCCCACCGCCCCGGCGGCCGCGGCGACCACCTTCGGGCGGCGTCGCCGGCTTCTCGGGCTCGGTCGCCGGCGCGGCCGGCTTCTCCGCGTCCTTCTTCTCGGCCGGCTTGTCGCCGTCCTTCTTGTTCTTCTTGCGGTGCCAGGTCAGGTACTCGTCGAACTCCTTCTGGTACTTCGTCAGCGCCTCGTCGTGCTCGGTGCGCGCCTTGCGGAACTCCTCGAGCCCTTCGAACAGGTTGTCCGCGGACTGGTAGAGCTGCTGGCGCTGCAATGGGTGCCCCGGGCCGGGGCCACCGGTCAGGCGCAGCTCCAGGCCGGCGCGTTCGTGGTCCTGCCAGAGCTCGAAGCCGTCCTTGGTCGGCCGGACGATTGCGCCTTGACCACGCAGCAGCGCCGGCGTGTTGACGGTCACGTAGGCGGTCGTGATGCCGGTGCGCACCAGTTCGTCCTCGCGGTCGTGGCGCAGCTGCAGCGAATCGGCGAGCGCGTCCGGTGCGTCGAGGCCGCCGTCGTTGCGCAGCGCGGTGTCGGTGAACGCGTCGGTCGCGGCATCGACCAGGCCCGGATAGACATGGCCGGTCGGGAACGAGCGCACCACCGCGTTCTCCGGCAGTTCGATCTCGCCGCGCTTGCCGATCGCGACGATCCGGTCGCCGCGCAGCACCAGCACGCCATCGGTGATCGCCGGACCGGCGACGGGATGGATCGTGCCGGCCTCGATCACCACCGCCGGGCGGCGCGGCCGGCGGCGCGGCCGTGGCGCGGCGTCCGGCTCCGGCGTCGCATCCGGCGGCGCTTCGGGCGGCGCGGCGGGGGCGTCGGGTGTCGGGGCAGGCGTCGGGTCCTGCGCCCTCGCCGGTGTGGCGAACAGGGCACCGAACAGGCAGACGATCGAAAGCAGG
Organism: Planctomycetota bacterium; assembly: GCA_044230075.1. GTDB lineage: Bacteria > Planctomycetota > UBA1135 > UBA1135 > UBA2386 > JAEUHS01. Next base: position 56,876 of record JBGARS010000008.1, on the reverse strand, counting down.
CGCGTGAAGGGGATCCGCATGAACGGTGCCGGAAGCGGGCCGAGGGGGGGAGGCACTTCTACGGACCCGGCCGGGCACCCTGCCAACCCTTTTTGCCCTTCGCGGCCGTATCGCCTTCGTCGCATGCGGTGGACCACGATGCTGCGGGTCGCGATCGGTCGCCCTCATCGCGGCTTCCGCTCCGCGCCCCGTTCGCTGCGTGCCGGCGCCGCAGTGCCTGCGTCCGTCCGGGACCGCACCCGATCCGGGCCATGCCGCTGCACGGTCGATCCGCTGCGTTCGTCGCTGCAACGTGCCTTGGACCGCGCGCCGATCGGCGCTGTCGGCGCCGATGACTGCGGGGACAACCGGCGACAGCGAACGTGGTCAGACCGCGAGGATGTTGCAGGTCGCGGTCTCGGGATCGAACCACAGCTGGGCCTCACCGCGCGCCAGCAGGGCCCGCACCTCGTCGATCTTGGTCTCCACCTGCGAGAACTCGGTCCCGTCGCGGGTCACGAACTCCTCGATGACGCCGCGGAGCGTCGGGTCGTCGAGCAGGTCGGGTGCGATGCGGATCGGCGGGCGCGAACTCATGCCGGGCCGACTCTAGCGTCGATCGAGCCGACCGCGGAACAGGAGTCCGGCGCTCATGCCGCTTCGTGCGGCGGGCGCAGGCTGCGACCCCATTGCATCCGCCGCCCCGGGTGCAGCGGGAACCGCCGATCGGACCCAGCGGCCCGGTGGGGGCCTTGCCACCGGCTGGTCATGCCACCATGCTCGCTGGGGATTCCCACGGTCGCCCGGGAAGAACCACAAGGAGTCTCATGCTACGCATGTTCGCGATCGTGTTGTTGGCGGCGACGGCCGTTGCCCAGGACAACTTCCCGCCGCCGGTCTCCCCGACGAGCAACCCGCAGACGCCGGCGAAGGTGCTGCTCGGCATGGCGCTGTTCTTCGAGGAGCAGCTGTCGTCGACGAGCACCGTGGCCTGCGCCACCTGCCACGACTTCGCCACCGGCGGCGCCGATCCGCGGACACGGGAGTCGCTGGATCCGGGCCCCGACGGTGTCTTCGGCACGGGCGACGACCGGCACGGTTCGCCGGGCATCGTCAGTATCGCGGCGGACGGCCTGGCGATGCCGAGCGCCAGTCACGGTTTCGCCGCGAACATCACGCTGCGCCGGTCGCCGACGGTGCTCAACACCGGCTACCACCCGCGGCTCGGCTACGACGGCAGCAAGACGTCACTCGAGCAGCTGATCGCGGTTCCGCCAGTGCACACGGTCGAGATGGCGCAGGCCGGCCGCACCTGGACCGACGTCTGCAACAAGATCGCCGCGGCGAGGCCGCTCGTGTTGGCCTACAACCTGCCGGCGCGGTTGCAGCTGTTCGTGGGTGGGCACTCCTACCCGAGCTTGTTCCAGATCGCGTTTGGCTCCACGGCGGTGACGCAGCAGAGGGTCGTCGATGCGATCGCCTGCTACCTCCGCACGCTGAACACGGACCAATCGAAGTGGGACCTCGTGCAGGCCGGCCAGGCCCAACTGACCCCGGAGGAGCAGTTGGGGCTGCAGCTCTGGAGTTCCCCGGCCAACGGCGCGACGTCGTGCAAGACGTGCCACGGCGACTTCGAGGCGCGGGTGCAGTTCGAGGGGCCGATCGTCGGCCAGATGACCGTGGCGCTCACGGGCCCGTACGGCGCGCCCGTGCCGACGCGGCTCTTGTTCCACAACCTCGGCATCCGGCCGATCGCCGACGACCCGGGGCGCCAGTCGGTCACCGGCAGTTCGCTCGATGGCGGCAAGTTCCGCGTGGCGAGCCTGCGCAACGTCGAGTTGACGGGCCCGTACTTCCACAACGGCAGCGCCGCGACACTGCACGACGTGGTCGACTACTACGACCGCGGTGGCGACTTCCACGTCAACCAGGCGTCCTCCCTGACGTCCCGGGGATACGCCCAATTCGAGAAGGACGCGCTGGTGGCGCTGTTGCGTACGCTGACCGACCCGCGTGTCGCGGCCGGTGCGCCGCCGTTCGACCGACCGGTGCTCGGCATCGGCTCGACGCACCACACGATGTCGTTCTGGGACAGCGAGACGACGGCGTCCGGGAGCCTGGTTGCAGAGGCGCCGTTCGCGCCACTGCTCGGCGAATCGCGGTTCCAGTTCACGCTGACTGGCGTCACGCCAGGCGTTCCGGCGATCCTGTTGCTCGATGTCTCGCTCGGCTCGGAGCCGCTCGGCTACAACGTGATCCTCAGCGGGACGCCGGCCTTCCAGATGCACTACGCGGGCCTCGCGCAGCCGATGCCCGGCGGTGCCGGCGGCTTTGCGCGTGCACCGGTGCCGCTGCCTGCGGTGCCCGAGCTGAGCGGCATCATCGCGTTCGCGCAGTGGGCCGTGCTCGAGCCATCGTCACAGTGGCCGGTCGCCTCGTCGAACGTGCTCTACGTCCCGCTGCTGTGATCGTCGCCGCGCCTGGGGTCCGCGCTTCGTGCCCGGTCGCTTCGGGCTGCCGCGCATCGGCGCGGCCGACGGCGCCTCGCGCGGCATCTGCTCGGCCGCGCTGGAGTCGCCGCGCGCGCTACGCCCGAATCCGGCCGGCGCGTCGCCCGCGGCGTGTGGTGATCCGGCCGTGACGCGGACCGTCACGCCTTCGCTTCGAACACCATGTTGAACGGCGTCTCCGTGGCGCGGCGGAACTTCGCGAAGCCGCCGGCCGTCACGACCTCGCGCAGACGCTGTTCGCCCGCCTGCGCCCCCAGGCCCAGGCCCACCTCCTGTGACAGCGACGCCGGCGTGCAGACCAGCGTGGACGCACAGTAGAAGACGCGGCCGACGGGGTTCAGGTTCTGCTCGACGCGATCGCCGGCGAACGGTTCGACGAGCATCCAGGTGCCGTCGGGTCCGAGCGACTTCCGTACGTGGGAACTCGCGCCGATCGGGTCGCCCATGTCGTGCAGGCAGTCGAAGAACGTCACCAGGTCGTAGCCGACGCCGGGGAACTGCTTGGCGGTCGCGACCTCGAACCGCACGCGTTCGGCGACGCCTGCGCGCTGGGCCGCGCGTTGCGCCCACTTGATCGACGGTTCGTGGTAGTCGAAGCCGAAGAACTTCGACTGCGGGAACGCCTGGGCCATCAGGATGGTCGAGGCGCCGTGGCCGCAGCCCACGTCGGCGACCTTGCCGCCGCGCTCGAGTTTGCCGACCACACCGTCGAGAGCGGGCAGCCACGACGCGACGAGGTTGGCGTTGTAGCCAGGCCGGAAGAACCGCTCGGTGCCCTCGAACAGGCCCGGGTCGTGTTCGTGCCAGCCGACGCCGCTGCCGCTGCGGAACGCCTCGGTCACCTTCGGTTCGTCGCGCAGCACGGCGGTGACCAGCTGGAACGCGCCGGGCAGATACACCGGGCTGTCCTCGACGGCCATCGCCAGGCGTTGTTCGGGCGTCATGTGGTACGCGCGTGCCGCCGCATCGTAGGTCACGTAGCCGCCCGCGGCCTGCGCGGCGAGCCACTCGCGCACGTAGCGTTCGGCCGTCCCGGTGCGCTGCGCGAGCATCTGCGAGGTCATCGTCCCGCCGGCTGCCAGCGCCTTGTAGAGCCCCAGCTTGTCGCCGATGACCGCGAGCGCGGCATGCAGCGCCGCGCCGAGGTCGCCGACCGCGCGGCCCATGAACTCCTGCAACTTGCCTTCGTCGATGTCGTGCATCGTCGTCTCCTCAGTGGGTTTGCTTGCCGGTGAAGTTCTTGCGGTGCGCGGCGCCCTTGTCGTCCTTCCAGACGACCTCGCCGGAGACGCCTTCGTCGGCGACCGAGCCGCGCCATTCCATCGAGCCGTTCTGCGGGCTCGTCGTCGTCGCCTCGAAGCGCGTGTTGCCCCCCGCGGGCGTGCAGCTGTACGGCGAGATGCTGAATCCGAAGTCGTGGCAGGCCACCGAGTCGAAGTTGCCGGCGACGAACACGAGGTCGTCGTCGACCTTGCTGTGGTCCTCGTCCGACACCAGCGAGACCTTGAAGCGGCGGCCGTCGAGTGCGCCGCGTTCGCGGGTGCCGCGATAGCGGAAGCTGCTCTTCGTGCCAGACGTGTCGGTCATCAGCATCGTGCCGGCGATCGCTTCGCCGGTGATCGTGCCGCGCCAATGCGTCGTGGCGCCGTCGATGTTGTGGGCGACCGCCTCGAAGCTCGTGGTGTCGCCGTCACGGCTGGCGTGGTACTCCGATCGTCGGAAGCCGTAGCCACGACAGGCGGTCGACTCGAACCCACCGGGACCGAACACGAGGTGGTCGGGCGACCCCTGGCCGCCGTCGGGCGCGAGGTCGACGAGATAGGAACTGGTGTCCAGGGACACCGGGCGGGCGGTGCTGCACGCAGTCAGCAGCAGCGCCGAAACGGCGAGGAACGGGATCTTGTTCATGGTCATCGTCTCCAATGAGGACGGGACCATGAGTAGCCGGTGGCAATCACCACGGGAACCGCACGTGCGTGCAGGTCTGGCGGCATCCGCGGCCCGCAGGGCCGCAGTGCCCGCATCGATGTGCGGGTCCGGCTACCGGATGATGCCGCGGCGCAGCGCCGCCTGCACCGCTTCCGACTTCGAGTGCACGTGCAACTTGCCGTAGATGTTGCGCAGGTGGAAGCGCACGGTGTCGAGGCTCATCTGCAGCGCCGCGGCGATCTGCTTGTAGCCGAGGCCGTCGCCGAGCTGGCGCAGCACCTCCAGCTCGCGGTCGGTGAGATCGTGCTCGACGCCGCGCGGTGGCGCGAAGCGTTGGAACATCGTCAGCACGCGCCGCGCGATGGTCGGCGACATCGGTGCGCCGCCGGCGTGTGCCTGCACCAGGGCGTCGAGCAGCTGGTGCGGCGGCGTGTCCTTCAGCAGATAGCCGCAGGCGCCGGCGCAGATCGCCTCGAACACGTGATCGTCGTCGCCGTGCACGCTGAGGATCAGCACGCGCATGCCGGGGAAGCGTTCGCAGAGGATGCGCACGCCGTCGATGCCCGACATGCCCGGCAGTCCGATGTCGGTCAGCAGCACGTCGGGTGCTGCCACCGCCAGCGCGGCCAACGCCTGCTCCATGGAACCGTACTGGCCGGTCAGGCGGAGCCCTTGCGTGCCCGCGATCAGCGCCGCGAGGCCCTCGCGGGTGCGGCGCGAGTCCTCGACCAATGCGATGCTGATCTGCGCCGGCAGTTCCATCTGGTCACGTGCCTCGAATGACTGGTCGCAGTTCACCACTCGCGCCCGTCGGCGTCCACCACATGATCATGTGGGAACTGCACCCGCGCGCAGGGGCACGTCGAGCACCAGTTCCGTGCCGCGGCCCGGCGCCGTGGTGAGGTGCAGGTGGCCGCCGAGGCGTTCGCAGCGGCGCCGGAGGTTCAGCAGCCCGTTGCCGGTGGTCGCGAGGCCGGCGTGAAAGCCGATCCCGTCGTCGGCGATGCGCAGCCGCAGCCGCCGACCCGGGAGTTCCAGCTGCACGGTCACCGTGCGCGCGTCCGCGTGCCGGGCGACGTTCGTCAGCGCCTCGCGGCACCACAGCCAGAGCTGGCGTCGCTGTTCCAGCGACAGCGGCAGCGCCGCGAGGCTCGGCGCATCGGGCGCGTCGAACTGCACGACGGTGCCCTCGACCTCGAGCATGCGGCTGCACAGGTGGCGCAGCCGGTGCACCAGGTCCGCGAGCGTGTGGTTGCCCCGCGCCAGGGCCCAGACGATGTCGCCCATCGCCTCGCGCAGGCTGCGGGCGAGGCCCGCGACCTCGCCGAGGTCGACGGCGACCTCCGGTGCCGCCCGCTGCCGCGCGACCTCGCTGAGGATCGCGATCTGCGCCAGCCCGGCGCCGACTTCATCGTGCAGGTCGCTGGCGATCTGCGTTCGCAGCCGCTCCGTCGCGACCGCGCTGCGCAGGCGCGTCCGGTGCCACAGCCAGCCGAATCCGGCGAGGCACGTCGCCACCAGCGCGACGAACCAGGCGGTGCGCCAGAACGGTGGCGCCACCGTGAACGACAACTCGGCGGTCCTCGGGCTGACGCCTTCGTCGGCGTCGAGCGCGCGCACGACCAGGAGGTGTTCGCCGGCCGGCAGATCGGCGAACTGCACCATGTCGGCAGTCGTCGGGGGGCTCCAGTCGGCGTCGACCGAGGCCAGCCGATGCTGGTATCGCACCGGGCGTTCGTCGTGGAACCGCAGGCCGACGAACTCGACCTCGAGGGAGCGTTGCGACGGCGTCAGCTGCAGCCCCGCGAACTTCTCGACGCCGTTCTGTTCCATCGCCACGACCTTGCCGTCGACCTTGATCGCCGCGAGGTAGACCGACGGCGGCGCATGGGCACGCTCCCGATCGTCGAGGTCGAAGCGCGTCAGTCCGGAGGACGTCGCCGCCCACAACCGTCCGCGACGGTCGCACAGCAGGTGGTTCACGACCTCGCCCGCCAGACGGCCGCCGCCGCCGAACGGCTGCAGCCGCTGGCTCGTCGCGTCGAATCTGCTGATGCCGTGTGCGGTGCCGAGGTAGATGCGGCCTGCCTGGTCCTCGGCGATCGACCAGACCGCGTCGCTCGCGAGTCCGACCCTGCTGTCGAGGTGCAGGTAGCCGCCGGCCGAAGGCCCACGATCGACGAAGGCGCCCTGGAAGCGGGTGCCGATCCAGTTCCAGCCGCGCCGGTCGCGCAGCAGGCTGCGCGGACGCAACGGCTGGGTCGCCGCGAGCAGCACCGGTTCGCAGCGGCCGTCGACCCACCGCCAGAGCCGGTCGAACGACCCGAGGAACATGCCGCCTTGCCCATCGTCCGCGACGACGCGGCACGCCGACGCATCGCCCACCTTGTCCAGCGAGGTGAAGAGTTGCCAACGTCGGCTGCCCGGATCGAGCCGGTGCACGGCGAGGTCCAGCGAGCCGAACCAGATGCTGCCGTCGTCGGTCTCGCTGATCGCGGCACACACCGCCGATGGGGCCACGCCTTCGTCCGGCCCGATCGGGCGGCAGTGTGCCAGGTCGAGCGAGGGGCCGCGACAGAACCAGATCCCGCGATCGCTGCCGAGCCAGAAGTCGCCGTTGTGGTCGCAGGCGAAGCGCATGTGCACGTGCGCGAACGCGGGATCCTCCCCGCCGGGAACGTGCGCGACGTGGTCGTCGAACACCTCGTAGACGCCGCTGACATCGCTCGTCGCGTAGATGCGGCCGTCGCTGCCCTCGACGACCCGGGCGACGTTGGGATCCGCGAAGCCCTCGCCGACGCCGTAGCTGACCGCGGCCAGGTCTGCCAGTCGCGCCAGCCCGCCGCGGTGGGTCGCGATCCAGAGGTTCTGGTCACGATCGGTGTACAGGCTGCGGATCCAGTCGTCGGGCAGTCCCTGGGCAAGGCCGTAGCGGTGCCACCCGGAGCCCGTGTTGCCGAGCAGGCCGAGCGAAGTCCCGACCCAGAGCGCGCCGTCCAGTTCCGCGGCCAACGAAGTGATGCGCTCCCCGTCGCGCAGCGGCAACTGGACCGCGCGCCAGCCGAGGTCGTCGCTCGGATCGGCGTTCTGCAGCAGCGCGTGCTCGTGGGCGAGCAGCATCCGGGGTGCGGTCCACAACGCGCCGGCGATGGTCCCCGCCGAGCCCTGCGCTCCGTGTGGCTGCGTGCGCGCCGTGCCGTCGCGGAGCAACGAGGCGGTGCCGCTGCCGAAGCACCACAGCGAGCCGTCCGGTTGGCGGCTGCCGACGGCGTCGGGGCTCGAGAAGTCGGCGCGCCGCCCGAGCCGCAGTTCGTCCCCGGCGAACGTGCCCTGGTAGAGGCCGAGCGCCGTCGCGAGCCACAGCGAGCCACTCGCGTCGAAGTCGAGCCAGTACACGTCGTCGCCGCGCTGCTCGCCCGAGACGCTCCAGCTGTCGAAGGCCACGCCGTCGTCGCGGCGCGTGCGGCGCAGGCGGGCGATGCCATCGCCGAGCGTACCGACCCAGAGCGCTCCGTCCGCGTCCTCCGCGATGCAGTTGATGAACGCGTTGGGCAGGCCGTCGCGCAGGCCGAAGTTGACGAAGCGGCTGCCGTCGAAGCGGCTCAGTCCCTCCCAGGTGCCGAACCACAGATAGCCGCGTCGGTCCTGGTGCACACAGTTGACGCGGCTGTGCGCGAGCCCGTCCCGGGTCGTGTAGGTGCGCAGCGCCAGCCGCTGGCCGGGTGCCGCGGCATTCGCGGCGAGCACGACGACCACGATCGAAGCGGCGCGCAGGCAGCGGCGGATGCGGAGCATGACGACGGCACCGCAGGATAGCGTCAGCCGGCCGGCGCGGGGGACCTGCCGGCCCCGACCGGGTGCACGTTGGTGAAGCAGCCCGGCCACGCGCCGCCGAGCGGCACGGCAGGGCGGATGGCACACGAGACGAGGTCCTTCTCGACCCATTGCACGCCGAGGCGCTTCACCCACTGGAACCGGCGCCCCGTGCCCGGTAGCACATCTCCATGGGCAAGCGCATCGACTGGTACTATCACCGCAAGGGTTGAACGAGCTGCAAGCGTTCCGACGCGTTCCTCGCGGGCGCCGGAGCGACCGTCCGGGAGACGGTCGACGCGGGCAAGCAGCGCTTCGGGCCGGCAGACCTCGCCGCGGTGTTCGCCGATGCGACCACGGTCGTCGTCGCCAAGGGCAAGAAGGTGCTCACGTTCACGCCGCAGCACGCGGACTTCGACCCGGACGCGTTCGGCAAGGCGGTGATCGGCCCGTCCGGCAACCTGCGCGCGCCGACCGTGCGCGTCGGCCGCACGTTCTACGTCGGCTTCAGCGACGATGCCTACGCGGCCCTCGTGTCGTGAGGCGGCCCCGGCTCGTTCGCGAAGCTCCGCTCACTGCCACGGCAGCTGCTTCTTCGCACCGGGCCGCTTCGGCTTGCCGCGCACCGGCGCCGCGGTCGGCACCTCGCGGCGCACCTGCTCCTGCGCCTCGGCGCGGCCCGTGATCGCGTCGAGCAGGAACGAAAGCACGTCCTCACCGGTGCGCGCCTTGCCGCGCTTGGCCGGCAACATCAGGTGCGTCTTGCCGGCCTCGACCGGGCGCACGTCGGCGAAGCAGTCGAGCCACGCACCGCCGAGCGGCACGCCGGGCGCATGGCGCACGACGACGCGGTCCTGTTCGACCCACTGCACGCCGTGCACGGCGAGGCCCATCAGGCCGTGCTTGAGGCGGAACACGCGTAGCAGCGTGCGCACCGGGGCCGGCAGCTTGCCGTAGCGGTCCTTCAGCTCGGCTTGCAGCGCGGCCAGGTGTTCGTCGTCGATCGCCTCGTCCATCTCGCGCAGCAGTTCCAACCGCTGGCGCGGGTCGGCGAGGAAGTCCTGCGGCAGGAACGCCTGCACGCGCAGGTCGACGTCGACCTCGACCACGTGCACCCGCGCCGGCTGGTGCACCTTCGCCGACTCGACGGCGGAGCGCAGCAGCTGGCAGTACATGTCGTAGCCGACCGAGGCGATGTGGCCCGACTGCTGCGGGCCGAGCAGGTTGCCCGCGCCGCGGATCTCGAGGTCCTTCATCGCGATCGCGAAGCCGGCGCCGAGGTGCGAGAACTCCTCGAGCGCCTTCAGCCGTGCCTTGGCCTCCATGCCGGGCGGCTCGTCGCGGTTGAGCAGCAGGAAGCAGTAGGCCTTCTCGGAGCTTCTGCCGACGCGGCCGCGCAGCTGGTGCAGCTCGGCGAGGCCGAAGTGGTCGGCGTGGTCGATCAGGATCGTATTGGCGCGCGCGATGTCGAGGCCGTTCTCGACGATGGTGGTCGACACCAGCACGTCGAAGTCGCCGCGCACGAACGCGCGCACGGTCTTCTCGATCTCGGCCTCGCTCATCTGGCCGTGGCCGATGGCGATGCGCGCGCCGGGCGCGAGCTGGCGCAGGCGCTGGGCGAGGACTTCGAGTTCGTTGATGCGGTTGTGCAGCACGAACACCTGGCCCTTGCGCGCGAGTTCGCGCTGTAGGGCGTCCTGCAGTACGCGGTCGTCGCGGAACAGCACGCGCGTCTCGACCTCCTGGCGCCCCGGCGGCGGGTTGTCGAGCGTGCTGATGCCGCGGATGCCGAGCAAGGATCCGTGCAGCGTGCGCGGGATCGGCGTCGCCGACAGCGTCAGCACGTCGACGCTGGCGCGGAGTTGCTTGAGCCGTTCCTTCTGCCGCACGCCGAAGCGCTGCTCCTCGTCGACGACGAACAGGCCGAGGTCGTGGAATGTGATGCCGGCCCCGAGCAGCTGGTGCGTGCCGACGACGATGTCGACGGTGCCGCGCGCGAGTCCGTCTTCGACCTCGCGGCGTTGCTTGCCGGTGCGGTAGCGCGACATCAGTTCGACGCGCAGGCCGAACGGCGTGCAGCGGGCAGCGAACGTGCGTGCGTGCTGCTCGGCGAGGATCGTCGTCGGCGCCAGCACGGCAACCTGGCGGCCGCTGATCGCGACGCGGAACGCCGCGCGCAGCGCGATCTCGGTCTTGCCGAAGCCGACGTCGCCGCACAAGAGCCGGTCCATCGGCGACGGCTTGCTCAGATCCTGCTGGATCTCGTTCCACGCGCGCACCTGATCTTGTGTGTCGCGGAACGGGAACGCGTCGAGGAAGTCGCGTTCCATCGGCTCCTCGGGATACGGCGGACGCTGCACCAGCGCGCGCTGGCTCTGCACCTCGAGCAGTTCGGCGGCGAGGTCGAACAGGGCCTCCTGCACCTGTTCCTTGCGCCGTTGGAAGCCCTTGCCGCCGAGCTTGTCGAGCGGGGCCCGACCTACCCCAGCAGCACCGCCACCGCTGCCGACGTACTTCTGCACCAGGTGGATCTTGCTGGCCGGCACCAGCAGCTTGACGTCGTCCTGGAAGCACAGCCGCAGGTGCTCCTCGGTGCCTTCGCCGCGGTGCACCAGCTCGGTGCCCTCGAAGCGCGCGACGCCGTGCACCGCGTGCACCACGAGATCACCGGGGCCGAGTTCGAAGAAGCTCTGGATCGCGCGGCTCGGCACCGCGACCCGTTCGCGCACGCGCGCCTGCTGCGGCACGCCGGCGAACTCGACGTTCGACAGCGCGGTGGTCTGCAGCTCGGGGATGCGAAAGCCGCGGCTGATGCCCGACGCCAGCAGTTCGACCTTCTCGGCCGTGAGGTCGACGCCCTTGTGCGCGAAGATCTCGCGCAGGCGGTCACGTTCGTCCTCGCTGCGGCAGAACAGCAGCACGCGCCCCTGCACGCCGCGTACGGAGCGCAGCCGGCCGCCCGGGTCGGCCTCGCCGCTGCCGACCGCGGAACCGGCCGACAGGATCTTGTAGTCGAGGTCGTGGCTCGGCAGCGACGAGACATCGACGTGCGGGCACGGCCGCAGTTCGTCCTGCAGTTGCTGCACGCGCTGCGCGAACTCGCCGTGGAACGCGACCGCGCGCGCCGTGCGTTCGTCGATGCGCAGCGGCTCGTAGCGCACCACCAGCAACTGCGTGGGCACCAGGTGCTTCAGCACCGGCCCGTCCTGGTCGGTGGCCGTAGTGCCGAGCACGAGGTCGAAGTGTTCGTGCACCGCGGTCGTGCGCTGGCTCGCTGGGTCGAAGCTGCGGATCGACTCCAGCAGGTCGTCGAGGAACTCCAATCGCACCGCCGCTTCGGCGCCCATCGGGAACAGGTCGACGACGTCGCCGCGCACCGAGCATTCGCCGGGTGCGAGCACCAGCGGCACGCTGCGCAGCCCGGCGGCCTGGGCGCGCCCGAGCACCTGGGCGCGTTCCATGCGTTGGCCGGCGTGCAGTTCGAGATGCGCGCGGCCGAGGCTGCGTGGCGTCGCGACCGGCTGCAGCATCGCCTCGATGCCGGCGAGCAGCGGGGCCTTGCCGGCGCGGTGCAACTGCAGCGCGCGCTGCCGTTCGCTGCGCGTGGTCGCGTCGGGCTCGCCGTCGTCGCCGACTTCTTCGCGCGGCAGCACGTGAGATGCCACGCCGAACGCCTGCAGGTCGAGCTGCAGCTGCAGGCTGTCGACGTCGTCGGCGGTCAGCATCAGCATGCTGCCCTTGTGGTGCTGCTGCAGGGCGGCGAGCAAGAGCCCGGCCGATGCACCCCAGAGTCCACCGGCCTTGCAGTGTGCGCCGAGCTGGACCTGCCCGAGCAGGTTCTTGGTGACGGGCAGCCGGGTGAAGTCGGCGAGCAGGCGTTCGGTGGGGGACGGCGGCACAGGCGGCGGTGGGAAGGGCCGCGCAGCGTAGGCAGGTGGAGGCGATCGAGCACGCGCCGGGCGCGGATGTCGGTGCCGCGCCTGCCAGCTGCAGTTGGGTCCCCCTGCTCGCCCGACCGCCGGTATGTTCCCAACCGGTGACTCGGCGCAGGGTCGTGCGAACACACGGCTGCAACTGCTGGTTACGGCGGGTTGACCGTTGGCACTCCGAGCATGATCCACCGGCGACACACATCGGTCTCGATTTCGTCCGCTCGCCTTCCCTTGTCGTCACCGTCTCCATGAGCCCCCGAACGTTCGCCTTCCTGTCCGGTCTGCTGGTGGCTGCCATCGCGACTCCGCGAACCGCGGCGCAGTGCGCGACCGGCTGGACGTCGTCGGATGCCTGGCCTGGGGTGATGGGCACGAGCGTGCTGGTGACCACGATGTGGGATCCCGATGGGGGCGGACCGTTGCCCCCACGCCTCGTCGCCGGCGGGCAGTTCCACATCGCCGGCAACGGCGCGGCGGCGAACATCGCGATGTTCGACCCGGTCACGGGCAGCTGGTCGCCGCTCGGCAGCGGAACCAACGGCGCCGTGCGCGCGCTGATGACGCTGCCGAATGGGGACCTCGCCGTCGGCGGCGACTTCTCGACCGCGGGCGGCGTCCCGGCGCGCGTCGCGCGATGGAACGGCACGTCGTGGTCGTCGATCGGACCGACGAATCCACTGCCTGGCATCGCCTCGTACTCCACCTACTCCCTCGCGACGTTGCCCAACGGTGACATCGTCGCCGGTGGCGAGTACGAGGACTGGGGCGGCGCGATCTACGGTCTGCTGCGTTGGAACGGCAGCACGTGGTCGGACTTCGGTTTCGTCATCGGCGGGGTTCGCGCGATGCGGACCATGCCGAACGGCGATCTGGTGATGGCTGGTTCGTTCGCGTATGTGAACGGTCAGTCGATGTCCAAGATCGCGCGTTGGAACGGCACGTCCTGGTCGGGATTCGGCGCCGGCACCCCCGTGAACCGCATCTACTGCCTCGCCATCCTGCCGAACGGCGACATCTGCACGGGTGAGCGCTACACATCCCCGAGCTGGCCGCCGAACGTGCACCGCTGGAACGGTTCCACGTGGTCGACGATCGGCACCGGGATGAACGGCAGCGTTTTCGCGATGCACGTGCTGGCGAGCGGCGATCTGGTCGCGACGGGCGACTTCACCGATGCCGGGGGCACAGCCGCGAACTCCATCGCCAGGTGGGACGGGACGACATGGTCGCCGTTTGGCACCGGTCTCCAGAACGCGGTGGGGCAGGCAGTGACCGTGATGCCGAGCGGCGCTCTCGTCGCGGGCGGCACCGTTGGTTCTGGCGTCGTGCAGTGGAACGGCACGACATGGAACGCCTTCGGCGGCAAGGGACTCGACGGCGGGTTCATCAGCTCGATCACGTCGTTGCCGGATGGCGACGTCGTCGCCGGCGGCTACTTCGTGATCGCGGACGACGGCGTGATCGTCAACCGGATCGCCAGATCGGACGGCACGTCCTGGTCGCCGTTGGGGGCCGGATCCGCTTCGCCCGTGACCGCGGTGACCTCGCTCGCCAACGGTGATGTGATCGCCAGCGGTTCGTTCACGACACCGACCGGCATGCACGGGGTCGCACGTTGGGACGGCATCTCGTGGACCGGGCTCGGCAGTGTGACCGGCAGCGTGTCGAAGTTGGCGACGGCCGGCAACGGTGACGTCTTCGCCGCGGGATCGCCGAATCTCACCATCAACGGTGTCGCGCTACATGGTCTCGGCAAGTGGGACGGCAGCACGTGGTCGGGATTCGGCAGCGGCTTCAACGGCTCCGTCTACGCGGTGACGACGTTGCCGAACGGCGACGTGGTCGTGGGTGGCTACTTCACCTCGGCCGGCGGAACGCCGACCGGCGCCATCGCGCGGTGGAACGGTGTTGCGTGGCAGTCACTCGGTTTCACCGGGACGAACAACGCGGTCTACGCGCTCGTCTCGCTGCCGAACGGCGACATCGTCGCTGCAGGTGACTTCACGATCGTCAATGGTGCGCCCGCCAACTGCATCGCCCGTTGGAATGGCTCGACGTGGTCCGGGCTCGGCACCGGCACGAACTCACGAGTCGACGCGTTGTTGGCGCTGCCGAACGGCGACGTCGTCGCCGGGGGCTGGTTCACGACGGCCGGCGGCATTGCCGTCAATCGCATCGCCCGGTGGAACGGCTCGTCCTGGTCGCCGATCGGATCCGGCCTCAGCGCGCAGTGCTCGACGCTCTCGGGTGTGTCGTCGACCGGGTTCGCCGTGGGCGGTAGCTTCATCGACGCCGGTGGCTTCGTCGCGCGCGGTTTCGCCCGTGTCGTCACGACGTGCCCCGCGACGTCGTCGCCGTTCGGCAACGGTTGCGCGAGCAGCGGCGGCAGCAACACGCTGATCGCGGACACGCCGCCGTGGGTCGACGCGACGTTCCGCGCCACGGGCACCGGGTTGCCGACGAACGCCATCGTGATCTCGCTGACCAGCCTGACGTCGGTCCCGCAGGGCGCCGTCGATCTCTCGTCGATCTTCGTCGAGGGCATTCCCGGCTGTGACGTGCTCGTCGCTCCCGACATCCTCGTCGCACTCGCGACGACGGCCGGCACCGTCACGTCGTCGTTCTTCCTGCCCAACACACCGCCCCTCGCCGGCGTGACGTTCTACCACCAGCTCGTGCCGCTCGAGATCGGCGGCGGCGGCTTCACCGCAATCACGGCGACGAATGCGCTGCAGCTCACGGCCGGCATGTTCTGAGATGAAGCGGTCCGTCAAGTAGTCGGTCTTCGTTCTGCGGACCATGCTCCTGGTGGCGAGGCTGGTCGATGATGCCGTCACTTCCTGCTGGACTTGGCTGGCCCATCGAGGCTCAGCGAGTCCACCCAGGTCAACGTGTCGCCGGAGCTGACCGACCACTGGCCGCGCATCTTGCGATCCTCACACGCCCACGAAAGCAGCTCCTTGCCGTCGAGCACGATCCGCATCGTGGTGCCGACGACCTCGATCGAGAAGGCAAACGTGCGGCCAGCTTCGATCGCAGCGGCACCGCGCTGCAGCTCCGTGACCGTGTCGTCCTTCTCCTTGCGGGCGAGGATGAACACGCCATCGGCCAACGTCACCGAGAGCAGCGTCTGGCCGTCGTAGTCGACCTGGAACACCAATTTCACCGGCTGGCTGATCTGCTCCATCCTGAACGTCCCGCGGATCGCATAGTCGCCCTCGGGCGGCATCTGGGCGGTGGTGACCGTCGCGGCAGAGCGCCCATCGCCAACGAGCAGCCACTTGCCGTCGATCTGCAGGAACTCGCCGCGCTGCAGCCGCCACTTCGGCTTCAGCGCCTTGCCGAACTCGGCGAACTTCTTCTCGGCCTTGTCGAGGTTCGGTCCTACCACCGCCTCGACGGCCACGCGGCGCGGACGCTTGGAGCCGACGTCCTTCTGCTTGCCGAGGAACTTCTGCGCCCATCCCGCTCCCCCTGTCTTGGCCAGGAACTGGCCCATCATGGCGCGGTCGCCCTGTTCCACCTCCCATCGGATCAGCTCGGTGGGCTCGCCGCCGTCGAAGGCCAGATCCGCGAGTTTCGGCGGCTGCTGACGCCAGAACCACGAGAGGAAGCGGCGCGTGTCGTAGGCCGGGTCGGTGCCGTAGAGCCCACGGGGGTTGTTGGTCTCTTCGAGCACCTGGTAGGCGACGACCTCGGCGAACCAGCTGTCACCTGCAGGGGTCTCGGCGTACTGCGCGACGACAGCCCGCGCGGCGTGGAGCATGATGTTGTCGCGCGTGGTGCGTGGGAGCCCGATGCGCTCGAGTGCGGCGTCGGACAAGCGCGGAAACAGCAGGACGTGGCACTCGTGCTGTTCGGGTCGCGTGAACGCACCGGTCTTGATCTTGTCAGTACAGTGGCGCTTCTCGACGTCGACGTAGGTGGCTGCGGGTGCGTAGAGGTGGATCGTCGCGCCGGCTCTGTTTGGTGGCCGGATCGTCTTCCGCAAGATCGGCCAGATCGACTCCGCGGCAGCGAGCGCCTCGGCCCCGAGCCGGTCGGACAGTGCCGCCGGCAAACCCTCGCGGTTGAACTCGAGCACGAAGTGCTCCCCGGTGAGCCTGAGCACCTTGTCATCCTGTGCCGCGGCGAGGCCACAGGTGACCAGCAGCGCTAGCGAGACTGCAGACACTCTCATCGTTCGAACTCCAATGGGGCGAGAAGTCGCGCGGGGCCGACAGGGTTCCGGCTGCCGGGGTCTTTGCGTGGGGTGGCCTGGCGGCCGTTTGCTCCGCGTTCCGTGATGTACAGCCGGCCAGTCGCGGAACGGTACGCCGGGTTCGCGGGCGGCCTGCCGCCAACGGCACGCTGGTTCCGCCCGACGTGCTGGCGGCCGCGGCGACGCACGGGCGCGAAGGCGGCGAACGTCGCGCGGTTCAGAAGCCGATCCGCGCCCACAGACCGTTGGTGAGGTCGATGCCGATCGGCGAGTTCGTCGGCAGGTAGAACGCCTGCAGCGCGACCGGTAGGCCGGCCAGCTGCGGGATCAGCGGGACCGCCAACGAGTAGCTCCAGGTCGGACCCGGCACCGGCACGTGGAGGATCGACCAGTTGTTCGGATCGAACCACGCGTTGCAGCCGGGCACGCCGAGGTTGAACGAGATGTCCGGGCGCGGGCCGAGGCCCACCGCGCCGACGCTGCCGGCCGGGCAGTCGATGCCGACGACCGTCAAGTTCTGCCCGAGCACCGGCCGCGTCATGCCGAGCTGTGGCGCGAACGGTCCACCGGTGCACCAGGTCGGCATCACGACGACGGCGCCGAGGATCTTGCCCGAGACCAGCTGCCAGCCGCCCTCGGTGCCGTTGCCATGGCCGGCGGGAGAGGCATCCTCGTCGCCGAGCAGGAGATCGCCGTAGCCGTCGCCGTCCACGTCGCCGACGCCGGCCAGCACCTGGGTGCGGAACTGCGACGTGATGCTCCAGTTCGACAGCAGCGCGCCGGTCGCACCCGACACGAAGACCAGGCTCGGATCGGGCGTGAGGCCCAGGCGCGTCACGGCGTCGCCCAGCGCGAGGTCGTCGTAGCCGTCGGTGTCGAGATTCCCGACGACCGCGAACAGCCCTGACTGGCCCGTCAGCGCATACGAGTGCACCACCTGCCCCGTCAGCGGCGAACAGGCGTAGACGCGGGAGCCCGTCCCGACCAGCGCTTCGAGGTGCGCATCGCCATCGACGTTGCCGACGCCCAGAGCCCGGACCTGTGTATACGGCACGGCGAGGCTGCGCAGCATCTGCACGTTCGGCGACGTGCGCCAGACTTGGGCCTGGCTGTTGAAGCTGATCATGATCTCGTCGTGTGGGTCGCCCTCGACGTCACCCACCGAGATCGAGCGGAGGGAGTTCCCCAGCGACAGCGCCGTCGAGATCCGCAACTGCGAACCATCGCTGCCGCGCAGGACGATCATGTAGTCGTCGTTGTTGGAGTGCAGCAAGGAGACGACTTCCTTCCGGCCGTCGCCGTCGAGATCGTCGATCGCACAGACGCTGTAGAACGTCCCGAGCACCGTGGTGCTCCACAGCAGCCCGCCGGTGGCGCCGGAGTAGGCACTGACCACGCCATTGCACACGAGGAAGTCGGGCTTGCCGTCGAGATCGAGATCTCCGGTGGCGACCACATCGGTGAGGTAGTTCACCTGTGCCGTGGCGAGCGTGGCGTAGGTCGCGCTGGAGACCACCTGGACCTGGTTCACCGGGCCACTCACCAGCAGGTCGCCTCGCCCGTCGCCATCGACATCGCCGATCGCCGCGACATGCTGACCGAGGGACGGCGTCGATGCCGTGCCGAACACCGTCGTCAGGGTGCGCTGTGCGGCCAGGGGCAGTGCGAAGACGAGCACACAGGTGCTCAGGAGCGGATGCAGTCGGAAGGTCATTGGTCTGGCTCGATGGGGTGCACGAAGGGCAGTTTCTTCCCGAAACCACCATCCTACCCCGGCAAGGAGGCGGCAAGCCGCGGAGTCGGCCACAATGCCACCCGTGCATCCCGTGCTCCGCAACGGCCGGGTGTGCCCTCCGGACTCGCGATGATCATCGCGGACTTCAGCAGCGCATCGCCGTTCCCGCTCGATCTGGGCTTCCTCGGCATGCCGGGTTGTCACCTCTTCACCGGCCTCGCCTTCACCGACATCGCGCTGCTGGACGGCAGCGGTACCGGCAGTTATCCGGTCTCCTTGTCGCCCGCGGCGCAGTGGCTCGGACTGCTGTTCTACACGCAGTGGGCTTGCCTCGATCCCGCCGCGAATGCGTTCGGTCTCACGACCAGCAACTACGGTCGTGTGCTCTGCGGCAACTGAGCGCGACTGCGGGAGCATCCGACTTCACCCGGAAGTCGGACCGCTGTGCGCTCGTGCAGGTGCCGACGCGGGCGCAGATGGTGCCGTTCACGGTCGCCGCGCCGGGCAACTGCCTCGAGGTCACCGCTACCAACGCGCTGCAGCGGACCGCAGGCGACTCCTAGTGCTGCAGCTCGACGTCGTCCCAGAACCCGATCCAGCGGTCGATCGGCTGCATCTTCGCGCCGGGCTTCTCATACGACCAGGCGTTGCGCGGGCTCGTCTTCGCACCGTCGCCGACGTCGTAGAACTGCACGCCGTGTGGACACTGGCGGTCGCCGGTGGTCTTCGCCGCGAGGTGCAACAGGTCCATGCGCACCGCAGCGCGCGGAAAGTAGATGTAGCCGTCGACCTCGCGCGTCTCCGCGCTGTCGGCGAGGACGGTTCTGTTCCAGATGGCTCGCATCGTGCCAAGGGTAGCGCCGCAGTCAGCGGACGACGAGGTTCGTGCTCGGCCCTTGGCCGCCGCCGATCGACGCCGGCATGATGAGCTGCATGGCGTCGTGACGAACCAGGAAACGGGCGGGTCGGCATCGGCGCAGTGTCGCCGCCCGCCGGCGTGCATCGTTCAACCGGCAGCCGCAACCAGGACCGCGGCGATGCGAAGTTCGACATTGGCACCCGTCGCCGTCCTTCACCCGATGCAGGGCACGCCGCGACGGTGGCACTGCTGCATTGCACCACATGCCGACCCGCCCTGGGCGCCCGAGCGCATGCTCGCAACCCTCAGGATTCGCGGCGATTGGCCCATCATTGCCTCTCGCCGTCGATGGCCTTGGGACGGGGCGCCTGCACCACGCATGCCCACCCGAAACCAAACCCAGGAGATGACAATGACGATCTCGGCAACGAACAGTGTGTCGGGCCTGTCCAACCTGTTGCAGAAGTACGCTGCGCAGGCGACATCGAACCAATCCGCGATCAAGACCACCGGCACTGGCACCGACGCCGACGGCATCACGGCGGTCGGCAAGGCCGGCCAGCCGCAGGCCACCGGCTTGCGAGACAAGATCCAATCGGCGATCGCCTCGGCGCTGCAGAACGCACCCTCCGGCAGCGACCCCAATCAAGTGATCCAGGACACGCTGACCAAGCTGCTCGGAACTCGAGCTGCGAAGGATCACCATCACAAGCACGCCAACGGCAGCGAGGGCAAGGACGCCGGGCCGGACGCGCAGCAGGCCGACTTCCAGAAGCTGCTGCAGAGCTACGGCGTCGACGCGACCCAGCTGCAGAAGGACTTCCAGTCGGCACTCGCGAAGGCGCAGGGCGGCAACTTCGATCCTGCAGCGGCCTTCAAGAGCCTGCCGCCGGGCACCGACGTCAACACCGTCGCGTAGTAGCGCCCGCACCGCGGGCCGCTCGCGGCGAAGCGGTCGACAATGTGCCGGTGCGCACGTGCCTGCGATCGGCGTTCCCGCTGGCGCGGCGGGATCGGGTTCCTGGCGCACCGGCTTCGAGAACGGCGCGAGGACCAAGCCCCGGCCCGGCGCCGCCGTGGTAGCCTCCGCAGCCACACCTCTCTTCGGAGACACACTGCACCATGCGCGCCCTTCTGCCACTGTTCCTGATCCTGTCGGGGGCAACCGTGCTGCCGGCGCAGCAACTCGTGCTGCCCGACAACCACTACCTGTGCGAGAGCCCGACCCAGCTCGCCAGCACGGGCTCGACGAGCTGGTGGGGCACGACCGCCGGCCACTTCCAGGTGCTGTACGAGGCGAGTCACTTCCTCGGCGTGTCGGGCGGGGTCACCGGCCCGATCCTGATCACCAACATCCGGTTCCGCGGCGAGGACGGTGAGCCCAACCTCGGTGGCCAGGTCTACACCGGCGTCGTCGTGCAGCTCGGGTCCACATCGCTGACGAACGTGACCATGACCTCGACGTTCGCGACCAACCGGAACCCGGCGCCGCCCGAGACGACGACGATGGGTTCGGCGGGCACCACGAACGTCACCGTGCAGCCGTCGATCGGCTCGACGCCCAACAACTGGTGCATCGACATCGACCTGGCCGCGATCAACGCCCAGTTCACGTTCAACCCGACCGGCACCGAACCGAACCTGCTGATCGACATCACCATGCCGACCGCGCCGGCCAACGCGTTGCCGCTGTACCTGATCCCGATCCAGGACACGACCGGAGGTGCCTTGGGCGTGCGCGGCGATTCTGTCTTCTCCACCTCGCCGACCAACCCGACAGGCACCAGCACGACGGCGCCGCCGGTGGTGGGCATCGCGTTCGTTGGCGCCGGCGGTTTCCCGGCGCTGTACCCGGCGCGCAACGAACGGTATGGCGCCGCCTGTGGTGGCGCGTGCTCGACGTTCTACGAGAGCTTCCTGAACGGCCAGGCCTTCGACCTCGGCGCCGGCCTGACGCTCGCGCCCGACGACCCGACCAATCCGACCTACTACGTCGTGGTGGGCGGCGCCGCGCCGGTGGACCTGACGCAGCTCAACCTCACGCCCGACAGCACGGCCGCCAACGCGCTGGTGACCCATGCGCTGGGCTTCACGCACAAGTACCCCGGCGGCTCGACGATGAGCATCAAGGCCTGCACCAACGGATTCGTCTGGCTCGACACGTCGATGACGTCTTCGATCTCGGTCTGCATCGACACCCAGATGCTCGGCGTCAGCGCCAACGCGACCGCGCGCTACATGCCGTTCTGGATCGACCTGGATGCGGGCCGCAACACGGCGACGAACCCCAATTGCGGTTTGCACGTCAAGACCGACACCTCGGCCGGTCCCGGCAACGCGGTCTGCTACGTGACCTGGTTCCAGACTTCGCTCGCCCGCGTCGGCTCGGGCGCCGGCGCCGGCGGCCACTCGGTGCTGACGTTCCAGTGCGCGATCCACGAGACCACCGGCTTCGTCGAATACCGCTACGGTGCCATGCCCGCCTTCATCGGCAACGACACTACGAGTTCCGCCATCACGTTCCCGGCCGTGGTCGGCTTCACCCGTGGGCGCATCAGCTCCACGCCGGTCATCGTCGGTTCGATGGACCCGCAGTCGCGCGACCTGTCGGTCGAGGTGCCGTTCTCGACCGACGTCGAGGGCACGCGCGGGCACATGGGCCAGACCGTGTCGGCGACGCCGGATGCCGGTGGCGCGTACTACGGCGGCCGCGTCTACCCCGGCCAGAGCATGATCTACGGCGCCACCAACGTGCCGCCCGGCGCGATCCTCGGCGTGCAGTTGCTCGATGTCGTCGCCAGCCGGCCGGGCCTGCAGCTCCCCGGCATCATCAGCCCCAACTGCAGGATCAGCGTCTCCGCCAACCCGGTGTTCGGGCAGATCTTCGTGCTGCCGGGCTCGACGGTGGTCGGCGCGCCGATCCCGGTGGTGTCGGGCTACCAGGGCAGCGACATGTTCGTGCAGTTCGTGGTGCTGGACGGCCTGTTCAACGGCGGCGACCTCGTCACGGTGGCGAGCAACGCGGTGCGGCAGACGTTCGGCTTCCGCTGAACCGGGGGCCGGCGGCGCCGACGCGCGCTGCCGCCTCGCGGCCCTGCGGACCACCACCTGGCCCACGCAACCGGATTGCCGCGGGGGCGGAGCGGATCGCCAAGATCGGCGTCGGCTACGTGACACGAATGGCGCGATCGTCGACGTCTACCTGCGCGACCTCGGTGCGGTTGCCTCGGTGACGGCCTACGGCGCCGGCTGTCCACGCACGGGCCTGCTGGTGCCGGCGATCACGATCAGAGCGTGCCGATCGTCAACGCCAGTGAGTTCGAGCTGCGAATGGCGACCAGCGCACCGGCTGCGTCGAACGAGAGGGGAGCCGTCTGTTGGCAGAACGTGACGCCGAGCAGCGACGGGTCGTTCGACAACGTGAAGGCCGAATGCGCGGTCCCGATGCCGTTGGTGAGCAACATCAGGATGTCGAGCGTCGTCAGCAGCGAGCATCCGGCTTGGCCTTCGGCGAGCAGCTGGTCGAGCGGGATCGACAACTGCGTGAGTCCGATGATGCCGAGGCTGAGCGCACCCAGGGGGACGCCGGTCGTCGTGGTGCGAAACGGCGTGCCAATCCACGGCAGCGCGTCCGCGGTGATCACGAGCGGGCCGGCGGGACTGATGCAGCCGGTGCCGTACGACGAGACCAACGGCATGCAGCCCGAAGCGTACTTCGCGAGACCCGGAGCCAGTTGGTATCCCGCGACCTGGAAGTCGCCACCTACGACGAGAGTGCCGTCGGCGATCTGCGCGAGGCAGCTCACGGCGGGATGGTCGGTCGCGTTCGCGGCGACCAACGGGCGCATTGCGGACCACGTGCCGCCGTTCCATCGCGAGATCCCTTCGTCGGGGTAGACGAGCGGCGCGTGGAAGCCCTTTGCTGCGACGACATCTCCATCGGGCAACGCCAAGACGGCGCGTACCGCCGAACTGTCGTTGCTCGGCACGCCCATCGCCGTCCACGCGCTGCCGTCCCAAAGTGCACAGCGGGAGGCCGGGAACCCGCCGGCGCTCGTGAACACGCCGCCCGCCACGACGTCGTTGTTCGGTCGCACGGCCAGCGCCAACACGTCGCCGTTGCAGCCACCGCCGACCTGGAACCACTGCGTGCCGTTCCACTGCGCGATGTGGTTGCACGGCGCTCCGCTCGCGGTGGTGAACTTTCCGCCCGCGAACAGCACTCCGTCGCTACGGACGGCGAGCGACTGCACGTCGTCGCTCATGCCCGAGCCGAAGGGAGACCACGCGCTGCCGTTCCATCGCGCGATGCGGTTGCACGGCACTCCACCGGCGGTCGTGAACCTGCCGCCGGCGACGACATCGCCGTTGGGCAACTGCGCGAGCGCGAGCACCGGTTGGTCCATGCCGGTGCCGAACGACGACCACGCGCTGCCGTTCCAGCGCGCGATGTGGCTGGCGCTCGTGCCGCCGGCGGCGGCGAACGAGCCACCGGCGACGACGTCGCCGTTGGCGAGCGTCAGCAGCGCGTCGACGCTGGTGCCGCTGATCCCCGAGCCGATCGGCAGGAGCGTGCTGCCGCTCCACCGCGCGATGCATTGCAACGTGCCGTCGGCGGAAGTGAAGGCGCCGCCGATGGCCGCGTCGCCGCCGATCCGCGTGACGGTACGCACCTGCCCGTCGATGCCGGGACCCAGGACGGGCACCCATGCCGAGCCGTCCCAACGCTGGCACGCTGCGTCGCTGAAGATGCTCATGCCGTGGTAGCTGCCGGCGAAGTAGTTCAGCGATTGGATCTCGGCGTCGCCCATCGTGGACCACGCGGGGGTGCCGAAGGTGGCCGTGTACTTCCTCACCGGCGCCGTGGGACTCTCGGTCGAGGCGACCAACACGTAGCCGAGACCGACATTGCGCACGTGCAGTGCACGGCACCCGCTCGGCAGCCCGCTGCCGAGCGGGCTCCACGCGAACGCCGCGCCACCCGACGTGACGGCGAGGTACGGCACGGCAGTCCCGCCGATGTCGTTGAAAGCGCCGCCGACGTACAGCGTGTCTGTGCCGCCGACCGCCAGGTTCGGCCGGACCGCCAGGCAGGTGATCGTGTTCTGCGCGATGATCGAGGTCGACCACGAGCTGCCGTTCCAGCGCTCGAGCACGCCGGATTGGTTCACCCCGGATCGATCGCCAGCGACGCACAGGAGCCCTTGGTACGAGACCAGGGCGAATGGGACATGCAGTGCGGGTGGCGCTGGCAGTGTGGTCCAGGAAGCACCGCTCCAGATGGCGACACTCGCCGGGCCAATGCTGGAGTAGGAGTGTCCCGCAGCGACGAGGTTGCCGTTCCACACGCCGAGTGAGGACACGGGAACGGGAAAGCCGGCGCCGAGGGGTTGCCAGGCGACGCCCGACCACGCCGCGAGGTCGTGCACGTTGCCGCTGACCGAGAAGTCGCCGCCGGCGACGAGCACCCCGTTCCACGAGGTGACCGCGCGCACCTCGCCGTTGATGGTCCAGCTGCCGCCGAGTGTCTCCCACACGCTCCCGTCCCACGTCATCAGGGCCTGCCCGTGCCCCGTGCCGCCGGCCAGCGACGTGCCACCGACCACCAGTCGCGTGGGCAGCGGACCCAGTCCGTCCGGATCCCACAGCGTGGAGCAGTATGCCCTCCCGGTCAGTCTTGGCTGGGGCAGGCCGGACGAGAAATCGGCTCCGCACTGGGCGTGGGCAGTGGCAGCGAGACCATCGATGACGAGGATCGCGGCGAGTGGAAACGTGACGGATCGCATGGGCATTGCACCTCGCGGACAGGAACGACACCCGCGGTGCGATGTGACGCCCGGAATCACGCGACCTGGCTGCGGGTCTTCGACCCGGGGCGCAGGTTCACAGCGTGCCGATCGTCAGCGCGAGCGCGTTGGAGCCGCGGATCGCGACGATCGCTCCTCCCGAGTCGAACTCGATCGGCACCGACTGCTGGAAGAACGGCACCCCGATCAACGACGGGTCGTTCGCCAGAGCGAACGCCGAGTGGGCTTCGCCGGCGCCGTCGGGCAGCAGCAACATCTGGATGTCGAGCGACGCGAGCAGGAAGCAGCCGGGTTGGCCTTCGACGAGCAGTGAGTCGAGTGGGATCGACAGCTGTGTGAGCCCGATGATGCCGACGCACAGCGATCCGGGCGCGATGCCGGTCGTCGTGGTGCGGAAGGTCGCAGAGGTCCACGGCAGCGCGTCGGCGGTGATCACGAGTGGTCCGGCCGCGCTGCTGCAGCCCGTGCCGTACGGCGCCGCCGACGGCATGCAGGTCGATTGCAGCGACGCGAGTGCATACGACATCGTGAAGCCCGCGACGTTGAAGGTGCCGCCGAGCACCAGGTCGCCGTCCGCTCGCTGCACGATCGTCCGCACGTCGACCGGCGCCGTCGTGGTGGGGCCGGTGAGGAAGCTGAACCAGTTCCACGTCGACCCGTCCCAACGCGAGATGCCGGCGTCCGCAGTGGCCGTCGGCTGATGGAAACCGCGGCCGGCGACCACGTCGCCGTTCGGCAGCGCGAACACGGCGCGTGGGATGCCGGCATCACCGCTGGCGGCACCCATCGAGACCCACGTGCTGCCGTTCCAGCGGGCGCAACGATCCACGGTTTGCAGACTCGCTTGGGTGAACTCGCCGACGGCGACGATGTCGCCGTTCGGCCGCGCCGCGAGCCCGTGCACGGTGTCGTTCATGGCGGCGCCGACCTGGCCCCACACCGTGCCGGTCCACTGCGCCACGCGGTAGCGCGAGAAGGTGCTCGCGATCGTGAACCTGCCACCGGCGAAGAGAGTGCCGTCGTTGCGCACGACCAACGCCAGCACGTCGTCGTTCATGCCGAAGTGCATCGGCGACCACGTGGTGCCGTTCCAGCGAGCCACGTGATTGCTCAGCACGGGCGCACCGACTTCCATCGTGAAGGCTCCGCCCGCGATCACGTCGCCATTGGGCATCTTGCACAGCGCGTACACGGGCTGGTCGAAGCCGCCGCCCATCGGCGACCACGCCGTGCCGTTCCAGCGCGCGATGTTGTTGGCGGCCGTGCCGCCGGCCGCGACGAACGCACCACCCGCGACGATGTCGCCGTTGTCGAGCGTCACCAACGCATCGACGCTGGCGCCGACCATGCCCGTCCCGAGCGGCGTGAACGTGCTGCCGTTCCACCGCGCGACGCCGTTCATCGTCGTTCCCGAGATCGTCGCGAACGTGCCGCCGATGACCATGTCATCGCCACTGCGGGTCAGCGCTCGCACCTGGCCGACGATGCCGGGCCCGCGCACGGACACCCACTGCGCACCGTCCCAACGCAGGCAGGCGTCCTGGCCGGTCCAGGAGCTCATGCCGTGGTAGCTACCGGCGTAGAGTGCGACGGCGTTCAAGTGGGCATCGCCCAACGCGGTCCACGAGTTGTTGCTGCTCGTGAATCGCATCACCGGCGTCGTTGCGCTGCCCGTGAGTGCGACCAGAATGAAGTCGGTCAGCAGCGTGTTGCGAACGTGCAGGCCCCAGCAGCTGTTCGGCAGGCCGCCGCCGACGCCACTCCACGTGAACGAAGGGGCGCCGGTCGTGCTGGCGACGTGGGCCTGGCTCGCGCCGCCGATGCCGGTGAAGGTCCCGGCCGCGTACAGAGTGTCCGAACCCCCGACCGTTTGGGACGGTCGCATCGCGAGCGAGAGGATCGGGCCTTGCGCCGTGATCGAGGTCGCCCACGACGTCCCGTTCCAGCGTTCCAACACGCCTTGCGTCAGCAAGGGCAACGTCGCCGAACCAGCGACGCACAGCTCGCCTTCGAACGACAGCATCGCCTCGGGTTTGGTGAGCGTCGGTGGCGATGGCAGAGCGGTCCACGTGACGCCGTTCCACACCTGCAGGATCGGCGACGTCACGGTCCCGGATCCGGTGTAGCTGGCAGCCACGAGATTGCCGTTCCAGACGGTGAGCGCGACCACCTGGCCCGGGAAGCCGCTGCCGAGCGGTTGCCAGGCTGCGCCGTCCCATCGCGCGATGTAGTCCGGGCCGCCCGCCGTGGTGAAGCCGCCACCGGCGATGAGTTCGCCGTTCCAGACGGTCAGTGCATCGACGCTGGCGTAGGCAGTCCCGCCAGGCCCAGAGCCGAGCGATTGCCACATGCTGCCGTCCCAGGTCATCACTCGCTGAATGCTCGGCAGCGTGCCGCCGAGCAGTTGCGAACCGCCCAACAGACCTTGGCCACCGACCACGAGGCGCTGGGGTAGCGGGCCTGCACCGTCGGGATCCCACAGGGTCGAACAACGGCCGTGGCCCGACAGGTGGGGTTGGGCGTTGCCCGGCGACCAGGTGAGCCCGCATTGCGCGGCGAGTGGTTGGGCCAGCGCCAAGAAGCACGGAACGGCGAGCAGCGTGAGTTTCGACGACATGGTGTACCTCGCTGCAGGGAACGGCGTCCGGTGTGCGCTGTGACGCGAGAATGCGCGTGACCGCGATCGCGATCGGCGCACGACCTGGTTGCGAGCCTTCGACCCGCAATGCAGGCTCACAGCGTGCCGATCGTCAGCGCGAGCCCGTTCGAACCGCGCACCGCGACGATTGCACCCGTGCCGTCGAACGCGAGCGGCGTCGACTGCGCGCCGCTGACGCCGAGCAGCGACGGGTCGTTCGCGAGGGCGAACATCGGGTGGGCTTCGCCAGCGCCTTCGGGCAGCAGCAGCATCAGGATGTCGGTGAACCTGGTGTCGCGGTCGGGGATCAGGAACCTCCAGGGGGAGGGCGGCAAGCTCCGACTGAGCCGTCGTCAGCCGCCCGCGTCTGCCCGTTGGCGTCGATCCACGCTGCGTACGAACGCGAGCAGGTCAGGATCCTGGCGCACGGCCTTGCCCGCGTGCACTGCGCCACGTGCAAGCAAGGGGCGCGACTTCTGTCCGTCGTCTGGGACGCAGGCTGCGCCCTTTCGATCATTGCGCGACGACCTGCACGCCGCTCGACGTCAACAGTCCCGCCGCGTTCAGCGCGACTCCCTGCATCTGGAACGTCACGGGGCGCACCGACAGCGGCAGCGGGAGATGCAGTTGTCCCGTCGCAGCGAACAACAGGATGTCGGGGCTCGGCATCAGGAGACACGGGACTCCGAGAGCACCGGGCAGCAGGACCGGCTGTTGCGCGAAGCCGATCACGTGGACGGTCGGAACGAGGAGCCCGTTCAGACGACAGGTCGCGTCGAGGCCGGTGTCGGCGAAGGACGGCACCGCCTGCATCGACACGACCGTTGCGAACGAGCCCGGCGAGCCGCAAGCGAGTGCGGTCCCTTGCACGAAGAGGTGGTTGTCCGGCTGGAGCCAGGCTTCGACCTCGTGATTCACGAACACCAGGTTCGGCGGCAGCGTCGTGTGCATCGCGATCGCGACGCGCAGCGGTTGGCCGGGAGTCAGCACGAGATTCCAGAGTCCCTCGATGGGCTGGTCCGTGCCGTCGAGCTCGATGGAGCCGTCGGCGTTCAGGTCGACGGTGGTCGCAGGGAAGGGCACGCCGATGGTTGCCTGCGCGGTTCCACCGACGTGCAGGATCACCGCTGTCGTCGCGGTGGCGGTGAACTCGATCGTGAACGTTCCGTCCGCCGAGACCGTCGACGCGCCGGGCGGCAAGCCGCTCAGCATGTGCGTCAGCACGACGTGCTGCCCGGTCGGCGGGTTGCTCGCGTCCCATTGGATCGTGGCGCCGGCCTGCGACAACGAGCCGGACGCGGGCAGCGGACCCGCGGGCAGCGTCGCGAAGCTCGGTGTACCACCCGGGAGAATGGCGCCACACCGCGCCGATGGCGACCCGTTCCTGCGTCGTCGGCACGCTGTTGCAGCCGGCGGCCGCCAGCCAGCCCGCCGAACCCGCCGGCTGCCGAGTCGTGGACACCGATCGAATGGCCTGCCGCCGAATGGCGGCCCCGCGTCGTCTTGTCCACGACCACGACCACCGCGTGACGCTGGCGCGCGCGCAGCAACCTCGGCGTGTTGTCACGCAGCAGGCGCGCGCCGCGATCCTGGCTGCTTCCGGATGGGCGGCTGGCCTACTCGCTGAAGAAGCGGTGGCAGGACGGCACGAGCCATGTGGTGCTGACACCACAGGTGCTGAGGGAACGGCTGTGCACGCCTACGCCGCCGCGGCTGCGCAAGCACCTGGTGACCTACCACGGCGTCTGGCGCCGGCGAGGCCTGCGGCCGCGGGTGGTGCCGTGGCATGCCGCCCGACGGGCATCAGGGGGTCGCGGCGTGGGTCCCCGGGTGGTCCCGGACGCAGTTGGATCCCCCGGCTCGCGCCCAGAAGGCTGCCGCCTGTGGCGCCGGTTCCCGTCAGCGCGACGTGGACACGAGCCCGTTGGTCGCGACGACGCCGTTCAAGCCGCCGACGTCCAACAGCCATGCCTGGTGCCACAGGTTCAGCCCCGCGGGCAGACCCGCTGGCCAGATCACGCCGAGGTCGAACCGGCCCACGGCATCGGTTGCCACGGATCCGATCAGATCCGGAAAGGGCACGAGGACGCCGCCGAGGAACGGCGCGTCGATGCGTGACAGGCCGATGCAGAGGATGCCGATCGTCAATGGCGCTGCGCCCGTCAGTTCGAGACGCAGGCCGTTGCCGCCGCTGAGGTCGCCGAAGCCGGCGAGCACAGGCGCGCCGTTGATGCCGTTCGTACCCTCACCGATCGTCCGCCAGTCCGTCGGCAGGCGATCTTCGATGCGTTCGACGACGATGCGTTGCACGTGGTGCGGCGCGCCACCGCGGTCGAACGCCGAGTAGCACGCGAACACGCCGCCGTTGGTCGTGAGGTCGACATCGTCTTCGGGCAGCGGCCCGCTGGTCAATGCGATGCCGTTGGGGTCCAGCACCACGCCGTCGTGGCGCACCCGCCCGAGGTAGACGTCACCACGCGGTTGCTCGATGCCGGCGTTGCTGCGGAAGTCGGTCCACGCCACGACGTAGTCGTCGCCGAACGTCGACACCGATGGGAACATCTGCCCAACGGCCGCATCGCACACCACGATCTCGGGGCCCGGCATCGCACCGCCGGCACCGATGCGGCGCGCGCGGATGCCGTCCTCGCCGTGCACCCCGGTCTGGTAGACCAACAGCGCCTCGGCGCCGTTCGTCGCGAGGTCCGCGCCGCTCGCGTAGTAGGTCGTGGACACGGTGAACGGCGCCGTCGCCGGCCCCGACGTCATCACGACCGCCGCCTCGATCGTGGTCACCGCCGTGTCGTGCGTCGCCGCATGGGTCCAGTGCACGAGGTAACCACCACCGAACGCCGCGACGTTCGCCTCGTTGATCCAGTTGCCGCCGATGAAGAACGGTGCTGCGTCGAGCACCGCCGAATCGGCGGCGCGCACGCGCACGCCGCGCAGGTTGTTGGTGTCGTTCGTGACACGGAACACACCGACGACGAGGAACTGGCCGTTGCCGGCCGCGACCGATAGCGAACCCGGAGCGCCGGTGAAGACCTGCACCGGCTGCGCATCGAGCGGCTGCAGATCCAAGCTGTAGCGGCGGATGAAGCCCGTGCCCGCGAAGTCCGTCCACGCGAACATCACGACGGTCCCGTCGCACGCGGATGCGGTGCGTCGGTCGAGGTCCGCGGACCACGCCGCGATCTCGACGGGTGCTGCGTCGATCGCATTGCCTGCCGCGTCGAGCCGCTGCGCGAGGAAGCGCGAACCGAGGGACGAGCGGCTCACGAAGGTGAGCAGATGTCCGCCCGGCGTCGCGATCGCGTGAACACGCTCCTGTCGCGCGAGGCCGGCGTCGACGTCGACGTGCGGCGATGCGGCGCCGGCCGCGTCCACGTGCACGCTGCGGACGTCCTCGAAGTGCTGCAGGTTCGGCGCGATCGCCGCGAAGACGACCTGGCTTTCGCCGCCGTCGCC
This sequence comes from Planctomycetota bacterium, assembly GCA_044230075.1. Taxonomy (GTDB): domain Bacteria; phylum Planctomycetota; class UBA1135; order UBA1135; family UBA2386; genus JAEUHS01. Next base: position 26,005 of record JBGARS010000008.1, on the reverse strand, counting down.
GGCCACGAACGCCTGGTTCTCGTTGTCCGTGTGGGTCGTGACGCGCAGCGGCGTCGCGTCGAGCAGAAGGCCGCTCGCGGCGACGCGCGAGAGCCACACGTCGACACCGCTCGGCAGATTGCGCGTCTGGACCACGGACAGCGAACTGCCGTTCCAGCAGCAGTTCACCGTTTGGTCCTGGCCGAGTCCCATGGCCGCCACCGTGATGCCGTTCGGATCGAGCACGGTGCCGGTCGAACCGATCCGAAACAGCCGATCCATCACGATCAGGTAGTGCTGGTTGCCGTCGCTGGCGAGGCTCGGACGGAGAACGGCGCCGTAGTTCGCGACCTGGAACGGCGCGGCCAGCGGCTGCAGCGTCGTGGAGATCCGGCGACCCTGTACCAGGGCGCTGGCCGCGTCGCGCCACACGAGCAGGTACGAGCCGTTGGCGAACGACAGCTGCGGTTCGCGCGGCCCGAACGACGGGAACCCGTACTCGTAGAGCGTCACCCAGTTCGGATCGAGCACCTGGCCGCCGGGCGCGATGCGCGTGCCGCGCACGTTCGGGTGGCCATTGGCGGGGTTGTAGTCTTCCCAGACGACGACCCAGTTGGAGCCGTCCGTACTGACCGACGGATTGGCGCCGTAGTAGTTCGACGGCGTCGCGAGTTCGGGGCGGATCGAGATCGGTGACGGGTCGAGCACGGCGCCATTGCCGTCGACGCGGACCCCGACGATGTCGTCGAAGAAGTACCAGTCGGGGCGCTCCGTCGTGAACACGACGAGCCACGCCTGACCGTTCCACGCGAGGCGCGGTTCGCGCTGACTGCGGCCCATGTTGGTGATGACGATGGGCTCCGCGTCGATCGGCTGACCGGCGAGGTCGAGGCGCAAGCCGTAGATGTCCATCTGGTTGCCCATGCGCGGCTGCTGTGCGCTCCATCCTGCCATCGACGTGCGCGTGTCCTCCCAGACGACGAGGTAGCCCGGCCCCCCGCGCGCAATCGCACAGAAGCGACTGCCGCCGACCGCGGGCACTCTCGCGTTGTCGCCCGGCAGCACATGTTGGCCTGCGCTGGCGCCGACGAGGAGAACGGCGAGACCTGCACCCAGGAGGAGGTTCTGCATGCCCCGGATGCGCCAGCAGCGACGACCGACTGCCACCAATCTTCGCTACGAACCGCCCGCAGGGCGGCACAGCTGCCGGGCGCACCGAGCGCAAGCGCGGTCGCGGCGAATGGGAGGGCGAGTGTGGCACGCATGCCGGGATTGTCCGGGCGCACGGGCGGTGCCGGCAAGCCGTGGACGGGCCGCGCAGCGCAGGCAGCCGGCGCGGGCGGAGCACGCGGCGGACGCAGATGCCGGCACCCGGCACGGAGGCTGCCACCGGCGCGAGCTGCGGGCCGACCTGCACGGATTCAGGTCGGAGGCTCACCTGCGCGCGCCGCGCCGGGCAGGCATGTCGTCGACCTGCGCCACCGTCGCTGCGCCAGCCTCGAGACCGCCAGCCACTGCTCAGGCGCGGTGTCGGCTCGACGGCTGCGCCGGAACCGCACGACGCCGAGACAGGCAGACCCACGCCATGGCGGGCTCGGGAGTGTCCCGGAACCCGGCGGATCGCACCGACAGGATCTCGAGGTGAGGCTCGATCGCATTCGCCACGTCCCGCAGCGATCGGCGGGGTGGCCCGATGTCGCGGGGCGGCCCCTCCGTGCTGCCGATCAGGCTGAGCCACACGCCGTCGGGTGCCAACACCGCGGCCACTTGCGCAGCGAGTTTCACCCGTTCAGCCGGCTCGTCGAAAACGTGGAAGCAGCCGCGATCGAACACCAACTGGAACGGGCCGCCGGCAGGCAGATCGGCGAGCATGTCGAGGGTCTCGAACCTGCATGGCAGCTGCGGGCGCAGTCTGGCGCGCGCCTTGTCGATCGCCAGCGGTGCCACATCGACGCCGAGCACGGCGTAGCCATGCTCCGCCAACCAGATCGCATTGGTCCCGGTGCCGCAGCCGACGTCGAGCGCTCTACCGGTGGGCAGGGAGCCCGACTCGACCATCTGGACGAGCAACGCATCGGGCAGGCCCGTATCCCACGGCGTGAAACCCTCTGCGTAGTTGTCGTTCCAAGTCGGCGCCATGGCGCGCAGGGTATCACATCGAAGGAGTCGGCAGAGCGTGGGGTGGACCGTGCTCACTGACGCGGAGCCACCCGGCGGCTCGCCGGTCAAGGGCCCGGCGCCAGCACCAGCCGACCGTAGGCGAGGAACGCCATGATCAGGCCCAAGACGCCGCACAAGATGATGGGCGGGATCTCGCGGTACTTGGTGTGCACCCAGACGAACACGAGGCTCTCGCACGCCAGGACCGCGGCAGACAGGGCCGTCAGCTGCGGCTGCCAATGGAGGGCGGTGGGGACGATGAGCCCGACGGTGCACACAAGCTCCAGGGTGCCCAGGGCCAGCCAGGCTCCGCGCGGCAACGCGCCGAAGGACGGGACCTGCCCGCTGATCTGGTCGAACAGGAAGACCTTCATGCTGCCCGACGCCGCGTACAGCAGCGCGGCAAGGACCTGCAGGACCCACAACAGGATGTTCATCGGCTGCCGCCGCGGGGACGAATGTGACGCGGCTCCGGACAGGCATGGAGCTACGCCGGCGATGCTGGCCGCCGGTGCAAGAGTGGTCAAGCGAGCCGCGCGGGGTGGGGCTGCGGGCCCACCGCCTTGCCGATGGCCTCCGCCGCGCCTCGCATGCCGGGCGCGTTCGACCTACACTGCCGAACAGCCCACCGTTCTCGCCACGAGGAGCCATTGGAGAAGCACCGGATCTTCGCGATGCCCTTCGCGAGCTTGTATCCCCTCTACGTCCAGAAGGCGGCGAAGAAGGGGCGCAGGCAGGAGGAGGTGGACGAGGTCATCTGCTGGTTGACGGGCTACCGCCCGAACACGCTGGCGGCGCAGATCGAGAAGAAGACGGACCTCGAGACGTTCTTCCGCGAGGCGCCGGCGCTTCATCCCAACGCTGGCAAGATCACCGGCGTAGTCTGCGGGGTGCGCATCGAGGCGATCGAGGACCCGCTGCTGCGGAACATCCGTCGCTTGGACAAGCTGGTGGACGAACTGGCCAAGGGCAGACCGATGGCGAAGATCCTGCGCGGGTAGGGGCAGTGATCTGCACGCACGTGGACAGGAACTGCCTCGGCGCCTCCGACTGCGTCGCAGCTCGTGCCGGTCACCGGTCGGCTGGCGATGTGCGGCGCGGGGCGATCGGTCTGCCGGCGATGCCGACAGCAGCACCCAGTTGACAGCCAATGGCGGCTCGGATGCCATGATGCCCACCCGGAGGTGTTGCATGTTCGCACTCGGTGTCCTGGGGCTGTGCCTTGCACAGGCACCTCCGTTCGGCCCACCCACGCTCTCGAGCGGCACGTTGTTGACGAACCAGGCAGTCGCGACCCTGGACGTGAATCGCGATGGCTCGCCCGAGTTGTTCTCGGTGGGTCCCCTCGGCCTGAACTTCCTGGTGTCGACCGACGAAGACGGTGCCTTGCTGAAGTCGGCCCAACTCGGCTGGTGGACGTTCCCGACCTTCCCAGCGAACACGGTTCCGTTCGTGCTCGCCGTGGGCGCAGGACTGGTCACCGCCGACAACCGTGAGGACCTGGTGCTGGTGTCGAGCTCCGGCGCGGTCATGCTGTATGCCAACTCCGGCGGTCATGCTGTGGACGCGACGGCGTTCGCGCCTGGCATGCTGATCGACTTCTTCGGCCCGTCGCTGCCGCTCAACCCGCCGTTCGTGAAGCTCTCGGTGCCGAACGTCTCGGTCATCGATGCCAATCACGACGGGCTGATGGACATCCTCGTCGCCGGTGCACCGGTCGACATCTGGACTGCGCAGACCCTGCCCGGCTTCCTGAAGCTGTATGTGGCCACGAGCGCCGGCACGTTCCAGATTCACTCGCTCACGCTGCCCGGCAACGTAGTCGACAGCGAATGGGCGGACCTCGATGGTGATGGCATCGAGGACGCCATAGTCGTGGTCGTCGAGCAGGGTGCGGTCGGGAACTTCAGTTACGAACTGCACCACGCGGCGTTCGACGCGGTGCAGGGGCTGCACTTCCTGAATGCACCACAGCCCCTCGCGCCGCGCGTGACGTCGCTCGAGGTGGCCGACGTGCTCGGCGGTCCGGCGGTCGACTACGTGTTCTCGCTCAGTGCCGGGTCGAGTTCGGTGATGGCGATCGAGGGCAACGGTGCCGGGCAGCTGATCTACTCCTCGTGGCGGAACGTCGCGCTGCCGCCCAATCCGACCACGCTGCCTGCCTACATCCTCTCCGTGCAGATCGAGGACTTCGACCGGGACGGCAACAACGACCTGGCCGCCGTGCGGCACTTCCTGCAGCCAGCGCCGGCCGGGTCGGTGTCGGCGCCGCAGGTCGCCAATGCGGAACTGCTGGTGGCAATGGGACCGAACCTGCAGTGGGGGCCGGTCACGTCGATCGATCTGGGCGGCTACGTCTCGGATTCGTGGACGGTCCAGCCATCGGTCGCGCTGCTGCCGTTGGTGCCGACGCCGGATCTGATCCGGGTTGCCGATTGGAGTCGCGACCGTGCTCCCGATCTCTTCATCGCCTCGCTGATGCAGTCGACGCCGACCACCGTCAGCAAGATCGCGGTGCTGAAGAACAGCAGCAGCCCGACGTTCGGCCGCCCCGGGTTGTTCAAGCTCGGCCACCCGTCCGGCGGCGCATCGGGCTACCCGGCGCGGGCCGGCTTCGATGGGCTGCCGATCCTTTCGAACTCGCAGTTCGGAGCCACCATCTCGAACCTGCGCGGCGGCTCGCTCGCCGGACTCGTGTGGTCGACAGTTGCCGCCGTCGATCTGTTCCATGAGCAGGGAGTCGACGTGCACATCGCACCGGTCGCCTGGCTGTCGCCGTTCGTGGTGTCTGGAACGGGGGCTGGGCAGGGGTTCGGATTCCACGCGCTGCCGGTGCCGAACGATCCGCTGCTGCTGGGCGATCTCGGCTACTTCCAGTGGGGCTACTTCGACCCAGTGGCCGGCGCGTTCGGCGGGACGCAGGCGACCCAGGTGTTCGTCGCCGCACAGTGAGCAGCGCGCCGTGGGTCGCGATCAGGTCTGGTAGCGGACGACGTTCGTGATGCCGAAGCGCACGTAGCCGCTCCAGCTGCCGAGGCTCACGTGCTGGACGTAGAACTGGAGCCCGCCCGGCAGCGGTGGCACGGGCAGGATCCACTGGCCGCCGCCGAGGCTGATGCCTGGCCCGTCGAGCAACGGCACCGCCAGCAGGTCGTCGCACCAAGGGCCGAGGCCGATCGTGCCGCGCGGCAGCCGCGTCGGGCCGAGGCTGACGACGAAGGTCGCCAGCGTGCCATAGCCCTCGGCGGCGAATCGCAGCGCCTCACCGCCCATGCCCGGCAGCGCGGCGAGGTAGTAGTCCTGCACGTCCTGGCTGCCGAGGTAGCCGATCAGGTTCGGGGTGCATGACGAGCCGATGTCCTCGGTTCCGGCAGCCCATGGCACGAAGCGGACCTGGATCGATCGCCACTCGGGCGCCAAGGTCATGCCCTGCATCCGGATGCGGATCGGCACGGGCGCGCCGTTCACCACGACTGGGGCGTGCAGGCTGGCCGTGAACGGCGCATAGGACCATTGCAGGGCGTAGCTGTCGGCCTCGATCACACCGTCGTCGAGCACGTCGACGATCAAGTGACCCGGGAAGTCGCCGGCGTTCAACATGTCGAGCTGCACGTGGCCGTTCGTGTTCGTGCCGGACAGCCACAGGGTGCAGTCGAGGTCGACGTCGGTCGACGCGTGGTACCCCAGTGGAAACGAGTAGTAGTCGAAGCGGCACGAAGGGTCGCTCGCGGTCGGTGGCGTCCAGTGGACCCGGATCACGTCCGTCGGAATCTCGACCGATCCGACCTGGAGCAGGGCGCCGGCGGGCTGGGAGGCCGTCACGGTGCTGCTGCCGTCGATCAGGGTCACGACGATCGATGTGTTCGCGACCAGCAGCGCCGTCACGGCGGTCTGCGCCGGCAGCGGTGACAGCAGGAACGAGAACGCGACGACGAGGGATCGATGGTCCATGGCTTTTCCTTCCTGGTACGCATGGTACCGTCGCGTCCACCCAGGGACAGCAGGACGAGCTGCGGTTCGATCCGTAGGGTGGGGGGGCCGTACGTCGGTGCCGCAGGAGTCCGACGACAGCTGCGGCTACGGCGCGGTCAACGCGGCCTGCACCGCTGCGACGATCTGCGCGCTGACCGCTTGCCACTGCGCCGCGTCGAGCCCGACGGTCGCCAGGTCTTCGGTCAGGAACTGCGAAGGGTCCTCGAGCCGGCCGACGCCGTGGCCGTTCTCGGTCGCGCAGTGATCCGCCAGCCGCACGACGGCGATCGCATGGCGGTGCGCCTGCGGGCAGGCCCGGAAGTGGTGGTGCGTGATGACGGCGCGCACCATCGGCTTCAGGTTCCACTTCTCGGCGACGAGGCCACCCGCCTCCTGGTGGTCGATGCCGAGCAGCTTCTCCTCGACGTGGTGCACACCCTCCGGGCACTGCGTCATGTCCTTGCCCATCGCGCTCAGGAACGGCGCCAGCAGCAGCTTGCCGAGGTCGTGCAGCAGGCCGGCGACGAACATCTCCTCGGCGTCGTCCGGCGAACCGGGCAGCTGCCTGGTCAGCAGCCGGGCGCCGGTGCCGACCGCCATGGCGTGGCGCCAGAGCGACTTCGGGTCCTTGCCGTAGCAGCCGAAGCGTGGGCCGAAGAACTTGGTCAGCGTCGAGCCGAGCAGCATGCCGCGCAGGCCCTTGAGCCCGAGGCCGATGATCGCGTCGCGCACGGTCTCGCGCTTGTGCACGAAGCCGTAGATGGGCGAGTTGGCCAGTCGCAGCATGCTGGCGACGAGCCCCGGATCGCGCGACAGCAGCTTGTCGAAGTCGTCGGGGCCGGCGTCCGGGTCCTCCAGCAACTGCAGCGCCTGCGCCACGACGTCCGGCAGGGCGGGAATCAGGCCTGGGTTCTTCCGGATCTGTTGGTTGGCGGTGGCGGTCTGCATGGGTTGCGCATCGTCGATGCCGGTCTCGTGCCGCGGCGAGCCGCGCGTCGTGGTCGTCATCGAACCGTGGCACGCGCAGCATGAGTCCGGTGCGGGAACGGCGATGCGGGCGGGCGAGAGCAACCAGCCGTCGGGCGGCGCGATGTTCGAGCCGATATGCTCTCGCCCGTCGCCGACACCGGACCACCACAGACGCCATGGGCAGAATCGCACGTAGCTGGATGCTGACGAGGCAGTCGTACCGCGTCCTGATGATGGACAAGGAACTGCTGCTGCTGCCGGTGCTCTCCGGCCTCGCGATGCTCGTGATCTGCGGCACGTTCGTCGCCGGCATCTTCCTGACCGGCTTCGACCCCGAACGCCTCGACGGGTGGCTCGCGATCCCGAGCCTGTTGTTCTACATCCTCAGCTACACGGCTGCGTTCTTCTTCCAGGCAGCGCTGATCGCCGGTGCGTTGCAGCGGATGAACGGCGGCGACCCCACCGTCGCATCGTCGCTCCGGGCTGCGCTGCACCGATTCGGATCGATCGTCGTCTGGGGCGTGATCGCCGGCACGGTCGGCATGATCCTGAGGTCGATCCAGGAACGCAGCGCGCTCGCCGGCAGGATCGTCGCCGGTCTGCTCGGTGTCGGCTGGTCGCTCGCCACCTGGTTCCTGGTGCCGGTGATCGTGATGGAGGACCATGCGCTCGGCGCGTCGTTCCGGCGCTCGGCCGCGCTGTTCCGGCAGACCTGGGGCGAGACGCTGGCAGGCAACGCTGGCGTCGGACTCGCGAGCTTCTTCGTGATGCTGCCGATCGTCGGCATCGGCGTGGGGCTCGGTGTCGTGGCGCACCCGCTGGTCGGTGTCGCGGTGGCCGTGCCGCTGCTGCTGCTGGCGATGGTGTTCTTCGCCGCGCTGCAGGGCGTCTATGTCGCGGCGCTCTACCGCTACGCGACCACCGGCGAATCGCCCGAGCAGTTCGACGACACGCTGATCCAGGGCGCGTTCCAGGGCGGTAGCGGCCGACGCTGAGGCGGGCTCGAGTTCGACCGGCACTGCCTTCTCACCGGGGCGCCAGCATTGCGCCGCACCAGGTGCGCTGGCCAACATGCTCGGCGATGTGCAGAGCGGGTGCAGGCAGGCGCGTGCCCGGGACTCGGTCCGGATGGAGGACGGCGATCGCGAATGGCGCCGTGCTGGGGCGTTGGGGGGCAATCTCGAGCCAGGCTGGGTTCTCGCGCGGCTGCCAGGTCCTGACGGGCGCCCGGCCGCGCAGCGAGGTCCGGCGCCACAGCGATGGGGGTCGTTGACGCCCGGGTGGATTGCCTTAGCGTGGCGCGATGGCGCGGTCGACTCCCGCCTGCGCGCTCCCTCAGCCCCGGCCCTCCATGAAGTCGCTCGTCCTCCTGGTCGCTGTGAGCCTCGTGTCTGCCCTCACGGCACAGAGCACGCTCACCACCACGTTCGCGGCCACTCACTTCGTCGGCGCCTCCGGCACCGTCTACTTCAACCTCACGGTGAACACGCCGCTCACCCTGACCAAACTCGACGTGCACCTCAACTCGCCCGCCGGCACGCAGGGTCGGGTCAGTCTCTGCCGGACCAACAGCGCAGCACTGACGGGCTACAGCGGCAGCGAACAGCAACCGGGCAACTGGCAACTGCTGGGCGAAGGCTGGGTGACGGCCGCGGGTCCGGGTCTGCCAACGCCGCTGTGCTTCGTGACGCCGATCCCGCTGGCGGTCGGCGCGCGCGGCTATGCCGTCATCTACGAAGGCGTGGCGCCGCTGGTCACGGCGGGCACGGGCACCAACCAGACCTACACGAACGCGGACCTCACGCTCTACTCGGATCGCTGCCAGGGCACGCTCTCGTACCTCGACCCGACCGTGGGAGAGCCGTTCTACCTGCCGCCGATCGCCGGTGCCTTCGTCTTCAACGGCACCCTGCACTACTCGCTCGGTGCGGTGCAACCGTGCGCGTATGCCGACCGGTTCGGCGCGGGCTGCGGCGCGCAGTTCGCCAGCTTCGTCCAGCGGTTCACGCTGCCGGCCAATGCGGCGACGGCGCTGAACGGCCGCATGATCACGATGACGCCTGACTTCCTCGGCGGTTACACCGTGACCAAGTCCGCCGGCGCGCTGGTCGATGCGTCCGCGCACGCGGTCCTCAATGGCTGGGCCACGACGATCGCCGGCGCGGTGCCGCTCAACAACGGCGAAGTCGTCACGCCGGTCGCGTCGTTCCCGATCTTCTATTGGGACGTGGCCAACGGCAGCACCCTGCAGGTGGCCACCAACCTGGTCGTGCACAATTCCGGCATGGTCTCGACGGGCTCCAACATGGCGTTCCTGGACCAATTCGCCGGCGCCGGCGGCGGGGACGACTGGGCGCCCTCGATGACCGCGCTGCTGTCGGCGCCGTTCACGGCCTGGTATTCCTGGCACGACTTCGACATGAGCGGCCTCGGGCAGGTCAAGTACGACGACAACGGCGCGATGATCGTCATCACGTTCGAGGGCTTGCCGAGTTTCGGCGTCGGCACGGCCAATACGTCGACCTTCCAGTTCACCTTCGAGCCCACCGGCACCGTGACCATGCGGTGGCAGACGATCAACCCGGTCGGCACCGGCAATCCGGTCTACTCGGGCAATCCCTACATCGTCGGCTACTCGCCCGGCGGCGCGAGCCAGCGCCCCGAGGTGAAGCCTGCCGTCGCGGCGAACGGCAGCTTCAACACCTCCGGTCTCGCGCCCGAGATCGGATCCCTGGTGCTGACCTGCACGCGCCCGGTGTATCCGGCGACCATGAGCTTCAGCGTAGCGAACGTGCCGCCGGCCACGGTGGGCGTGCTGTTCTTCTCGATCGCCAACCCGGCGGCGGGCACGGGCGGCTTCCCGCTGAACACCGTCGGGGTGGGCAAGCCGGGCTGCCTGCTGAATTTCGACCTCAACAACTTCGTGGATCCGGGCGCCGTGTTCCTCGCGTCGGGCCCCTTCTACAACGTGCCCACCACACTCGGCACCCCGGACTTCCTGGGCCTGGAGTTCTGGTGCCAGGCCGCTCACTTCGGGGACCTCGGCGACATCTTCGGCTCGCTGATCACGTCGAACGCGCTGCACATGAAGGTCGCGTTGAACTGAGAGTCCTCACTCCCTGAACCGTGCCGTCGCTGCCGTGGGGCGATGCACGCCGCCCGCCACGCGCACCCGGACTGCTATCGTGTCGCCACCTTGAACTCCCGCTCCCTGCCGATGCCCGCAGCGCCACGTTCGCGTCTCGTCGACCTTCTCGCCGTGGTGCTGGCCCTGACCGTGGGGCTGCGCGCGCAGACGACGGTGGTCGTGCCGTGCGCCGCCGACAACACGCTCTACTACCACGCCCAGGGCGAGCTCAGCAACGGCGTGGGGCAGGGGCTGTTCGTCGGCACCAACGGCCTCGGCCTGACCCTGCGCACCGTGCTGCGCTTCGACGTCGCCGCCGCGGTGCCGGCAGGAGCATCGATCGTCGCCGCGCAGCTGACCGTGCGGTCGCAGAAGTCGATGTACGTGCCGCTGCTCGACGTCACCGCGCACCGCGTGCTGCAGGCCTGGGGCGAAGGCAGCTCGGTGGCCCCTTCCGGCGGTGGCTACGGCGGGCAGGCGCAGACCAACGATGCGACCTGGTTGCACGCGCTGTATCCGAACACGTTCTGGACCACGCCGGGTGGTGACTTCGTCGCGCAGCCGAGTACGACGCTGCAGTTGCCGGCGGTCGGCACCGTGTCGTCGGCGGCAGGTCCGGGCACGGTCGCCGACGTGCAGTCGTGGCTCGACCAGCCGGGCCAGAACTTCGGCTGGCTGCTGAAGGCCGACGAGACGGTGTTCAGCATCAACGCACACCGCCTGGCGTCGCGCACCGCTGCCGGCGGCCGCCCCACGCTGACGGTCACCTACCTGCAGGCCGGCCAGACCGGCACCTGGGGCACCGGCTGCCCGACCACGAACGGCACGTTCACGTTCGCCTACGTCGGCGCCATGACCGGCGGCGGCACGATCCAACTCGTGCACAGCAACGGCCCGCCGAGCACGATCGGCGTCAACTACTTCGCGCTCGATCTGCACCAGCCGGGCAACCTGCTACAGCCGGACTGCTCGCTCTACCTGCCTCCGTTCCCGCAGACGTGGATCCTCGGCGAGGTCTTCGTGCTGGACGCAGCGGGTGCGGCGACGTTGCCGTGGCTGGTGCCGGCGATCTATCCGGGCCTCTACTTCGTGACCCAGTCCGCCGCGCTCGACAGCAGCCCGTTCGGTCTGGCGCTGACGAACGCCGGCGTCGGCAAGATCCTCTGATCGGTCCGTTCGCCGCGCCACGGTGTTCGCGCACTCACCGGCGGGCCGGGACGGCGGCGAAGCTGCTGGACACCGGCGCGTGAGGGCCGCAGATTGCGGGGTCGTGAGCTGCGCCTGCCGCAGCGGCGCCGCCACAGCCACATGCCCGATCACCTCCAGCTCCTGACCCTGCTGCTGGCCACCGCCGTGACGTGCCAGTGGGTCGCCAACCGCCTGCAGATTCCCGCCATCATCCTGCTGCTCGGTGCGGGCATCACGCTGGGCCCGGTGCTCGGCGTGCTCGATCCGCAGGCGCTGTTCGGCGAGCTGCTGAAACCGTTCGTGAGCCTGTCGGTCGCGGTCATCCTGTTCGAAGGTGGCCTGTCGCTGAACCTGCACGAGGCGCGCGCCGCCGGCCGCCCGCTGTGGCGGCTGCTGCTGTCCGGCCTCGTCGTCGGCTTCGCCGTCGTGACCCTGGCCGGCATGTACATCGCCGACCTGACGCTTGGCACCGCGGCCGTGCTCGGCGGCATCCTCGTCGTCACCGGCCCGACCGTGATCATCCCGATGCTGCGCACGGCACGCATCGCGCGGCGCCCCGCCACGCTGCTCAAGTGGGAGGGCATCGTCAACGACCCGCTCGGCGCGCTGCTGGCGATCCTGGTCTTCCAGCTGGTGGCCGAGACCGCGGCCGGCAACAGCGCGGCGAACGTCGCGGGCCACTTCCTCGTCGGCGTGCTCGGCAGCACGGCGCTCGGGGTCACGGCTGGCTGGTTGCTCGACCGCGCGCTCGACCGGGGCTGGCTCGCCGAGCACCTGAAGAGTCCCGTCATGCTCGGCGCCATGCTCGGCGTCTACACGCTGGCCGAACTCGTCGGCCACGAGACGGGTCTGCTGGCCGTCACCGCCATGGGCCTCTTGCTCGCGAACCTCGCGAACCCGCACGTCGAGGACATCCGCCACTTCAAGGAGCACCTCAGCACGCTGCTGATCGGCTTCCTGTTCGTGACGCTGTCGGCCTCGCTGCAGGTCGCCGACCTGCAACGCCTGGCCGGACCGCCGTTGCTGCTGGTGGCGTTCATCCTGTTCGTCGCGCGACCGCTCGTCGCCTGTTGTGCCGGGTTCGGTTCGGGACTGCCGTGGCAGGAACGCACGCTGCTGGCCTGGATCGCGCCGCGTGGTGTTGTCGCCGCGGCCGTCGCCGGTGCCTTCGAACCGCGGCTACGCGAAGCGGGCTATGCCGACGCCGACCTGCTGGTGCCGATCGTGTTCGGCGTCATCATGGCGACGGTCACGCTGCACAGCCTGACGATCCGCCCGCTGGCGAAGTTGCTGGGCCTGAGTGCCGGCGGCGGCAGCGGCATCCTGATCGTCGGCGGCGCGCGCTGGGTGCTGCAGCTGGCGCTCGCCCTGCAGCGGGCCGGCGCCGAGGTCGTGATGGCCGACAGCACCTACCGCCGCGTGTCGCGGGCGCGCCGCGAAGGGCTCGAGGTCCACTTCGGCGACGTGCTCAGCGAGGAGATGGAGTTCGAACTGCCGCTCGAACGCATCTCGTGGGTGATGGCCGCCAACGACGACAACGCCTACAACTCGCTCGTCTGCATGCGCTTCGCCAGCACGTTCGGCCGCGGCAACGTGCTGCAGCTGGCGATGGCGAACGACGAGGGCGGCCGCAAGGACGCCGAGCACAGCATGATGGGCCGCGTGCCGTGGGGCGATGCCGGCACCTACCAGGAGATCACGCGGCGCTACTGGAACAGCGGCACGTTCAAGGTGACGACGCTGTCCGGCGAGTTCCCCTGGCAGAAGCTCGTGCAGCAGCACGCCAACGCCCTGTTCCTGTTCTGGGTCAAGCCGGGCAAGCTCGGCGTCGTCGAGGTCGACAACGCTCCGCCCGACGGCGCCAAGGTGATCTTCATGACCAACGGCGCGGCGAACGTGCCGTCCGCTGCCGGTGCGGGTGTCGAGGCCGGCTCCGCCTGAGTGGCAGCGCGGTCCGTCGGGCGCGGCAGGTTCGCGCGATGCGGCCGCGGCTGCCGACGCCCTTGCGACGGATCCGGCGATCCGGGAAGGTGCGCCGACGATGAGCCAAGCCGCTGCGGTGTCGAATCCGGCCCCGGTCGTGACGGCGGCTGGCCAGCGGGCATGGTCCTGTGTGCCGCCGACGCTGGTGGCTGCCATCGGCCTGCTCGCCTGGTGGGGCGTGTGGCACGGGCAGTACCTGTTCGACGACTTGCCGGCGATCGAAGACAACGTCGCGCTGGGCGGCGGCCATTGGTGGCGGGCCGCGTTCTCTGTCGACCATCAGCCGCTGGCGAATCGGCCGCTGACGTGCCTGACGCTGGCTTGGGACTTCGCCGTCTACGGGCCGGGTCCGTTCGGGCCGCACCTGACGAGCCTGCTGCTGCATCTCGGCAACGCCATGCTGGTGCTCGCGACGGTGCGGGCGGCGCTGTCGGCGCCCAACCTCGCCGGCCGCTTCGAGGCCCGGCGGGCGACCAGGATCGCCACTGCGGTGGCGCTGATCTGGGTGGCGCATCCGCTCGGCGGCGACGCCGTGGCCTATGCGACGCAGCGTTCGACGTTGCTGTTCAGCGGGTTCCTGCTGGTGGGGCTGCTGGCGTCGCTGCGCGCCGCGTCGTCGCCGCGCCCGATCCGCTGGCGAGCTCTGGCCGTGCTGGCGATCGCGTGCGGCATGGCGAGCAAGGAGGACATGGTGGCAGCGCCGCTGCTGCTCGTGCTGTGGGAACGCGCGTTCGTCCTGCCGTCTTGGGCCGCGATGCGCCGGCGTGCCGGGTTCTTCGCGGTCTTGGCCGGCACCTGGCTGGTGCTCGTGGGCTGCCTCGTGCTCGGGCCCGCGAATCCCACCGTCGGCTATGCCACCACGCCGTCGGTGACCGCGTGGCACTGGTTGCTGACCCAGGCGGGCGTGCTCGTGCACTACGTGCGCCTCGTGCTGTGGCCGCATCCGCTGCGCGGTGCGTACGACTGGGACATCGTCACCGGAGTCGGCGCGGCAGCCCTGCCGCTGCTCGCCGTGCTCGTGCTGCTGGGCCTCACGATCGGTTCGTGGCGCGCGCGCCCGTGGTGGGGGTTCTGCGGCGCACTGTTCTTCCTGCTGCTCGCGCCGACGTCGTCGCTGATGCCGATCGTGACCGAGATCCTCGCGGAACGACGCATGTACCTGCCGATGCTCACCGTGCTCGTGCCGGCGGTGCTGTGCGGCGAGAACCTGTTGCGCCGGCGTGGCTCCGGCCTGCCGTGGCTGGCGCCCGTGCTGGTCCTCGCAGTCACCCTCACCCTCGCGTGGCAATCGCGGCAACGCGTCGCGGTGTATGCGGATTCCGTGGCATTCTGGGACGACGCGTTCGCGCAGCGCGACCCCGCCAGCCGCAGCTTCCTGGCCTCCCAGATCCTCGGCAAGCAGGCGGAGATGCTGTTGCAGCAGGGTCGCGTCGAGGAGGCAATCCCATGCATCGAGACCGCGTTGCAGTGTGAGCACCACACCTACTTCGAGGAGGCGACCTATGCGCTGTCGCTGCAGCGCCGCGGTCGTCATCAGGAAGCGGTGGCGGTCCTGCGGCAGCTGGTGGCCGAGCGGCCCGACGATGGCGCGATCGTGGGCCGCCTCGGCAACGGCCTCGTCGCATCCTGGAACGCGGACAAGGGCCGTCCCGACGATGCCCGCCTGGAGGAGGCGGTGACGGTCCTGCAGCGGGCCGTGGTTCTGAGTCCACGGCATGCAGGGCTCTGGCACTCGCTCGGGTTCGTGCTGCGGGTGCGCGGCGACCTGCGAGCTGCGGCCGACGCCTACCAGCACTCCGTCGAGTCGACCACCGCGCGCGTGGAGCCCTACATCTCGCTGGCCGAGTTGCTGCCGGGCTTCGGCCGGCAAGCGGAGGTCGGAGCCCTGTTCGATCGCCTGCTGGCGGCGCACCCGGGCGACACGGACCTCAGGTTGCAGGTCGCCGGGTTCCTGCTCGTCCAGCACCGGCAGGACCTCGCGGTGCCGCTGCTGCAGGACGTGTTGCGAATCGATCCGACGAGCCAGCAGGCCGACCAGTTGTTGCGCGAGGCGCAGACCGATACCGGTCGCTGAGGCCGTTCTCCGGCAGTGCCTACTGCGCGTAGATCGAGCTGAGCAAGCCGTTGCTGAGCAGGAAGCCACCGTTCTCGCCGTTGAGCAGCGGGAACGCCGGATCGAACAGCGCCACCGCCTGCGAGGCGATCAAGTTGCCCGGCGCGAAGAAGGTGTTGTCGTAGGTGAAGCTCCAAGACAAGGTCGGGGCCAGGTTGACCGTGCCGCCGAGGTCGAGATCGAGCGTCGCGATGTAGGCGTTGCAGCCCGACACCGTCGTCAGGATGCCCGTCAGGTCGAAGCCGCCCGGCAACGGGTTCACGCTGAGGAACATCGTGCCGAGGTAGACGCCGGAGCCGGGCACGAACTCGGGCGCGTTGCTGGCCGTGTAGGTGACCAGCGTGCTCGGGTTGATGATCGGGTATGGCGCAGCCGTCAGGGTCATCGGCGACAGGATCCCGTCCGGGAACACTGGGACCGACGCCGCCGCGGACAACGTCTGCGACACGGGCGTGAGGCCGGTGTCCGCCAGCGTGCAGCCGACCAGCATGTCGGCGGTCGAGGTGGTGGCCGACATCGACATCCAGACCATCGTCACGTCGCCGGTGCTCATGTGGATCTGCCACTGGTACGTGCTCGGTGCCGCCGTCGGCGGGGTCGACGTGCATTCGACGTTGTCGAACGTGACGTAGAGCACGCCAGCGACCTCTTCCCACACGACCTTGCCGCTGCCGGCCTCGGTGGGGTTCTGGGTGAACCAGGTGTAGAAGGCGAGCCCGGTCTCGGTCGCGGTCTCGGCGAGCGTGGGGGTCGTGTCGGTGCCCTGGTTGCCGACCGAGCCAGCCGTCAGGATGCCTTCGGAAGAGACCGTCCAGGTGCTGGTCACACCGCCCGGAACCGGGATCGGCGCCGATGGACTGAAGGTCTCCTGACCGGTGGTGATGTTGGCGACGATCGTCGCGCCACCGGACGGAGCGACGTAGAGCGCCGCCGCTGCACCGGGTAGCCAGTCGGCGGCGTAGCCAGTGCCGGCCAGCGAGAACCTCATCGCGTTGCCGTCGAGCGCCGCCTTCGCCGTCGGCATGTCGGGGAACAGCTGGATCAGGTTCGATCGGTCCACCTGGAACGTGTGGCAGCCAACGCCGACGGGCTTGTGGCAGGCGTAGTCGGTGTGGATCAGGTTCAGCTGGTAGCAGCTGCCGGCGAAGACCTGCGTCGAGGTCGACGTGCCGACGTTGTAGACCCAGGCGCCGGTGCTGCCGGTCCACAGCACGTTGCCGTTCGCCAGTTCGTACACGCCGCGCGCGCTGGTGGCCGGGATCGATTGCAGGATGGCGCCGGTCGTCGCGTCGAGCTTGGCGACGTTGCTGGTCGAGCTGGCAGCGCACCACAGGTTGCCGTCGGAGGCAGGGCGGATCTGGTGCGCGAAGTTCAGGCTCGACGAGCTGTGGAACGTGCCGAGCGACACGCCCGCAACCGTGTAGCGGTGCACGTCGTCGAGGCCGCTGCTGCCGGTGACGAGCAGGTCGCCTTGCCAGGGCAGCACTCCGAACGGCGAGTTGATGCCGGTGAGCGGGTAGGTGGCCAGCCAGTTGCCGGCCGGGTCGAAGGTCACCAACGAGTCCGCCGTTGCGCCGTTGTTGGGGCCGTCGTTGCAGGCGTAGACGATGCCGTTGTCGAACACGATGCCGCGCACGTTGTCGAGGCCGCCGCCGGCGAACGTCGGGCCGATGTCGCCGAGCCAGTTGCCGCAGTGGTCGTACCGCTTGATGCGGTCACCGATCTGCTGGCTGACCCAGATCTCGTTGTTCACCTCGATCGCGCACACCTGGATGACGGTGTCGATGGGGAACTGGTTGGCGCCGATCAGGCTGCCGTCGACCGGACTGAAGGCGACGATGGAGTCGGTTCCCGTGTCCGTGGTGATCAGGAGTTGCTGAGCGGTCGTCATGCCGGCGAGCGCCAGCACGGCGAACAGAGAAGATGTCGTGGCGGAGATGCGCATCAGGAGCAATGGGTCGGGGTCGAGAGGAACGAGCGGGCCGGTGTCGCTGTGCGCGCTCACGAACATCAGAGCCCAGCCCCCGCGACCCTGCCAGTCCCGCGCCTTCCCACCCGGGTCGATTGCGCCACGATCGCGACCACGTCCCCCGGGCTACGCACCCTCCGGCTCCTCGTCGAGGAGTTCCTCCGGCCCTTCGCTCGCTGCTTCGGCGTGCAGCAGTTCGCAGGCGTGGGCCGGGCTCTCGGCGTGGAACAGCACCGCGCGAGTCCCGCCATCGGTGCAGCGTGGGGGTCGCCCGCGCGACGGGCATTCGGCGGCGGCGGGCCGGGATCGCCGCGGTAGAGTGCGCCTCCCGCAGCGTCGCCGGTGGCCGCGCTCGACAACCATCGTGGCGAACGACAAGCCGAAGCCGAAGCCGAAGGTCAAGCTCGCCAGCGTCTGGCGCGACGCGCGCGAGCTCGTCGCGGTGCACAAGCGGCGCCTGCTGCTGGGCCTCGCCTTGATGCTGGTCTCGCGCCTGGCGGGCCTGGTGCTGCCCGGAACCTCGAAGCTGCTGATCGACGAGGTCATCGGCAAGCACCGGCCCGAGCTGCTGTGGCCGCTCGCGCTCGCCGGTGGCCTGGCGACGCTGGTGCAGGCGGTCACCAGCTACGGGCTGTCGCAGATCCTCGGCGTCGCCGCGCAGAAGGCGATCAACGACGTGCGCAAGTCGATCCACGAACACGTGCTGCACCTGCCCGTGAGCCACTTCAATTCGACCCAGACCGGCGTGTTGATCTCGCGCGTGATGAACGACGCCGAAGGCCTGCGCAACCTCGTCGGCACCGGCATCGTGCAGCTGCTCGGCGGCCTCGTCACCGCCGGCCTCGGCTTTGGCGTGCTGCTGTACCTCAACTGGCGGCTGACGCTGGTCGTGCTCGCCGTGCTGGTGCTGTTCGGTGTGATGATGACGATCGCGTTTCGCAAGCTGCGGCCGCTGTTCCGCGAGCGCGGCAAGATCCAGGCCGAGGTCACCGGGCGCCTGGGTCAGACGCTGGGCGGCGTGCGCGAGGTGAAGGCCTACACCGCCGAGCCCGCCGAGCAGGCGGGCTTCGTGCGCGGCGTCGACAAGCTGTTCGGCAACATCCGCAGCTCGATGCGCGGCGTCTCGGCCACCAGCTCGATCTCGACCGCGATCGTCGGCGCCGTCGGCGTGATCATGACCGTGCTCGGCGGCCAGGCGATCCTCGGCGGCGAGATGACGCTGGGCGACTTCGTGATGTACCTGGTCTTCATCGGCCTGGTCATCGGCCCGGTCGTGAACATCGCCTCGATCGGCACGCAGATCAGCGAGGCGTTCGCCGGTATGGACCGCCTGCGTGAACTGCGCTCCGTGCTGCGCGAAGACGCGGCGGATCCCACGCGCGAGCCGTGTCCGGTGGTGGACGGTGAGATCCGCTTCGAGCAGGTCTCGTTCGCCTACGAGCCGGGCAAGACCGTGCTCGAAGACATCACGTTCACCGCGCCGGCCGGTTCGACCACGGCGCTGGTCGGCACCAGCGGCGGCGGCAAGACCACGCTGGCGGGACTCGTGCTCGCGTTCCACCGGCCGCTCTCGGGCCGCGTGCTGGTCGACGGCCGCGACCTCGCCACGCTGCGGCTGCGCGACTACCGCTCGCACCTCGGTGTCGTGCTGCAGGACAACTTCCTGTTCGACGGCACGATCGCCGAGAACGTCGGCTTCTCGCGACCCGATGCCACGCGCGGCGAGATCGAGGCCGCCTGCCGCACCGCGCACTGCGAGGAGTTCGTCGCGCGCTTCGAGCAGGGCTACGACACGGTGGTGGGCGAGCGCGGCGTCAAGCTGTCCGGCGGCCAGCGCCAGCGGGTCGCGATCGCGCGCGCGTTGCTCGCCGACCCCCGCATCCTGGTGCTCGACGAGGCGACCTCGATGCTCGACAGCGAGAGCGAAGCGCTGATCCAGGCTGGCCTGCAGCAGCTGCGCCAGCAGCGCACGACGTTCGTGATCGCGCACCGGCTGTCGACCATCCGCAGCGCGGACCAGATCCTGGTGATCGAACAGGGACGCATCCGCGAACGCGGCCAGCACGCCGAACTGCTGGCGCTCGGCGGCCGCTACAAGGAGCTGTACGACCGGCAACACAGCTTCGAAGAGAACCGCTTCGTCAATCCGGGCGAGGACGCGGTCCCGGGTGCTGCGCGCAGGGGCTGACGCCGCCCGTCAGGGCTTGCGGTTGCCGCGGCTCAGCAGCGCGATCAGCGCCACGAACAGCGCCGAACCGATGATCGACCACAGGATCGGGAAGGAGGTCTGGTCGATCGTGATCACGAGCGGCTCGGGCAGACCGAGGCTGCGCGCCAGCCAGGCGCCGAGCATGGCGCCGATGAAGCCGAGCACGATCGAGATCAGGAAGCCGCCGCGCGTGAAGCCGGCGATCGACTGCCCGATGCCGCCACAGACGCCGGCGATCAGCAGCAACAGCAACAATTCGAGGATGCCCATGGTCTGCTCCGTTCTTCGTCGCGCGCTGGCGACTGCAGGCAGGGTAGTCGTGCGAGTGAACCGCGCGGCACACAAACCCACGGTCGGCAGGAGAACGGCGAGCGCGGTGCACCGGCGGACCGCGGCAGCCGCTACCACAGCGTGGTGCCAGTCAGCGCACCGGGCGTCGCCGCCGGCTCCGTGCCTGTCGGCGGCATGCAGATCCGCGCGTTGCAGGCCCGGTAGGCGAACCGGCGGACGAAGTCGTCCGAAGTGGTCGTCAGTTCGCCGGCGAGTTCGCAGCGGAACTCGACTTCGTCCTCGCAAGTCGTGATCCCGGGTTCGGTGGCATGGGCCGCCGATCGTGGCTGGACGCCCGATCCGGTTTCGTGGCAGCCCGTGCCGGCATCTGGCGCATGGTCGGTAGCTCATGCCACAGGTCCTGCCGATGTCCCTCCTCTCGCGTTCCCTCCCCTTCCTGTTCGGCGCTGCCTTGCTGGCCCAGAACCCATCCTGGTCGCCCGACTGGGCCACAGCCGGCCTGGGCGGCACGGTCTGGGCGTTCGCCGACCACGGCGGCGAGCTCTACGCCGGCGGCGAGTGGTTCGCGGCCAAGGGCGGGGTGATCCGCGGCCTGGCTCGCTACGACGGCGTCGACTGGCAGCCGGTCGGCACCGGCATCGACCTGATCAACTACTCCTTCCCACCGCGCGAAACACAGGTGTCGGCGATGGTCGAGTACAACGGCGAACTGGTGTTCGCCGGCACGTTCGACCAGGTGAACGGCCAGCCGATGCAGTACGTCGCGCGCTGGAACGGCACCTCGTTTGCCCCGCTGGGCGGCGGGTTGAGCCTGTCGTTCGACGAAGCTGACGTGCGCGGTCTGGCAGTGTTCCAGAACGAACTCTACGCCGCCGGGCAGTTCGACACCGCGGGTGGCCAGCCGGCAGCGGGCATCGCCCGCTGGAACGGATCGTCGTGGAGCAGCGTCGGCGGCGGCCTGCACGCGAGCAATGGTACCGTCGGCCACCCCCGCGCCCTGCACGTGCACAACGGCGCCCTGATCGTCGCCGGTGAGTTCGACATCGCCGGCGCCGGGGTGGCGGCTCACAACATCGCCAGCTGGAACGGCACCAACTGGTCTCAGCTGGGCGCGGGGTCGTTCGCGCCGGTACATGCGCTGGCGGGCTACGGCACCGAATTGATCGCCGCCGGCCAGTTCCAGGTGGGCGCCAACGTCGCCATGCCGGGCGCCTGGAACGGCACCAGCTGGCATGCGATCGGCAGCAATCCGCCGACGACGCCGTCGGTGGCGATGTGCACATTCGGCACCGACCTCTACATCGACGCTGCCGCCATCCTGTTGCGATTCGACGGTGCCAGTTGGACGACCGCCGGTGTCGTGACGGGCATCTTCAATGGGGTCAACGGCACCAGCATCCGCACCCTGCACCCGTCCGGCGGCGAGCTGATCGTCGGTGGCCAGTTCACGCGCGCCGGCTCGATGCCCGGTGCGCTAGCCGTTGCGTCGGCGAACGTGGTCGCTTTCGACGGTGTGGCCGGTTGGCGCACGCTCGGCTCCGGCAAGGGGCTGGACCGACGCACGGATCGCCTGTTGCCGTGGCACGGTGGCTGGGTGGCGGCCGGTCCGTTCAGCGAAGCCGGTGGTGTTCCGGCCACCGGCCTGGCCTTCTACGACGGTGACACCTGGCGCGAACTCGCTCAGTTCACCTATGGCGGCGGCCAGTACGTCTACGACGCCGCGGTCTACCAAGGCGACCTGATCGTCAGCGGCACGTTCACCCACATCGACGGCCAGCCGTTCCCTGGTATCGCCCGCTTCGACGGCGCGCAGTGGCTGCCGTTCGGCACGTTCCCCGTGGTTGCCCTGCAGGCGCATGGCGCTGAACTGTTCGCCTACGGCGGCTCGGCGCTGCAGCGCTGGAACGGCACGACGTTCGTCATCGCCGCCACCCCGGCCACCGGGTCCATCGATGCGCTCTGCTCGCACGCCGACGGGTTCCTCTATGCGCTCAACAACGATGCGTTCAACCATCGGGTGCTGCGCTGGAACGGCGCGCAGCTGCAGACGATCGGCAGCGCGAACGACTTCCTGCAGACCCTCTCCGGCTACGGCAACGAGCTCGTCGTCGGCGGCCGGTTCAGTGCGGTCAACGGCACCAGCACCAACCTGATGGCGCGGTGGAACGGCACCGGCTGGCTGCCGATGGCGGCACCGGTCAGCGGCTACTCGGTCTATTCGTTCTGCGAACTCGCAGGGGACCTCTACGCCGGCGTCAGCGGCGATCCGCGCGGCTACACGTTGCGCCTGCACAACGGCACCTGGCAGGCGCTCGGCAGCGACACCGTCGGCGTGCCTACCTTGCTGGTCGCCGATCGCGCCACTGCGAGTGTCTTCGCCAGTGGCGACATCCTCGCGGCCGGTGGCGTGCCCAGCCGCTGCTTCGCCGAATGGCGCACCCAGCCCGATTGGCGCAACCGTCTGCACGGCCTTCCCGGCGCGGCCGGACAGCCGCAGTTGCTGGGTCGAGGCAGCGCCCAGCCGGGTGCGCTGGTCAACTGGACCATCGAGGGGCCGGCCAGCGCCCTGGTCGTGCTGGGCGCCGGGCGGCAACGCATCGACCTGCCCATCTTCGGTGGCGTCGTGGTGCCGTTGCCCGAGGCGATGGTGCTGCTCGCGACCGACGCTCAGGGCCTCGCGACCCTGCCGCTCGTGCTGGCGACCTCGTTCCCCCCTGGCACCGACATCTTCAGCCAGGCATGGTTGATCGACCCGACCGGTCCCGAAGGCCTCACCGCCACCAACGCCCTGCAGTGCACACTGCGGTGAGCGCCGCGACGGCAAGTGAACGGTGGGCCGGGTGCGGCGCGGGCGCTCGACCTGTCGCCGTGAACGGTGGCCCGCGACTGGCGCGTGGCGCGGGCCTTCATGCGGTCGGAATTGCAGCAGGAGCCCGAGGACGATGGCCTGGCTCCGTGAGCGCTGGACCCGTATCGAGCAGTGTCGACTGCGCGAGTCCCACCAGCGGCGGTGGCGGGCCACCGACGCGGCGCGCTACGCCGACCCGATGCCCACGACCTCAGGTCGGTGTACGCTGCCTGGCCGTCGCCGGCTCGACTGCTGCCGGAACCGCTCACGAAGCCAGGCTCGCTGCCTGCGGCGGCCGCCAGTAGGCGCCGCGCTGCAGGCACTGCGACAGCGCGCGGATCTGCTCGGCCAGGGCCCGCTGGGCGACTTCGTGGATGGCACGTTCGTGCGGCATCGGGATGCGCAGTTCGAGGGTGCACAGGCGGTCGAGCAGGGTCTGGAGACGGTCGTGATCGGGGGACATGGCGGCCTCGGCGGGTCAGGTCATCGGGAGCAGTGTTGCAGGGGTGCGGTCAGAGCGACCGGAACGGCGTGTGTGTTCGCGCTGGCCGCGGCACCGGACAACGGGGACTCCGGGTGGCCGTTGCGGCACCCGGGCGGCGGCGCGCAGCGGCCCCGGGATTGGCGATGGCGGTCGCACCGGGGCTCGATAGCATCCGGCCGTCGCGGGGCGGACGTCGCCGGCGGCGCCGAGCCATGGAGTTCCTCGCCCTGTTGCTGATCGGCGGCTTCGTCGTGCTCGTGGTCGGCTCGATCATGGGAATGATCGCCAAGGCGCGGACGAACGAACTGGCGACCCGGCTCGCCGGCCTCGAGGCAGAGCTGCGGGAGTTGCGCCGCCATCTGCGTACGGCGCCATCGGCTTCGCCGGTGCCGTCCCCGCCGCCTGCGCCGACACCGGCCGGAGTCCCGCCGGTGGCAGTGGCGGCGCCGATTGTCGAGGCGGACCACAGGGCCGAGGTGGAGGACGAGCTGGAGCCGGAAGCAGAGCCAGAGCCCGCGCCGGAGCCCGCAGTCGTCGAGCCGATGGCCCCTGTGCCACCGCCATTGCCGCCCACACCGCCGCCGCCGCTGCCACCGGAACCCGTTGCCTCGTCCCGCGAACCGGAACCCGAACCCGAACCACAGCAAGCCGTACCGGCGCGTGCGCCCGGCCAGTTCGAGGGCGTCGAGAAGGTCATGGGGCTGCGCTGGCTGACCTGGATCGGCGTCGGTCTGTTGTTCCTCGGCGTCGCCTTCTTCCTGAAGTACGCCTACGACCGAGACTGGCTCGGTCGCCTGTTCGGTCCGCGGTTGCGCATCACCACGGCGGCGACGGGCGCGCTCTTGCTGGCGGCGGCCGGCTGGCGCAGCCTGAAGAACGGCATGCCGGCGCTCGGGCAGGGTCTGCTCGGCGGTGGCCAGGGACTGCTCTACCTGACGATCTACGCCGCGTTCCAACCGGCAGTGATGGTCGTCGACACGCCGCTGCTCGGCACGACGTCGGCGTTCGTGCTGATGGTGCTGGTCACGATCGCCGGCCTCGCCGTGGCGGTGCGTCTCGACGCGATCGCGATGGCGTTCCTCGCGGTGCTCGGCGGCTTCGCCACGCCGGTGCTGGTCAGCAGCGGCCAGGACGCGCGCGATGCGCTGTGTGCCTACCTGCTGCTGCTCGACACCGGCGTGCTGCTGGTCGCGTCGTATCGCCGCTGGCGCGCGCTCGACGTGCTCGCGTTCGTCGGCACCGTGGTGTTGTTCGGCGGCTGGTTTGCCGCCTGGCACCATCTGCACCCGCAGCCCGACGCGACGCTCGCCTGGCTCTCAGCCTTCCATCTGGTGTTCGTGCTGCTGCCGTTCGCGCATCACTGGCGGCATCGCACCGCAGTGACGGTCGAACGCTTCGCGCTGGCGCTCGCCAACCTCGCGTGGACGCTCGGCTACGCGGCGTGGATGCTGCGGGAACCGGCGCCGCGCCTGCTGGCCGCCGTGTGCCTGCTCGGCGCGCTGCTCTATCTGGCACTCGGCATCGCCACGGCGCGGCGGGTCGGCGACGACCGCCGCACGCGCGATGGCTTCCTCGCGCTCGCGACGCTGCTGCTGACGGTCGGGCTGCTCTACCTGCTGCCGGCCAACGCCACCACGACGGCGTGGTTCGCCGAGGCATCGGTGCTGCTGTGGCTCGGGTATCGCTTCTCGCACCGGACGACGCGCCTGTGTGCGCTGGCCGTGCTCGTCGTGGCGATGCTGCGCACGCTGGTCGTGCACCTGCCCGACGCCGACCGGCTCGCCGGGCTGCTGTGGAATCCGTGGTGCCTGACGCTGCTGGTCGCGAGCCTCGGCCTCGGTGCCTTCGCGTGGATCCACGCGCGGTTCGCCGCGGCCGCAGGCGAACGGCGCCTCGCGGGTGCGCTCGGCATCGGCGCCGGCATGTGGACGTTGTGCGCCGGCACGCTCGAGATCCTGCGCCATGCCAGTGGCCACGCCGCGGCATGGACCACGATCCCACCGGCGCTGGCGATCGCGTGGCTGCAGCTCAGCGGCACGCTGCTGTTCCTCGCCTGGGCCGTGCACGGTTCGGCGCGCGCTGCGGTGTTCGCCGGGATGCTGCCGCTGCTCGCCGCCGGCATCGCGGTGGGCAGCGCCTACGACCGCTATCCCGCGACGGCGTGGCTGGTGTGGAACGGCTGCTGCCTCACGGGCCTCGCCGGGTGCGCCGTGCTGGCGCTCGCCGGCCGCTGCTCGCGGCGGGTCGTCGGCGACGTGTCGTTCGAGCAGAGCCTGTTCGGCGCAGTGCAGTTGGCGCTGACGGCGCTGGCGACCGTCGAGGCCGCGGCCTGGCTGCAGCGTGGTGGTGCACAGCCGGCGCCGCAGACGTGGGGTCAGGTGCTCGGCTGGGTGTGGCTCGGCTGCGCGGCTGGCGGTGGACTCGTCGCGGCGGCGTGGGCGAGCCGGCGGGTGCTGTCGCTGGCGGCGATCCCGCTGCTGCTGGCGGTGTTCGTCGGGTTCTGGCAGTTCGGCCAGGAACTGGATCCGCATCGCCTGATCGGCAACCAGCGGTTCCTGTTCGCCGTGCTCGTCAGCGGCGCGGTGGCGGCGCAGCGCCTGCTGCTGCGTCGGATCGGGCTGCCGGCTGCCGCCGACCAATACGCTGCGTTCGCGTTGGGCCTGCTGCTGCTCGCCGCCGGCTGCGAGTCGGTGACCTGGAGCTTCGACTCCTG
>JBGARS010000089.1:0-23438 GCA_044230075.1 Planctomycetota bacterium | reverse complement strand
CGAGCGCATCACGACGTTGCCCGCCTGGCAGGCGACCGCGTTGCGCGCCGGGCTCGGCAAGGCCGCTGCGCCGCCGCCGGTGACTCCGGCGCTCGCCGACGTCGCGGCGGAACGCCTCGAGCGTGGCCGCGTGGTCTATGCGACGCTCTGCGCCAACTGCCACCAGCCCGACGCCGCCGGGCTCGACGGGCTCGCGCCGCCGCTCGCCGAGTCGAGCTGGGTGGTGGGGCCGCCGGCGCGCAGCATCCGCATCGTGCTGCACGGTCTGCTGGGCCCGGTGCGCATCGATGACCGTACGTTCGATCTGGTCATGCCCGGCCAGCCGCAGCTCGACGACGCGCAGATTGCCGACGTGCTGACGTTCCTGCGCCGTTCGTTCGGCAACCTGGCCGAGACGGTCGCACCGGCCGAGGTGGCCGCGATCCGTGACGCGACGCTTGCGCGCAGCACGCCGTGGACGACTGCGGAGCTGAACCAGGTGCGTTGACCCGCGTCACGCGCGCAGCGCCCTGAGCAGCCACGGCACGACCACCGCGACCATCGCGTCGATCTGGCCGGTGAAGCGATGGTCGGCACCGGCGAGAACCTGCAGGTCGGGGCGGCCATCGGCCACCGCGCGTGCCGCAACCGCATCGGCCAGCGGCACCAGTTCGTCGCGGTCGCCGTGCACCAGCAGCCATGGCACGGTGATGCGTCGCGCCGCGGGCAACACCGAGTCGATCGACCGCGCGTCGTCCAGCAAGGCCTGCGACAGCACGCAACCAGGACGACCGAACATCACGTCGCGCCCCGGCACGAGACCGGCGAAGTGCCGTTCGCAGAAGGCGTGCACGTGGACCATGCCGGCGAGCGAGACCAGGGCCTCGATGCGCGGGTCCGCGGCGGCGCGCAGCACGCCGACCGCAGCGCCCATGCTGTGGCCGACGAAGCCGATGCGCCGGTCGCCGCACGCGTCGAGCACGGTGCCGAGGTCCAAGACCTCCTTGCGGATCGTCGCGTCGGCGAAGGCGCCCTCGGACCGGCCGTTGCCGGCGAACGAGAACCGCAGCGACGCGATGCCAGCCGCCGCGAGCGCTTCGCACAGCGCCACCAGGTACGGCCGGTCGTGCTGCGAGGTGACGCCGTGCGCGACCACCACCAGCGCGCCTGCCGCGGCACCGCCGGGCGTGAACACGTGATCCAGCCGTTCGCCGGTCCAGTTCCGCAGCGTGCCGATCACGCCTTCGTCTCGACCAGCGCCAGCAGGCGATCGACGCACTCGCGCACGAACGCCGGGTCCTCGGCATGCAGGTCGCGCTCGACGACCGTGATCGACTTCGGCACCGCTGCCACGAGTTCGGCGAAGAACACCGCGTCGCCGGCCGGGTCGCGCAGTGGGCCGCCGGGCATCGCGTAGCGGCCGGTACCGTTCTTCGGCAGCATCAGCACGGCGTTGCCCTTGGTGCTCTGCAGGCGGCGGCCGATCTCGCGCGCGACCTGGCGCATCTCGTCTTGGTTCAACCGCGGCGCCAGCACGACCGGGCTGTGGAACACGTGCTGGTGGTCCTGCCAGCGCGCGGGCACGGTGTTCGGCGGCACCAGCACGCCGACGTGTTCGACGCCGCCCG
This sequence comes from Planctomycetota bacterium, assembly GCA_044230075.1. Lineage (GTDB taxonomy): Bacteria > Planctomycetota > UBA1135 > UBA1135 > UBA2386 > JAEUHS01. The sequence goes on along the minus strand of JBGARS010000089.1, from coordinate 21,831 downwards.
GACACAGCACCTGCGGCAGGCCGAGGCTGCCGGCGACCGTGAGGCGCTGCGTGCCGCCGGCGCGCAGGCCGCCGAACAGTTCGTCGGTGACCTCGCCCATCGCGTAGTCGAACACGGCGCCGACGATGCCCTGCCGCATCATCTGCTCCATCGCGCGGCCGCCGGAGCCGACGGCGTGGAACACCAGCACTTCGTAGCCGCGCGCGGCGAACAGCTCGAGCGCGAGCTGGGCACCGCTGGTCAGCACGCCGAGGTTCGACATGCCGATCAGCGGCTTGTCGCCGCCCTTGGTGACGATCGGCACGTCGACCTGCGCCATGCCGTGCGCGGCACCCGCGGCGTTCGCGAGCAGCCGCCGCGTGAACGAGTTGACGCCGAGCAGGTCGGCGACGGAGAACATCATCGTGATGTCCTTCACGTCGACGTAGGCGGACACGTCGCCGGACGCCACGGTCGACACCATGACCTTCGGGAACCCGTACGGCAGCGTGCGCAGCACCTGCGTGCACAGCGCCGTGCCCTGCAGGCCGCCGAGTCCGATCGCGGCGTGCACGGTGCCGGCGGCGATGCGGTCGCCGAGCAGCTTCGCCGCGCCGGCGGCCATCACCGGTGTCGCCGCCTCGCGCGTGCCGTGCTCGACCAGCGCGGTCAGCGTCGTGCCGCCGGCTGCCGCGACCTGGTTGCGGGGCACGTCGGCCCGGCACTGCGGCGTGCCCAGCACGCCGATGTCCACCAACAGCGCGGCGCTGCCGAGGCGGCCGAGCTGCTCGCGCAGGAATTCCGCCTCGTGTCCCTTCGTGTCGAGCGTGGCGAGTACGGCGACGGTGGTGTCCATGGTCATGCCTTGCGGTGCGTCGTGAAGCGAAGACTCGCGAAGCGCTGCGCCGTCGCCAGCACGGCCTGTTCGATCGGGATGCGTTCGGTCGACGACCCGGTCCAGAAGCCGTCGACGGAGGTGTGGTCGAGCACGAACTGCGCCTCCTCCGGCGTCTCCATCGCCGCGCCGTGCGCGATCAGGATCAGGTCCTTGTCGAGCTGGCGCAGCTTCCGGTTGACGACCTCGGTGCGCGCGGCGGTCTCGGCGATGGTCTCGCCGGAGTCGTAGCCGCGCAGGCCGCCCTTCGTCGTGCCGGCGTGGAAGCAGAACACGTCGGGCCGCGCCTGTTCGACCAGCTGCAGGCTGTCCGCCTCATCGAACGCCAGCCCGATCGTGACCATGCCCATCGACTTGGCGAGCTTCAGCATGTCGATCTCGTGCTGGAACGTGATGCCTGCCTTGGTCAGCACGCGGTAGACCTCGCTGTCCTTGTCGACGTAGGAGATCGACGGGCCGATGTTCGACACCGAGCACACGCCCATCGCCAGCAGCTGGTCGAGCACCATGCGCATGTCCTTCAGCGGGTCGTTGGCATTGAGGCAGGCGCAGACGAACGCATCGCCCTGCATCGCCGGCAGGATGTCCTCGCGCGTGTAGTCGAGCGTCTGCTGGTTGGAGTCGAGGATCGGCCACAACATCGCCATCGTGCCCATGCCGTTGCCGCGCAGCCGGGCACCGGAGAACGTGTTGACGCAGTCGACGCCGGAGCGCTCGAGCAGCTGGGCCACGAGGCCGCTGCCGGCCGAGGCGATGAACACCGGCAGCCGCTGCGCGACCTTCTGGTGCAGTTTGGCGAGGATCTGCGAACGCGACGTGCGGGGGACGATCACCGGCGCGATGATCCCCGCTCGCACCGAGGAAATACACGATGCTGCGAGCCGCCGCCGTCACCCTGTCCCTGTTGTCGTGCACGATCGGCCAGCAGACGCCTGGCGCGGATCCGTGGGTGGTCTACGCGGGCAGCGGTGGCCCCGGCGACGGTGCGCGCGTCGTGTTCGTGACCGGCGACGAGGAGTACCGCTCCGAACAGGGCATGCCGCAGTTGGCGCGGATCCTGGCGCGGCTCGGCTGCCACTGCACGGTGCTGTTCGCGATCGACCCGGCAACGGGGGCGATCGATCCGGGCGTGCGCGACAACATCCCCGGGCTCGAGGCGCTCGACGGCGCCGACCTGATGGTGCTGTTCACACGCTTCCGCGATCTGCCCGACGCGCAGATGCAGCACCTCGTCGACTATGTACAGTCGGGGCGGGCGATCGTCGGTCTGCGCACGGCGACGCACGCTTTTGCGGCCAAGCAGCACACGAAGTTCGCCAGCTGGTCGTGGAACAGCGAGCAATGGGACGGCGGCTTCGGCCGGCAGGTGCTCGGCGAGACCTGGATCGCGCACCACGGTGCGCACGGTACGCAGAGCACGCGCGGCGTCGTCGTGGCGGGCGCCGAGCACCACGCGATCCTGCGCGGCATCGAGCCCGGTTCGGTGTGGGATCCGGCCGACGTCTACGCGGTGCGGTTGCCGTTGCGCGACGGCTGCGAGCCGGTGCTGCTCGGCTGCGTGCTGGCCGGCATGACGCCGGACAGCGAGCCGGCGGCGCCGACCACCGATGCCAAGACCGGCGCCTCGCGCGATCTCAATGCGCCGAAGATGCCGATCGCGTGGACCAGCACCTACCACGCGCCGAACGGAAAGTCAGCGCGCGTGTTCACGACCACGCTCGGCAGCTCGCAGGCGTTGCGGCAGGCGGGCACGCGGCGGCTGCTGGTGAATGCGTGCCTGTGGGCGCTGGGGCACGAAGCGGCGATAGTCGCCGACCTCGACGTGTCGCTGGCCGGCGAGTTCGCCCCGACGCCGTTCGGCTTCGGCACCCATACGAAGGGCGTGCGGCCGGCGGACCTGCGCTGGCAACCGGCCGCCGCGAAGTAGCAACTCAGCGATCGTGGTCGTGGGCCGCGGGTGGCTCGCCGGTGGCCGGTTGGGCATCGGGGTGCTGCTGCAGCCACGCATCGGGATCCTTGGTGACGACCAGCGTGCCCCACATCAGCTGGAAGTGGCCCGGCACCGTGCACACGTACTCGTAGTCGCCTTCGGTCGCGATCGCCGCCACCTTCAGCCGCGCGCGCCGCCCCGTCTCGACGAGCCGCGTCGCGGCGACGATGTGCGGACTCGGCGGCATGTAGGCGCGCCCCTGGGCGTCGAGTCGATCCGGGGACATGGTCGCCGAGGCCATGCCGATCTCGGCGCGGGTACCGGGCTTCACGACGACGAGGTTGTGCGCCATGAAGTCGTCGTTCTCGAGCACCAGTTCGAACGGCTTGCCCTGCTCGACGACGATGCGTTCGCGGTCGTAGCGCATCTGTTCGCGCACGGTGTGCAGCACGAACACCGGCACCGCGAGGCCGCGCAGTGCCTGTCGCACCCGCGCGGCATCGGCGGCGGGCAGTTGCCCTGCCAGTTCGCCGGCGCACTGCACGACCTCGAGGAAGTCCTGCTGCGTGCGCTGCTCGGCGGGCACCTGGCGCGCCCACTGCAGCACGCTCGTCGCGGCGGCGCCGGCGACGGTCGGCTCCCAGCTCGACCGCGACAGCTGCAGCATCGCGCGGGCCGCCGTTGCCCGCGCCTCGCCACACTGCAGCGCCGTCGCCAGCGCCGTGAACTGCTGCTCGGGCGTGTCCGTGGGCACCGCCGGCAATGCCGCCAGCGCCGCTTCCCGCAGCGCGGCGTCGGCCGTGCCATCGGCGAGGATCGCGGCCAGCACCGGGGCGAAGGTCGCGAGCACATCGGGCTGCCGCAGCAGCGGGATCACGGCGATCGTCTGCAGCCGACGGTCCTGGCTGCCCGCCGCGGCGAACAGCGCTGCTCCGTCGTGGCAGAGCGCCGCGAGCGCCGCCAACGCCGCGCGGCGAACGGTCGGCCGCTGCGCGGTGTCGGCGAGCGCTTCGAGCACCGGGCGGTGTGGCGCCAGTTCGCTGGAGGGCTGGACCCCGAGCGAGCGGGCGATGTCGTCGATGGCGGCACCTGCGTCGCGGTGGTCCAGCCGCTGCAGCGCAGCCACCAGCACGGTCGCGCCATCGGTGCGCTGCAGCAGCGCGAGCTGCTCGACGGCCTGATCGCGCAGCGGCGGCTCGACGCTGTTGCGATCCACGCGCTCGCAGACCACCGCCAGCGTGGCGGGCGCGCGGCGCAGGTCCGCATCCGGCATGCGCGGCGCATAGATCGCGGCGAGCTCGCGGTCGTTCGGCAGCAGCACTTCGTCGACCTCGCTGCGCAGCTGCCGCAGCGTCTCGTCGAACACGTAGTCGAGGTAGTAGTCCATCGGCTTGCCGAGCGCCGCGAACGCGACCTCCGCGGCCGCTGCCGTGTCGGCGCCGTGGAAGAAGCTCGCGGCGCGGACCGCGTGCAGACGAACGCGCGGGTCGGGATCGCCGGCGAGCACCCGCAACGTGTCGAGCACGCCGGGCACCCGTTCGCGCCAGTCGCACAGCACCTTGGTCGCGGCGGCACGCGCGCGCGGCTCCGGCGAACGCAGCACGCGATCGAGCAGGTCCAGGTCGACGACGTCGAGCGACTGGCACAACCACAAGGCCTCGAGCAGGTGGTGTTCGTGCCGCGGTTCCGCGGGGTCGCGGGCGGCCAGCCAGCCGTGCAGCGCCGCCGTGACCTGCGCCGGTTCGTGCGTGCCGAGTTCGAGCTTCGCCAGCGTGCGCGTGTCCTGCACCGGATCGCAGAGCAGGTCGAGCAGATGTTCGATCGGCTCACCGACGATGCGCGGCGGCACGGCCAGCGGCCGGCCTTCGTAGGTGATGCGGTAGATGCGGCCGTGCGCGTGGTCGCGGTTGGGATCGCGCAGGTGGTGCTGCAGGTGGCCGATGATCGCCTGTGCCCAATCGGCGAAGTACAGCGCGCCATCGGGGCCGTTGCCGACGCAGACCGGGCGGAACGTCGGCAGCTGCTTCGGATCGGCGGCGACGACGTTCTCGACGGTCACACCGCGCAGGCCCGAGCCGTCCTGCAGCACCTTCACGCGCGTGATCGCCTGCAGGCCGATGACGTTCAGGTTCAGGAAGTCGCCCTGCCAGTCGGCTGGGAAGTGCGCACTCGACACCATGCCGGTGCCCGGGCACGGCCGCGACGGCCGGTCCCAGAACTGCCGCATGTCCGGGTGCTTGCCGCTGGTCAGGTGGCCGCTGATCGCCGGGCCGAAGAACGTGTGGTTGCCGGTCGCGTTCGTGATCAGGTCGTTGCCCCACTCGTCCCAGACCCTGCCGTGCGCGTTCACCAGTTCGTACGGCGCGTAGAGTTCGACGCGGCCGGTGCGCGGTTCGAAACGCCAGATGCAGCCGTCGGCGTGCCGCAGCGGCCCGTGCCAGGTCTCGATCTGGGTGCGGTGGAAGTAGCCGTCGCTGAGCGTCGTCGCCAGGCTCGGGTCGAGCCCCATCGAGTTCGTGGTGTGGTGGCTGTCGGCGCTGTCGATGCCCATCAGCACGCGCTCGCGGGTGTCGGCCACGCCGTCGCCGTCGGTGTCGCGCAGGAACCACAGGTCCGGCGCCTGCATCAGCAGCACGCCGTCGCGGTGGAACGTGAAGCCGGTCGGCGCATTGAGGTCGGTCGCGAACGGCGTGCACTGCTCCGCCCGGCCGTCGTGATCGGTGTCCTCGAACACCAGCAACGAGTCGCCGACCTTGCTGCCGGGCAGCCGTTCGGGGTAGTTGCGCCACGCGGCGACCCACAGCCGGCCGCGCCCGTCCCACGCCATCTGCACCGGGTTCACCAGTTCGGGGAACCGCGCCTCGTCGGCGAACAGGTTGACCTCGCAGTGCGGCGCGACCTGCAGTTTGTCGATCACCGCCTCGCCGTCGGGGTAGGTCCACGACAGGTCGTCGCGGTCACCGGGGTGGTTGGTGGCGACCGGGATCGGCGGCGGCAGGTTGTCGTCGGCGACCACGAGGTCGCCGCCCTGCGCGACCGCCCAGACGCGCGCGTCGCGGTTGCTCGTCATGACGTCGCGCATCGACATCTCGCGCTGCATCACGGTGCGGTTCAGGATCGGCTTGCCGGTGACGCCGTGCTGGTCCTGCGGCGCGTACTCCTCGTACGAACGCCCGCCGTAGATGTTGTAGCCGTCGATCGTGCGGTAGCGCTGGTGCCAGCACTCGTTCTTGTCGCGCACGGCCTGCAGCAGCCGCTCGGCGATGGCGGGCGGTTCGTCGCCGAACAGCGCCCGACACATGTGCGGCGCCAGCAACCGGTCGCCTGCGTCGGTCAGGTGCAGGCCGTTCACCGTCAGCGAATGGCTGCGGGCCGCGGCATCGGCGAACAGCTGCTGGCTCACCGCGAACAGGTCGACGCACGCGACCTCCTGCTGCTGCGCCACGTCGGCGATCGCGGCCGCGTAGCGCTGCAGGTCCAGGTTGTGCTGTGTCGGATCGGGAAACGCCGGATCCTGATGCCGTTCGCTGGCGATCGGCGTGAACAGCACGACGCGCATGGGCCCGTTCGCGCCGAAGGTCTTCGCGCGCAGTTCGCCGACGAACTGCGTCAGATCCGCGCGGAACCGCGGCAGCCCCGCCTCGCCGGCGAACGACTCGTTGCCGCCGTAGAACGCGAACACCACGTCGGCGCCGGTCTTCGCCAGCCATTCGTCGCGCGAGCCGAAGCCCTGCGAACGATGCCACGTGTCGACCTCGTCGCCGGCGACGGCCAGCGTGCGCACGGTCAGCGAGTGGTGGGGGAACCGCGCCTGCAGCATGGCCTCGAACCAGCCGCTGTGCTGCATGCGATCGGCCAGCGCGTTGCCGAGGATCGCGATGTGGTCGCCCGGCCGCAACTCGAGGCGCGGCGCGGCCTGGCTGGCGAGCGGGGAGCAAATGGCCAGGAGGGCCACGGCGCGGCAGGTGCTGGTTCGCATGGGGGGCGACGGCCTGGGGCAGCACGCATGCTAGCAGCCTGTCACGGGACGCACTCGGTCCGAAGCCTGGGCCTCGTGCGCATCGCGGCACCCGGAAGCCTCATCAGGTCTGCGGATTCACCGACGTTTCGGGCACCGACCGGCTTTGGGATGCGCCCGGCTGCGGGTCATCGGAATGCCACGTCTTTGAGCCACCATCTCCCATCGGAGTAGGTCCAGTACGTGTGCGCCTCGCAACCAGGCAGGTCGAAGTCGGCGCGGAGATTGTCGTGGGTGGGTTCCACGGGGTCCCCGAACAGATGCAGTTCGGGCAGCCTGTTGCCCCACTGCCAGCGCCGCATCGCCCGCCGGATGCAGTCGATGATGCGCTGACGCCTGTCTGGTCGGCACTCCGCCTCGACGGCCCCGAGATCGCTGCGGTTCCAGGCGGAAGAGAACGTCGCCGACTGCACTTTCCAGGCATCCAGATCCGGCGGACCTGGTCGTGCAATCCTGATCGCGGCGACGACCACGAGTGCCAGGAGGCCGATCGCCACGAAGGCGACCGCCAGGGTCCGCCAGCCCGTCTTGTCGCTGACGAGGTTCGCGAACGCCCGTCTTGCGAAGTTGCGATGCCGGGTCGGACGCGATCGCCGAGGGCGCAAGTCCTTGGTGGTGGGAGGACCTTCCCCCTGTTCACAGACGCCTGCGTCGATCGGAGCGTCCTGTTGGGGGGCTCGGGGCGACGACAGGGGCAGCTTGCCAACCCCGAATTCGTCGCAGTCCGTTTGCCACGAGCGGACGGGAATCTGCCGGGCAACTGCCCGGTGCGGTGACAGGACCTTGCCGTCCTTGCGGGCAACACAGCCGACGCCGATCACCCACTGCACCTGCCACCCTGCCGCTGCCATCGCGGCGAGCGCAGCATCAGCCAGCACCTGCCTCGCCAGGTCGACAGGATCCGCTCCCTGTTGCCGCGCGGTGTCCGATCGGCGCGCGAGCAGGTCTTCGCCGATCCCACGCAAGAGCGCACCGGAAACTGCGATGTCGCCTACCCGGAGGTCGCCAGCCAACGCCGGAGGTAGGAGCGTACGGGCTGCTTGCAGACGAGGCAGGGCAGCTTCCATGCCGACGTCGGCCCATTCGATGGGGGGCAGCTGCGCCACTCCGCGACGCAGCTGGCGTTCCAGGACCGTGGCCTCCAGGTCCAGTGCGCCATCAAGCAGCGTCGCCGCGATCGTCTTGGCGTCCGGCAACTGCAGCGACCCTTCGTCCGGGGCCTCGAGGAGGCGGGACAGCCGCTCCTCCAGCGGTGGATGGCTGTCGTATGGATCGACGGTCGGTGGTTGCGCACCCGACCGATCGCTGGGTTGTTCGCGTGCGTGCGTGCGCAGGAACTGCTGGAATCCGGCGAGAAACGGCGGGCGCCGTCCTGCTCCGACAACGGGCAAGAAGTCGTGCTGCACATAGGCGGCAAGCGCTCGCGCGCCCGGGCCCACCTTGCCCAAGGCCCTGGCGAGGGGCGCCGACCCGGCCAGGCGTGCCGCGAACCGATCTGCATCGAGTTCCTGTTGCCGCGACAGGGTCCTCGTGACCCGCAGGAACAATCGACCGTAGGCGTGGAACAGGAGGTTCAGCCGACCGTACCTTCTGCCTACGGTCGTGATCGAAGCGCGAACTCGATACGCCCAGGCTCCTGTGTTCGTGTGCCCGCCGGCGAAGTGCCCGAACTCGTGCGCGACCACCGCCGCCAGTTCTTCCACCGTCAACAGTTGCAAGAGAGGAATGCCGAGGGTGAGGACTCGCCGCTCTGCCAGCCCGAGGCGGCCACCCCAGTGCGCCACGGACGCATTCATCTCGCCGTTCAACAGCACATCTTGCGGCATCGCTTCGCCGCAGCCGGTGGCGATCGCTCGAATTGCGGCGAACAGCCTGGGCTGCGCGAGCTGCGTCACCCGCTCTCCGCGTGGTCGGTGCGGATTCCGACGAGGCCATGCCGCCGTGACCAGCGCGATGGCGCCCATCAGGAATGGCACTTCCACGTGCGGGCGCTTGGCGAAGACGATCGGGAGGACGGCCATCGCTGCCATGGCAATGGCTGCCAGAGCGATGGATCCATAGAAGGCGATCGTCAACAGGATCGGTGCGAGAGTCGCTCGCGTCCATTGGATCCGCGCAGGCATGTCTCAGTCCCCTGCTCGCGCAACGGTCGCTTCCGGCGGGAGCATGTCGAGCATGACGTTGCGGATTGCCAGGAGCAGAGGGTCGCGGTCATGCTCGGCTACCAGGACGATGCGCCGTAGCGACTCCGTACTGTGGTCACGCATCGCCGTGATCAGGGGCTCCAGCACCGCGGCGGCTACCGCTTCCTCCGGCAGCGCCCCGCAGCCGCCGGTGAGGATCGGGATGGCCATTGACGCGAGGTGCAGCGCGTTTGCCCGCGCAACCGCCTCGGCCACGCACGTCCGGAACATGCTCGTGTCGGATGGCGGTGCCCGCTTGCCGTCACTGCTGTCGAACATCACCGCGTGGAAGACGCGCTTCACCTGTGGGCTGTCGCGGACCTCGGCGACCACGATGCTGCCGAGTGGCAGCGGGGTCGAAGCGCGCAGCGTTTCGCGGTCGTCGCCGACGTGATCCCGGACCGACTGCGCGATGCGCCCCTGCCGGCCGAGCAGAGCGTCCGCGGCGACGAACCAGGCATCCGCACATGTGTCCACGAGTCGTCCGATTGCGACGACGATGCATGCATCGCCGACCCGATATTCCTCCCGGTGGGAGACCTGCGACGGTCCCAGGACGGATAGCGAGAGCTCGTCGTGGTGCTGCGACAGCTGTGATCCCGGTTCGAGGTGACCTGCCTCGGCCAGGGGTTGTGGTCGAGCGGTCGGTGCTCTTCGTGCCCAGACGGCGAGTGAAAGGATGCCCAGGCACAGGAACCAGGGAGAGACGAGGACGGCGAGCGCCAGCGCAGTGCCAGCGCAGCCGATGGCGGCGGCAGATTGCCAACTCGGCGGCCTGACCGGTGACCTCGGTGCCGACGACCCGACCAACGCCTCGAGGCTTGCAGGACGTTGCGTCGGATCGCTTGCCAGGCAAGCCCGAAGGGCATCGATCCACGGTCCGGGGACGCGGGCGCTCTTCAAGAACGGCGCGACCTGCTGCGGTGCCGATGCCTTGGCTGTCAGGAGATGTCCGTACGTCGTGCTCATCGCGAACGGATTCGCGGCGGCGATCATCTCGATGGCGGTGACCGCTGAGCTGTAGACGTCGAGCTTGGTGGACGAAGCGAGCCTCGAGTCGTAGGCCTCGAGGCCAAGGACGATCCGGAGCAGTTCGGGCGCCATGTAGAGCGGCGTGCCCACCACCTGGTCCAAGCTCTCGCCCAGCGGGAGACGAAGGTCCTTCGCCAAGCCGAAGTCGAGGATCTTGAGGTCGCCACCCGCGTCGACCAGCAGGTTGCTCGGCTTCAGGTCGCGATGCACGACTTTCGCGGTGTGTGCGTGCTTCAAGCCGACTGACAGCTGGCGGATCAGTCGCATCGCGTCCGAGGTCCGTCGGTTGGGTTGGCGGGCATCGAGCCATGCGTCCACCGGCGTTCCCTGCACCAGCTCCATGGCCACGAAGGGATTCCCCTCCAGGACGCCTCCTTCGAGAACGCGGACCACGAACGGACAATCGGCGAGCAGGGCGCCCTTGCGGGCTTCGGTCAACAGCCGCTTGCGAGCCTCGGAGTCCGATGCCGCGGTGTTGGCCAGCAACTTGATGGCAATGCGCATCCCGTTGCGCGTGTCCGTCGCGCTGTACACGACCCCCATCGCTCCGCGACCAATCTCCCTCTCCAGCTGGTAGGGACCCACGGTGCGAGCGTGTTCACCTGCGTCGGTGGCCATTCGTTGTCGTCCGACCTGGATCTGTGCCGTGTCGTCTGCCTCAGCTTAGTGCCGCAATCGTGCGTCCGCGCTGCAGATCCTCTTGGCGCTTTCCTGCGCCTGTCCTGGCAGCAGGGTCCTCGAACTCGCGAGGCCAGCAGGCTGCGCCAACGGGCGCTGGCCGGTCCCTTCACTTGGGCGAACACCTGCGGTGGTCCTGGAGCCAATGCGACGGCGCGAGCGTGTCCTGGACACGGCCCGCGCCGCAGCGACTCGTCGGTGCCCGCCTCAGCGGCGCGCGACGACCTGGACCTTCTCGACCTGCGACAGGCCGAATGCGTCGGCGTCTTCCGGCGCGACGTCCGGGTTGAAGGACACGGCCTGGGCCAGGCAGGTGAAGTCGTCGCCCATGTCGCGCGGCAGCGGCATGGCGATCCTGGCCGGGCTGTAGCCGTTGGCGACCTGAAAGCCGGCGATCATGTCCGGCTCGACGCCCAGGACCAGACCGTTGGGCAGCTTGGCGCTGCCTTCGGTCAGGCCGAGCACCAGCATCGCGAACTCGCCCTTCTTGGCGCCGTCGATGCTGGCGGTCAGGAAGCCCGGGCGGCTGCCGGTCGTGAGTTTCAGTTCCTGGGCGGTGAGGCCGGTGGTCAGGAACGCGGAGAGGAGAAGGCCACTGATGACGTGCGTGTTCATGCCCCTGTGAGGGGCGGCGGTGGCGGCGGCGGAACGTGGGGCGCCGGAATTCCGAGGGGCGTGAGTTGGCGGCGTGCCTGGCCACCCTGGCGTGAGCATTTCGCAGAGAGGCATGCACGGCTCCGCTCGAACCCCGATAGTCGCGGGTCCAGATGAACCCCGTGCGCACGAAGACGGCTGTCTGCTTCTCGCTGTTGCTGCTGGGATCGCTGACCGCGTGCGGCCAGGTCGGCTATCAGGCGCGCTCTCCGGGCCTGCTCGGGGACGGCTATGCCCGGGCGCCGGCACCGACGCAGGAGCCGGGACCGGCATCGACGCAGGCGCCGGAGGGCGAACGGGCGGTCGGTCGCGACGCACCAACGCGGGGCAGGCCATACGGGCAGACCCGCGCACGCCTGACGTACTTCCGCGAGGACATCGAGCTCGAAGAACTGCACGTCGATTTCGACAGCGGGCCGGACGCCACGTTCCACGACTCGGATCGCGATCGCTACGGCTTCCGCGCCGAGTTCGGCCGACCGGAGTCGAGCGGCTTCTTCCAGCTGTTCGCCGAGGACCTGCGCGCGCCGGCGCTGCTCGGCGAGGAGTTCCACGACTACGGCATCGGCGGCGGCGTCGTGGGCACGCCGACCGTGGGCGAAGACGGTCCGCTCGAGTTCGTGGTCCCATATCGGTTCGAGGTCGACCTCGTGCGCGGCTCGGAATCGGTCGGTGGGTTCGACGCCGAGCTCTACTACCTCGAGGGCATCTTCGAACTCGGCTTCGGCGCGCGTCGGTTCGGCGTGCAGGCATCGTCCGGCGTGATCCTGCAGAGCCTCGCGGGCCGGTTCGATTCGGACGATCCGGCCTCCCCGTCGCGCTCGGGGTCCGCGGTCACCGGCACCAACGTCGGCGGCTACCTCGAGCTGCTCTACAAGAACGACCGCGTGCCGTTGCTGGCCCGCGTGCGCGCGATCGTCGGCGATGTCAGCGGCCTGCAGTTCTCGTTCGGGTTCGCGTTCTAGCCCGCATACGCCTGACGCGCGTCGAAGCTCAGCGCTTCGGCTGCCAGTCGTACGAGAACGGGCGCCAGACGCTCGCGCGCCCGTAGGTGCCGAACTCGTCGTGCAACGTCAGTGTGCCGCTGGCGGCGCTCACGTCGAGCGCCACGCCCTTCACGAATGCGAACAGGGGGCCCAGACCGAAGCCGACCGGGGCAGCGAGGATCACGATTCCCCAGGTGCTGGCCGCATCGGTCTTCATGTCCTGCGTGCGGACGATCTCGCTCGGGAGGTCGACGAAGCCGGTGAAGGCGCCCGTCACCACGCCCGTGACCGTGGCGCAGCCCTGCAGGGAGGCGGCCACGGCGAACGTGCAGGCGAGGGCGAGGCGACGCAGGGCGGGAGTTCGATGGAGCATGTTGGTTGCGATTCCGTTCGCGCGGCGCGCAGCGTAGCACGGCCTTCGCCGCACCGACACCATCGCCGTTCCATCTCACTGGGTCGCTGCAACCGGCCGGAGCCCGTCACCCGGTCGAGGCACGGGCTCCGTTCGTCGGCGCGGCCGGGTCAGGACGGCTTCTTCTTCGCATCGACGTAGTCGACGATCTGGCCGGCGAGGGCGCGCACCGCGCGGCCGGGCAGGCTGTCACCCCACGAAGTGTCGTAGCCGCCGAAGCTCGTGCTCGACTGGCGCTTCGAGTTGCCGGTCGCCTCCAGCTTGGCGAGCACCTTGCCGGCGCCGTCCTTGATCACGACGTCGGCGACCAGTTCGGCTTCGCCACCGAGGTTGACCATGCGCATGCCCTTGCTGCCCTTGTCGAACGTCTTGAAGGTGACCTCGAAGGTGACGCCGTTGCCGCCCGACTGCCACCAGCCCTTCTTCTGGAACGACTCCGACAGCACCTTCTTGAACTCCGACGCGTCCTTCTGCCAGTCGGCGTCGGCGGCGTTCACGACGATCTGTGCCGACTTGTAGGTCATCAGGTCCGCTGTCAGGGCCTGCGTCTCATTGACGGAGCCCGTCGAAACACAGCCGGCGAGCGCCAGGGCCGCCACGCAGACGAGGCGAGGCAGCAGGGAGAAGTTGTGAGAGCTTGTCGTCATGGCGATTCCTCGAGAGGGGGTGCAGGTCGGGCCCGTTGGACCCGAGTCGGCGCGACAGTAGCCCTGGTGCGCCCTCGGTCCAGGACGCAAGTCCCTGCCGTGTCCAAGAATCGTCGCCCCCAGTCGGATGCCGGCGGCGATGCCTGCGACCGAGAGTTCCGGGGCACCGAGGGTTGTCCCTGATGCCGGCGAGCAGCGCCGCGGCGCGGCGACAGGTGCCACGCATGCGAATCACTTCAGCGAGACGGCCGCGTCGGTCGAGGAGCCAGCCAGATGACCATGCGGACCATTCCAGCGCTCTCTACGAATTGTGTCGCCGACGCCTTGGATGGCCGTGGGTCCAGAACCGACGAGGATCCCTGATGAGCCTGCTGGCCACCCTGTTGCTTCCCGCGATCTGGGTTGTCGACGCCGCCAACGGCCCCGGCACCCACTTCATCGATGTGCAGACCGCGATCATCGCGGCGCGAAACGGTGACACGATCCTGGTGCGCGCCGGTTCCTACCGACCGTGCACGATCGTCGACAAGGCACTGACGATCCGCGGCGCTGGTTTCGGCGCGACGACCGTCAGGGGCATCGAGGTGCACGGGGTGCCGGCACAGGAGTTCCTGCTGCTCGATGGCATCCGCGCCGAAGTGCCGCCCGGCAGCGTCGGGCCGGGCATGTTGCTGATCGGACCTGGCTCCGTGTTGTTGAACGACTGCGTCGCGTTCGGCTCGACCGACACGCAGGGCAAGGACGGTCTGCATGTGGTCAGCGGCATGCTGGTGCATGCGACGCGCTGTGTGTTCTTCGGCGGGGACTCGACCTACACCGGGCCCTTCATCGCCCAGGGTGGGCACGGCGCCGAGGTCCTGACCCAGGCGCGGCTGATCGCCAGCTGCAGCGCGTTCCTCGGCGGCAACGCGGGCGACAACCTGTCCGGCTACACCTTCGGCGGCAAGGGAGTGATGGTGGTCGGTGCGTCGGCGATCCTGTTCGACACGGCCTGCTTCGGCGGCGACGCCGGTGTGGCCCTGGTCACCACGATGGGGTTCGGTGGTGATGGCGTCTACACCGTGGCCGGCGACGTGCGCGTCGTCGGTGGACAGGCGCCCGTGCTGCAGGGTGGCGTCGCGAACACGCTCGCCGGCGTGACGAGCGCGCATGCCGGCTACGCAGTCCAACGCGCCTCCGGCACGGCGCAGGTGCACAACGGGGTCGTGATGTTGCCTGCCACTCCCGGTGCGGCACTGACCAGCGGCACGATCGTGCAGAACATCCCGGAGCCGCCGCAGCTGATCGTCTCGGCGACCTACCTCCCGTCCGGCGAGACCGACATCTGGCAGCCGATGGTCGTCACCTACGAGGGCCGGGTGCCGTACGCGATGTGCTTCCTGTTCGTCGGTTTCCATCCGGCGTGGTCGTCGTCGATCGTGCCCGACCTGTTGATCGACCCGTCCGACGCCGGTCTCACGGTCGACCTGCTCGATGGCAATGGTCGGTTCACGCTGAACTTCACGCCGGCCTACCTGCTCGGCCTGACGGGCATCCCGTTCCTGGCGCAGGCGGGCACCTTCGATCCGGTGCTCGGCCCGGTGCTGTCGAACTGCGACGTGCGCGTCTACGGGCAGTAGCCCGCGACCATCGGTCAGAAATAGCCGGACACCTGCAGCACGACTGCGAAGGCGCCCTGCTCGCCGTGGCGGACCGCGTCGAAGTCGTAGGCGCCGAGCACCTGCAGCCGCGTGCTGCCGAGGAAGCCGGTCGACAGGCGCGCGCTCAGCGCGGTCATCGTGTCGGCGCGGCGCTCGCGGCCGGCGCCGGCGAGGCGGTCGCGGTCGAGTCGACCGACCGTGACACCGACGTCGACGAAGGCGAAGAACGCGGGTTCGTAGCGGTAGC
Organism: Planctomycetota bacterium; assembly: GCA_044230075.1. Classification (GTDB taxonomy): domain Bacteria; phylum Planctomycetota; class UBA1135; order UBA1135; family UBA2386; genus JAEUHS01. The sequence continues at coordinate 6,530 of JBGARS010000089.1, read as the reverse complement.
CGGCATAGGCGAGCGCGTAGTCGTCGGGGAAGTACTCGCCTGGTGCGGCGCCGGGCAGCACAGGGCGCGCGGTGAGTTCGTATTCGCCGCCGCGCGTGTCGGGTCCACCGCCGATGCGCACCGCCGAGAATCGATCGACCCCGTCACCGAGACCCACGTGCAGGGCGCCGACGAGTCGGTGCCGTTCGCTGGCGATGCCCGGCACGCCGCCGATCGCGAACGCGTAGCCGGTCAGCAACCCGTAGTTGCGCGTGCGGTCGCCGTCGTGGCGTTCGATCGTCGGGTCGCCCCAGTCCGACGCGTGTGCGCGATGGCCGAAGATGCCGTCGGCACCGCCGGCGAAGCCAGCGTGCGGCAGTTCGAGCAGGTTGCGTTCGAGCTGGTCGAGGCGCAGCTTGCCGTGCAGCCGCAGTTCGAGCGTGCTGTCGGGTGTGGCGAACGTCGCCGCGGTCTTGTCGCCGCGGCCGAAGTACAACGCGCCGGCTTCGCCGACGAGGTCGGCGGCGAACAGGTTGTCCTGCGCGGGCCCGACCTGCCGCCGCCAGCCGAGGCCGAGGCCCGGGCGCACGTAGCCCCACGCCAGTTCTTCGCGGTCGTCGATCTGGCCGTCGATCCACTCGCCGCTGGCCGCGGGCCACGTGAACGACTCGAACGTCGCCAGCCATTCCGCTCCGTCGTCGCCGATCGCCTCGGCGTAGAGCAGTTCGTTGGCGACGCCGCTGAGCAGCGCGCGGAACAGGTGCCGGTCGTCGGGATGCTGCCACAGGTAGATCGACGCGAGCGGCAGCGTGTCGCCATCGTCCAGGCCGGGCGAGGTCGCGAAGCCGAGGTCCCAGGCGGCGACGTCGCGCCGGTCGCGCGCAGGACGTTCGATCACGCTGCCGAACAGCGGCGCCCGGAACGCCTCGCCGGCGCGCAGCGTACGGTCGGGCTCCTGCGTCAGGTCGACGACCGGGCCGGCCGGTTGCTGCGGCAGCGCCCGCAGCGGCGCCGCGCCGACGAGGAGCACGACCAGTGCGCAGAGCGCCGACGCGCACGGGATGCGGTTCACCGCGGCAAGGATGGAGGCGCGGCCCGATCGAGACAAGCGCGCGCCCACTCCCGCCGTGCAGTCCGTTGCTGGGTCACGGTGCGACGGCGGAGCAGCGGTCGTCCTCCGCTGCGGCTTGCTCCTGCCGCGACCGCGCACGCGCCGTCGTGCGCGCGACCAGGCGTGCCCCCCAGCGGCGCAGCGCCTCGAAGCCGGCCAGGCACAGACCGACGGCGGCGAGGCAGACGGCGATGCCGACGAGGCCGAGCGTCGCGCGTTCGTCGTGCAACGTCCATACGAGCTGGCCGACGCACAGGATCGCGACCACCAGCAGCGTCGGCTTGCGGCCGATCTTCTCGACCACGAACGCACCGAGCGGCGCGCCGAGGGCGACCACCGGTGCCGCGGCCAGCCAGTTCGCGTAGACGCCCGGCTGCACGCCGGTGAACAGGGCCTTGGTGGTGATGCCGATCACCGACGCGTACGCCATGATCAGCACCGAGGTCGGAATGGCGATCTTCAGGTCGGTGCGGCACAGCAGCACGAGCACCGTGTAGAGCACCATGTCGACGCCGACGCCGGACACCGCGACGACGGTGGCGCCGGCCAAGAGGCCGATGGTGAAGCCGACGCGGCGGTCCCAACGTTCGTCGAAGTCGGTCATGCCGGTGTGGCTCGCGATCTCGTCGAGGCGCCACAGGTGCAGGATGCCGAAGCTGCCCCACAGCGTGGCGAACACCAGCTTGATCCACAGCGCCGACACGTGCGGCGCGACCAGGAAGATGCCGAGCGGAGCGCCGAAGGTCACGCCGAGCAGGGAGCCGTGCAGCATTGCCGACGCCAGCGGTTGGCGCCGTGCCAGGATGAAGATGCTGGCGCTGACCATGCCGATCGACTGCACCGCGAAGCTGAAGTCGCGGCCGAGCTGGGCCGGCTCGCCGAACAGCAGCACCAGGATCGGGAAGCCGACCGTGCCGCCGCCCATCGGCGTCGAGCCGGCGGCGTAGCTGCCGGCGGCCATCGCCACCGCCATCGGCCAGTGCGCCAGCGCGTCTGGCCCGTCGCCGTGCGCGAACACCAGCCACGACCAGGTGGCGTAGAACAGGCCCAGCCACACGAACCAGAGCCACAGGCGTTGTTTGGGAGGGGGGTACAGGCTCATGGTGCAGGGGTTCCGGCTCGGCGGGGAATCGTTCGTCTCGGGCACGCGGATGCAAGTACGCTCGCCGCGCATGCCCACCGTTCCTGCCCTGATGGTCTCGCTGCTGTTCGCCGCCGGCGCATCCGCCCAGGTGCACTACCACGACGATGGCCGGCCGTGGCGGAACAAGGTCGACAGTGGCCCTGACGCGGCGGTGCCCGGCTGGTTCTACCACCTCGGCACGACCGGTCTGCGCGTGCGGCTGCTCGCCGAGGCGCCGACGCACCTGCGGGTCGAATACGTGTTCGACGATTCGCCGGCGGCGGGCAAGGTGAAGGTCGGCGACGAGATCACCGGTGCTGGCGGTGCGCCGTTCGTGACGCCGCATCGGAACGGCTACGGCATGGAGGTGTTCGGTCCCGAAGGACCGCTGCTCGACTTCGCCGAAGCGCTCGAGGCCGCACAGACGAAGGCGGAACGCGGACAGCTGAACCTCACCGTGCTGCGCGACGGCAAGGAGAAGGCCGTGCGGCTGCAGCTCGAGCGCCAGGACGCGTTCGGACCCGACTGGCCGGTCGACTGCAAGCGCAGCGAGCACCTGATCACAGGCCTGCGCAAGTACCTGCTCGCGAGCCAGCACGACGACGGCTCGTGGGGCAACCCGGTGCCCGACACGTTCGCGCCGTTGGCGCTGCTGTCGCTCGGCGACCCGCAGGCGATGGCCGCGGTCGAGAAGTGCGCCCGCTTCCACGCGCGCACCACGCAGGCGCGCGACATGTCGTCGCTGATCAACTGGCGCTACTGCGCAGCGGCGATCGTGCTCGCCGAGTACTACCTCGCGACCGGCAAGAAGTGGGTGCTGCCCGAGCTGCAGGAGATCGAGACGTTCCTGCTGTGGAGCCAGTACATGGACGTGACGCAGATGAACCCGCGCGCCAAGGAGACGCATCCGGATGCGCAGCCCAAGCGGCCCGAGGACAAGGTCGGCGGCTGGGGCCACAACCCGGGCTTCGAGGGCTACGGGCCGATCTGCATGCTGACCGGCCAGGGCGCGCTGTCGCTGGCGCTGATGCAGCGCTGCGGCTTGCAGGTCGAGCGCGAACGGCTCGATGCGGCCTACGCGTTCCTGGCCCGGGGCACCGGCAAGAACGGCTATGTCTGGTACGAGGACTCGCCGGCCGGCGACGACAACTGGGCCGACATGGGGCGCACCGGTGCGGCGGCGATCGCCAACCTGCTCTGCCCGTATCCCGAGCCGCGCTACCGCGAACGTGGCCTGGCCCACGCTGCGGTGATCGGTCAGCATCCGCTGAGCTATCCCGACACGCACGGCTCGCCGCCGATGGGCATGGCCTGGGCGGCGGCGGCGGCGTGGCACGATCCGGTCGCGTTCCGTCAGCTGCTCGACGCCAACCGTTGGTGGTTCGTGCTCGCGCAGTGCGACGACGGCAGCTTCTACTACCAGCCCAACCGCGACAACGCCGGCTACGACGCGGATGCCCGCGTCACGATGTCGGCCGTGGTTGCGTTCGTGCTGACGTTGCCCATGGAGAAGCTGGCAATCGGCCGTCGTGCGCAATGAACGGGAGCCGCGAACACGCATGAGCCGCCTCGAGCTCCTCGGCTACTGGTTCGGCGATTGGGCGCCCAGTCCTCTGCCGCGACCGCAGCTGCTGGTGTCGCCCTGGCAACCCGACGAGCGAGTTGCCGTGCAGAAGTACCTGCGTGCCGGCGAGACGATGATCGCCTACATGGGGCTCTCCCACTGTCGCTTCGCATGCGGTGAGCGCTCCATGGGCAGCACGGATCTGACCGACGGCACCTTCGTCTGGCCCGAGGGGCTCGTGCACTACGTCGAGCGGCACGACGTGCGATTGCCAGAGAGCTTCGTCGCGCACGTCATGGCGCGCGACGCGGTGGTGCCGCGGTTCCAGCTGCCGAAGGAGTCGTTCGGCCTGTACGACTACGGCCCCTGGCTGGCATGGAGCCGGACCCAGGGGGCCTGCCTCGATCTCGATGGCTGGGAACTGCCGGACCCGGACACCGCGCGCCGCATCGCCGCGGAACTGGGCGCCGTGCGCTACGACCGCGTTGTGTTGTGCCGCGGCGACACGCGGGAGGTCGTGCTGGTGCTCGGCGACGGCTCGCTCGAAGTGCGGCAGCTCACGCCGACCGGCGACGCGCCGCGTCGCCTCGCCGGTTGGCACGACTGGCCGCTCGCGACGTGACTGGCGACCCGGTCAGAAGATGCCGGCTGTCAGCTGCAGCGCGTTGGTGCTCGTGATCGCGATCCAGTTGCCCAGCGCGTCGAGTTCGATCGGCACCATCTGGTGGTAGAACGTGACGCCGACCAGCGGCGGCGTGTTCGGCCTAGGGCTGCACGATCAGGGTGAGTGCGTCCGAGGCCGTGAAGCCCTGCGAACCGCACGGGTCGAGTACCAGCGCCTGCACCGCGAACGCGAAGCCGGGCGCAAACGCTGGCGTCACCGGCAGACCGACGCGGATGGCGCCGAGGCCGTTGCCGATCTCGGTGAACAACACGTAGGCCGACAGGTCGAGCCAGATGTCGACGCCCAGCACGGGTAACGGGCTCGCGGTCGCGAAGAACGACACGCCGAAGGCCGCGATCGAGTTGGCCGGGTTGCGCGTGCAGACGACGCCGAACGCGGTGTTGCCGGACATCGGCATCGAGGTCGGGCTCAGCGACAGCGGACCCAGGCAACCGGGCGTGCTGGTGCCCGACGCGATCGCCGACAGGGCCGGATTCGTCAACACCAGCGGGTTCACGGTTGCCGTGACCTGGCCACTGGCCGTCGCATGCTGTGTGCCGCTCGAGTCGAGCAGGTTGTTGTTCAGGTTCCACGTCGACACGAGCCCCGGCACCGCGACCAGTTCCTGGTTCCGCGTCGCCTGGATCTCGGCCTGCGTGCGGGCGAACGGCCACAGCCGCACCTCGTCGATCTGGCCATTCCACACTTCGATCGGCGTGGCCACGTCACTGCCCTTGCCGATGCGCAGCACTTCGTTGCCGACGTCGCGGATCGGCGCGCCGGTGCCGACCGCCGTGCCGACCTGCTGGCCGTCGACGTACAGCACTGCGCTGGCGCCGTCGTAGGTCGCGGCCACATGGGTCCACTGCGTCAGCTGTCCGGCCGCGAAGGTCCAGTTGACGGATCGTGTGCCGGCGGTCGTGACGACCGTCCAGCGCAGCACGCGGGCGCCGATGTTGTCGGCGTTGATGCGCAGGAAGTAGTTCTCGCTGCCGCCGACGCTGACGCCTTGCCGCACGATCGTCGGGTAGCGCCAACCGGTCGGCAGGGTCGCGTCGTCGTAGGTGATCCACGCTTCGACGGTGATGCCGCCCTGCGGCACGACCGGCGGCGAATAGGGAACCTCGATGTAGCCGTCGATGTTCGCATCGAACGCCATGCCGATGTTCTGGGCCGGGGTCGGCGTGAGCGACGCGAGCAGCGCGAGAATGGCGCGCAGGTGGGTGCGGTGCATGTGCATGGCCGGGCGGAGGTGAGAGGGCGCATCGTAGCCCGGATCCGGCCTGGAATGGGCGTGGCACCGGCTACGCCAGCCACTCGCGGATCCGCTGGCGCAGGTCGTTGATGCCGAGGTCCGCGGTGACACTGACGGTGACGATGTCCGCCGCCGGTATCTCGCAGCGTGCGGCCAGGTCCTTCTGCCGGTTCCGCCGTTGCGATGGCTTGACCTTGTCGTGCTTGGTGGCGACGACGCAGTGCGGCAGGTCGTGTTCGCGCAGCCACGCCAGCATGTAGAGGTCCGACGCGGTCGGCCCGATCTCGCCGTCGACCAGCAGCAGGATCATCGCCAGCTGCTCGCGTTCGGTCAGGTAGCGCTCCAGCATCGGCAGCCACTTCGCGCGCGTGCTCTTCGCCACCTTGGCGTAGCCGTAGCCGGGGCAGTCGACCAGCGTCGCGCCGCCGCGGTCGAGCCGGAACAGGTCGAGCGTCTGCGTGCGGCCGGGTGTGTTCGACACGCGGGCCAGCTTCTCCACGCCGGCGATCGCGTTCAGCAGCGACGACTTGCCGACGTTCGAGCGACCCACGAATGCGATCTCGGCGCGCGTGGTGGGCAGCTTGTCGATGCTGATGGCGGAGGTCACGTATTCCAGCAGCAGCGGTCGGCTCATCGTGTCCGGGATTCTGACCCATCGTGGGCGGTGGAAGTAGGGCATTGTCCGCCGTCGCCGTCGCGTCCCATGCGCTGCGCCGATCTGCTATCGTCGGCGCTCATGCTGCTGCGCGGCGCCGTTCTAGGAGTCTGCGCCACGGGATGCCCGTGAGCCGCTGAGGATTCGTCAGAGACAAAATCCTCGGCGTGCCTTCCTAA
>JBGARS010000088.1:0-23876 GCA_044230075.1 Planctomycetota bacterium | reverse complement strand
GTGAAGAAGACCGGTCGGCAGATGGACCTGTGGCCCGGCGCCTGCATGGTGCACGAGACGTTCAGCTCGCAGAAGATCGCGGCGCTGAAGGCCAGGCACCCGGACGCGAAGTTCATCGCCCATCCCGAGTGCGAGGACCACGTGCTGCTGCTGGCGGACTTCGTCGGCTCGACCAGCAAGCTGCTCGAGTTCGTGCAGCAGGACGGCGGCAAGAAGTACATCGTCGGCACCGAGACCGGCATCCTGCACACGATGCACAAGGCGGCGCCCGACAAGGAACTGATCCCGGTGCCGTACGAGGACCGTTCGGCCGCGTGCCAGGGCTGCAATGCGTGCCCGCACATGAAGCTGAACACGCTGGAGAAGATCTACCTGGCCCTGCGCGACCTGCAGCCGCGCATCGAGATGCCGGAGGAGCTGCGCCGGCGCGCACTGTTGCCGCTCGAACGCATGCTCGCGATCAGCTGAGCGCGGCCGCGCTCCCCACCACAACGGCCCCCCATGAACGACCTGCTCGCCGCTCGTTCGCTGATGGCGCTGTCGCTGGCGTTCCACATCCTGTTCGCCTGCGTCGGCATCGCGATGCCGCTGCTGATGGTGCTCGCCGAGTGGCGCTGGCAACGCACCGGGGACGGCATCTGGCTGGACCTGTGCAAGCGCTGGTCGAAGGGCGTCGCGATCCTGTTCGCCGTCGGCGCGGTGTCGGGCACCGTGCTGTCGTTCCAGCTCGGGCTGTTGTGGCCCGGGTTCATGGCGCGCTTCGGCCCGGTGATCGGCCTACCGTTCGCAATGGAGGGCTTCGCGTTCTTCCTCGAAGCCATCTGCCTCGGCCTCTACCTCTACGGCTGGCAGCGGCTGGGGCCGCGCACGCACCTGTTCGCCGGCATCGGCGTGCTGCTGGCCGGCGCCGCGAGCGCCGTGTTCGTGATCGCCGCGAACAGCTGGATGAACCAGCCGACCGGGTTCCGCCTCGCGGAGGGGCGCGTGGTCGACGTCGATCCGATCGCGGCGATGTGCAACCCGATGTGGCTGCCGCAGGCGGGACACATGCTGCTGGCGGCGTTCGTCGCGGTCGGCTTCGGCGCGGCCGGCGTGCATGCGCTGGTGCTGCTACGACGGCCGAACGACGAACTGCACCGCCGCGCGCTGGGCCTCGCACTGTGGGTCGGCGGCATCGCGGCCGTGCTGGTGCCGATCTCGGGCGACCTGCTCGCGAAGCGTGTGGCGGCGACCCAACCGGTCAAGCTCGCGGCGATGGAGGGCCTGTTCCACAGCGCGGCGCCGGCGGCGCTCAGCGTTGGCGGCTGGCCCGACCAGCAGGCGGCCGTCCTGCACGGGGCGATCGAAGTGCCCGGCATGCTGAGCTTCCTCGCGTTCGGCGATTTCGACGCGCGCGTGCAAGGGCTGCTCGAGTTCCCGCGCGAACTGTGGCCGCCGGTCGCGATCACGCACGTGGCGTTCCAGATCATGGTCGGCAGCGGCAGTCTGTTGGTGCTGGTCGCCGGCGCCGCGGCCTGGCTCGCCTGGCGCCGCCGCTCGACGCCGCCGCCGCGCTGGTTGCTGCGCGCGCTGGTCGGCTGTGCGCCGCTCGGCTTTCTCGCCGTCGAGGCAGGCTGGGTCGTGACCGAGGTCGGTCGCCAGCCGTGGATCGTGCAGGGCGTGATGCGCACCGCCGAGGCCGTGACGCCGGCAGGACCGCTGGCAGTGCCGTTGCTCGGCTTCCTCGCGCTCTACGTGCTGCTGTTCGCGATCGTCTGGCGGCTGCTGCGTCGGCACGTCTACGCGAACGGAGAACCCGGCCATGTTTGATCCCGCGCAACTGGCCGGCGGCGTGCTGCTGCTGGCGATGATCGCCTACGTCGTCACGGGCGGCGCCGACTTCGGCGGCGGCGTGTGGGAACTGTTCGCGCGCGGGCCGCGCGGTAGCGAGCAGGTGCAGGCGCTGCGCACCGCCATCGCGCCGATCTGGGAAGCCAACCACGTCTGGCTGATCCTCGTCGTCGTGCTGCTGTTCGTCTGCTTCCCGACCGCGTTCGCAGCGATCATGGTGGCGCTGCACGTGCCGGTGACGCTCCTGCTGGTCGGCATCGTGCTGCGTGGTGCAGGCTTCGTGTTCCACGCCTACGCGGCCGGCGACCGCGCCGTCGAACGGCACGCGGTGAGCTGGTTCCGCGCCGCCAGCGCGATCGCGCCGTTGATGCTCGGCATCGTCGCCGGGGCGATCGCCGCGGGGCAGATCCGGGTGAACGCCACCACCGGCGCCGTCACGATGCTGCCGGGTTCGGCCTGGCTGCAACCGTTCCCGCTGCTGGTCGGCGGCATGACGCTCGGCCTGTGCACGTTCCTCGCTGCCGTCTACATGACGGTCGAGACCGAAGGCGCGCTGCAGGAGGACTTCCGCCGCCGCGCGCTGCTGGCGGGCATCACCGTCGGGCTGGTCGCGCTACCGGCCGCACTCGTTGCCGAGGCGAGCGCGCCGATGCTCGGCACGCCGCTGTTGCACTCGACGTGGTCGATGCCGTTCCACGTCGGCACCGGGTTGGTCGCGGTCGGTACGCTCGCCGCGATCGTGCGGCGCCACTTCCGGCTCGCGCGCTCCCTCGCGATCGGCCAGACGGCGCTGATCCTGATCGGCTGGGGCATGGCGCAGTATCCACACGTGCTGGCACCCGATCTGGACCTGACGACGGCCGCCGCACCGCGCCCCGTGCTGGTGGCAACGCTGCTCGTGCTCGGCATCGGCACCCTGCTGCTGGTGCCGGCGTTCGCATGGCTCTACCGCGTGTTCAAGGGCACACGGCCAGTTCACCGAGCCTGAAGCCGAAGTCGGCCGGCAACGGCGAGACCACAAAGACCCGCTGCTGCGTCACCGGATCGGGGAACGCGAGCCGCGCGGCGTGCAGCAGGTGGCGGCCTGGCACCAGGCCCGGCGGCACGTCGAACGGCTGGCCCCGCTGCAGCCGGATGAAGCGCCGCTCGTCGTCACCGTAGAGCACGTCGCCGACGAGCGGGTGGCCCAGGTGCGCCAGGTGCACGCGGATCTGGTGGCGGCGGCCGGTCAACGGCTGTGCGCGCAGCAGCGTGCGATCGCCGCGGCGGGCCAGCACTTCGAAACGGGTCACCGCCGCCGATCCGGTCGCGGTCACGGCGATCTTGCCGGTGACGCGGCTGGTTGCATCGACGCCGAGCGGCGCGTCCACATCGAACCGGTCCTGCGCCGGCGCGCCTTCGACCACGGCGAGGTACTCCTTGTCGACGCTGCGCTCACGGAACGCCCGGTCCATGGCGCGCGCCGTCGCCGCATCGCGCGTCAGCAGCAGGCAGCCGCTGGTGAAGCGATCGAGGCGGTGCGCCGGCGCATGGCCGAGCACCGTCGCCACGTCGGCGCCGGGCCTGCGGCCGCACGGCGTGCTGGCGATGCCGGGCGGCTTGTCGACCACGAACCAGCCACCACCGTCCCGCAGCGTCGGCACGACACAGTCGCAGACGGGGGCCACTTCGCCAGCGCCGACCGCGACGACGTCACCGACCACCAGCCGGCGCGACGCCTTGGCGGGCGCGCCCGAGGCCAGCGTGCAGCGCAGAGCGATCACCGCCTGCACCGACGTGCGCGACATGCGCGGCACCATCCGCTGCAAGAAGCGGTCGAGCCGCATGCCGCGGTAGGCTTCCGTGACCGGGAACGAGACGTCGACGTGCATGGGTGGCAGCGAACGCCGACAAGGCGAAGGCGCGCGGCGCCGGCTGTCAATGGACCGTGCTGGTCCGTGCAACCGGAGCCCGCAGATGGCAACATGCCGCCTGCGCATGTCCACGACCAAAGACGCGGCCGTTCAAGCCAATCCCCTCGGTGACGAACTTCGCGGCGGGCGAACTGCGAAGCCGTGCGCGCTGGTGATCTTCGGCGCCACCGGCGACCTGACGAAGCGCAAGCTGGTGCCGTCGCTGATGGGCCTCGCCAAGGACGGCCTGCTGCCGTCGGGCTTCGCGGTGGTCGGCTTCGCGCGGCGCGACTGGACCGACGACAACTTCCGCCAGGAACTGGCCGAGGGCGTCACGCAGTTCGGCCGCTCCGACACCACCGCCGCGTTCGAAGCGATGGCCGAAGCGTTCACGTTCCACCAGTCCGACTTCGGCGACGCGGCCGGCTACGCCAGCTTGAAGCAGAAGCTCGACCAGATCGACCGCCAGCACGGCACCGCCGGCAACCGGCTGTTCTACCTGGCGACGCCGCCGAGCGCGTATTCGAGCATCCTGCAGCACCTCGCCGCCGCCGGCCTGTCGAAGGACAACGACGGCAAGTTCGCGCGCATCATCGTCGAGAAGCCGTTCGGCCGCGATCTCGACAGTGCGGTGGCGCTGAACGAACAGCTGCGCGCCGGCTTCCACGAGCGGCAGGTGTTCCGCATCGACCACTACCTCGGCAAGGAGACGGTCCAGAACATCCTCGCGCTGCGGTTCGCGAACGGGATCTTCGAGCCGCTGTGGAACGAGAAGTTCGTCGACCACGTGCAGATCACCGTCGCCGAGTCGATCGGCGTCGGCTCGCGCGGCGGCTACTTCGAGGAGTCGGGGATCATCCGCGACATGATCCAGAACCACCTGATGCAGGTGCTCACCCTCGTGGCGATGGAACCGCCGGCGACGATCAGCGCCGACGGCGTGCGCGACGAGAAGGTCAAGGTGCTGAAGGCGATCCGCTCGTTCCAGCCCGCCGACGTCGACCGCGAGACGGTGCGCGCGCAGTACACCCGCGGCTCGTTCGGCGGCGAGGACGTCAAGGGCTACCGCGAGGAGCAGGGTGTGCCGGCGAACTCCACCACCGAGACCTACGCCGCGGTGCGCCTGCAGGTCGAGAACTGGCGCTGGTCGAACACGCCGTTCTACCTGCGCGCCGGCAAGCGCATGCCGCGCCGCGTCACCGAGGTCGCGATCCACTTCAAGCAGCCGCCACACCTGCTGTTCCAGGGCAGCCGGCCGCTGCAGAGCAATGTGCTGCTGCTGCGCATCCAGCCCGATGAAGGCGTGGCGCTGCGCTTCGGCGCCAAGGTGCCCGGCCCCGACGTACGGATCCGCGACGTGCGCATGGACTTCCGCTACGGCACCGCGTTCGGCGGCGAGACCGCGGACGCCTACGAACGCCTGCTGCTCGACGCGATGCTCGGCGACGGCACCCTGTTCGCGCGCCGTGACGAGGTCGAGGAGGCGTGGCGCATCGTCGACTCGATCGTCGGCGGCTGGAAGCAGAGCAAGCAGCGGCCGCAGGAGTACGTCGCCGGCACCTGGGGCCCCGAACAGGCCGACCACCTGCTGACCGCCGGCCGCGAGTGGAGGAAGCCGTGAGCAACGGCGGCCCGACCTACTGCCGCACGGAGCCCCGCAGCACGGCGCTGGCGAAGATCCCCGAGGCGCTGCGCGCGATCTGGCGCACGTGTACGACCGAAACCGACGATGCCGACGTCGCCCGCTCGCTGGCGATCAACTTCGTCGGTGTGGCCGACCTGCGCGACGAGGCGGACCTGCGCGCCGCCGTCGATCGGCTGCAGCGCCGCACGCCGTGCCGCGCGTTCCTGCTGCTGATCGACGACAAGGCCGAGCGCGTCGACGCCGAGGTGTCGGCGACCACGCGCCTCGCCGACAGCACGCACGACATCGTGCTCGAGGAGATCGTGGTGCGCTTCCCCAGCACCGCCTTCGACCAGATGCAGGGCGTCGTGCGGCCGCTGCTGGTCAACGACCTGCCGAACCACTTGTTCTGGAGCACCGGCTGGCCGCGCGTCGAACAGAACTTCGACGCGATGATGGCCCTGTGCGATCACGTCGTCGTCGACACTCGGCGCTTCGGCTCGCCGGCGGTCGAGCTCGGCCACCTCGACGAACGCCGCACCGGCGACACCCGCATCACCGACCTCTGCTGGCTGCGCCTGCGGCCGTGGCGGCGCGCGCTCGCCGAGTCCTTCGAACGCCTGCAGTACGCGCCCGGCATGGTGACCACGGTGCAGGTGCGTCACGGCGACACCGCGCTCGCCGCGGCGATGCGGCTCGGGGAATGGCTCGAACAACGCCTCGCCGCCAAGGTGACGCTCGACGGCGCCGGCACCACCGGTCGCCCGGGACCCGACCGCGTGCTGGTGCGATGCGGCGACAACGAGATCGACCTGCAGGCACCCGAGAACCACATCGTCTGCCACGTGACAACCGCCGCGCACTGCCTGCTGCCGTTCAAGGTGCCGGTCTCGCGTGGCACCGACGGCGACCTGCTCGCCGCCGCGATCGACATCGCCTGATGCTTGCCGCAGCCGGCAACCGAAGCCCGCACATGCTCCGCCGCTCCTTGTCCGCACTCCCGTTCCTGTTCGTGTTCGCCGCCTGCAGCACCGTGCAGGACGACTTCAGCCGCCAGCTGCTGCGGCCGCCGCCGGGCTGGCTGGCCGAACCCGCAGACGCGGGTCTGCAGGCGGAACGGTTCGAGATCGTGCTGCACGAGCAGGCGTCGCTGACCGGCTTCTGGATCCCGAGCGAACGCGCCGACAAGCGCACCGTCGTGGTGTTCCACGACGAGCAGAGCAACTGCAGCGTGCTGCACCCGTACTACTCGTTCCTGCACGCGGCCGGTTTCCAGGTGCTGGTGTTCGACCCGCGCGGCTTCGGCCACAGCAAGGGCACACCGACCCTGCAGGCGTGGATCCACGATCTGCCACCACTGCTCGCGTGGTTGCGCGCGCGCCCCGACTTCGATCCGAAGCGCACCGCCTACTTCGGTACCGGCCTCGGCAGCGTGGCGGCGCTGTGGGCCGCGCGCACGCAGCACGAGTGCGCAGCGCTGGTGTTCGAAGGCCTGCCGAGCCCGCGCGCGCTCGTGCGCGAGACCGTGCAGGACGACGGCTCGGCGCTCAGCGCGTTCACCGCCGGCATGGTCGAGTTCGCCGGCATGCCCGACGACATCGAACCCGAAGAAGGCACGCCGCGGCTGCAGATGCCGGCGCTGTTCCTCAGCGGCGAACTCGAACCGGCGCGCGACCGGGTGGCGCTGGCGCGGGCATTCCGCGCCTACGGTGGCACGAAGCAGCTGTGGCTGCTGCGCGCGACCCACGCGGCGCCGCACACGCTGCTGCAGAACGACGGCGAGTACCAGCGGCGCATCGGCGCGTTCCTGCAGGCCGCGCTCGGCGGCGCGCCGGCCGGCGTGCTCGCCACCAGCAGCCCGGCCGGCACGGCGAGCGATGGCCAGACCTGGTACGAGGTGCAGATGACCAGCACGCCGAGCGAGGATCCCGAGGCCGTCGAGGTGGGCGCGGTGCTCGCCGACGGCACGATGCAGTTCGCGCGCGCCTGGCTCGAGAACGGTCGTGGCCGCGTGCGGCTGAAGCTGCCGTCCGCGCCGCTGTGCGTCGGCGCCGCCGACGTGGCGGATGCGACCGCCGATGCCGAACTGGTGTGGCGCGCGCCCGGCACGCAGCTCGCGCGTTCCACCGCGGCGATCGAACCGCTGCTGCCGCGCATCGACGAGCTGCGCAACGGCGCGCTCAGCGCGGCGGCGAAGGTCGAGCTCGCGGATGCGCTGCGAGCCGCCGAGGCGAACGAACCGTTCCATGCGCAGCTCGCGGCGGAACTGGCCGACGTGTTCGCGCTGCTCGGCGCGTCGCTGCAAGGCAGCAAGGAACCGGAGCGGCGCGTGCAGGGCAGCCAGCTGCTCGAGCGCGCCGTGGCTTCGGCGCCGCGCCGGCCGCTGCTGCACTTCTGGGCCGGCGCGACCAACACCTACGGCTTCCCGCAGGACGACGCGGTGCGCAACGCGCGCGCGCTGCTGGCCGCGCCGCCGAAGTAGCCGGGCCGTAGTTCTTGCGGGCTCTCAGCGGTGCTCGGGCGGCACCAGGGCGGGCAGCGAACCGTCCGCCGGCGCCTCGACGTGGTGGCCGGGCGCGTCGTGCTTCTTCGGCAGCGGGTGCGCGTGCCAGCCGACGATCAGCAGCATCGCGAAGTAGCCGAGCACGTAGCCGACGATCACGTGCCAGCCCTGCAGGACCCACTGCTTCACCGACTTGGCCTCGGTGAACAGGCCCGACAGCGCGACGCCGGCCGACGAGCCGAACCACAGCATCGAGCCGCCGTAGCCGACGGCGTAGGCGAGCATGCCCCAGTCGTAGCTGTTCTGTTCGATCGCCAGCTTGGTCAGCGGAATGTTGTCGAAGAACGCCGACACGAAGCCGAGCCCCAGCGTCGTCCACTGCGTCGATTCCGGCAGCGACTCGACCGGCATCATCGACGCCGTCAGCACCAGGCTGACCAGGAAGAACATGCCAATCGCGGCCGGCGGCAGCACCTTCCAGTTGGGCTTGCGCAGCAGGCCGCCGACCAGGATGCCACCCCAGACGCCGATCGCCGGGTTGTGGTCGAGCAGCACGTTGGTGGTGATCGCGCCGCCGATGATCAGCAGCACCACGAAGACCTTGCCGAAGTCGACCGGCGGCGGCGCATGTTCGTCGCGGACCAACGGTTGCAGGCGATGCTGCTGGCCGCTGGCGACCGTGCCGAAGAACAGCAATGCGACCACGGCCCCGATGCTCGCTTCGGCCACCCACCACGGCGAGGCGCCTTCGATCCAGATCATCGTGGTCGTCGTGTCGCCGATCACCGAGCCGGCGCCGCCGGCGTTGCTGGCGGCGACGATCGCCGCGAGGTAGCCGATGTGCACCTTGCGCTTGAACAGTGTGATCGCCGCCGAGCCACCGATCAGCGCCGCGGCGATGTTGTCGAGCAGCGCCGACAGCAAGGCGACGAGGACCAGCAACAGGAACGCGCCGAGCTTGCCCGGCGGCAGCACGACGGTCAGTTTCTCCGGCAGGTGGCTGCGTTCGAAGTAGTCGGCCAACACCGAGAAGCCGAGCAGCAATCCGGCCAGGTTCAGCAGGATCGACGCCTCGTGCTGCAGGTGCGAGACCAGCGAGAACTCGGTCAGCGAGATGCGCGCCAGCAACACGCAGGCGAGGCCGCCGAGCGCGATCTGCAGCGCGTACTTGTGGAACCGGGCGATGCCCAGCAGGGTCACCGCGAACAGGCCGAACAGCAGGACGTCTTTGATCACGTGGCAGCGGTCTCGCGAGCAGGAGAGGGCGCGGCACATCATGGCGTCGGCGGCGAGCACGACGAAGCACCAAGACGGCACGACGTCGGGCGAGCAACGACCGGCGGGAAGGCTCAGCGGCGCCAGAAACCGGGCAGGAACAGCACCAGCAGCGGCAGCAGTTCCAGGCGTCCCAGCACCATCTCGAAACTCATCGCGACCTTGGTCCAGGAGCCGAGGTCGCCGAAGCCGGCGAGTGGGCCGATGTTCGGCCCCACCACCGCCACCGACTGGCCGAGCGCCGGAATGCCCGCCGCCAACGCCGCCGGGTCCACGCTCGCCATCGCCGGGCCGCAGTTGCCGAGCATGCTGGCACTCGCCGACAGGGCGCCGAGCAGCCCCAGCCGCTGGTCGCAGGCGATCACCATCGCGCCGACGAGGATCGCGAGCAGCCAGAACAACACCATCGCCAGCACCTGCGAGATGGTCGCGGCCTGCATCACTTCGCCGTCGAGCCGCAGCCGCTCGACGCTGTTCGGCCGCACGAAGCGGCGCACGGTGTACGCCAGCAGCTTCAGGCAGACGAGCAGACGCACCTGCTTCATGCCGCCCGCCGCCGAGCCGCTGCAACCGCCGACCATGGTGCAGGTGAGGATCACCAGCAGCGACAACGGCGGCCAGGCATGGAAGTCGCACGTCGCGAAGCCGCAGCAGCTCAGCATGCTGACGACGTTGAACGACGACTGCCGCAGCGCGCTGTCCCACGCCATGCCCGCGCGCATCAGGTCGACGGTGACGAGTCCGACCGCCAGCACCGTGCACAGCGTGTAGAGGCGGAACTCGCCGCCGCGCAGCATGCCGCCGAGCCCGGTCCAACCTTCGCGCAGCACGCCCGCCATCACGGTGAAGCTGCAGCCGCCGAGGTACATGAACACCGTCAACACGACCTCGACGCCGAGGCTGTCGAAGTTGGCGACCGTGCTGCGGGTCGAGAAGCCGCCGGTTGCAAGGGCCGAAAACGCGTGGCAGACGGCATCCAACAGGCCCATGCCGCCGATGCTCATCAGCGCGGTGATGCAGGCGAGCGTCAGCCCGACGTAGACACCGGCGACACCGCGCGCCTGCGTCAGCACGCGCGGCTGTGAGCCGTCCTGGCTGACGCCGACGGACTCGGCCATCAGCAGGTGGCGACTGGTGCTGCCCATCGACGGCAGCAACGCGACGAAGATCAGCACGATGCCGATGCCGCCGAGCCACTGCAGCATCGCCCGCCACAACAGCAGGCTGGCCGCGGTCGCCTCCGGCGTCGGATTGCCCGCGGTGCCGAGCACGGTGGCGCCGCAGGTCGTCAGGCCGCTGACGCTCTCGAACACGGCGTCGACCGGATCGACCAGGAGACCGCTCCATTGCAACGGGATCGCGCCGAGCAGGCTGGCCAGGAACCAGGCGATGCCCGCGACGCACAGCGTGTCACGGCGGTGGAACGCACCCGTCGCGCGCCGCCCGGCGAACAACAGCGCCGCGGTGACGACCGCGCCCAGCACCATGCTGCCGACGAACCCGGCGACCGCCGACATGCCCGTCGGCGCCTGCTCGGTGATCGCGATCACCAGTGGCACGATCTGCGCCACGGTGAAGAAGATGACGAAGCCAGCGAGCACTCGGGCAATGCGCGGGAAGTTCATGCTGTCCTGCTCACCGTACCTCGACGTCGACGAAGACGAGCCGATGATCCGAGACCTCGGCGGCGCCAGCACCCGGCTCGTGCGGCAGCGGCCAGATGACGCCACCCTTCACGACGCGCCGCGCGCGATCGACCAGCACGTAGTCGGTGCGCAGGTTGCCGGGTCCCTCGCCCGGCAGATCGGGGAAGTCGCCGGTGTCGAGCGCCGGATCCCCGCGGTGCCTGGCGTTCTCACCCCACTGACGCTTCGCCTGCTCCGCGCCGCCGTCGCTGCACGGCTGCGGATCCTGCACGCGCGGGTGCTGCAGCAGCGCGAGCAGGGCGTCGCGCCGCGCGTCGCCGTCGACGGGGTCGCAGTTGAGGTCGCCCATCAGCACGAAGCTCGCCGTCGCCGGCAGCCCACCGGCGACGCCCACGTCGTCGACGATCCAGCCGGACGACGCCGGTGTCAGGTAGTCGACCCAGAACCGGATCTCGTCGTGGTTGCGGCGGCCGTTGCGGTCCTCGGGGCCGTCGAACACCGGCGGCGTCGGGTGGCTGCACAGCACGTGCACGATCTCGTGGTGCGTGCCCAGCACGACCGGCACGTCCCAGTGGCTCTTCGACGACAGGCGCAGCGCCGACCAAGCGTCGTCGCGGTAGAAGTCCGGCGGCCGCAACGCGCCGGGCATCGTGCTCCACCGCAGCTGCCGGAACGTGCGCACCTGGTCGGCCAGGATCGGGTGCCGCGACAGCAGCACCATGCCGTACTGGCCGGGGAACGCGCCGTAGCCGAACGCATCGCCGGGGCCATCGCGCCGGCCGTCGCCGTCGAGGTCGAACCCCGACGGCTCGCCGGTGTTGACCGCGCCACAGTACGAGAACTCGAAGTCGATGCCGGGCTGGCCGTTCTGCGACACCAAGAGGTACCGGCGCACGAACTCGCGCGCGGCCTCGCCCGCATCGTCGCGGTCGAGTTCGCACAGCAGCAGCACGTCGGGGCGCACGCGCTGCACGACCTCGGCGATCGCCTTGCCCTGCTTGCTGGTCCCGGACCGCAACTCGGCCAGCAGGTCCCCGGCGGCCGGGCGATTCATCGCCACGTTGAAGGTGGCGAAGCGCACCACCGGCACGGCCACGGTCGCCGACCGCCGATGCAGCAGCACGACCACCAACGGCACGCTCGCCAGCACACAGGCCACCGACAACACCGTGTAGTTCAGCTTCATGCACCCTTCTCCGCCACCGGCGCCACGTGCGCGGGCGGCACGAACATGGCCGCCGCGTCGGCGAGCCGCGCCTGTGGTCCGATCACGACGACCGTGTCGCCGGCGTGCAACACGGTCTCGGGCGTGATGACCGGCAGGTTCTTGCCGTCGCGCCGCAACGCGACCACGCTGCAGCCGGTGTGACGGCGAATGCCGACGCCGGCCAGGGTCTGTTCCTCACACGCGGCCCCCGGTTCGACCCGCAACACCTGGAACGCGATGCCGGGCACGAACTCGGCGATGCGCACAGCCTCGCTGTGGCCGATCGGCGAGGCACGGTCACCGCCGCCGGCCTGCTGGCGGACTTCGTGCACCTGGCGGCCGATCTCGTCGTCGGCGACCAGGAACCGGCGCAGCACCCGCACCAGGATCTCGACCGAGGCCTCGAGTTCCTGCGGCACCACTTCGTGGGCGCCGGCGCGGCGCAGGCTCTCGGCCTCGCTGGTGTAGACGGCGCGCGCCAGCACGTGCACCTGCGGCGCCAGCTGCCGCGCCAGCTGCGCGATGCGCTGGGTCGCGCCGCCGTCGTTGACCGCCAGCACGAGCGTCTTGCTGCGTTCGATGCCGAGCGACTTCAGCACTGCGAGCCGCGTCGCGTCGCCGAGCCGGATCGGCACGCCCTTCTGCTTCTCGGCCTTGACGGTCGCGGCGTTCATCTCCGAGACGACCACCGGGATGCCGAGCTTCTGCAACCCGGCGACCACCGTGCGACCGGTCGGGCCGTAGCCGACGACGATCGCGTGGTCGCGCAACTGCTCGTCGGCGCCGCCGCGGGCCGGGCCGCCGTCGCCGCGAGCACGCTGCACGATGCGGCGGCCCAGCACGTAGAGCATCGGCGTCAACGCGATCGACAGCACCGCGACGATCACGAAGATGCGCTCGGCCAGCGCCGGCATCAGGCCCGAACGGCGACCGAGCTGGATCAGCACGAACGAGAACTCCCCCACCTGCGCCAGGGTCAGGCCGGCGCGCAGGCGCACCCACGTCGGCTGCCCGAGGTGCCAGGCCGCAAGCATCACGGCGACGGCCTTGCCGACCACGACCGCGGCGAGGCTCACCGCGACGACGCCCGGCGCCTCGGCGATCGCATGCCAGTCGAACAGCATGCCGATCGAGACGAAGAACAGGCTCGCGAACGCATCGCGGAACGGTTCGATCTCGGCAGCGGCCTGGCTGTGGTGGTCGCTGTCGGCGAGCAGCATGCCGGCCAGGAAGGCGCCGAGCGCCAGCGACAGGCCGAGGTGCGCGGTGACCACCGCCAGGCCGAGGCACCAGGTGGCGAGGAACAGCACGAACAGCTCGCGGCTGCGGGTGCGGCAGACGAGCGCCACCAGCGGCCCCGACAGCAACCGCGCCACCATGACGACGAGCGCCAGCAGGCCGAGGTTCTGCAGCGAGTCCACGATCGACGAGGAGCCGCTGTCGGTGCCGATCGCCAACATCGGGATCAGCAGGATCATCGGCACCACGGCGAGGTCCTGCGCGATCGCGATGCCCAGCACGATGCGGCCGTGCGGCGCACTGAGTTCGCCGTGGTCGACCAGCACCTTGGTCGACGCGGCGGTGCTCGACAGGCTCAGCAGGAAGCCGAGGAACACCGCCTGCTCCCACGTCATGCCGATGCAGAAGCACACCAGCGCGCTGGCCAGCACGGTGCCGAGGATCTGGATGCCGCCGCCGACCAGGATCGGGCGCCGCAGCCGCGCCAGCTGGCTGAGCGGCACTTCGAGGCCGACCGCGAACAGCAGCACGACGATGCCGACCTCGGCGAGGTCGCGCACCATGTCCTCGTGCTGCACGAGGCCGATGCCATTGGGGCCGACGAGCACGCCGGCGACCAGGAACCCGACGATCGGCGGCAGCCGCAGGCGATGGAACGTCACCGCCACGCCGACGCACAGCGCGAACAACAACGCGAGTTCGAGCAGGACCTGCTCCAGCACGGGTGCGTAGGTATCACCGCAGCGCGGCAACGCAAGCAGAACGGCGGCGAAGTCCGGCCGGTGCGACTACGAGCGCAGCGGACAAATCGATCCGGTCCAAGACTGGGATCGCCGCCGAGACGAGCGATGGCATCGGCCTCACGCCGCAGCACGAGTCCGGGGCGCCGCGCGGGGCCAGGTGGGCTTCCCTGCGGCCGCAAATGGGCGGAGTAGCTTCCTCCAGACCCGTTTCCACAGTCCCAAGCAAACCGAACTGATGCTCCGCAACACGATCCTCGGCCTCGCTGCCACCACTGTTCTCGCGACCGCTGCGTCGGCGCAATTCTGCTCCGACAACT
Organism: Planctomycetota bacterium; assembly: GCA_044230075.1. Taxonomy (GTDB): domain Bacteria; phylum Planctomycetota; class UBA1135; order UBA1135; family UBA2386; genus JAEUHS01. The sequence continues at coordinate 9,600 of JBGARS010000088.1, read as the reverse complement.
CCTATCGCCTCTACCTCGTCGATGCGGCGGGCAACGTCCCTGCCACGACGATCGATCCGGTCAGCGGCGAGACCCTGTTCCAGTTCGCCACCGAGGCGGTCTACCTCGCCTTCGACCCCAGCCTGCCGAGCGGCACCTACTACGTGCACGTCACCGACACGCCGATCGACGGCTTCGACGAAGTCGTGTCGACGAACGACCCGATGGACCGGTTCGTCTCGGTGACCAACACCGCCGGCGTGATCTCGCTGTCGTTGCCGTTCACCAACAACCAGGTTCCCGCGACGTTCGGCGTCGGCCTGAACGGCACCGGCCAGAGCATCCTGTTGTCCTTCCGCGGCTCGGACTACTCGCCGTGCAAGTGGAAGGCCTGGTACGGCGACAACTGGAACCTCGACAACGGTCCCAACAACCCCTACCTGCTCGCCGGCCTGCTGCACCCGACCACGGGCCTCTGCTCGGTGCGTTCCTACGAGTCGTTCTCGATCGGCGACGGCAACGGCAGCGACGTCACCGGCAGCGTGTTCCTCGACACCGACCGCGACGGCGTGCGCGACGCCGGCGAAGGCCCGCTCGCCAACTGGGAAGTCCAGCTCGTGACGGACACCACGTCGGTCTCCACCACCACCGACGCCACCGGCCACTACCGCTTCGAGAACGTCGTCGCAGGCAGCTACTCGGTCGAACTGGTGCTGGCGCCGGGCCACATCGCGACCACGGCCGCGTCCTACGAAGCACAGGTCTGCTCGTGCGCCGACGTCGCGGTCGAGGACTTCGGCGCCGCCCCCACGATGCTGCCGTGCAACCCGAAGCCGCCGTGCTACTGGTCGAGCTGCCACGGCAAGCAGAAGATGCAGCAGTGCGGCACGCTGTGGTCGCTGCCGGCCCTGTGCCTGGTGAACTCCTGGGGCCAGCACTGCGCGCCCGGCAACTTCACCTCGTTCCGCAACTTCCACCAGCAGTGCAACAGCTGGAACATGGGCTACTCGCTGTCCTGCGAGCTGAGCGCGATGCACGCCAACATCACCTGCGGCTTCGTCGACCCCAACTGCGTGATCCAGGACCCGTGCCTCGGCACCGTGACGGTCGGCTCGCTGTGCAACCAGGCGATCGCCAACCTGTGCGCGCACCCCTACACGCCGCCGTGGAGCAGCAGCCGCAACCACCAGACCAAGCTGAAGAACGCGCTGCAGCGCGCCAACTGCAACAAGGGCTGGAAGTGATCGCCCGCTACTGAGCCGCACGAGCTCTCGCACCGGCCCGGCGTGCTTCGGCACCCCGGGCCGGTGTCGTTCCAGTCCATCGGTTCGTTGCGAGCGGCGCGCCGATCGTGGACAGTGCGGCGCGAATGAACCTCTCCTTCCTGGCGGAACTCGGACTCGGCAAACAGAACAGTGGCGCCTTCGACGGCACCTGGCGCAAGACGAAGGGCGGCGCGCTGACCGTGCGGTCACCGATCGACGGCCACACGATCGGCACCGTGCAGATGGCGGACGCCAAGGACTACGCGGCGGTCAGCAAGGCGGCGCACGCGGCGTTCCTGCGCTGGCGCGAGCTGCCGGCGCCGCAGCGCGGCGAATACGTGCGCCGCATCGGCAACGCGTTCCGCGACCACAAGGTCGCGCTCGGCCAACTGGTCACGCTCGAGGCCGGCAAGATCGTGCAGGAGGGGCTCGGCGAGGTGCAGGAGTGCATCGACATCGCCGACTTCGCCCTCGGCCTGTCGCGCCAACTGCATGGCCTGACGATCGCCAGCGAACGGCCCAACCACCACATGCGCGAGACGTGGCAGCCGATCGGCACGGTCGGCATCGTCACGGCGTTCAACTTCCCGGTCGCGGTCTGGGCCTGGAACGCGATGCTGGCGCTGGTCTGCGGCGACGCGAACCTGTGGAAGCCGTCGCTGAAGGCGCCGCTGTGCGCGATCGCGATGACGAAGATCGCCCAGAAGGTGCTCGGCAAGGAATGGGCGGCGCTGGTCGGCCTCTGCATCGGCCCGGACTTGACCGTCGGTTCCGCGCTGCTCGACGATCCGCAGGTGCCGCTGGTGTCGGCGACCGGCAGCACGCGCATGGGCCGCATCGTCGGCCCGCGCGTGGCGCAGCGCTTCGGCCGGTCGCTGCTCGAACTCGGCGGCAACAACGCGATCGCCGTGATGGACGACGCCGATCTCGACCTCGCGGTGCGCGCGACGGTGTTCGGCGCGGTCGGCACGGCCGGCCAACGCTGCACCTCGACCCGGCGCCTGCTGGTGCACGAGAAGGTCGTCGACACGCTGCAGAAGCGGCTGGTCAAGGCCTACGCGCAGTGCAAGATCGGCAACCCGATGGACAAGGGCACGCTGGTCGGACCGCTGATCGACGAGGCCGCCGGCAAGGCGTTCGATCACGCGGTGGCGCAGGCGCTGCAGCAGGGCGGCAAGGTCGTCTGCGGCGGCCGCCGCGCCAAGGTGCCGCGCACGCTGAAGGGCGGCGCCTACGTCGAGCCGACGATCGTGCGCTGCAAGCAGGTGCTGCCGATCGTCAAGGAGGAGACGTTCGCACCGATCCTCTACATCATCCCGGTGCAGTCGCTCGAGCAGGCGATCGCGATGAACAACGACGTGCCGCAGGGCCTCAGCTCGGCGATCTTCACCCGCAGCGTGCTCGCGGCGGAGCACTTCCTGTCGGCCACCGGCAGCGACTGCGGCATCGCCAACGTCAACATCGGCACCAGCGGCGCCGAGATCGGCGGCGCGTTCGGCGGCGAGAAGGAGACCGGCGGCGGCCGCGAATCGGGATCCGACAGCTGGAAGGCCTACATGCGCCGCCAGACCAGCACCGTGAACTGGGGCAAGAGCCTGCCGCTGGCCCAGGGCATCGAGTTCGGCATCATGTGATCGGCGGGCCCCGGCGGAGCCGATAGCACATCCGTGACCAAGCCCCACGCGATCACCTTCCACGTGCCGGCCAGCGCGGCCAACCTGGGGCCGGGCTACGGGGTGATCGCGGTCGCGCTCGACCTGCCGCTGCGCATCACGGTCGAATCCCGCACCGATGGCGAGATCGTCGTCGAACGCCGCGACGATCCGAGCGCGCGCGTCGAGGACCCGCGCCACGACCCGGTGCTGCGCGGTTTGCGGCGCGGCGCCGAACTGCTCGACGTGTCGCTGGCCAAGGGCGTGTCGGTGCTGGTCGAGGGCACGATCCCACGCGGCACCGGCATGGGCACGATCTCCGCCGGCTACGCCGCCGGTCTCGGCATCGCCGTTCGCCTGGGCAAGAAGAGGCCGGTGTCGAACGAACTGGTCGACGCGCTGGTGCCGCTCGGCGGCGATCCGGCGCACGGTGCCGCCGCGCTGCTCGGCGGCCTGTGCGCCACGGTGCAGGTGTCGTCGCAGCAGGAGATGCAGCTGCGCCAGCGCGTGCTGCAGATGCCGATCCACCACGACTGGCACTATGTGATCGCACTGCCCGACGTGCAGATGGGCACCGCCGACATGAAGCGCGTGCTGCCGCCGACGTTGCCACACTCGGTGACCGCACGCAGCACCGGCCGCACGCTCGGCGTGCTGCACGCCCTGCAGCACGGCGAAGAGTCGCTGCTGCGCGAGTGCATCCTCGACGAGGTGCACCTGCCCTACCGCCGCCGCCTCGTGCCCGGCCTGCCCGAGGTGCTCGAGGCCGCCGTCGACGCGGGCGCCGCCGGCGCGACGATCTGCGGCCACGGGCCGGGCGTGATCGCGTTCACGATGGTCGCCGGCCGGACCGTCGAGATCGCGCGCGCCATGGTCGCGGCCTGGGCGCACCTCAGCTGCCAGGCGACGACGCTGACCCTGCAGACCGCGTTCTACGGCGCCCTGCCCGGCACCCATCCGACCCACGCCTGACCTCGCCGGCGGCTGGGGCAACCACTTGCAAGATCCCGGAACGCTCGCTAGCGTCGTCGCCCCGCAGTGCGAACGCGTGCTGCGCCGGCAGGCAAACCGGGCCGTTAACTCAATTGGTAGAGTGCGATCGTCACATGGTCGAAGTCGCAGGTTCGAATCCTGCACGGCCCACCATTTCAAGTTCTTGCTGATCGCGGACTAGCGATACCTGCCCTCGTGGGCAGCGCAGCGCAAACGAGCCTCATGACGCCGGTATCTACCGGAATCGGGCTCGGAGCTCTGCACCATGCCCACGACGAAGTCCGGATCCTCCCTGCGGGTGCCGCCGCCGAGCAGGTATCGTTCGGCACTGCTGCCGAGGAGGCTCTCGTGACCAGACCGACAGATCCGCGCGACCCTCGGGACGTGCCCAACTACACGCTCGCCGAGTCCGCCCGTTGGCTCGGCCTCGTGCCCGGCACCCTGCGTTCCTGGCTCATGGGCCAGAAGACCAAGATGGGCAGTCGCCGCATGCATGCCGTCGCGCACGCCGCGGGCACCGATCCGATCGGCCTGTCGTTCTGGAACCTCGTCGAGTGCAGCGTGCTCGCGACGATCCGCAAGCAGCACGCGGTCTCTCTCCAGAAGGTGCGCCGTGCTCTCGACTACGTGGCCAAGGAGCTCGGCAAGGAGCGGCCGCTGATCGAACAGGACTTCAGCACGGATGGCGTCGGCCTGTTCGTCGAGCGCTACGGCAAGCTGATCGACGCAACGCAGAAAGGACAGACGGCGATGCGAGAGGTGCTCGAGGCCGGGCTCACGCGCATCGAGCGCGACGCTGCCGGCGTCGCTGCCCGCCTGTTCCCATGGCGCACGAACCCGACGGAGTCCCGGCTCGTCGCCGTCGATCCGCGTATCGCGTTCGGACAGCCCGTCCTCGCCTCGACGCGCATCCCGGTCGAGGTCATCTTCGATCGCTTCCGCGCCAACGAGAGCCTCGACCACTTGGCGCGCGACTACGACGTGGCGCGCGACACCATCGAGGACCTGGTGAGGAAGTGGTTTGAGCCGGCCGCTGCTTGACCTGACCTTGTTCGTAGACGAGTGCCTGGGCCATCACGATGTGCCAGGCGCCCTGGCCAGGGCCGGAATCCAGGTCGAAGTCCTTCGAGATCACTTCGCTGCCGGCACCGAGGACGCGACTTGGCTGGCGGCAGTCGGTCGCCTCGGCTGGGTCGTCTTGACCAGCGACAAGCGGATCCGGCGTCGCAACGCCGAGATGCAGGCGTTGCTCGCCGCAAACGTCATTGCCTTCGTCCTGACGAGCGGCAACCTCTCCGGGCAAGCAGCCGGCTTAGCCTTCGTGCGGGCCTACCCCCGAATGCAGAAGCTAGTGCGTGACCGCGTCGCGCCGTTCGTCGCCGCCGTGACGGCCGCCGGCAGCGTCTCGCTGCTGACGCCAGCTCCTCGGCGAGCAGGACGGAAGAAGTCCCCGACGCAGGACCCGTGATGGCAGCGGTGTGGGTGCGGGGATCCCATTGCGGACCCGTCGGCGGAAACACCGACACCATGGAACCCAGGCCAGATGCGGGACTCGCACATGAAGAAGCAGCATGGGCAGGCGGCTCGTCTGGCCGACAACCCCAGGAATGCCACTCGACCCAAAGGCCCATCAAGCAAGCCTGCCTCTTCAGGGCGTGCTCGCCGTCGTTGTCCTGGTCTCGCTGACAAGCTGCGAGGCGATGAGGGAGAACTGGGCGCGCAACGCGGCATTCAACAACTCACCGCAGGGACTGGCGATGACCCTGCAGGCGATCCAGTACCAGCAGATGTTGAACCAACAGAGCTACCAGTTCGAGCAGAGCCTGTTGCTCCAGCAACAGCAGATGCACATGGAAATGGCGCGTTCGATGCAACCTGTTCGCGTGCAATACTCCGGCAGTATCCACGTCCAGCACTCGGGAACGATTCGGGTCAGGCAGTAGAGCGAGGGCATGGTGGAGCGTTCAGGAACAGGCGCGCTGGAGCGCGTGCGCGCGGCGCGGTTGGCGGAGGCTGCGTCTCAGCAACGGGGCTGGGACCTTGCTCGACTGCCTGCAAGGCGCGGGGAGGAGCCCATCGAGGCCGCGATCGACCGGCTCTGGCCCACCTTCATGGAGGTGGCGATGGCCGACGTCTTGGTCTTCGCCAGGAAGGGCGGCTACATGCCGGCTGGATCAACGGCGGGCGCCCTGGGGGCACGATCGCGGTCGGAGATGAGCCTCTACGTCGCGGATTGGATCCTGCGCGCGGACCTCCACCACCCGCAACTGCAGGAACAGGACGCGCCGCTCGCCGATCGACACCGCATGTTCGAAGCCGTCTGCCGCCAAATCCTCACGGAGATGACGCTCGCGACGAGTGGCCGTCGCCCCATCTCCTGGAGCGGGCTCGCCGTTCTGATAGCGCTCGTGCTCGTGCTGCTGGGCATCTACGCCCACTATGACCTGTAGCCTGCAGCGCTTCGAGAACGAGACGCAACTCGGGAGAGTCGCTGGTCGGTCCTTCACGAGGAACCGAGGGCATCTCCCGCGACTTTCGAGAAGCGCGGCCAGGTCGACGATCCGACGCCGCAGACCGTCCGCGTCGGGCGGCGCCGATCGCGGTCACCAGGTCGAAGTCGCCGTGCAATCCTGCACGGCCCACCATCCAAATCCGCCTGCCCCTTGCCGCGATCGATCTTGCTCAGGCCAAACGGTGCTTTGCCTGACCACCGTTCAGGCGGTGGTGCCACCACCGGCGGACCACGCTAGGATCCAGCGCTCTCCCAAGCGCGAGGTCCAGATGCTCCACCGCCCCCACGCCGCGACCAGCGTTCTCGTCGCCACGCTGTTCACCGGCTGCCAGGCCCCACCGCGCCCGCTCGTGCTGCGGGACACCTTCCCGGTCACCTACGAGGGCCACATCGCGCCGGCGCAGCCGCTGCCCGCGGGCCTGACACCGTCATGCGGCGAAACCGCGGCCGAAGAACTCGCGCCGAGCTGCAGCAGCGACGCGGCGCTGACGGTGCGCGCGACGTTCGTCGAACTGCCGGTCGACGAAGTGCGCGCGCTGCTGCCCGAATGGCCGCCGCAGGGCCCGCGGATCCAGGGCGCCCATCTCGCCAAGGACGAACTCGCCCGCCACATCGCCGACTGGCGCACACGCGGCGCGATCGCCTCGCAACCGCTGCTGGTGGTCGGCTTCGGCCAGGACGCGACGGTGCGCCACACCAAACGCACGGCGTTCGTCTCGCGCCTCGAGCTGAAGGGCAGCGCGGACGCATTCCTGGTCGACCCCGAAGTCGGGTTGTTCGAAGAAGGCGTCGAACTGCAGATCGGGCCGCGGCGGCAGGGCGGCACGACTTCGCTGACGTTCGCCTGGCACAATCGCGACCGCGTCTTGCCGCGACCGATCGGCCAGGTGCACGAAGGTCGCATGGGCAGCATCGAGTTGCCGATCCTGCTCGACCAACGCGTGCACGGTGCGGCCGATCTCGTGCCGGGCTGTTCGCTGCTGCTCGGCGGCATCGTCGGCAGCGAAGAGGGCACGGTCGTGCTGCTCTGCGTCGAGACCGACGAGGGCCAGACGGCCGTCGCTGCCGCCGCGCGCTGATCGCCCCCAGACCTTCTCGCCGACGACACCATGGCCACCAAACGCCCACCCGCCGCCGCCAAACTGGTCGAACACCTGCGTGCACTCGGCCTGCAGAGGTACCCCGGCGCCCACCTGAAGAGCCCCTGGCCGGGCCACAGCGACCTGGCCGTGAACGACAAGACGTTCGCCTACCTCAGCGCGCCCGGCGATCCGCCCCACGTGTCGATGAAGCTGCCGCTGTCGTGTTCGATCGCGCTGTCGCTGCCGGGCAGCGAACCGACCGCCTACGGCCTCGGCAAGAGCGGCTGGGTGTCGATGTCGTTCGACACCGGTGCCGTGCCACCGGTGGAACTGCTGGAGAGCTGGCTCGACGAGAGCTACCGCGCGCAGGCGCCGAAGAAGCTGCTGGCGCAGTTCGATGCCGCCGACGCCTCGACGGCGACGCCGCGATCGCGCACTGCCAGCGTCGCCAAGAAGGGCAAGGCCAAGGCGCCCGCGGTCCGTCGCAAGTCCCGCTGACGTATAGGGCACGGCTTCGAGCGCCGCGTGACGTCCCCGATATCGCGGCGGACTTCTTGAGCCTTGTCGACGGCCTCAGCCCGTGCGCAACACCGACTCGATCGCCGTCAGCACCTCGTCGAGCTGCAACTTCGTGATCACCAGTGGCGGCGCCAGGCGGATCACGTGCTCGTGCGTCTCCTTGCACAGCACACCGCGCTGCATCAGCGCCTCGCAGAAGCGGCGTGCACCGCCGGCGCTGGCCTTCAGCTCGATGCCGATCCACAGGCCCTTGCCGCGCACCTGCTGGACGTGCGGCGAACGCAAACCCGCGAGCCGCGCGAACGCGTGTTCACCGAGGGTCTTCGCGTTGTCGACCATGTGCTCGTCGACCAGCACCTGCAGCGCCGCCACGGCGACCGCGGCGCCGAGCGGGTTGCCGCCGTAGGTCGAGCCGTGGTCGCCGGGATGGAACACGTCCATGACCGCCGCATCGGCGAGCATCGCGGAAACCGGATAGACGCCGCCGGACAGCGCCTTGCCGAGGATCAGCACGTCGGGCCGCACGCCGTCGTGTTCGTAGCAGAACATGCGCCCGGTGCGGCCGAGGCCCGACTGGATCTCGTCGGCCATCAACAGCACACGGTCGCGGTCGCAGATGGCGCGCAGCTCGCGCAGGAAACCGGCCGGCGGCACGACGATGCCGGCCTCGCCCTGGATCGGCTCGACCAGCACGGCGCAGGTCGACGGCGTGATCGCCGCCTGGACCGCCGCGGCGTCGCCGAACGGCACGCGGCGGAAGCCGGGCGGGAACGGGCCGAAGCCGCTGCGGTACTGCTCTTCGGAGCTGAAGCCGACGATCGTCGTCGTGCGGCCGTGGAAGTTGCCGTCGAAGACGACGATCTCGGCCTGGTCGGCGGCGATGCCCTTCTGCGTGTAGCCCCACTTGCGCGCCGCCTTGATCGCGGTCTCGACGGCCTCGGCGCCGGTGTTCATCGGCAGCACGCGCTGGAAGCCCGTCATGCCGGTCAGCACCTCGTAGAGCCGGCCGAGCTGGTCGTTGTGGAACGCGCGGCTGACCAGCGTCGCGCGGCGCGACTGCTCGTGCAGCGCGGCGAGGATGCGCGGATGGCAGTGGCCCTGGTTGACCGCCGAGTAGGCGGCGAGGCAGTCGTAGAAGCGGCGGCCGTCGACGTCCCAGACGAACACTCCCTCGGCGCGCTCGACGACGATCGGCAGCGGATGGTAGTTGTGCGCGCCGAGGCGTTCCTCACGCTCGATGAAGGGACCGGTGCGGGACGAGGTCTCGGTCTCACGGCGTGCCATGGCACCATCGGATCGTGGCCGTGCAGCGACCGCCACCCCCGCGCCGCCGAACGTCAGCCGCCGCCGCGCCGGCCGCCACCGCGGCTGCTCCCGGGAGCGTGCTCAGCTGGGAGGATGCCCGGCTGCTGGCCGAGGTCATGCAGCGCGTGCGCGAGAACTATGTCGACCGCGTCGACGACCACCAGCTGCTGCAGGGCGCATTGCGCGGCCTGGTCGGCGGGCTCGACGAGCACTCCGCCTTCCTCGACCGCGACGAATTCGCCGAGCTGCGCCTCAGCACCAGCGGTTCCTACGCCGGCATCGGCATCGAGGTC
>JBGARS010000087.1:329-24273 GCA_044230075.1 Planctomycetota bacterium | reverse complement strand
CCAGCGTGCGGCTGCGGCGTTCGATCGCCTCGACCTGTTGCTCGACCTTGGCGTGCAGCAGGTCGCGTTGCTTGCTGCGCAACTCCTTCGCCTTCTTCTTCCGCTCGTCCTGCTTCTGTTGCTGCTCGTCGCCGGCCTTCGTCGCATCGGCGGGCACGGCCGCCGCACCCGGCACCGGCGGCGCGGAAGCGACGGGAGCCGGCGCTGCGGCGCAGCCCGCAGCGAGGAGTGAGAACACGACCGCGGACAGTGGGCGCAGGATCATTGCGCCCGCCACGTATACCACGCCCATGCGCGCACCGATCGCCGCCCTCGGCCGAGCTGCTCGCTGCCGTTGGTGACCGACCTCATGCTGGCCAGGTCGGCTCGGTTCCGGCAACAGGTTCCTCGACTGGCTGGCCCGCGCGACGGCCTGCGGCCCGAGTTGCCGCCGAACGCGGTCGGCAAGGGCGATCCGGCCGGCTGCGCGGCAGCTGGAGCAGCAGCGGATCGGGAGTCGAGGCCGAGACGGTGTTGGCGGGCGTTCCAGCCGGCCTGCATGAAGGCGGCGTCGAACGGCACGTGCCGGGCGGACGCGGGGCGTTGGCATCTGGCTGCCGGCGCTGAAGCTGCCGTTCCTGCCGGCGATTCCGGGCAGCTGGCGGCAGGGAGCCGGGACTCGGGGAAAGAGGTAGGCTTTGCCGGTTCCCGCATGCCGCCCGCGCCCACGCCTCCCGCACCACACCACGACCCGACGACCTGGTGTCGTCTGGTGGACAGCCTCGATGCGGCGACGATCTTCGTCGTCATCGGCGGCTGGCTCGGGCCCGAGGTCCGCGCCGAGGTCTCGGTCGAGGATGTCTGGCAGGAGACCCTGTGGATGGCCTGGCGCGACCGGGAACAGCACGAGTGGAACAGCCTGAGCCGGTACCGCTCCTGGTTGCTCGGCATCGCCCACAACCGGGTGCGCGAGGCGGTGCGTTCCCTCTCGCGCCAGAAGCGCGGCGGCAGCCAGCCGACCGCACGCTTCTCCGACATCGGCGGCAGCGACACCGTCGACGGTTATCTGCCCCCCCAGTCGACGACGCCGAGTCGCACGGCTTCCCACCTCGAGCGGGCGCGGGTGCTCGGGAGCGCGCTCGAATCCCTCGACCCACCGCTGCGCGATGTCGTGCGCCTGCGGGTGTTCGAGGAACTGCCACTGACCGAGTCGGCGAGCCGGCTCCAGCTGCCGCTGTCCACCTTCAAGGACCGGCTGGTGCGTGGCCTGCGCGACTTCCGCCGCGAACTGCAGCGCCGGCTCGGACCGGAGGCGCACGAGCCCCCGGAGCCGACGTGATGCCGAGGCCGGCCGAAGAGGACCCGAAGTTCGTCGACCTCGTCGACGACCTGTTGAGCGCGATGCTCGATGGCGACGAGCCGGACATCGCAGCGGTGACGACGCGGCATGCGACCGTCGCGCATCGCATCGACGAGGCGATCGAACTGGTCGGCGGCGTGCCCGGCCGGCGCGTCACGTCGCGCCCGTCCCTGCAGGGCTACGAGATCGTGCGCGAGATCGGCCGCGGCGGCATGGGCACCGTCTACCTCGCGCGCCAGACGGCGCTCGATCGCGAGGTGGCGCTCAAGGTGCTGCCGCACTCGATCGGCCTGTCGCCGCGCAGCCGCCCGCGTTTCCTCGCCGAGGCGCGCGCACTGGCGAAGGTCGAGCACGAACACATCGTCGCCATCCACCGCATCGTCGACGAAGGCGAGGTGTTGGCGTTCGAGATGGAGTTCGTCGACGGACCGAGCCTGCAGCAGTTGCTCGACCACCTGCGCGCGCACCGCGACGGCAAGGGCACGCCCCCCACCCTGGCCCAGGTCGCCGAACGGCTGGGCCTGCCGGTCGCCGACCTCGGCGCCCGCAACCTGATGCAGTTCTTCGTCCGCCTCGCGGGCAAGATCGCGGCCGCGTTGGGTGCCGTGCACGCCGCCGGACTGATCCATCGCGACGTCAAGCCCTCCAACATCCTGCTGCGGCGCAACGGCCAGCCGGTGCTGGTCGACTTCGGGCTCGTGCGGCTGAGTTCCCGCGAGATCTCGCGCGCGGGCAGCTTCGCGGGCACACCGGTCTACTCGTCGCCGGAGCAACTGCGCGGCGATGCGTCGGTCGGAGCGGCGACCGACGTCTACGGGCTCGGCGTCACGCTCTACGAGTGCCTGACGCTGGCAACCCCGTTCGCCGGCCGCTCCACCACGGATCAGCTGCGGCGCATCGAAGAAGGGCGGTGCGTGCCGCTGCGGCGGGCCGCACCCGGCACACCGCGCGATCTCGAGACGATCGTGCTGCACGCGATGGATGCCGATGCCGGGCGCCGCTACGCGAACGCGAACGAATTGGCCGACGATCTGCAGCGCCTGCTCGACCTGCAACCGATCCAGGCCCGCCCGGCAGGACGCGTGCGACGGGTCGGCAAGTTCCTGCGCCGCCAGCGCAATACGCTGCTCGCCGCCGCAGTCGGCGCGGCCCTGGTCGTCGTCGCCATGGTGCCGATCCTCGATCGTGTCCAGGCCTCGGGCCGGTCGCGCGACGAGGCGCGCCTGCACCTGCAGGCCGCCAGGCAACAGATCTTCTCGCTCGAGAGCCCCCACCTCGGCCGGCACCCGACTCGCCACAGCAGCGCGACCACCGCGGCCCTTCGCGCCGGCACCGGGATGCCGCTGAAGACCGCCGTGGCCGAATACGACCAGGCGCTCGCCCTCGACCCGAGCATGCACGCGGCCGAACGCGAACGCGACGTCACGCGGCTCGCCCTGTGGCTGCAAGAGCTGTCGATCCCCGAGGTGGAAGCGCTGGACCGCGCTCTCGACGGCACCGAGTTCGAGCAACTGTGTGCGCACCTGGGCCGCTTCACGGTCGAGTCGGCGCGCCGCCTCGCGCTCGGCACCCAGGAGAAGGGTCTTGCCATCGAGGATCCGGCCACGGCCGACGACGAGGACCGCACGACGGCGGGCCTGCTGGGCTTCCTGCTCGGCGACTTCCACCTTTGCGAACAAGCCTGGCAGGACATCTCACCGCTGCAGCGCGACCAGCCGCTGATCAGTGCCGCCCTCGGCATGCTGCACCTCGCCGACGACATGCCCGAACTCGCCTATGCGCAACTGCAGCGGGCGCGCAGTTCGTTCCAGGGCTCGGCGATCCTCGGGCTCGCGCTGGCAGAGGCCGCGTTGGCGATGGGCGACCTGCAATCGGCACGCTTCTGGCTCGCCGACGTAGGCCAGGACGAACGCACCGCTCTCGGCCGGCGCCGGCTCGAACTGGACCTGCGCGCCGCGTCCATGCAGGATCGCGAACTGACCGAGCAGTACCGCAAGCTCGCGGCCTCGGACCCGGCGGATCCGACGGCGCAGCACCGCATCGCCCAGCTGGCGCAACGCCGCGGGGATCTGGCAGAAGCCGCGCATGTGCTCGACGACCTCGTGCGCAACTGGCCCGAAGTGTCGCGCTTCCGCCTCGACCGGGCCCGCATCGCCCTGCAGCAACGCGACCTCGGCAGCTACGCGCAGGAGGTCCTCGCCGTGCTCGACCGCGACTATGGCAGCCGCCGCTCCCGTGGCACGGCCGCCGACCTGCTCGAGATCCTGCGCATCGGCGGGCTGACCGAGCTCTACCAGGAAGGCATGGCCCGAACCGGCTGCACCGCCACTGGCAGGGCATTCGTCGGCGGCGAGATGCCGATCCGCGGTTTCGCCCCAGCCGTCGCCGCCAACTTCGTGTTCCTGCTGCGGCAGGTGCTCGCGGTGCAGCAGCAGGTGACCGATGCGGCCCAACCCTACCGGGCTGTGGACCGGCCGATCCTGCGTACCATGCTGGCGCTACCGCTGCTCGTCGAGCGACTGCCATTGCCGCGTGCAGAGGATCTGCCACGCCGACTGCTGGCGGCCGGCGCGGCGCGGCTGGTGCCGACCATCGCACCGGTGGTCATCGCGCTCGTACAGACCCTGCGCGCACAACTGCTCCGCACGGACTGGCAGGGTGGCGACCTGCGGCAGCTGATCGCACCCGCGGATCTGTCGCCGTCGTTGATCTTCGGCTACGCGCTGTGCCGCGTCGACGACCGCACCGGCGACGGCATCGACGACGTGCTGGTGAGTGCGTCCACCCGCTCGCCGCGTGACGCCCCGGGCCGCGTCTTCCTGGTCGACGGCAGCTCGGCGACGATCGTCGATTCGATCACCAGCGACGCCGACGAACAGATCTTCGGCCACAGCCTCGCCGGCATCGGCGACGTCGACGGCGATGGTGCGGAGGACTGGTTGATCGGCGCTCCGGCGGGAGTGTCCGGCGCACTCCATGGCATTGCCGAAGTCTGGTCGGGGCGCACCCGGCAGCGCATCTGCGTGCTCGAAGGCGGGCCCGGCTTCGGCGTCAGCGTGGCGGCACTCAACGACATCGATGGTGATGGCACAGCGGACTTCGCCGTCGCCACGGCACCGCTGCTGCGCAACACGGCCCCGCAGGGCAGCGTCGACATCTTCTCGAGCCGTACGCGACGGATCCTGCTGACCGTACGCAACGACGTACCCGGCGTCTGGTTCGGCGCCTGCATCGCCAACGCCGGCGACATCGACGGGGACGGCAAGGACGACCTGGTGGTCGGCGGCAACTTCGGCGGCAGGTCCGGCGACGCGCCCGGTCTGGTGCGGCTCTACTCCAGCGCCACCGGTGCGGTACTGCAGTCGTGGAGCGACCCGTCCCCGGACCACGGCTTCGGCACCGCGGTGACGGGCATCGGCGATGTGAATGGGGATGGCAGCGGCGACGTCGCCGTGTCGGCGGTGAACGAGGGCGCCGCCTCCGGCCTCGACCAGGTGATCGTGTTCTCGGGCCGCACCGGCAAACGACTGATGGAAAGTCGCGGCACCAGGCCAGGTATCGGTTTCGGCTATGCGCTCGCCCCGTATCGCCACCGCAACGAGCCCTTGCTGCTGGTCATCGGCGCACCGATGGGCGGCGCGGCGGGAGCCGGCGTGATCGAGTTCCTGCCCCTGTCCGGCAACGGCGGTTCCACGCTGAGCGCCGCCCCGACGGTGTCGACCTTCGGCAGTTGCCTGCTGCCGACACAGGACGAGGACGGGGACGGCTACCCCGAGCTGTTCGTGTCGAACCAACAGGGCCGCGTGTGGCGCATCGCGTCCCGCAGCATCCGGTTCCCGTAGGCACGGAGCGGCGAACTTTCTCCGGATTGGCCCGGCCGATCGGGAGCGGCACGGCTCCTACCCGGCAGGACATTCCTGCATGAAAACTCAACTGCTCGGGGCAATCGCCCTCTCCGTTTCCTTCTCCTCCCTCAGCGCCCAGTGGGTGCAGGCCACCCCGACTGCTTCCCCCGCGGTCCGCAGCGGCTCCGCGCTGGTCACGGCGCCAAGCGGCAACCTGGTGCTGTTCGGCGGCAACCTCGCCTTCGGCCCGACGAACCAGACCTACCGCTACGACGGTACCACCTGGACGCTGCTGACGAACGTCGGCGCTCCGTCGAGCCGCAGCAACATGGACCTGGTCTACGACCCCAATGCCGGCGTCTTCCGGATGTACGGCGGCGTCAACCAGGGCTTCATCGGCAGCACGGTCTACGACCAGACGTGGGAAATGTCCGTGTCGGGCACGACCGCGACCTGGACGCAGAACGTGATCGTCGGCACGACCCCCGGCGGCCTGTGCGAACACACCACGAGCTTCGACACCGCGCACAACGTCATGGTCGTGCACGGCGGGTTGTCGGATCCATTCTTCCCGATCGACTCGGACCAGACCTGGGAGTTCGACGGCACCGCGTGGACGGCGACGGCGACCTTCCCGGCGACCAACCCCGGCCCGCTCGAACGCGCCGCGATGTGCTACCACCCCGGCCTCGACCGCACGATCCTGTTCGGCGGCATCGACGTGCAGGGGTCCTGGAACAACAAGACCTGGGCCTACGACTCCGTCACCCACACCTGGGCGGAGCTGACCATTGCCGGCCCGAAGCCGTCCGCGCGCACCGGCCCGAAGTTGGCCTACGACTCGATCCGCGGCGTCCTGGTGTTGAACGGCGGTGCGGATCCGAGCGACCCGCTCGGCAACGCCTATGTCAACGACACATGGGAGTTCGACGGAGCGAGCTGGACCAAGGTGTCCACGAACATCACCGGCAGCCGCCTCGACGCCACGATGGCCTTCATGCCGACGCGCAACCGCATGGTGCAGTTCAGCGGCATCAACTACAGCACGTTCGTGCAGTACAACGACACGTGGGAATGGGAGACGAGCACCTTCGGCATGGGCTGCGCCGGCACCAACGGCACGCCGCACCTGTCGGTGAACGCGTCGCCGCGCCTCGGCCAGAGCTGGACCGTCACCGCGTCGAACATGAACCCGACGTTCAACCTCGGCGTGTTGGTGTTCGGCTTCACGGAACTGCCGGGCGTCGATCTCGGCGTGCTGCTCGGCATGACGGGCTGCAGCGGCTACGTGACGCCGGACGTCATCGTCAGCCTGACCGCCGGCGCCCCCGGCACCGCGAGCTGGACCTGGCCCGTCGTCGCCGGCACGGTCGGCGACCACTTCGCTGGCCAGGCCCTGTGCTTCGACCCGACGGTGAACGTGTTCGGCTTCACGGCCTCGAACGCGATCTCGGTCACGGTCGGCAACTGAGAAAGTCGCCAGCTGCGGGTCCGGGTTGACTCCCGGATCCGCCACGGGCGGCCGCCAGCGCGGCCGCCCGGTGAGCTGAAAGGCCGTTGGTCCGTGGCTCTGCGCACCGACCGACGGTCGTCACCACGAAGATCTCCCGAGGCTCCGATGCAACTGCCTGACGTGATCCGTGCGGCCCTCGCCGCTCTCGCGACTGTCGCCGCCGCCGCTGCGCAATGGGGTCCGGTCGTCACGCCGACCGCCCCGTCCGCACGCTCGGGCGCGATGATGGCCTTCGACGTGCTCGGCAACCGCATGCTGATGTTCGGCGGCAACGCCAGCAACGAGCTGTGGAGCTTCGCCAACGGCACCTGGAGCCAGCTCAGCCCGGCGAACTCGCCGGGGCCGCGCGCCCGCTCCGCGATGGCCCCCAATCAGATCACCGGTGAGATCCTGCTCTACGGCGGCATCGACAGCGGCAGCACGTCCTCGGCAGCGGCCGACGACACCTGGGTGTGGAACGGCACCGACTGGCAGCAGGTGGTTCCCCCGACCTCACCCGGCGGCCGCGCCCGGCACGCGATGACCTACGACCTCGGCCGTCAGGTCTCGGTCCTCTACGGCGGCCGCCAGGCGCTGTGGCAACCCAACCAGGCGCTCGCGGAGACCTGGGAGTACTACAGCGGCACCTGGTTCCACGTGCTGCCGGTGAACTCGCCGCCGGGCCTGACCGACGCGGCGATGGCCTACCTGGTGCCACTGGGGCTCAACGTGCTGTTCGGCGGCGCCGACAACAACGGCATCGGCCACGACGAGACCTGGACCTACAACGGCTTCGACTGGCAGCAGGTGCCGATCACCGGCCCGAAGCCTTCGGCCCGCGTCGGCGCACGCATGGAGATGATCCTGAGCCGCGGCGTGGTGATGCTGAGCGGCGGCCGCGATCCGGTCACGCAGGTGATCCAGAACGACAGCTGGGAATTCGACGGCGTCAGCTGGCGGCAGCTCAACGCCATCTACGGCGGCATGTATCCGCCGCGCTCCGACTTCGCGATGGCGCACGACTACGTGCACGACCGCATCACCGCGTTCGGCGGCGTCTCGCAGTCCAACATGACGCTGGACGACACCCAGCAGTTCGGCGCGCAGTTCCAGCCGTTCGGGCTGCCGTGCCCCGGCTCCGCCGGCACGCCGCAGCTCACGCTCGGCACCCTGCCGGTGCTCGGCACCACCTGCACGCTCTACCTGAACAACCTCGTGCCGAGCATGCAGTTCGGCTTCATGGCGATCGGCCTCAGCCGCACGCAGTGGCCGCTCGGCAGCCTGCCGATGCTGCTGACGAACCTCGGCATGCCGAACTGCCGCGCCTACACCAGCGCCGAGTTGCTGGTGCCGATCCCTGCCAGCGGCGGCACCGCGACGTGGAGCTTCGACTTCCCGTCGCAGCCGACCCAGCTCGGGGATGCCTACTACCTGCAGGGCATCAGCTTCGACCCCGGTGTCAACGCTGCGTGGTTGACCACGTCGAACGCAGCCACGTTGGTCGTCGGCTACTGACCCCGGCAGGCCCCGGGCCGGCGCGGCGGCCGGCACCGTTGGCGAGCAATGCTCACCGGGGCCGGGTAGCCTGCACCGTCGATGCCCGCGCGCACACGATGGCTGCGATACGTGGCGTTCTTGCTGGCCCTCGTCGCCGCGGGACTGCTGCGCGAACTCGACGGACCGGCCGTCGCCCACTCGATCATCTGGTTGCCCTGCGGCATCGCCGTCGCCGGCGTGTGGCTGCTCGGCATGCGATCCGCCTGGATCGTCTTCGCCACCGTCCTGTTGCAGCGGGCCTGGATCGGTGCCCCGCCGCTCCCGGCCGCCCTCGCCGGCTTGGGCTCGACCGCCGAGGCCGTGCTCGGGGCTGCGGTGTTGCGCTGGTTCGGCTGCCACGGCGCGCTCGCCCGGCTGCGCGACGTGCTGGCCGTGTTCGTCACCGCGGCGGTCGCGCCGGTGGCGAGCATCACCTTCTCGCTGGTATCGCGTGGCATGCTCGGCGGCGGTCCGGTCGCGTCGGGCTACGACGGCTGGTGGGGCATGAACGCACTCGGCGTGCTGACGGTCCTGCCCGTGGCGGCGACCTGGTCGACCGGAGAACGACCCCGCTGGGCACCGCGACCGCTGCTGGAAGGCACCGCGCTCACGGTGGCGATCGTGGCGGTGTTGTGGGCGGTCATGACGCAGTTCCCACCCGGCCCCACGGCGATCGTGCTGCTCTACGCAGTGCTGCCGCTGCTGCTGTTCTCGGGCCTGCGCCTCGGCCAGCGCGGCGCGACGATGATCGCGGCGGTGGCAGCCCTGTTCTTCGCGATGGCGTCGTCGCAAGGCACGGGCCCGTTCCAGCAGCTGCCGCTCGGTCAGCGCTACACGCCGATCCAGATCTTCGAGCTGACGCAGTTGGCGATACCGCTGGTGTTCGGTTGCCTGATCGCCAGCCAGCGCGCGAGCGCCCAGAACTGGTTCCGCAGCGAAGGCCTGCGCGCGGCGTTGGTCAACGTGCTGCCCGACGTCGTCTACCGGATCCGCGGCGACGGCACGGTCGTCGACGTGATGGCGCGCGACGACGTGCCCCTGCCGACCCCGCGCGAACAGCTGATCGGCCAGCGCCTCGAAGACCTGATGTCGGCCGAGGTCGCCAGCCGCCTGCTGGCGGCCATCGGCGAGGCCCGCGCCAACGGCCGCTCGCAGCCGGTCGAGTACCCGACCGGCGCGCCGGAGCGGCACCGCGTGCGCGAGGCGCGGTTCATCCGGCTCGGCGACGACGAGGTGCTGGGCGTCGTGCGCGACGTCAGCGAACGCGCCGCGGTCGAACGTGTGCTGGCCTGGCAGGCGCACATCCTCGAACTCGTGGCCGCGGCGCAGCCGATCGGCGACGTGTTCACCGCGATCGTGCGCGGCATCGAGGAACACATGGGTCGCGGCCAAAGTTCGATCCTGCTGCTGCGCGGCCGCCGCCTGCACCTCGCTTGCGCCCCGTCGTTGCCGCGCGGCTACAGCGCGGCGATCGAGGGCATCGAGATCGGTCCGGCGGTCGGCACCTGCGGCACCGCCGCGCACCACAACCGCACCGTCGTCACGGCCGACATCGCCGACGATCCGAACTGGGACATCGCCCGCGACGTCGCCGCTCGCCACGATCTGCGCGCCTGCTGGTCGGTGCCGATCCGTTCGCCGGCCGGCGACGCCATCGGCACGTTCGCGATCTACCACAACCAGCCGCAACATCCGACCAAGGCGGAGACCGAACTGGTCGAACGGGCCGCGCTGCTCGCTGGCGTCGCCATCGAACGCGAGCACCGCGAGACCCTGCTGGTGTCGATCCAGCAACACGTCGCCGAGGGTCTGTTCCGCTGCGTGCCGGGGCAGGGGCTGACCTACGCCAATGCACGCTTTGCGACCATGTTCGGCTACGACTCGCCCGAGCAGATGTTGCGGCTGGTCGCCGCCAGGGACGGCCTGCTCGCCGAGCACCTCGCGGACCTCGCGACACTGTGCCACGACCGCCAGCCACAGCACGCCGACGAGGCACAGTTCCACCGCCGCGACGGTTCGCGGTTCTGGGCCCTGGTCACCAGCACGCTGGTGCGCGGACTCGACGGCGGCGCCGGCGCCTACGTCGGCGTCGTCGCCGACGTGACGGCGCGCAAGTCCCTCGAGGAGCAGCTGCGGCAGGCGCAGAAGATGGAGGCCGTCGGCAAGCTCGCCGGTGGGGTCGCGCACGACTTCAACAACCTGCTGACGGCGATCTCCGGCTGCGCCGAGTCCCTCGGCGAATCGCTGCCGTCCGACGACGCCCGCCACGCCGAGGTGCGCGGCATCCTCGATGCATCGCAGCGCGCCGCCGGCCTCACGCGGCAGTTGCTGGTGTTCAGTCGCCAGCAGGTGCTGACGCCTCGCGTGCTCGACCTCACGGCACTCGTCGACGAGATGACCGTGCTGCTGCAGCGCATGCTCGGCAGCACCATCGAACTGCACCGCGAACGCCCAGCCGACTCGGTGCTCGTTCGGGTCGATCGCACCCAGATGGAGCAGGTGATCGTCAACCTCGTCGTCAACGCGCGCGACGCGATGCCCGGCGGCGGCAAGCTGACGATCGGTGTCGCCCGCGTCGGCGAGACCTCCACCGCACCCGAACGGGCGCTGCTCTGGGTCCGCGACACGGGTGTCGGCATGGACGCACTCGCACGTTCGCGGGCGTTCGATCCGTTCTTCACCACCAAGGCGCCGGGCAAGGGCACCGGCCTCGGCCTGTCGACGGTCTACGGCATCGCCCGCCAGAGCGGCGGCGATGCGTGGATCGACAGCGAACCGGGCGCGGGCACGTCGGTGTGGATCCGGTTGCCGGTGACGACGGAACCCGCCGATGCAGCTCCGACCCCTGTCTCGCGGCCGGCGCCGGCGGCCAGCGCGACGATCCTGCTGGTCGAGGACGAAGCGCCGGTGCGCGAACTGATGCATCGCGCGCTCTCGCGGGCCGGTCACACCGTGCTGGTCGCGACCGACGGTGACGACGCGCTCGCCGTGGCGCACCACCACCGGGGACCGATCCAGCTGCTGATCACCGACGTGGTGATGCCGGGCCTCGATGGCCACGCATTGGCCGCGAAGCTCACCGCGGAACGCAACGGCCTGCCGGTGCTGTTCGTATCGGGGTACACCGGCGCGCACGGTGATTTCGTCGGCGGCACCGGCAGCCCCGCGCGATTGCTCGAGAAGCCGTTCACGATCCAGTCCCTGCTCGATGCCGTGAACGACCTGCTGCCGACGGTGGGCGCCGCCGACGCGAACCCGACGTCGACCTCGTGATCGCTTCGTGACCGCCGCGCGGCTACACCATCGGTCATGCGCGCACTCCCCGGACTGTTCGCCCTGCTGCTGCCGCTCGCCAGCGCCTGCGTGACCGCCGTCGGCTCCCACCCGCCACCCACCGCGGCGCCGGGCACGTGGGCGATCGCGATCCACGGTGGCGCCGGCACGCTGGAACGCACTGCCCCGGCCGCCGAGTTGCAGGCCTACCGCGCGGCGATGCAGCAGGCGCTGACCCTCGGGCGCGATCGGCTGGCGCACGGCGACAGCGCGCTCGACGTCTGCGAGGCCGTCGTGCGGGCCTTCGAGGAGGATCCGCTGTTCAACGCCGGCAAGGGTGCTGCGTGCAACGAGAACGGCGGCCATGAACTCGACGCCGCGATCATGGACGGCAGCACGATGGCCTGCGGTGCGGTCGCGGCCGTGACGACGGTCAAGCACCCGGTGTCGCTGGCACGGCTGGTGATGCAGCGTACGCGGCACGTGCTGCTGATGGGCGAGGGCGCCGAGCAGTTCGCCACCACGATGCAGGTCGAACGTGTGCCCAACAGCTGGTTCACCACCGAGGCGCGGCAGCGCATGCTGCAGGAGGTGCTGCGCGAACGGGCCAAGAAGGTCCCCGGCGCCAGCTCCGGCACCGTCGGCTGCGTCGCGCTGGACCAGCAAGGCCGGCTCGCCGCGGCGACCAGCACCGGCGGCCTGACCGGCAAGCAGTTCGGTCGCGTCGGCGATTCGCCGATCGTCGGGGCCGGCACCTACGCCAACCACTACGCCGCCATCAGCGGCACCGGCACCGGCGAGCAATTCCTCCGCCACACCGTCGCGCGCACGATCGCGGCGCGCATGGAGTTCGCCGGCGACAGCCTCGCGGCCGCGGCGACCGCGGTGGTGATGCACACGCTCGACCCCGACGACGGCGGCGTGGTCGCGGTCGACGCCGGCGGCAACGCCATCGCCGTCTACAACTGCGACGGCATGTACCGCGCCCTGGCCGACAGCCGCGGCCGCTTCGAGGTCGCGATCTTCGAACAATGAACCGCCGCTGCCTGTTCGTGGTGCTGCTCGGTGCAGCGTTGCTCGCCGGTTGCCGCACGACCCGCACGCCGCGCTTTCCGCGGGCGAGCGCCGGCGCACTGCTGCTGATCGGCGGCGGCCTCGACGACGACCAGCAACCGGTGTTCGACCGCTTCCTGGCCCTGGCAGCACGCGACCGGCCGCCGCGCATCGTCATCGCGACCGCCGCCAGCGGTGACCAGGACGACATGGCGACCGGCAAGACCGCGGCACTGCAGACCTGGTGGCCGGGCGTGCCGTGCGACGTCGTGCGGCGCGAGACCTCGACCGAGGCGACGGTGGCCGCGATCGACGCGGCGACCGGCATGTTCTTCACCGGCGGCGACCAGGCACGCATCACGGCCCGCTACCGGCCCGACGACCAGGACACGCCGGAGTGGCTGGCGATGCAGCGTCTACTGGCGCGCGGCGGCGTGATCGCCGGCTCGAGCGCCGGCTGCGCGATGATGGGCGAACGCATGCTGCTCGGCGGCACGAGCGGCGACGCACTCGGCGACGCCGGACCACGGGTCGGCCCCGGCATGCACTTCCTGCCCTTGGCGCTCACCGACTCGCACTTCTTCGAACGCGATCGCTTCGGTCGCCTCGTCGCCGCGCTGGCAGCCACCGGCCAGCGGCTCGGCATCGGCGTCAGCGAAGACGGCTGCGTCGAGGTCGACCTCGCGACCGGGCGCCTGACGGGCATCGGCATCGCCGAGGCGCTGCTGGTGGACGTGGGCACGATGCGACGCGACGGCGCGCATCGCCGCTGTGTGCGCATCCTGCGCGTGCCACAACACGCCGCGGTGGACCTGCGGGCCCGGCTGGCCGCACCGGCGGTCGACCTGCCGCCGCGGCCCGCGGGCACGCCGGTCGCCGAGGTGGTCGTCGAAGAGGGCCAGAATCGTCAGCTCGCGTCGTGGCGCCTGTTCGCGCGCGCCAGCGACAGCGGTGTGTGGCAACTCGCGCTCGCCGGCCACCGGCTCGTCGCCTGGGCCACGGGCGATGGCGAGAGCGGCGTCGACATCGAGGTCGACCCGGCACCGGCCGCCACAGCCAAGGGCCAGTGACGACGCGCCGGACTCACTTGCCGGGCTGTGGCAACCGCACCACGTAGGCGCCCGAGTTCTCCGACGGCTCGAGCAGCAGGTAGCCGCGCTCCTCCGCCTCCTCGAGCAGTTCGTTGAAGGAGCGGAAACCGTAGTAGCCCTCGCTGAAGCCGGGCTTGCGGCGCTTGAGCGCCTGCTTGATCATCGAGCCCCAGATGCGCTCGTCGGTGCCGCGCTCGTTCATCAGCGCCTCGATCGTCTCCAGGATCAGGTCGAGCGCCTCGTTGGTGCGATCGTCGCCGGCCCGCTTGGCCGTGCCCTTGTCGCCGGAGCTGCGCGCAGGTGCACGTTGCGCCGCCGCCTTGCGCGCCGGCTTCTCGCGCACGAGGTCGTCGTAGTAGATGAACTCGTCGCAGTTGGCGATCAGCAGGTCGCTGCTCGAGTTCTTGACGCCGACGCCGACCACCTTCTTGTTGTTCTCGCGCAGCTTGCTGACCAACGGCGAGAAGTCCGAGTCGCCGCTGATGATCACGAACGTGTCGACGTGGTCCTTGGTGTGGCAGAAGTCGAGCGCGTCGACGACGAGCCGGATGTCCGCCGAGTTCTTGCCGGACATGCGCCGGTGCGGGATCTCGATCAGTTCGAACGCTGCCTCGTGCATGTGGCCCTTGAAGGCCTTGTAGCGATCCCAGTCGCAGTAGGCCTTCTTCAGCACGATGCTGCCCTTCAGCAGCAGGCGGTCGAGCACCTTCTCGATGTCGAACTTCGCGTACTTGGCGTCGGCGACGCCCAGCGCCACGTTCTCGAAGTCACAGAAGACGGCGATGTTGGCGGTTCCGGTCTGGGTGCTCATGCGCGGGGCACTGTAGCCGGTGGCCGGCCGCGAACACTTCCTTTGCCGAGGTTGCGGCCGCATGCTGCTCGATCGATGCACTGTGTCGACCACGTCTTCGTCTTCTGCGAGCGCGCCGCGCCCGAACAACGGCACCTGCTCGCAGCCGGCCTGCAGCCCGGCGTGCGGCGCGAACACCGCGGCCAGGGCACCAGCAACGTGTGCTTCGGGTTCGCGGATTCGTACCTCGAACTGCTGTGGCTCGACGACGAGGCGGGCGCGCGCACGCCGATGGTGAAGCCGCTGGGGCTGCAGGAGCGGGCCCGCTGGCGGCAGACGAACGCCTCGCCGTTCGGCGTCTGCCTGCGGCCGACCGCGCCCGACGCCCGCCCGCCGTTCGTCGCCTGGCCCTACCAGCCCGGCTACCTGCCCGCCGGCACCACGATCCAGATGGCGTGCAACAGCGGCGTGATCGGCGAACCGCTGCTGTTCGCCTTCGACCGGCCGTTCGAGCCGTTCGGGGTGCCGCACCCGCTGGCGGACCGGCGGCTCGCGGCAGTCACGGTCACCGTGCCCGACCTGGCGCCGATGTCCTTGCTGCGCGAGGTGTCCGTGCCGGGGCTGCAGATCCGGGAAGGGCACGAACACCTGCTCGAACTGACGTTCGCCGGGGCCGCGGGCAAGGGGATCGACCTGCGGCCGCACCTGCCGCTGGTGCTCACCTGCTGACGCCAGGTCGCTGGCGCAGACCGGTCAGCAGCGCCTCGTAGGCCGGCATGCCCTTCAGCTGGCCGTAGAGCCGCGCGAAGCGCCCCTGCTCGAAGTGTGCCACGTCGCCGAAGCCCTTCGCCACCGCCGCCGCGATGTGCTCGACCGCCAGCTCCCGCAACCGCGATGTGGCCGCGGCATCGTCGGCAGCGCCGAGCAACTGGGCATGGGCGAGCCGGATCCGCGCGGCGTTCAGCAGGCCCTCGCTGGAGACCGCCGCGGCGACGAGTTCGTCGACGGCGGTCGACAGCCGATCGAGGCGGCGCAGGGACAGCAACGCGGCGCAACGACCGACCAGCGCATACTCGAGGTTCTGGGTCGGCAGGACCAGCTGCGGCGCAGCCTGCAGCAGCGCGCGAAAGCGCCGAACGCTCTCGTCCTCGAGGTCCAGCGCGAGCGCCATGTGCCCGCGCGCGGCCTCGGTCTGCGCCAGGTTGTGGTAGCTGGACGCCGCCTGGCTCGCGTAGCGGGTGACCTGCGGGAACTCCGTCTGCAGTTCGAGGCGCAGCGCCAGGGCGTTGCCGTGGTCGGCGGCTGCTTCCTGCAGTTCGCCGGCCTGCTGCCGCAGCCCGCCGCGCTGATCGAACAGTGTACCGAGCTGGTTGCGGTAGACGGCGCCGTCCGCGCCCTCGGGCCGGAGGTCCAGCAGCCGCACGAGACCCTGCTCGACCACCGACCGCGCCTCGGTGAGGCGACCGCGCAGTTCGAGGCATTGCGAGAGACTGCCGCAGCCGATCGCGAACGACAGCGCCGCCTTCAGGTCGTGCGGCGCCGCGCGCACCAGTGCCTCCTTGTCGGCCTGCGCGCTGGTGAGCAGCGCCAGTTCCGCGGCGGCATCGCCGAGTTCGCGGCAGACGATCGCCAGGCTGTTCTTCGTCTCGGCGAAGTGGCGGCAGAAGGACGCGTCGCCCGGCAACGACACCGACGCATCCTCCAGATCGCAGAGGGCGGCGCGCAGCTCCGCGGCCGCCTCCGCGTGGCGGCCGCGGCCGGTCAACGACTGCGCGAGCAGCTTGCGCGTGACCCCGCGCGTGCCGACGTCGACCGGGCCGACCGCGTGCGCCAGCTTGGCCAGCGACGCCCGCAGGTGCCGTTCGCCTGCCTGCAGATCGCCGAGCGTGCACTCGAGCGCGCCCAGGCACTGCAGCGCGTAGGCCGCATCGCCCGCCAGGCGGGCATCGTCCGGATAGCGGGCCGCGAGCCGTTCGTACATCGCCGCCGCGCGCTGCAGCAGCGCGGCGCGCAGCTGCTCGCCGCCCGGCGTGGCCGCCAGGTCGGTCTGGCTGGTGCGCAGCATCAGCTCCTGGATCGTCGTCAGCGTGTCGGCGAAGTTCGCCTGCGCCTCGGCCCGCTGGCGCAGAAGCTCCCGGTTGGCCGCTACCTGCTGACGATTCGCGGCGGCGAGCTGCTCGTTGGCCGAGGCCTGCAGCTGCCACAGCACCAGCGGGAACTGCAACAGCACGACCAGCACACACACCGTCGCGATCGCCGCGGCGGGATGGCGCTGGCAGAACCGCAAGGTGCGCAACGGCCAGCCGAGCGGCCGCGCGCGGATCGGCCGCCTTGCGAGCACGCACTCGAGGTCCTGGGCGAAGTCGGCCATCGAGCCGTAGCGGCGGCTGCGGTCGCGGTCCATCGCGACGGCACAGACGATCGCCAGATCGCCGGGCACGGCGCGGTTGTGCGCGCGCAGCGGCCGCGGCGCACCGGCCAGGATCTGCTGCTGCAGGCGTTCGCTGGACCCACCCTCGAACGGCAGCCTGGTCGCCAGCAGCTGGTAGAGCGTCACGCCGAGGCCATAGACGTCGACACGCTCGTCGACCGCTTCGCCGCGCACCTGCTCGGGCGCCATGTAGGCCGGTGAACCGACCTGGGCCTCGGCGCGCGTCAGCCGCTGCAGGTCCTGCACGTGCGCGAGCCCGAAGTCGAGCAGCAGCGACTGGCCGCGCGCGGTGACGACGACGTTCGACGGCTTCAGGTCGCGATGCACGATGCCGCGCTCGTGCACGTAACTCATCGTCTGGGCAACCTGCAGCACGAGGCGCACGCAGGCTTCCCAGTAGCTGCCGGCGAATACCTGCGTCGCCCCGGAACCCTCCGCGGGCCGATCGTCGAACAGGGTCTGCAGCGCCCGCCCACCCGCGCGCGCCGGGTCCTTGCCGACCATCGCCGTGACCAGTTCGTCGAGCGTATGGCCCTCGACGTACTCCATCGCGAACCAGGGCACGCTGCCCTCGCTGCCCACCGCCAGGATCGGCACGATGCCCGGGTGCTGCAGCCGCGCCACCGCTTCGACTTCGCGTTGGAAGCGTTCGCGCATGGTCGCCGACAGCAGCAGCTCGGGCCGCACGACCTTCAGCGCCACCTGGCGATGCAGGCTGGTCTGCTCGGCCAGATAGACGACGCCCATGCCGCCGTCGGCGAGCCGGCGCAGGATCCGGAACTCGCCGTACTGTTCGCGCTCGACCGGCGGTGCCGGCGGCGCCGCCAGCAGACCCATGCGCCGCAGCCGCTCGAGCCCGGAGTGCAGCGCGTCGGCGTGGGTCGCGTGCGCGGTCAGGAACTCCTGCAGGCCCGGCTCGCCGCGCTGCTCGAGCACCTGCACGGCCGCGGCGAGCAGTTCCTCTGCGGCATCGTTCGGCGGTGGATCGACCGGGTCGTCGGGCACGGCGGCACGATAGCCGCTGCGCGCACCAGCGTCAGGGTGGGCCAGCGGGGGTCACCGGCCGATCGGCCGCGGCACCCTCCGCCCCTTCTCCTCGGTCAGCCCATAGTGCCGTTCCATGATCGCCCACGTATTGGGGCCGAAGTGCGCGTCGCGGTAGTCGATGCCGCCGCCCTCGTCGACGTTCATGATCTCGACCGGATCGTCGGTGACGTGGCCGAGCCCGGCGAGGTGGCCCACTTCGTGTGCCAGCGTCAGCGCCATCGAACCGGCGTAGCCGTTGATCAGCGCGCGGATCAGTTCGCTGCGCTTGTCGCGCGCGAGGTCGGTGCCGAACGCATAGGTACCGTCGAGGTAGGTGCGGTCGGCGGACTGCAGCGGCGGCGTAAGCGCGTGCGCCTGGAAGATCGTGCGGCGGATGAACGCCGTGTAGACGCGGCAGTAGGTGCCGAACGCCTCGCCGCCGGCGCCGGTGTGGTCGCCGCCGAAGCGCGCCGGCCACAGCCGCTGCTTCTTCTTCGCGCGCTCCTTCTTGTCGACGTAGGCGGCGAACGAGATGCGCAGGCTCTTGCCCGGGATGCCGGTGCCGTCCTCGTTGCGGCCGAACTTCGTCGACACGATCGCCAGCACCCGCGCCAGGATCTCCTCGCGCACCAGGTGGTCGGTGATCACATCGGCGCCGTTCGTCGACAGGCCCAGCAGGCCGAGGTCCTCACCGCTGGTGGCGAAGCCCGGCTCGTCGGCCCACTCGCACAGCACCCACTGCGCCCCCTCTTCGAACTCGAACTGCCGCGTGCGCCAGGTGCCGAACGACACGCCGATCTGCTGCTGCGGGCCATCGCCCGGGACCGGCACAGCGGAGGTGCCGGCCGAGGTTCCTGCCGTCACCGGCGCGGCCTTCTTCACCGGCACCACGGCGGGCGCGTAGTGCTCGATGGCCCCCTTCTGCAGCAGCCACACCGCGCACGGCATCGACAGGCCATCGAGCGCCTTGTCGAACGCCACGGCACCGCGCGCGCCGTCGACGACCACGGTCGCGAGCGCCTTCTTCACGGCGGCGGCGTCGCGGGCCTTGGCGGCGGCGACGGCGCGTGCGATCGCGAGCACACCTTCGTAGCCCTCGGCGGCGCCGTAGCCCATGTCGCCGTACTCGAACTCGTAGTCGGTGCGGAACGGCGTCACCGCGACCGACGCCGCCGACAGCCCGAGCACCGCGAACAGCGGCCGGCCCAGCGCGCGGGTCGCCGGGCCGATGGCGCGCGGTGTCAGCACGACGGGAATCGCATCGCTGCCGAGCGCATCGCTCAGGAACTGCGCGGCCGCCGCCGGCTCGGCGTCGAGCACGAGCAGGTGCGGGCGCTGCTTCTCCATCTGCTTGGCGAACGCCTTCTGGCTGCTGCCGACGTCGAGGTCCCACACCAGCTCGGCCGGAGCCGACAAGCCGTCCTTGCCGAGCAGCTTGGCCAACGCGCGCGCGTCGCGGCTGCCATCACGCACGAGGCCGATCGTCTGCATGCAGAACGTCAGGTTGCAGACGTCGTCGATCGCCTTGCCCACCGCGGCCACCGACGCGACGTGAGCCACGCACGGCAGCTTGCCCTGCGCGGCCCGCTGCACGGCGGGCAGCAGCCACGGTTCGGGCGGCGCCACCACGGCGGTGACGTTCGCGGCCTGCAGTTCGGCGATCGCCGCGGGCACCTGGTCCGGCGTCGCCGCCGCCGCGAACACCAGTTCGATCGCTGCGCCGTCGACGCCGCCCTGCTTGCCGAGCAGCGCCTCGGCCCGGCGCGCACCGCGCACGAACGACAGTTCTTCGGCGGTGGCGACGTCGGGCACCAGAAGGCCGATGCGCAGCGGCTCCTGGGGTGCGACGACGGGGAGCAGGACCGACAGCAGCGCGGACAACATCGCCGCCGATGATAGCGGCCCCGGTGCTCAACCGGCGGGCGCGTCGACGATCGTCGCGCTGCGCACCGGCTTCACCGGCAGGCGCACGACCGGCAGGTCCATCGATTGCTCTGGCCGCGAACACGCCAGCGCCTGCAGCGACGGGCCGCAGATGCGCGCCTGGCACGGCCCCATGCCGGCGCGGCAGCCGAGCTTGATTGCGCGCGCCGACGACCCGTGCAGCGCCGCCGCGTCGCGTGCCTGCTGCAGCGTCACGTCCTCGCAGCGGCAGACGATCGTGTCGGGCGCCGCCAGTTCGCAAAGGCCCGGCAGCGGTGCAAACGCGCGCAGCATCCGGTCGGCGGCGCGCCGTTCGGCCGCGGCGCGGCGGCCGAATGCAGGGTGAGCCGGCGGGCTGCCGGATTCGCCCAGGATCACAGCCGCGCAGAGGTCGCCTTCGGCCATCGCGACCTCGGCGCCGCCGATGCCGCAAACCTCGCCGGCGGCGAACACGCCCGGCACGCTGGTGTGCTGCTCGCGGTCGACGACGAGGCAGTGGCCGCCGCGTGCGGGCACGAACTGCGACGCGCAGCCGAGGTGCAGGCCGAGTTCGATCGACGGCACGAGGCCGAAGCCGGCGCCGACGATGTCGACCTCGATCGTGCGCGCGGTGTCTCGCTGCGGCCGTCCCTGCGCATCGACCTTGCCGATCACCGCACGCTGCACGCGGCCATCCCCTTCGCAGGCGAACACCGTCCAGCCAAAGCGCAGGCGCACGCCGGCGGCCAGCAGCTTCCTGCCGTACCACAGCGCTTCGCGCCGCCGCGCGCCGTGACCGAGCACCGGCCCGAGGGCGCGCAGCGCGCGCCAACGGGAGGTCGCCTCCAGCGCCGCCACGACCTCGACGCCGGCATGGCTCAGCGACGTCACGGTCGGCAGCAGCAGCGGCCCCGAACCGACGACCAGCGCGCGCTTGCCCGGCACGACCCCGAAGCCGCGCACCATCACCTGCAGCGCGCCGGCGGTCATCACGCCCGGCAGCGTCCAGCCGGGGAACGGCACGCTGCGGTCGTAGGCGCCGTTCGCCAGCACGATCTGTCGGCAGCGCAACAACCACGACGCACCGTCCTGCTCGAACCACAGCCGCCCCGGCCGAGCGTCCCAGACCACCGCGCCGCAACGCAGCACCACGCCCCGGTCGGCGAACTCGGCCACCAGCGTGTGGCCGCGCGCGTGGCTCGGCGGCTCGGTGACACTGGCTGAGTGCGGTGCGCCAGCGGGCAGCTGGCGGAAGATCTGCCCGCCGGCACGCTGGCCTTCGTCGAGCACGACCACCGAGCGGCCCGCCGCCGCGAGCCGCACCGCCGCCGCCATGCCGGCCGGACCGGCGCCGACGACGCCGACGTCGGCTTCGAGCACCCGTTCGCCGGTCACGCCTTGCCTCCGCGCTCGACCCGCATGCCGGTGCGCACCAGCGTCGTGCAGGCGCGCACCGTGGCGCCATCGGCGAGCACCAGGCATTCGTAGCAACAGCCCATGTTGCAGAACGCCGCGCGCGGCGCGCCGAGGCGCGAGCTGTGGCGCAGAACGTGTTCGCCCGCGTTCCACAGCGCCATCGCGATCGTGTCGCCTGCGCGCGCGGCGACTTCGCGGCCGGCGAACGAGAACGCCACCACGCTGCGCGCGTCGGCCGTCATGCGCAGAACCTCGCCGGCAGGTACGGAGTCGGGTCGACGTCGCACGGCGCGCCGGCGATCTGCTGCGCCAGCAACCGGCCGGTGATCGGCCCGAGCGTGATGCCGAGGCCCTCGTGCCCGGCCGCGATCCACAGGCCCGGCACCGGCGGCCACGGCCCGATCAGCGGCTGCTTGTCGATCGCGTAGGGCCGCAGCCCCACCCACGTGCGCACGATCGGCGCCAGTGCGAGGCCCGGCGCGTAGCGCTGCGCGCGTTGCAGCGAACGGTGCAGCAGTTCGCGGTTCAGCGTGCGGTCCATGCCGCGGAACTGGCGCGTGCTGCCGATCAGGCAACTGCCGTTGCTCTGCGGCTGCACGTTCACGGCATGGCCGCCACGATCGTCGGTGCGCGTCGGGTCGACGGCCGCAGCGCCGTGCGCGAAGCGCAGGTAGCTGACCTCCAACAGCTGCGTGCGCACCGGGGTGACGTGATGGCCAGTGATCGCCAGGTTGCCGGCGCGCGGGAAGATCGGCAGCCTGGGCTGGCCGAGCATCGCGGCGATCTCGGGCGACCAGACGCCGGTCGCATTCACCACCGTGCGGGTCGCGACGATGCCCTGCGCGGTGTGCACCGCGGCGATGCGTTCGCCGTCGCGCTGGAAGCCCGTCACCGCGCAGCCGGGCCGCACCGAGAGCCCCTGGCAGGCGGCCTTCGCCTCGCGCAGCATCACGCCACAGGCGAGCATCGGCAGCACCACCGCGTCGCCGGCGTAGAACATCGCCGCCTGCAGGTCCTCGGCGAGGCCCGGCTCGAGGTCGTGCAGCTGCCGCGCGTCGAGCAGGTCGGCGCTGTCGCCACAGGCGACGAACTGCTCGCGCAGCACCGGCAGCATCGACGCATCCGCGTCGGTGTCGGCCAGGTAGAGCGCGCCGGTGGCCTGGTAGTCGAAGCCGCCAGTGCGCTGCTGCAGCTCGCGCCACAGGCGCACGCTCGCCATCGTCAACGCGTAGGCCTGCGCATCGTCGGGCGTCACCATCAGGTGCCCCATCGACGAGCCGGACGTCGCGCCGGCGATCGGCCCGCGGTCGACCAGCACGATGCGCGTCGTCTTCGGCAGCAGCTGCGTCAGGTGATGCACCACCGAGCAGCCGACGATGCCACCGCCGACGACGACCAGATCCGCGGTTTCGGCCATGGAGCCGCACGATGATGCCGATGCGCCGGGCCGGTGCAACGGTGCGCCGAGCAAGCAACCCGCCTGAACGCTCCGCTACCTCACCTTGCCCGCCCGCCTCAACGCGTCGACGAACGCGACACTGGCGCGCACCCGGTTGCCCTGCAGTCGACGCGTCACGAAGCGGTCCATCACCACGCCTGCCTGCTGCCAGACGAGGGCTTCGAACTCGGCCGCGCTCAGGTCCTCGCGCTTCTGCTCCAGTGCGAGCACGTCACGCTCCGCATCCTCGGCACTGCGGCCGTCGGCAAGGGCCTCCTGCCGCAGGCACTGCATCAAGAACTGGCGCCGCAGCAATTCGCCGCCGCCGAAGCGAAGCTTGCCGTCAAGGAACGCCTTGCTGCCACCTGCGAGCCGCCAAGCCTCCTGGCACAGGTCGGTTCCCACATGAAAGTCCTTCGCACACTCCGTCAGTGCTTCACGCAGCACGTCGGCGAGACTGGCACCCGTCGCCACCGTGAACCGCAGCCAATCGCCAAAGTCACCGCCTGCTGCCTCCTGCAGCACCTTCGGCACGCCGGCCGATTCCTTGGGCTGCAACAGCGAGAACGTGATCGCCGCCTCGAGCTTGTCGGCCTGATAGAGCATCCACAAGGACTGTTCGACCTCGTGCAGGTTGATGCGACCCTTGCCGTCCGTGAAGTGGTCGATGGCCATCTCCATGTCCTTCGGGCACGGCCCCTTCGCCTGCAGATACGCAGTCAGCATTGGGGCCGCCTTGCGGGCGATGGCCGTGAGGCTCTCGACCTTGCCCTTCTCGTCGAGCCGGCGCACGGAACGCATCGTGTCGCCGAACTTCGGCCCGAGGGCGAACACCAGGTGCTGCAGCCGATAGCTCTGGCCGATGGGCAGGTTGGGGTCCGCGCGATCCTGGAAGTGGAACATCCGGTCGTGCAGCGTCAGCTGCACCCACGACCACGGCAGCCCGAGCGTGATGACTTCGCGGCAGGTGATCTCGGGGCAGTTCTTGCCGTCGTAGACGTTGGTGAACGTCGGCGCCCCCCGGTCGACCAGCTTCAGGATGCAGGCGTGGGGCAGGTAGGTGACCCGCGGATCGAAACCCCGCTGGACAAGTTCGGCCGCAAAGGCGCGCTCGACGCCGCCATCGTTGAGCAGCTTCCTGCTGCACGCGATCACGTCGTCGATGCGGTTGCGGCCAGCCTTGTCCGCCTCGGCGTTCCAGTCGGCGGCGCGCCCGTGGTTCATAGTCACCGCGCCGGTTCCCAGCAGGCCGGGCCACCACGCGGGCGCAGACAATGCGGCGGCACCAACCGCGGCGGTGGCGACGGCCCAA
>JBGARS010000087.1:0-319 GCA_044230075.1 Planctomycetota bacterium | reverse complement strand
CTCGGCGCCGAGCATCGGCGTGGCGCCGTGCGTGGTCTTCTCGATCTTCGCCAGCAGCGCGCGAGCGGCTTCGAGACTACGCGCTTGCGCCTCCGCAAGCGGTGCTGGCGTCGGTTGCTGGCCGCTGAGGTGCGGTGCCATGCACGGGAGCAGAGCCAGCAACCATTCCCAACGCGGCAGGAGCATCATTGCAATACTCCCGCTCCGGATATAGGTGCTGCTCCCAAGACAGTTGCACGACCGCAATTGGAACGCCACATTCGATCGCCCCTCGACCTAGACCTTGAACCAGCGAACTCGCGCCCGCTGAAAAGCTGAA
>JBGARS010000086.1:0-24357 GCA_044230075.1 Planctomycetota bacterium | reverse complement strand
GGCCTGATCGACGGCGATCACGGCGCCGACGACCGCGGTGAGCAGGATCGCCGCGGCAGCGGCCACCTTGCCGCGATGGCGAGCCAGCAGCTTGCGCAGGCGGTAGCCGGCACTCGGCGGACACGCGAGCACCGGCTCGTGGCGCAGGAACCGCTCGAGGTCGGCGGCCAGTTCGATGGGCGTGGCGTAGCGGCGCGTGCGGTCCTTCTCGAGGGCCCGTAGCACGACCCAGTCGAGGTCGCCGCGCAGGTGCCGCATCAGCGCCGACGTGTCGAGCTGGCGCGCGTGCGCCACGGCTTCGGCGCTGGCGCCGAGCATGGTCACTCGCGTGCTCGGTCGCGGTGGTTCCTGCTCGCGCAGCAGGCGCTGCAGTTCGAACCACCCGGCCTGCAGGAGTTGCTGGCGTGAGAACGGCAGTTGCCCGGTGAGCAGTTCGTACAGCAGGACGCCGAGCGAGTAGACGTCGGTGCGCGTGTCGATGTCGAGCCCGTCGAGCCCGGCCTGCTCCGGCGACATGTACTCCGGGGTACCAAGCACCTGTCCCTGCTGCGTGAACAGCGTCGCCTCCACCAGTCTCTGATCGATCGCCTTGGCGAGCCCGAAGTCGATGATCTTCACCACCGGCTTGCCGTCCTGGACGGCGACCAGCACGTTGCCGGGCTTCAGGTCGCGGTGCATGACGCCCTTCAGGTGGGCGTGCTGCACACCGGCGCACACCTGCTGGAACAACGCCAGGCGTGCCATCAGCGACAGCGAAGTACGGTCGCAGTAGTCGGTGATGGGCACGCCCTTCACATACTCCATCGCGAAGTACGGCTGCCCCGCGGCCGTGACCCCGCAGTCGTGGACGCGCGCGATCGCGTCGTGGCTCATCATCGACAGTGCCTGTCGTTCGGCGTCGAAGCGCGCGAGCACTGCCTTGCTGTCCATGCCCAGCTTGATGACCTTCACTGCCACACGCCGGAGCACCGGCGTTCGCTGCTCGCCCAGGTAGACGACGCCCATGCCACCCTCACCCAGCCGTCCGAGCACCCGGTACGGACCGATCGTCGCGGGCTGGTCCGGCGACGGCGGTGAATCAGCGCCCTGTTCGAACCCGTCAGGGTCCGCAGCTTCGTCGGCCGGTCGGCCGGGAACGCGCTCGTCGACCATGCCGGCATCATGCCGCACGCAACGCCAGGTCTCATCAACGAGGCAACCGTGCCACCGCAGGACTTTGTGCACCGCGACTGATCCCTGACGTGCTGCTACCCGTTCGTCTGGACCGCACGCACCCACAGTCCCCTCACCGGAGGTTCCCATGCCAAGCCTTGCCGATCCCGCCGACACCGAGGCCAGGTCCGACATGACGCCGATGATCGACGTCGTGTTCTTGATGATCGTCTTCTTCGTCTGCATCGACTTCCGGGTGCTCGAGGCGAAGCTGCCCGCCTACCTGCCGAAGGACAAAGGCAGCAGTCCCGCGCGGCTGCAACCACAGGAGCAACTGGTCGTGCGCGTGCACACCGCGGCCGAAGGCACGGTGAGCTACCGCGCCGGCTTCGCGCCCGGCGACGTCGATCCGGCCACCGGCCGCGCGGCGCGCTTCACGCTGGCAGGTCACGCCGCGCGTTGGGAAGTCGGCCCGCGCCTGTTCACCGACCTCGCCGCGGCCCGACGGGAACTGCTGCGCATCGCCGAGGATCCGCAGAGCCAGGTGCCCGACCCCACCAATGGCGGCCGGCGGCTGATGGCCTGCGTCGTCGAAGGCCAGCACGGCGTGCGCTACGACGACGTCGCCAAGGCGGTCGATGCGTGCCACGCGGCCGGTTTCGACGAGATCCGCTTCGGCGGCGGTCTGTAGCTGTTTTCCCCGGCGCGACCGGCTTGAATCCCGCCCAGGAGATCGAGCCATGATGACCCTTGTATTCCGCTTCCTGGGTGTGGCTGCGGCACTCGGCCAGCGACTGTCCCGGTTCAGCGTCAACTTCGTGCAACTCAACTGGGTCGTGATGGTCGGCCTCGGTGCGCTGGTCGTGTTCGGCACCAAGCAGGCGCGCGACGCGTGGGTCAACCAGGACGGTTCGCACGCCGTCAGCATCGCCGAGGTGCTGGAGCATCGAGACCTCGACCACAACTTCGTCACCGTCGCGGGCTCGCTGCTGCCGGTCGCCGTGTTCGAGAAGACCAAGAGCAGCCGGCACAGCTCGAGCACGACGGTCGAATCCTCCTACCTGCCCCTGATCGACCGACAGGGCCGGCGGGCGCTGCTGGTCAAGATCAGTGGCTCGCCGCGGTCGAAGCAGGAACTGCACGACACGCAACTCACCGGCATGCTCGAACCGCTGGAGAGCGGCGTGCGGGAACGCTTGCTGGCGAACGGCGGCCGCATCGACGATCTGCCGATCGACACCGACGTGATGCTGGTCGCGGACGAAGCGCCCGGCAACCTGCTGGTCTGGGCACCACTGACAGGACTCGCCGCGCTGCTGCTGCTGGCGATGCTCGTCACCTGGCAGAAGCGCTACGTGGTGTTCCAGGGCGCGGCGATGGCCGGCGCCGGCAACGAACCACCGATTGGCGAGCGCGAAGCGGGCATCGACCTGCGCGCCTCCGGACCGTTCCGCCTCGACGCCAAGAATCGGAAGCGCTTCCTGAACGTGCCGTGCGGCCTCGGCCGACTCGACAGCGGTCCGATCGCGCTGTTCTCCAACATCGACGCGTCATCGAGCTTCATGGGCGTGACCACGGCCAAGCGCGCCGGCACCTGGGCGATCCTGCTGGAGCCGGAGGCGCTGGCGCAGCTCGAGCCGGGGTTCCAGTACGTCGGCTGGTCCCGTCGCCCGGCGCTGCGCGTGCACTTCCGCGAGACACCGTCGAGCAAGCTGGACACGGCGCTGCTCAGCTGTGCCGACGATGCCGAGTGCCACATCCTGCGGCACGAACTGGTGCGGCTGGTCGCGGCCGAACCAGCACCCACCGCGCCGGTCGCGACTGCCGAGTGACCCGCGGCGTTCACTGCGCCGCTTCGGCGCGCTGCAACCAGGTGAGGTAGTTCGTGTCGCCGGTCGCCGCGGCGACGATCTCCGGCCGGCGCGACTGCCAGAGCGCGTCCATGCCGACGGCCCGCAACGGGCACACCGCCAGCCGCGCGAACGCGCTGCCAGGCGGCGACTGGCGGAAGATCTCGGCGACCGCCCGTGCGTGCTCGAGCGGGATCTTGCTGCCGAGCTGGCGCAGCACGCACAGGCCCGACGCGAACAGCCAGAAGCCCGGCTGCCAGCGCGGCTCCTGCAGCGCCGTCTGCTGCAGCCACTGCACGACGTAGCGTTCGCCGTAGAGCCGCTGCTTTTGCATGCCACCCGCCTGCGCGGCGACCAGCGCCGCGTGCTGCGCGAGCCCGTCGGTGTAGCGCAGCCAGAACGTCTCGTCGCCGACCGGCGGCTTGTGGTCCTTGGGTCCGCCGAGCGACGGCCACAGTTCGGCGATCAGCTGCAACAGCATGCGGCCCATTTCGGTGACCGGGCCTTCGGCGGCGGCGTGGCCGATGCGCTGCTTGCCGGCGCAATCGTAGGCCCACAGGTCGATGCGCCGC
Source organism: Planctomycetota bacterium (assembly GCA_044230075.1). GTDB lineage: Bacteria > Planctomycetota > UBA1135 > UBA1135 > UBA2386 > JAEUHS01. The sequence goes on along the minus strand of JBGARS010000086.1, from coordinate 20,783 downwards.
TGTTCGCCGTCGACGCGCAGCACGCCGGTGACGAGGATCGTCTGCTGCCGCTCCTGGTCACCCAGTTGCAGAGCCAGCTGCTCTTCCTGCCACGGCCGCCCCATCAGCGCCCAGCCGCTCTGTTCCGCCATCGGCAGGCCGGCGGTGCCACGGTGCGCCGTCGACAACCAGGTGTGCTCGGCGAGCAGCAGCGGCACACCGCGCGTCAACCGGCCGATCTCGTCTTCGCGGCCCTCCGGCAGCTGCGGCTGGCCGTCGATCGCCAGCGACAGGAACAGCACCTGCTTGCCCTCGTTGGTCTTGCGCGGCAGCAACCACTGCGGGTCGTGCATGCCCGCGCACCAGATCGGGCGATCGAGCCGCACGAGGCCGACCTTCGCATTGGCGGGCAACGGTGCGGGCGGCGGCAACTTCGACAGCCGCAGGCGATCGAACGCGGCCGTGAACGGCTGCAGCTGGTCGCCGAGCATGTGCCCGTAGTGCAGGTGCATCTGGTGCAGCAACTCGGCGCCTTCGTCGTGGCGTTCCGTGGCCAGGTAATGGTGCAGCAGGGCGAGGCCGACGTCAGGATGGTGACGACCGGGCAGGAAGCGCGGCACGATCAGTTCGTCGACCAGGTCGTGGCGGCGGCCCCGTACGAGATCGCCGCTGACCATGACCAGCGCGTCCTGCTCGTCGCCGGCGCGCTCCAGCACGTCGCGGTAGGTGGCCACGGCATCGGCTTCCCGGTCCTGCTGCAGATCCAGCCGCGCGCGCCACAGCTGCGCCCGCCACGAGCCGGGCAGGGTGATCACCTTGTCGATCTCGGCTGCGTAGCCGTCGTCGCCGACCACACGATGGCGCACCTGCAGGTAGCAGTGCACGGCGTCGGCGTGGTTGCAGTCGAGCTGCAGGGCCTCCCACAACATCGCTTCGCAGCGCACCAGGTCGCCGCGCTTCTCGGCCAGCATCGCCAGCCCGACGCGGGCATTCGCCGACTGCGGCCGCTTCTGCTGCAGCTCCCGCATCGTGAACTCCGCCGCGTCGAGGTCGCCGGCGTCGCGCTGCACGACGCCGAGGATCGACAGCGCGCGGTCGAGGTCCTTGTCGATCACCGTCAGCCGGTTGGCGGCGGCGACCATCTCGCCGGCCAGGCCGTCGCGCAGTCCCTGCACGATCACCGCGGCGAGGCGATCGGGGTCGTTCCCGTGCGCCTTGACCAGCTCGGGCAGCACGCGGTTGCGGTATTCCTCGCGCGGCAACTTCACGCGGCGGCCGAACGCGTCGGTCGCCTCCACGAACTCGGGGCCGGTGGCGGCTGCCGCTGCAGTCCCAGCGGCGGCAGGCGTAGCGGGCGCTGGCTTCGCTGGTTCGCTGGACGGCTTCGCCGCAGCGGACGGCGCTTTCGTGACGACCGGCGCCGGCGGCGTGGGTTCGGCAGGCGCAGGCTTCGGGGCGGGAGCCGGCGCGTTCGGATCGCCGGCCTTCTTCTTCAGGAAATCGAACAGGCCCATGGTGTGTGTGCGCGAGGGTCGCGCCGGTTGCGGGGCGAACAGGGTAGCGCCCGCCACCGGCGGCGGCCACCTCAGCGCACGCCGAACACCGCCTCGACGCCGTTGCTGGCGCTCAGCCCGAACGGGTTCGCCGCCGCGTCGAGCGGGAACGCCTGCTGTCGCCACACGACGCCGGCGAGTACGGGCGTCATCGGCACGAACAGCGACCACTCGGCGGTGCCGGCGTTGGCGACGACGAAGTCGAGGCTGTCCAGCGGCACCAACAGTTCGCAGCCCGGCATGTCGACGAACGACAGGTCGATCGGCGGCGTGCTGCCGAAGCTCGACACGAACACCGCGCCGAGTTCGCCGGGAGCGATGTGGTCGACGCGATTGCGCACCGTGTCGCCGAGCCACGGCAGGTGGTAGGGCACGTTCGCCAACGACGGCGTGCCGGCGCTGCCGGCGCAACCGCTGCCGAACGGCTCCACGGCCGCTGGCAGCGGCGTCTGGTAGACCCAGGTGTCGTCGACCATCGCTCCGAAGCCCGGCACGGTGCCACCGAAGACGACGACGCGACGCAGCAGATGGTCGAATGCCATGGAATGGGACGTGCGATCGCTCGGGGAAGCCTGCAGCAGGATGTGCCACTGCGAGCCGTCCCACTCCCAGGCGAACGAGTCGACCCCCCCGCCCTGCAGCACGATGCGACCACGGTGCAGGTCCGTCACGGCCCGCCCACCGGATCGGTAGGGCGGCGGAGTCGAGGGATTCATCTGCTGCCAGTTCGTGCCGTCCCAGGTCCACGTGTCATTGTGAGGCAGGGTCCCGCCCCCCAACGGCGACCAGCCACCGTGCAACAGCACCCTCTGCTGCACCGGGTCGAAGGCCATCACGGCAGCAGTGCGCAATCCCGGCGAAATGGCCGGTGTTCGTTGCGTCCATTGGGTGCCGTCCCACTCCCACAGGTCGCCGAGAATGTTGTTGCTCGGGTCTGTCGTTCCACCATAGAGCACGGTCACGCCTCGCAGGCGGTCGTACGCCATCGCGTGTCCGGATCGCACCGGCGGCTTCACGATCGGCAGCCGCTGGGTCCAGGTCACGCCATCCCATTCCCACGTGTCCTGCAACTTGCTGCCAGCGGTGCCGCCGAACAGGACCAGACGCTGCCTTACTGCGTCGTAGGCCAGCGCCGCGCTGCGTCGAGAGGGTGGTAGTGGCCCGAGAACCTGCGACCAGGCGGCACCGTCGAGTCGCCAGCAGTCCTGCAGCAGGCTGCCAGTGTTGCTGCCGCCGAACAGCAACAGCAGACTGCCCGCCGCCTCATGACACCCCATCATGGCGTCGTTCCTGGCGGGTGGCACCAACCCAGGATACAGCTGGCTCCAGCTCGCCTGGGCAGCCACGGGAGCGGACGAGAAGGCGATCAACAGGAGGTCTCGGATGCGCATGGGGTCCTCGGGAAGGGCCCGCCACGCTACCACGACCCGACGACCCCCGAGCGCTCGCGCTCGCGGCGCCGCGCCCGATGCGCCTCAGCGCACGCCGAACACCGCCTCGACCGCGTTGCTGGCGCTGAGCCCGAACGGGTTCGCGGCCGCGTCGAGCGGGAACGCCTGCTGCCGCCAGGCGACGCCGGCGAGCGCGGGCGTCATCGGTACGAACAGCGACCACTCGGCGGTGCCGGCGTCGGCGACCACGAAATCGAGGCTGTCCAGCGGCACCAGCAGTTCGCAGCCCGGCATCTGCACGAACGACAGGTCGATCGGCGGCGTCATGCCGAAGCTCGACACGAACACCGCGCCGAATTCGCCTGCAGCGATGTGGTCGACGCGATTGCGCACCGTGTCGCCGAGCCACGGCAGGTGGTACGGCACGTTCGCCAACGACGGCGTGCCGGCGCTGCCGGCGCAGCCGCTGCCGAACGCCGTAACGCTGGCGGGCAGCGGCGTGCGGTAGGTCCAGGTGTCGTTCAGGAAGATGCTGCCATACCCCGTGGGGATGACTCCCCCATGCACCACCACCCGCCGCGCGCCGGCATCGTAGGCGATGCCGAAGTCGGAGCGCGGCGCCGGATTGGGCTGGTAGAAGGTGTGCCAATCGGCTCCGTCCCACTCCCACGGGAACGCATCGCCACCGGTGCCGACGCTGCCGCCGAGCAACAGGATCCGCTGGCGATGCAGATCCGTCACCATGCCCGCGGCGAGGCGATAGGGCGGCGCCGTCGCCGTCTGTCGCTGCACCCAGTTGGTGCCGTCGTAGCTCCAGGTGTCGGCCAGGCCGATCGACGCGGTCCCCACGGTCGCGAGGCCGCCGTACAGCAGCACGCCACCGTTCACCGGATCGAACGCCATCAGGGTCAGTTCGCGTGCCGACGGCGACGTCGCCGGCAACCGCTGCTGCCAGTTGGCGCCGTCCCACTCCCAGGTGTCGTTGAGCAGGGACGAGGGCGACCCGGCATTGCGGCCGCCGAACAGCACGGTCACGCCGCGGACCCGGTCGAAGGCCATGCCGGCCGCAAAACGCGCTGGCGGCTGCAGGCCGAGACCGGGGCTCGACCAGGTCGTGCCGTGGAAGATCCAGGTGTCACCGAGCGTCGTGCCACCGAACGACTGCCCGCCGAACAACACCAGTTCTGCGCGCGCGGCGTCGTAGACGAGCGGTGAGGCGTAGCGCGCCGGCGGCAGCACGCCCGCGATCGGCGACCAGGTGCTGCCCTGCAGGCGCCACGCTTCGGTGAAGACGGTGCCGGTGGCGGGGCTGAGGCCGAACAGCAGCACGCACGAGCCGCTCGCGTCGTGGCCGGCGAACAGGGCCAGGGCGCGATGCGACGGTGGTGAGGTCGGATACAGGACCGACCAGGTTGCCTGGGCGACGACAGGGGGAGCGAGCGACAACACCAACACGACAGCAGGGATGCGCATGGGGGTCCTTCGGGAGCGGGCCACGAGCATACTGTCGGCCCGAGCGCGCGGTGCGTAGCCTCGACACCATGCACCGCCCGCTCGACGTCGCCGCCGTTCGCCGCCGCTTCCCCGGCCTCTTGCGCCGAACCGGCGATCGCACGGCGGTCTTCTTCGACGGCCCGGCCGGCAGCCAGGTGCCACAGAGCGTCGTCGATGCGATGGCGCAGCAACTGCTGCACGACAACGCCAACCACGGCGGCAGCTTCGCGACCTCGCAGGCGACCGACACGATGGTGGCGGCGGCGCGCGATGCGGTCGCGGACTTCGTCGGCGGCGACGATCCCGAGGAGATCGTGTTCGGCGCCAACATGACGACGCTGACGTTCCACCTCGCGCGCGCACTGTCGCGCACGTGGCGGCCCGGCGAAGAGATCGTCGTCACCGACAGCGACCACGACGCCAACATCACGCCGTGGGTGCGCGCCGCCGAAGCCGCCGGCTGCCGCGTGCAGCGCATCGCCGTGCGACCCGATACGACGCTCGACCTCGACGACGCCGAGCGCAAGATCACCGACCGCACGCGGCTGTGCGCGTTCGGCGCCGCCAGCAACCTCAGCGGCACGATCCACCCGGTGGCGCGGCTGTGCGAACTGGCGCGCGCGCGCGGCGCGCTGTCGTTCGTCGATGCGGTGCATTCTGCGCCGCACCTGCGGCTCGACGTCGCGCGCCTCGGCTGCGACTTCCTCGCCTGCTCGGCCTACAAGTTCTTCGGCCCGCACCTCGGCGTGCTGTGGGGCCGACGCGCGCTGCTCGAGGAGATCGAGGCCGACCGCGTGCGACCCGCCGCCGCGCACGGCGCCGGGAAGTGGGAGACCGGCACCGGCAACTTCGAAGGCATCGCCGGCACCCTGGCGGCGGTCGACTATCTCGCGCAGCTCGGGCGCGAGCATGGCGGACCCGCGCATCGCCGCGGCGCGCTCGACGACGCGTTCCACGTGATCGAACGGCACGAACGTGAGCTGTGCGCCGAGCTGTTGCGCGGCCTCGCCGAACTGGCCGGGGTGCGCATCGTCGGCATCGCCGATCCGGCGCGCGCGCACGAACGCTGCCCGACGGTGTCGTTCACGCACGAGCGCCGTGCGCCACACGACATCGCTGCCGCGCTGGCGGCGGCGCAGGTGTACTGCTGGCCCGGCAACAGCTATGCGGTCGCATTGACCACCGCACTCGGACTCGAACCGGCGGGTGTGCTGCGGCTCGGCATGCTGCACTACAACACCCGGGAGGAAGTGCTCTACGTACTCGGCCAACTGCGGCGCGTGCTCGGCTGAGCTTGCGCGCGACGGTGGCGCTCCCCTACGCTGCTCGCCTCACTTTCCGCTCGCTCGCCTTTCCTTCTCACTGACACGGACACACGAAACATGCGATTCCCTCTGCTCACGGCCGCGCTCGCGGCACTCACGTTCGCCCTCCCCGCCACCGCCCAGAAGGTCCAGGTCTTCGGCGGCCAGAGCGAGCGCGCCTGCAGCACCCTCATCCTGTTCGGCGACGACATGGCGGCCGGCATCACGGTCACGCACGGCCAGCCCGAGTGGCAGCCCGAATACGACTCGATGCTCGACAAGCTGAAGGGCAAGCTCAACCGCCTCGGCAAGGACATGTGGACGACGTTCCTGAACAGCGTCGACGTCGAGATCGGCGGCACCATGATCCCCGCCGGCAGCTACGTCGTCGGCCTGAACTGCGACAAGGACGGCAAGTTCGGCCTCGCCTTCCTCGACTCGACGAAGGCCATGAAGCAGGGCCTGATGCCGTTCGGCCCGCAGAAGTGGACGCCCGACTTCGTCGCCCCGCTCGAGCTGCACAAGGACGCCGCCAAGGAAGTCGTCGAGAAGATGACGATGGCGCTGAAGGCCGACGACAAGGATCCGATGCATGGCACCTTCACGCTGTCGTGGGGCAAGCACCAGCTGGTTGGCGCGCTCGCCATCCACGCCCACGCCGGCAAGTGACCGTCCGTCGCTGACGCGGCCGCTGGCCGTGCGCCCCGCGCGGCGAGCAGGGGCCTGGCCACGAACCACGCCCCAGCCCGCCGACGGCAGCGCGCCGTGCTGACCCCACTCGCGCACGGCCCACCCGACAAGGGCGACGACGCACGCCCGCGGCAGCACACCGGGCCCAGCGCGACCATTGCCCGCCACCGCGGAACCGGTTCCGATGCCGCGACGATGTTGCGTCAACTGGGCGAGATCCTGCTGCTGCCGCCCGCCTCCGCGTTGTGGCTGTTCGTGGTGGGCACGCTGCTGCGCCGCTGGCGCCCACGCGCCGGCCGCGCCGTGCAGGTGGTCGCCTTCGCCTGGCTGTGGCTCGCAGCGACGCCGTGCGTCGGCGGCTGGCTGCTGGCCTCGCTGCAGACCGCGCCGGCGCTGCCGGCCCGCGGTGCACTGCCCGTAGCCGACGCAATCGTCGTGCTCAGCGCCGAGGCCGACCGCGACGGAGCCGAGTACGGCGGCGCCGTCGCCGGCGTGATGACGATGCAGCGGTTGCGCTACGGCGCGATGCTGCAGCGCCGCACGAAGCTGCCAATGCTGCTCAGCGGTGGCTCGCCAGGCACCGGCCTGCCGTCGCTGGCGGCGCTGATGCAGCGCGCCGCGCAGGACGAGTTCGCCGTGCCGGTGCGCTGGCTCGAGGAACGTTCGGCCGACACGCGTGAGAACGCCCGGTTCTCGGCCGAACTGCTGCGCGCAGCCGGTGTGCGCCGGATCCTCGTGGTGACCAGCGCCTGGCACATGCCGCGCGCACTCGCGTGCTTCCGCGGCACCGACCTCGAAGCGATCGCCGCACCGACCGGGTTCCGCGGTCCGGCGGTCGACGGCTGGGCGAGCTTCGTGCCGCGCTGGAGCGGCCTGCGCGACACCAGCCTGGCGCTGCACGAGCTGGGTGGTCGTCTCTACTACTGGCTCAGCGGCTGACCTTCACGATTGCCTCACGCTCCGTTCGCGGAACCTGCGCGCGCACGGGGAAGATGCCGACCATGCTGCAACGGTTCCGACCGGATCGCCTGCGCCAAGTGCTCGCCGAGGTCGAGTACCTAGAGCGCGAGACCGCCGCCGCGGTCGACGCACGCCATGCGGCGATCGAAGCGGTGCCGCCCGAACGCCGGATCAGCGCGACCAACCTCGTGCACTACCTCGCCGTGCGCACGCAGGATCTGCGGCCGCTGCAGCGCCAGCTGCGCGACCTGTCGCTGTCGTCGCTCGGCCGCCTCGAAGGTCACGTGCACGACACGCTGCAGGGCGTGCGCCTGGCGCTGCTGGCATTGCTCGGCGAACTGCCTGCCCACGATCCGGCCGCCGCCGAACCGCCGGGCCTCGATGGCGAACGCGCGGCAGGCCTGCTGGCCGGGCACGCGACGGAGTTGCTGGGCCCGAGCCCGGCGGGCCGCCAGACGCGCGTCATGGTGACCCTTCCCGCGGACGCGAGCACCGACCCCGAACTGCTGCGCACGCTGCTGCGCGCCGGCATGGACGTGGCGCGCGTCAACCTCGCGCACGACGATCCCGCGCACTGGGACGCGATGGTCGGCCACCTGCGCTCCGCACAGAAGGAGGTCGATCGCCCCTGCCGCCTGCTGGTCGATCTGCCCGGCCCGAAGCTGCGCACCGGACCGCTCGAACCCGGGCCCGAGGTCCTGCGCGTGCGGCCCGAGCGCGACACCTATGGCGTCGCCATCCGGCCCGCGGTGGTCGCGTTCCGCGATCCGCAGGCCGCACCTGGTGACCTGCCGACCGGCACCCCGGTCGCGCCACTCGCCGACGCACTGCTGTTCGCCGCCGAGGTCGGCGACGACCTGATCGTCACCGACACCCGCGGGCGCAAGCGTTGTTTCGCCATCACGCGCGTCGGCGGCGGCGTCTGCCTCGCCGCCATCGACCGCACGACGTATCTCGGCACCGACTGCCCCGTGGTCCTGCGCCGCGGCATCACGAAGCTGGCGACGACACGCCTCGGCCGGCTGCCAGCGCTGCCTTCCCACATCGAACTGCAGGCCGGCGACATCCTCGTCGTCACGCGCGACCAGCGACCGGGACGACCGGTCCATGAAGGTCCCGACGGCCGGCGCGAGTGCGCCCGCGTGCCCTGCACGCTGCCGGAGGTGTTCGACGACGTGCGGCCCGACCATCGCATCCTGTTCGACGACGGCAAGATCGCCGGCATCGTGCTGGAACACGCCGGCGACGAACTGCGCGTCCGCATCACGGCGGTGCCGCCCGGCGGCGCCAGGCTGTGGGCGGCGAAGGGCATCAACCTGCCGGACACCGAGATCTCGGCGCCGGCGCTCGGCGACGCCGACCGCGAGCGACTGCAATGGGCAGCGCAGCATGCGGACCTCGTCGGCATGTCGTTCGTGCAGCGGCCCGAGGACGTACTGCGACTCGAGGCCGAACTCGACCGCCTCGGGCGGCCGGACATGGGCATCCTGCTGAAGATCGAAACCGCGCTCGCGTTCCAACGGCTGCCCGAGTTGCTGTTCGCCGGCCTGCGCAGCCCGCCGCTCGGCGTCATGGTCGCGCGCGGCGACCTGGCCGCCGAGGTCGGCTATGCGCGGCTCGCCGAGGTGCAGGAGGAGATCCTCTGGCTGTGCGAGGCAGCCCACGTGCCAGTCGTCTGGGCGACGCAGGTGCTGGACTCGATGGCGCGCACCGGCGTGCCATCGCGCGCCGAGGTCACCGACGCGGCGATGGGCGTACGCACGGAGTGCGTGATGCTCAACAAGGGGCCGCACATCGCCGCCACCGTGCAGTTCCTCGCCGGCGTGTTGGAACGCATGCAGGAGCATCACGCGAAGAAGAGCTCGCAGATGCGCCGACTGCGCATCGCCGGCGCGGCCAGGGTGCCGCCGCCGCAGTGAGCGATCCGTGGACAGCACTTGCACAGTTCCTCCCGTCGCTGCATACTTATGCACGTGTCGCGCATATCCATGCAACCAACCGAAGCCGGCCCCGACAGGCGACGCCAGCGCATCCTGGCATTGCTCGAGCGCGGGCCGGTGCGCAACCAGTCCGACCTGCAGCAGCAGCTCGCCACCGACGGCTTCGAGGTCAACCAGGCCACACTGTCGCGCGACCTGCGTGCGCTCGGCGTCGTGAAGGGCATCGGCGGCTACGAATTGCCTCAGGCCACGCTGTCGCCGGAGACCGCCCACCAGAGCCTGTGGCACGCGGTGCACACGTGGCTGGTGTCGGCGACCGCCGCGCAGAACCTCGTCGTGCTGCGCACGCCGGCCGGCGGCGCGCAGCCACTCGGCGTCGCGCTCGATCACGCCGAACTGCCGGGGCTCGTCGGCACCATCGCCGGCGACGACACCGTGCTCGCCGTGTGCGCAGACGGCGGCAAGGCTCGCGCGCTCGTTCGCCGCCTGACCAAGGGAGCGAGGTGAAGCAGCGCGCGGCGATCGTCGGCGCCTCGGGCTACACCGGGCGCGAACTGCTGCGCCTGCTGGCCCACCACCCGCGGCTAGCCGCCGAGGTGGTGATGACGGCACGGCCGGAAGCCCGGCCGGAGCCGCCGGCGTCGCCCCACGAGCCGGCGATCGAGGCGCTCGACCTGGATCGGCTCGATGCCGTCGACGCGGTGTTCCTGTGCACCCCACACGGCGCCGCCAGCACGATCGCCATGGCCGCACTCGCGCGCGGCAAGCCCGTCGTCGACCTGTCGGCCGACTTCCGCCTGCGGGATCCCGCGGTCTACCAACGCACCTACGGCACCAACCACCCGGCGCCCGAACTGCTGCAACAAGCCATCTACGGCCTGACCGAGCACGCGCGGCAAGCCGTCAGCAACGCGCGCCTCGTCGCCAACCCGGGCTGCTACCCGACGTCGATCCTGCTGCCGCTGCTGCCGCTGCTGGCGGCCGGGCTCGTCGATGCGCACGCGCCGATCGTCGCCGACAGCAAGAGCGGCGTGTCGGGCGCCGGCAAGGCACCGGGCGACCGCACCCACTTCGGCAACGTGCACGAGAACTTCCTCGCCTACGGCATCGGCACGCACCGGCACCTGCCGGAGATCTGGCAGCAGGCCGGTACCGAGCGTGTGGTCTTCACGCCGCATCTGCTGCCGGTCTTCCGCGGCATCCTGACGACGCTCTACCTGCAGCCGGCGGCCGGCGTCACGGCCGCGACGATGCGCAGCTGCCTGGCGGAACGCTACGCCGGCGAGCCGTTCGTGCGCGTCTACGACCGCGGCCTGCCCGAGCTGCGCTGCGTGCAACAGACCAACCGCTGCGACATCGCCGTCGCCGACAGCGGCCCACTGGTGGTCGTGATCAGCGCGATCGACAACCTGATGAAGGGCGCCTCGGGCCAGGCGCTGCAGAACATGAACCGCATGCTCGGCCTGCCCGAGACGGACGGGCTCCTGTGAGGCTGCTGGTCAAGATCGGCGGGGCGCAGTTCGAGCAGGCACCGGCGCGCGACGCGATGTGCCACGCGATCGCGCAGGCGCGCGGCGATGGCCACGAAGTCGTCGTCGTGCACGGCGGCGGCAACCAGATCCGCAGCGTCACCAAGGCCATGGGCCTCGCCGACCGCTACCACGACGGCCTGCGCCTCACCGATGCCGCGACCGCCGCGGTCGTGCTGATGGTGCTCGGCGGCCTCGTCAACCGTACGCTGGTCGCGGCGCTGCAACGCGCCTCGGTGCCGGCGGTCGGCCTCTGCGGCGCCGATGGCGGCACGTTCTCGGCCGTGCGCGTCGCGCGACCCGACGTCGACCTCGGCTTCGTCGGTGCCGTCGACCGCACCGACCCACAGCTCGTGCAGATGTTGCTGCAGCACGGCCATGTGCCGGTGCTGGCGACGGTCGCGCCGCGCGACGGAGCCGATGGCGACGAGCCGTTCTTCAACCTGAACGCCGACCACGCCGCCGGCCCGCTGTGCCGCGCATTCGCGTGCGACGCACTGCTGTTCCTGACCGACGTCGCCGGCGTCCAGCGACTCGCGAAGCTGACGCCCGCACGATGCGACGCGCTCGTACGCGCCGGCACTGCGAAGGGCGGCATGCTGCCGAAGCTCGAAGCCGCCCTGTTGGCGTTGCGCGAGAACCCACGCGCGCTGGTCAAGATCGCACCCGGCGGCGTGCCCGACGCGGTGCGGCAGGCGCTGCGCAGCGACGTCGGCACGGCGTTCGAACCCGATGCAGAGACCACGGAGAGCCACCATGGATGAGGGCCTGATGAAGACCTACGCCCGCGCCGACGAAGTGTTCGTCAGCGGGCGCGGCGCGGTGCTGCACACCAGCGACGGCCGCGACTACCTCGACTTCCTGGCCGGCATCGCGGTCAGCGCGCTCGGCCATGCGCACCCGGGGCTGTGCGAAGCCTTGCGCGACCAGGTCGGCAAGGTCGTGCACCTGAGCAACCTGTTCCGCCATCCGTACACCGAGCAGGTCGCGACGCGGCTGTGCAAGCTGACCGACATGGCGGCGGCGTTCTTCACCAACTCGGGCACCGAGTCGGTCGAGTGTGCCCTGAAACTCGCGCGCAAGGCGATGCACGTGCGCGGCACGCCAGAACGCACGTCGTTCGTCGCGCTCGAAGGCGGCTTCCACGGCCGCACGCTCGGCGCGCTGTCGCTGACCTGGAACGAGAAGTACCGCCAGCCCTTCCTGCCGCTGCAGCAGGTCACCTGGGTCGCGCCCGAAGACCAATCCGCGCTGGCGCGCGTGCTGCGCGAGCAGCGTGCCGCGGCGCTGGTGCTGGAGCCGATCCAAGGCGAGGGCGGCATCCGCGAGCTGTCGCCGGCGTTCCTGCGCGCCGCGCGCGAGCTGTGCACCACGACCGGCACGCTGCTGGTACACGACGAGATCCAGAGCGGCTGCGGCCGCACCGGGCGCTTCCTCGCCGCGCAGCACCATGGGGTCGTGCCCGACGTCGTCACGCTGGCGAAGCCGATCGCCGCCGGCCTGCCGATGGGCGCGACGTTGTGCTCGAGCGCGCTCGCGGACACGTTCCAGAAGGGCGAGCACGGCTCGACATTCGCGGGCGGACCGTTGGTCTGCCGGGCCGCTTTGGTGTTCCTCGACGAGATCGAGAACGGCCTGCTCGACAACGTCGAGGCGCGCGGCCGCGAGCTGCGCACGGGCCTCGAGCAGCTGCAGCGCGACCTGCCGATCGTGCGCGAGGTGCGCGGCCGCGGACTGATGCTCGGCCTGCGCCTGCACCACTCGGCCGACCTCGTGCAGAAGGCGCTCTACCGACAGGGCCTGCTCGTCAACTGCACGGCCGGCGACGTGCTGCGCATCGTGCCCCCGTTCGTGCTCACGACCGCACAGGTGCAGGACGCACTGCAGCGCCTGCGCACGACCCTCGCGACGTTCCCCGCCGCCGGTGCGGCCCAGAAGGAGACCACGTGAAGAAGTCCCCCACGCTCGACCTCGCCCCACTCTCGGTGCCCGACCTGCTCTGCACCTCGGCGCTCTGCGCCGACGACATCGAACGGCTGTTCGCCACGACGCGCACACTGAAGGCCAGCCGCAACCAGTACGACGACGTGCTGCGGCACAAGCGGCTGGCGATGATCTTCGAGAAGGACTCGCTGCGCACGCGCTTCACGTTCGACATCGGCATGCAGGACCTCGGCGGCTCGGTGGTGTTCATGGACCACCGCGACGCGCGGCTCGGCTCGCGCGAATCGGTCAAGGACGTCGCCAAGAACCTCGAACGCTGGGTCTCTGCGATCGTCGCGCGCACCTTCAAGCACAAGGTGCTCGAAGAACTGGCGCAGCACGCCGAGATCCCGGTGATCAACGGCCTGTCGGACTTCGTGCATCCGTGCCAGGCGCTGGCCGACTTCTTCACGCTGACGGAGAAGTGGGGCTCGGTGCGCGGCCGCACGCTGGCGTTCGTCGGCGACGGCAACAACACCTGCCACGCGCTGATCCACACCGCGGTCAAGCTCGGCACCAACATCCGCGTCTGCTCGCCGGAGGGCTACGAGCCGAACGCGCGCGTCGTCAACGAGGCGATGCGGGCCGCGGCGGCGACCGGCGCCGAGGTGACGATCCTCAACGACCCGGCCGCCGCGGCCGAGGGCGCCGACGCGATCTACACCGACGTCTGGGCCAGCATGGGCCAGGAGGACGAGATCGAGGAGCGCAACGGCATCTTCGCCGCCTACCGGGTCGACGAGGACCTGATGGCGCGTGCCGAGAAGCACGCCCTGTTCCTGCACTGCCTGCCCGCCCACCGCGGTTGGGAGGTGACGCAGGAGGTCATGGATGGCCCGCAGAGCGTCGTCTACGACATCGCCGAGAACCGGCTGCACGTGCAGAAGGCCGTGCTCGCGCACCTGATCCGATGAACCACCCCACCTACCACCACATCATGGACGTGCAGAACCGCCGGCCCACGCCCAAGCCGCTCGGCGGCGCAGGCGCGGTCCAAGGTCCCGGGGCGGTTCGTCCGGTGGCGCTTGGCGCCGCCGGCGACCCGACACGGAAGGCCGTGCTCGCGCACCTGATCCGCTGAGGAGAACGACATGGCGAAGAAGAAGATCGTGCTCGCGTATTCCGGCGGCCTCGACACGTCGATCATCGTGCCGTGGCTGAAGGAGCACCACGACTGCGAGGTGCACGCCTACTGCGGCGACATCGGCCAGGGCGACGACGAGCTGCGCGGCCTAGACCAGAAGGCGCGCGCGTCCGGCGCGGTGTCGTGCCGGGTCGACGACCTGCGGCGCACATGGCTCACCGACTACGTCTGGCCGTGCGTGCGCGCGATGGCGATCTACGAAGGGCGCTATCTGCTCGGCACCAGCATGGCGCGACCGCTGCTGGCCAAGGGCCAGGTCGACTACGCCAAGGCGATCGGCGCCACGGCGGTCGCGCACGGCTGCACCGGCAAGGGCAACGATCAGGTGCGCTTCGAGCTCGCGTACCAGGCCCTGGCGCCCGACCTCGAGGTCATCGCACCGTGGCGCGACTGGGACATCGCGAGCCGCGAGGACGCACTCGACTACGCCGATCGGCACGGCATCCAGGTGACCGCGTCGCGCACCAAGATCTACTCGCGCGACCGCAACCTGTGGCACATCAGCCACGAAGGCGGCGCGCTCGAGTCACCGGGCAATGCCCCGCCGGACGACGTCTGGATGCTGACCACCGATCCGCGCCGCGCTCCCGACGAACCGCTGGAACTGTCACTCGACTTCGAGCACGGCACCCCGACGGCGCTGAACGGCAAGTCGCTGCCACCCGAAGTGCTGCTCGCGCGCCTCAACGACCTCGGCGGCCAGCACGGCGTCGGCCGCATCGACATCTGCGAGAACCGCCTCGTCGGCATGAAGTCGCGCGGCGTCTACGAGACGCCCGGCGGCACGATCGTGCTCGAAGCCGCACGCACGCTGCGCGCGCTGACGATGGAGCGCGACACGGTGCGCCTCTGCGAACGACTGCTGCCGGACTACGCGGACCTGGTCTACACCGGCCGCTGGTTCCATCCGGCACGGCGCGCGATGGACGCCCTGTTCGCCAGCGCCGCGCAGCACGTGACCGGCAACGTGCGCGTGCGGCTGTTCAAGGGCGTGGCGACCGCGGTTGCGGCGACCTCGCCGCACAGCCTCTACTCGGAGGACCTCGCCACGTTCGGCCCGAGCGCGTCGTTCGACCACGCCGACAGCTACGGCTTCGTCAAGCTCTACGGGCTGCCCGGCGCCGTCGCCGCACGCGTGCAGGGAGCCGGCTCGTGACCAGCGGCGAGCACAAGGGCGGCCAGATGTGGGGCGGCCGCTTCCAAGGCCAGCTCGATCCCGGCTTCGCGCAGTTCCAGCAGAGCCTGCCGATCGACCACGTGCTCGCGTTCGCGGACCTGGAGACCAACCGCGCCTGGAGTTCGGCCCTCGCCGCGGCCGGCGTGTTCACCGCTGCGGAACTGCAGCGCGTGCAGGACGCGATCGAGGAGCTCGCCGAACACTGGCTCGAACACGGCATTCCCGCCGACGACGACGCCGAGGACGTGCACAGCCTGGTCGAACGCGAACTCGTCGCGCGCTGCGGCGACCTCGGCAAGCGCCTGCACACCGGCCGGTCGCGCAACGACCAGGTCGCGACCGATCTGCGGCTGCACCTTCGCGAGTGCATCCACGACTGCCTCGAAGGTCTGCGGGTGCTGTGCAGCGCGCTGGTCGACAAGGCCGAGGCCCACTGCGATGCGCCGATGCCCGGCTACACGCACCTGCAGCGCGCGCAGCCGATCACGATCGGCCACCACGCGCTCGCCCACGCCGAAGCGCTCGGCCGCGACCGCTCGCGCCTGCTCGACGCGTTCCGCCGCCTGGACCAGTGCCCGCTCGGCAGCGGCGCGCTGGCCGGCACGACGGTGCCGGTCGACCGCGAGGACCTGGCCGCCGATCTCGACTTCGGCGGTGGCCCGACGCGCAACAGCCTCGACGCCACGAGCGCCCGCGACCACCTGTGCGAGGTGGCGTTCGCGTGTGCGATGACGTGCACGCACCTGTCCCGCCTCGCCGAGGACTACGTGTTCTTCGCCTCGTACGAGGCCGGCTTCCTGTCGTTCGGCGACGCGGTGTCGACCGGGTCGAGCCTGATGCCGCAGAAGCGCAACCCGGACGCGATGGAACTCGTGCGCGGCCACGCCGGCAGCGTGCAGGGCGCGCTGATGACGCTGCTCGCGACGGTCAAGGGACTGCCGATGGCCTACAACCGCGACCTGCAGACCGACAAGCAGACCCTGCTGCCGGCGATGCAGACGACGGCCAACTGCCTGCTGGTCGCGGCGCTGGCCGTGCAGCACGCCACCTTCGACGTCGCGCACTGTGCCGCCGAGGCCGGCCGCGGCTACCAGAACGCCACCGACCTCGCCGACCTGCTGGTGGCCGCCGGGGTGCCGTTCCGCGACGCGCACGGCATCGTCGGCAGGGCCGTCAATCGTGCGATCGAACTCGGCCTCGAACTGCAGGACCTGCCGCGCGAGGAGCAGCGGCGACTGCTGCCGCAGCTCGACGTCGACCTGCACGCGGCACTGTCCGTGCGCACGGTGCTGGACCGCCGCAGCAACATCGGCGGCACCGCGCCGGCGCGCGTGCGCAGCGAAGCCGCGCGCTGGCGCGCGGAACTGGACACCTGGACCACCACCCTCGAAGGCGAAGGCGAAGGAGACGGAGACGACGATGAGCAATGATGGCAAGCAGGCCGTGGTGCGACCGGCGCGCGTCGCCGACGCGAAGGCGATCATGACCCTGGTCAACGAGCTGGCCGTGCAGCAGGTGATGCTGCCGCGTTCGCCGGCATCGGTGCTCGAGAACATCCGGGACTTCTTCCTCGCCGAGGTGGACGGCGAGTTCGCCGGCTGCGGCGCGCTCGCGGTGACGTGGACCGACATCGGCGAGGTGCGCTCGCTCGCGGTGCGGCCCAACATGCAGCAGCACGGCATCGGTCGGCTGCTGGTCGACGCGCTGGTCGCCGACGCCCGCCAGCTCGGCCTGCCGCGGCTGTTCGCGTTCACCTACGTGCCCGGGTTCTTCGCCAAGATGGACTTCACGATCTGTCAGCACGAGGACCTGCCGCACAAGGTCTTCAACGACTGCCGCCACTGCCCGAAGTTCATGGCCTGCGACGAGATCGCGATGACGCGTGTGCTGGACGCGAAGGCCTCGCCGACGAAGCTGTTCGGCAAGCCGCAGCGCGCGATCCCGCTGCCGCAGCGCACCAGCGGTTTCGTCGCCCCCACCGCGAGGCGACCCACGCGCTGACACGAGCAACCGTGATCGCCTCGGTTACAACGGCGGGGCACGGCTACTATGGGCCGCAGTCCCTCGAAGGAGTCGCGGTGGCGAAATGATGCTGACCTCCTCCGGCCGCACGTTGATCTCGCTGTTCGCCGTCCTGTGCGCGGCCTGTTCTGGCAGCGGCGGCGGCCCTACCCCCGCAGCAGGGAACGACGCCGGTGACTTCGTCGTGCGGAACACGACACCGACGAACGGCGGGCGCATCTTCCTGAACGATGCGATCAGCATCGACTTCAGCAACCCGGTCGATCTCGGCTCGGCGAACCTGACGACGATGTACTTCCAGCCGTTGGACCAGCAGGGCAACCCGCTCAGCGAACTGGTCAGCGGCAACTTCCAGCTCGCCGCCAGCCCGGGGGACACGAGCATCGGTCGCCGGCTGCAATTCGTGCCGCGGTATGCCGACGACAACGACTACAGCAACGGCGGCCTGCGCGCGGGGCGCGACTACCTGGTGCAGCTCGTCGGCGGCAGCGCGCAGAACGGCACCGTGCTGCGCGACAGCGGCGGCAGGTCCCTTCGCACGCCGGTCACCTTCCGCTTCCGCACCGCCGAGGGATCCCAGGCCGCGCAGCTGTATCGCAACCCGAAGCCCGGCGGACCCGCGCGTACCGGTCTCGACGTCACGACGGCCACGGATCTCGCCAGCGTGCCGCTGAACCTGTTCGGGGCACCGCCGGTCGAAGTGCGCCTGCACTTCGACCAAGCGCTCAATCCCAGCGACGCGAACGTGCCGGTGCACTTCGACACGGACCCGCGGGTGCGCGAGCAGAGCCAGCGGGGCCGGATCTACCTCGAGTACGAGCAGACCACAGTCGGCCCCGGCGCCCATACCTGGATTCCGGCCGACGTCGAGCTCGAACGGAACGACCTCAACGGCGCCGTCGTCGTGTTGCGGCCGATCGGCGTTCTGCCCAACAACGCCACGGTCCGCATCCTCGTCGAACCCACGCTCGAGGACATCTCGGGTGAGTCCAACGTCGCCAGTCCGACCTACAGCGAGGTCTTCGGCGAGTTCCGGACGGATGCCTCCTATGCGCCGCAGTGGAACGGCATCGCCGAGGACTTCACCAGCAGCCGACAGGTCGACTTCGCGGCGGCGTTCCCGGAGTCACAGGCCGAAGTGCACGACGGGTTCGTGCGCGCCGGCTTCGCGTTCGAAGGCAACCCGACGAGCCTCGAATACGAGCCGACCAGCGCCGAGATCGTGCTGAACACCGCGTTCACGCAGATCACGCCGAAGGTCGGGCTGCCGTTCTCGGTGTCCGGCGGCGTGTTCCACTTCAAGAACGTCAAGATCCAAAGCGGCGTCAACGTCCAGGGTCAGGGCCCGAACCCGATGGTCTGGCTCTGCAGCGGCGACTTCACCGTCGAGGGCACGCTCAGCGTGCGCGGCGGCAGGGGAGCGCGCACGGAGACCAACCAGGCGGCGAACATCGCCAAGGCCGGCGGCGTCGGCGCCTGCGGTGGCGGCAGTGGCGGCGATGGCACACCGAGCGCGCTGCAGCGCGATCTGCGCGGCGGCTTCGGCCGTGGCCCGATGCAGGTTCCCGGCAAGGGTGGCCGCGGTGGCTACCTCGCCTGCACCAGCAACTGCTACGGCGGCAGTGGCGGCGGATCGGGCGGCGGTGGCGGCACGTTGTCGACGCAGGGCGATCCGAGCTACCGCGGCACGACGCCGACCGGGATCCAGCCCAACGTACCTCCCACGGCCAACACCGCGTTCCAGCAGGTGCGTGGCTACGGCGGCACAGGCTGCGGCGGCGCCGCAGGCACCCGCGTGGCGTACCTCGCCGGCGGCGAACCCGGCGACCTCGTGTTCACCGACAGCCGCGCCGACAACAACTTCTGGGGCAGCGGCGTCCGGCTGCGCCCGGACGGCAACCTGCGCATCACCGGCGAACTGACGATCCCGATCGGCGGGGGCGGCGGCGGGGGTGGTGGCGACACGGCCAGCGGTTGCGCCCTGACCACGCCCGACCCGACCTACGACTACAGCGGTGGCGGCGGCGGCGGCGGTGGCGGCGTGCTGATCGTCAAGGCGCTGGGCACGATCACCGTGACGACGACCGGCAAGATCGTCGCCGATGGCGGCGACGGTGGCGGCGGGGAACAGCTGGGCGGGTGCCGCTGGGCCGGCGGCGGCGGCGGCGGCTCGGGCGGCATGGTGGTGCTGATGGCCGGCCGGCAGATCGTATTGCACGCCCACGGCTCGGCCTCGGCGAATCGCTACACCTACGGCCAGAACGACTACGACTTCGTGCTCTCTGCCGACGGCGGTGTCTGCGTCACCGGCTACGCGGGCAGCGTGCCACTGACCGGCAAGTACCCGGCCAGCGGCTCGCCCATGCTCCCGGGGCCGACCTACGACGACGACCCGCTCGGCGGTCTGGGCGGTATGGGCATCGTGCAGTTGATGACGACTCCCGGCGACAACGGCGACGGCACGAACACCCGGCTCGACGACAACATCCTCGTCAAGCGCCTGACGATCGGCGGGGCGCTCGTCGACGTGTTCGGCGCCGAGAAGCAGGCGCTGCTCGCCTGGCGCGGGTTCCCGAACGCCAGCGGCCAGTGGCTCGACGACTTCGGCAACCCGACCATCATCGGCAACAACGAAGGCGATATCCGTCCGGCACCGATGCTGCTGCCGGTCCCCTTCCAGGCCAGGTCGCGCGCACGTTCGAAGTGGATCGACACCGGCGTCAGCAAGCGGCGCGAGATCGGCGCACCGGACGGCATGCCAGCCGGCATCGTCGGCGCCGCCGCGGGACCGACCTACGAGTTCGGTGGCCTCGACCTCGGCAGCCCGACGCAGGGCTACGCCGCGTATGCCACGACCGGTTCGACCGTCGACTACGGTCCAACGGTGTACGGCCCGGTGCCGCTCACCAGCATCGAAGCGGGCGCCAGCTACCTCGGCTCCTCGGCGTATCGGGCCAAGATCACTGGCCCTGCGATCGGCGAAGACAACCGCTACGTGCAGTACGAGGCCGAGTTGCTCAACGTCGTCGGTTCCGTCGTCGGCAGCTTCCGCATCCTCAGCCACACCGGCAGCGAACTGCTGCTGGATCCGGGTGTCGATGTCGTGCCGACCGGCGCGTCGCGGCTGCAGATCCGCAAGAAGTTCTTCAAGGTCGTCACCAACGGCGCCGAGGGCCTGGGCCCGGTCTACGTGCAGACGCTCGCTGGCGGCCAGACGCGGAAGCTGCCGAACGCGAACGTGCGCATCGGCTTCGCCTTCCACCAGGACCCCAAGATCGCCGGCGGTCGCTTCCCGGCCGATGAGCAGCAGTTCGTGCACGACCTCAACGACCCGACCTTCCTGAACTGGGTCGGCCTGAACGGCGCACCGCGCTACGTGCAGTGGGACGTGACCTTCGACCTGACCTACGAGGACAACAGCACGGCGCCGTCGCTGAACCCGAACTCGCCGCGGCCGGAACTGCGCTACCTGCGGCTGCCGTTCCGCTTCTGATCGAGACCGCGCCTTCGGCGCGGGCTCGACCAGGACGCTCCCAACGCTCCTGCGGAGCGTTGGGTCGGTTCGGATCGGGGGGGGGTGGTTGCCACGCATGCGGCGACCGCTGGGCCAGGGCGCC
>JBGARS010000085.1:0-24370 GCA_044230075.1 Planctomycetota bacterium | reverse complement strand
TGCATCGCCATCGCGGCAAGGTGGTCGCGGCCGTCGCGATCCTGGTCACCGCCGTCGCCGGCGCTGTGATCGCGGTCGATCAGGCATGGGAGGCGCAGCGCCAGGCCGCGATCGCCGGCACGAACGAGCGGTTGGCAGACGCGCGCGCCAGTGATGCGGAACGGGAGCGGCTGCGCGCCGACGACGAGGCGCGCCGCGCGCTGGCGCTCGCCGACGAGGCGCAGCAGAACGCCTACGTCGCCAACATGACTGCGGCGTCGGTCGCGTTCGAGTCGGAGAACTACGACGTCGTGCGCCGGCGGCTCGACGCGGCGCCCGAGGCGATGCGTGGCTGGGAGTGGCGCCAGATCGACGCGAGCCTGCACGACTGGGCTGTCCAGGTGCCTGGCTCCTCGGCGGCGTTCAGCCCCGATGGCATGTGGCTCGCCGTCAGTCGAGGCAGCGAAGTCTGCCTGGTGGATCCGAGCACGGGCGCCGTGGGTCGGGTTCTGCATGGCTGCGGCTGGACGAGCGTGGCACCGGCGTTCCGTCGTGATGGCGCGCAGATCGCGACTGCGCACCACGATGCCAGCGTGTCGATCGTCGACATCGCGACCGACCGCGTCGTGCGTTCCCTGACGGCGCCACCGCTGACCGAGCCGGTGTGCAGCGAGGTTGCGTTCGCGGCCGACGGTGCCATGGTGCTGGTGACGGGATTCATGACCGTCGATGGCCGAAACGAAAAGTGGACCCTCGTGTGGGGACCCGACAACAGTGCGCCGGCCCGCGTTCCCGGTCACGGCCGGTTCATCGGACCGGGCCACCGGCTGCTCATCACCGACGTGCCGGGCCGCGAGGGGAGGTCTGGCCATTCCATCGCGGTGCTGGACGGCGATGCCACGCTGCAGGAGGTCGGCCGATGGGTTGCCAGTGGCGTCACGGCGAGCCGGGACGGGACGCGGCTCGCACTGGATTCGTTCGATGCGGTCAGCGTGTGGTCCATCGGCGGTGGCCTCGAAGTGGAACTGACCCACTCGCGTGGTCGCCTGACTGGCGAGAACGGTCTGTGCCTCGACGACCAGGTCGCCTACTCGGTCTACGATGGCACGATCCTGCTGCGAGACCTCGCCGACAAGGAGCCGCGCGCCGAGTTGAGCACCGGCCTGTTGGAGTGCAGGGGGACCGTCGTCGGCCGCGATGGCACGCGGTTGTTGGTGAGGTCGCAGCGCGGGCGCGCGCAGGTCTGGGATCTGGCCAGCGGCACGCGCATTGGCGAGGTGCGCGGCCTCGGCACGTGGGGTGATGTCGTGGCGAGCCCCCGGCTCGACATGGTCGCCCAGCCGGCTTGGGAGAGTGGGGAGAACGGCGCTGGCGACGTGGTCCGTGTCTGGCATGTCGCCAACGCGGACAACACGACGAGGATGGATGGCGTGGTGGCGGTCGGTGCCGAACTGGACCGCGTGGCCGAGCAGCGCCGCGAGGTCGTGATCCACCGCATCGCCGACCAGGCTTGCCTGCAGACCGTTGCCCTGGCGGCGGCGGAGTCCCCGGTCGGCTGGTGCGAGGCCACGGCGACGTTGGTCACGAACCGCGATGGCCTCCTGCGGCAATGGTCCGAGGACGGGACGAGGCTGCTGCGCCAGTACCGCGGTATCGAGAAGGACGTTTGCGGCGCCGCGATCCGACCCGGAGGCGAGGTCGTCGCGCTGGCTGACGACGGCTGGCTGCGCGGCTGGGACCTGCACTCGGGAGCGTGCACGTTCGAGTTGAAGGCGAACCCCATGAGCGCGCCGGCGGACATCGAGATCAGCAGCGACGGTCGCTACCTCGCGTGCAAGTCGTGGCGCGGCGGCGATCGGCCAACTCCGGTCTTCGATCTGCGCGAGCAGCGAGCGATCACTTCCCTGTCAGGGCACTTTCGCGGGCTGGTGCCCGGGGGTCGCGCCATGACCAGTGACACTGCGAAGGGCGATGGCACCCGCTTCTGGGACCTCGCGACAGGGCAAGCAGGGCCAACATGCGCGATCGTCGGGAGCATTCATTGGGATGCGCAGGGTGAGCGGTGTGTCAGCTCGAGCCTTCGCACCCGCGAGCGACGCGCAGTGGTGCACGACGGCAGGACGGGTGAGGCGGTGCTGACCCTGGCGGAGGCCGGAGTCTCGCGAGCCAGGATGAGTCCAGATGGCACGCGCATCCTGACGCTGGCCTACGACGACGAGGGCACGGCAACCGTGAAGCTGTGGGATGCGGTGAACGGCGCCTGTCTGCGCACCCTTGCCACGGGCTCGGACGGGATCGACGTCGGTGCTGCTGATGTCTACCTGGCCTGGGATTCGGAGTCGGTGCACATCTTCCACGAGGACGGCACCGAGGCGGGGCGCATCGAGTGTCACGGCGACGAGCCGGAAGTCGTCGGTCCGGGCCGTGCGCATCTGGTGCTGCAACGCAAGCGCATCGTCGTGCACGACGTCACCGGGGGAACGCCCGCGACGACGTGTGGCACGTGGGATCAGGTGGTGCTCGATCGCACGGGTCGCTTCGCGCTCGGCCGGACGGTGCGCGGGCTGCAGCTGCGCGAATGGTCGACGGGCCACACGGTCAGCTTCGGTGCGGAGGACCTGGCCGTCGAACGTGCTGCGTTTGCGTTCGATTCGTCGCAGGTCGCCATCGCGTCGATCGACAGCTCGTCCTTGAGCTTCTGGGACACGGCGACGGCGTTGCGGCGAGCAGCGGTGGCGTTGCCCGACGACCTCGGTTCGTTCGATGCGGCGACCATGGTGTGGAGCCAGGACGGTCACTGGCTCGCGATCGCTGGCGACCACCTGTGCATCGTCGACGTCGCGCGCGCTGCGGTGGCGATCACGTTGCCCGCCGCTGCCGAGGCGGTCGCCTTCAGCCCGGATGGCAAACGCATGGCGTTCGCCAAGGACAAGTGCATCGTGCTCGAGACGGCGACCTGGCAGCAGCAGTTCGCGATCGAGGACAGCTGGCGTGGTCTCGCGTTCTCCCCGAGCGGCGATCGACTCGCGACCAGCAGCTGGAGCGACGTGGCGATCTGGGACGCGGCGAACGGCCAGCGCACTGGCTCACTGCAGCTGCCACAGCAGCCAAGGGCCCTCGCCTGGAGTCGTGACGGGGCGCGCATCGCCACCGGTGGCGAAGACCATGTCGTGCGGATCTGGAGTCCCACGACCGGCGCCGAGCTCGGTCAGTTGCGTGGTTTGGACAAGCCGATCCGGCGGCTGGTCTGGAGTGCCGACGGCACGCGCCTCCTGGCGCTCGACGAAGACGGCGCGGCCCGCGTCTGGGACAGCAGGCGCCGCGCGGACCGCGTCCGCCGCTAGCCATGACGACTCAGCCCAACAACGCCGCCAGCAGCGCCACGACCGGCCGCCCGGTCGGCCGGCCGTGCTGCCAGTCGCCGTCCTCGCAGCCGCTGCCGCCGATGTCGATGTGCGTGAACGGCAACGGCACCGCGCTGTCGGTGCCGTGCTTGTCGAGGCCGCTGGCGAGGCACAGGAACGCCATCGGGAACTGATGGCCGCGCGGCGTCGCCGAACTCGGC
This sequence comes from Planctomycetota bacterium, assembly GCA_044230075.1. Lineage (GTDB taxonomy): Bacteria > Planctomycetota > UBA1135 > UBA1135 > UBA2386 > JAEUHS01. The sequence goes on along the minus strand of JBGARS010000085.1, from coordinate 20,826 downwards.
GCGTTGTTGCACGACAGCACGTCGTCGGCCTTGCTCTTCGGCTGCACGAAGTCGAAGTCCTCGCGGCGCAGGCGCGAGACCTCGAACGGGTCGCCCCAGGCGTCGCCGTGCTCCATCAGCCGCTCGGCCATGCCGATCGCGCGCGCCGGACCGTTGTCGAGCGCGATGTTGTAGGGGCCGACGGCGCGGCCGGCGTGGCCGGTCAGCGTCGCCACCGTGAACAGGCGCGGCTCGTCTTCCTTCGCGGCCTCGAGCCGCAGGTGCGACAGCAGGTCGGCCAGCACCAGGCGCCCTTCGGCGTCGGTGTTGCCGATGCGTACGCGGCAACCGGCGTGGCTCGCGACGATCTCGTCGCTGACGTAGGCGTCGCTGCCGATGCTGTTGCGCACGACGCCGAGTTCGGCGACCAGCCGCACGCCCTTGACCTTCATCTTCGCCGCGGCGAGGAACAGGCCGGCGACCGCGGCGGCACCACCCTTGTCGCGGCTCATGCCGGCCATGTGGCCGTCGGTCTTCAGGTCGGCGCCGCCGGTGTCGTAGGTGACGCCCTTGCCGGCGAACAGCAGCGTGTGCTCGATCTTGCCCTTCGGCATGTACTCGAGCCGCACCACGCACGGCCGGTGCCGCGCGACGCCGAGCGACGCACGCGCGACCGCCATCAGCAGCGGGTAGTCCTTCTGCAGCTGCTTGGCCTCCTTCTGCACGGTGACCTTCACCGGCAGGCCCTTGAACGCCTGCTGTACGTAGGCGGCGAACTTCGGTGGGGCCATGCGCTCGGGTTCGGTGCCACACAGGTCGCGGGTCAGGCGCAGGCCGGCGTCGGCGGCCTCGACCCACGCGGCGTCCTGGTCGGTGAACGTGCCGCCGACCACGCCGATGCCGACCTTCGTCACCGGCTCGCACTCGTCGCCGAGCGCCTCGCGCGCTTCGAGCGGTTCCCACAATGCGCCCATGGCGCTGAGCGCGGCGGTGCGCGCGGCGTGTTCGTAGACCTCGCCGCTCGGTGGCGCCTCGATCAGCAGCAGCACCTTCTTGGCGCCGGCATCGCGCGCGCGGGTCATGCCCTTGCCGGCCGCTTCGGCGAACCGGCGCACGTCGTCGTGGTCGCGGAACAGCGGGCCGGTGGGGGCGACGACCAGGCGCGCGCCTGCCACACCCGCGGCGGGCAGCAGGCTGACCGCGCTGCCGAACTTCGCATCGGCCGCGGCCGCCGCGCGCAGGTGCGGCTGCAGCGCCGGCACGTCGACCGTCGCCGGCGCATGGCCGACCAGCACGACGGCGTCGAAACCGCTGCCGGTGGCGGCGGCCTGCTCGGGAGACTTCACGGCGTGGATCGAGGTCATCGCCGGCATCGTGCGGAGTCGTGGTGCGCGGGGCAATGGGCCGATTTCCTCGCCGCTGCGTTCCTCGGCCCCGGCTGCGGTCCGTAGCATGCGCGACCCCGACCGGCAGCCGACCATGCGCACGTTGCAGCCATTCCCGCTTCTCCTGGTTCTCGGTTGCGCGGTCGCCGCGCCGTGCCTGCGCGCGCAGGGCAGCGAGCGGCTGACGTTCGCAGCGACCAGGCAGCCCATCTCGTGGCAGGGACCGGTGCCGGGTGCGCGCTGGGCGCCCGATGGCGTGCACCTCGAGCTGCTCGACGGCAAGCAGGTGGTCTGGCTCGACCCAGCGTCCGGCGAACGCACGGCGAAGCCGGCGAAGGCCGATGCCGCAGCCGACGTGCCGACGCAGTCGCGGCTGGTGCTCGACGAAGGCGATCTGTGGCTCGACCGCGCCCGTGGGCGGTCGGCGAAGCGGAGCGCGGATGCGATCCGCGTGACGACCGACGGCAGTGCGGCGGGCGAGAAACGCGAATGCCACCTCAGCCCGGATGCCGCGCAGGCGTCGTTCGTGCGCGGCAACAACCTGTTCGTCGTCGACGTGGCGAGCCACGCGCAGTGGGCGGTGACGAGCGATGGCGGGCCCGACCAGTTCCACGGCCTGCTCGACTGGGTCTACCAGGAGGAGCTGTACGGGCGCGGCGACTTCCAGGCGCACTGGTGGAGCCCGGCCGGCGGTGCGCTGGCGTTCCTGTCGCTCGACGAACGGCCGGTGAAGAAGTTCACGTTGGTCGACCACGTGCCCGAGGGTTTCCTCGACGTCGAGCGCGCCGTCACCACCGAGGTGTCCAGCTACCCGAAGGCCGGCGACGACAATCCGATCGTGCGGCTGGCGATCGCGCACGTCGGCGCGCAGCAGGTCGTGCCCGTGGACCTGGCCGCGTTCCCGGCCGACGCCTTGGTGGTGCGCGTCGAATGGACGCCGGACGGCAAGACGCTGCTGGCGTGCGTGCAGGACCGCATCCAGACCTGGGCCGAACTGTGCGCGGTCGATCCCACGACCGGCGTGGTGACGCAGTGGATCCACGAGGCCTCGCCGACCTGGGTCAACCGCCCCGAGTCGCCGCGCTGGCTCGCCGACGGCACGTTCTTGTGGCTGTCCGAACGCACCGGCTACGCGCACGTCTACCACTACGCCGCCGGCGGCGAACTGCTGGGCGTGGTCACCAGCGGCGACTGGCAGGTGCGCTCGATCGAACGCATCGACGAGACGACGCGCGTGCTGTGGTTCGAGGCGAGCAAGGACGGCGTCACCGGCCGGCACCTCTACCGCATCGACTTCGACGGCGAGAACCTCGCCTGCGTGACGCCCGGCGTGGGCACGCACGCGTTCGACCTGAACGCTGCCGGCACGTGCGTGCTCGACCGCTGGTCGGCGATGGACCGGCCGATGACGGTGCGGGTGCTGGATGCCCGCGACGGCAAGGTCGTGGCCGAACTCGGCGAGGCCGGCAAGGGCGCGGCGGCGGCGAAGTACGCGTTCGCCGAACGGCAGCGCGTCACGATCGCGGCCCGCGACGGTTACCAGCTGGACGCCTCGGTGCAGCTGCCGACCGACTGGCAGGCGGGCCAGCGCTACCCGGTGTTCCTGCCGACCTACAGCGGCCCCGACGCGCCGAGCGTGCGCGACGTGTGGTCGCATTCGAGCTACCACCAGTTCTTGTGCCAGCAGGGCTTCGTCGTGCTGCAGGTCAACGTGCGTTCGGCGAGCGGGCGCGGCCAGCGCGACACCGGCACCTGCTACCGGCAGCTCGGCGTGCAGGAACTGAAGGACCTCGAGGACGCGGTCGACCACGTCTGCGCGCACCACGGTGGCGACCCGGAGCGCGTCGCGATCGCCGGCTGGAGCTACGGCGGCTTCATGGCCGCGTATGCGCTGACGCACAGCACGAAGTTCGCGCTCGGGCTCGCCGGTGCCGGCGTCTACGACTGGCGCCTCTACGACACGATCTACACCGAGCGCTACATGCGCACGCCGGGGGAGAACAGTTCCGGCTACGACGCGACGTCGGTGATCAAGGCGGCGGCGAACCTGCACGGCCACCTCGTGTTGCTGCACGGCACGCTGGACGACAACGTGCACATGCAGGGCACCATGCAGCTGGTCTGGGCGCTGCAGACCGCCGGCAAGCAGGACTTCGAGTTGATGCTCTATCCGCGCTCGCGGCACGGGCCGAACGGGCAGCTGCGTGCGTTCGATGCCGAGTTCCAGTGGTCGCGACTGCAGCGGCTGCTGGCCAGGAAGTAGCCGCGTGAGCGCGTTCCGCGATCCGGCGGCCTTCCCGTTCGTGCGGCGGCTCGAGGCCGCGTTCCCGGCGATGCTCGCCGAACTGCGTGCGCTCGCAACCGCCGACTTCGCCGAAGCGCCCGACTCGCTGACGACCGTCGACGGCGTCTACGACGAGCGCGGTTGGCACTACTACGCGCTGTTCGGTGCCGCCGATGCCGCGGCGCACCGCGCGTACTGCCCCGCGACGGCGGCCGCGTGTGCCGCGGTGCCCGGCCTCGAGAACGCCGGCTTCTCGCGGTTCCGGCCCGGCACCCACCTCTACCCGCATCAGGGCGAGATGGCCGGTGTGCTGCGCTGCCACCTGCCGCTGCTCGTGCCCGAGGGCGACGTCGGCATCCGCTTCGGCACCGAGACGCGCCGCTGGCAGGCGGGCAGGTGCCTCGTGTTCGACGACACGATTGAACACGAAGCGTGGAACCATGCGGCGTCGGACCGGGTCGTGCTGATCGTCACCTTCCGCGTGGCAGCCAACCGCTCTGGGTGAGGAACGCGAACAGCTCCTCGGCGAGCAGGTCGTGGCCGAGCGCGCTCGGGTGCAGGTCGTCGGGGGCGACGACCAGCGCGGAGTCGCGCAGCAGCACGTTGTCGTGTGCCTGCAGCCACGCGCGCTGCCGGTCGGCGGCGGTGACGACCGGCAGGCCGAGCGCGTCGCAGACGGCGCGCGCGGCGGGGTCGATCCCGGTGTGGCAGCTGACCAGCACATGGAAGCCGTGTTCGTGCGACAGTGCGACGAGGCGTTCGAGCGCGCGCCGGTAGCCAGCGGCGCCGACCATGTGCCGATACGCGGCCGGCACGCGCGCCGGGTCGCGTTCGAAGTGCAGCCGGTCGGCCATCGGTGCCGGTTCGAGCGGACCGTTCGGCCGCCGGTCGGCGCGCAGCACGCGGTGCGCGAGGTCGTAGAGGAAGCACTTGTCGAGCCGCAGCGGATCGGGCGGCAGCAGCAGGAAGTTCGGCAGGTCGAAGTCGTTCTCGACGAAGTCGATCAGCACCACGTCGGGCCGCAGCGGCAGGCACTTCGCCTGCAGGGTCGCGACCTCCATCGAGGTGTTGTAGCCGGGCACACCGGTGTTGACGGCGACGACGGTGCGCTGCGGCAGTGCGGCTGCGAGCCGCTGCTGCAGGCGGGCGAGGAACGTCTCTTCGCCGGCGACGCCGGAGCCGAACAGCACCGAGTCGCCGAGACCGACGACCACGAACGCGTTGTCGGGCCGCGGCTCCGGCGGGTCGCCGCCGCGGCAGCCGAGGTGGCCGGTGTGCAGCGGGTGGCGCTGGAACTCGACGTCGAGGTCGGGCAGCAGTTCGTAGACGATCTCGGGGTCGTGCGCAGGCCGCACGATCTGGCCGAGTCGCACCGGTTGGCCCGGGGCCAGCTTCGCGCCGGCCGCGGTTTGCTGCCGCCAGTATGCCAGTTCGTCGGCGTGGCCGAACCAGGTGAGCGCGCGCAAGGCGACCTCGGCGGCGAGCAGCGCGAGCGCGAACGCCGCGGCGGCGAGCAACAGGCGCCACCGCCAGCGTTGCCAGGTCGTGCGTTCGCGCGTGCCCATGGTGGCATCAGACGGCACCGGTGGCTGCGCGCAAGCGGCGGTGGTCAGCGTTCGAGGACCAGGTCGCCGACCGCTTCGTCGCGATCGATGGTCCGCACCGCGTGGCCGATGGCACGGGGACTCTGCAGCGTGCCTTCGAGCAGCGTGTAGTCGCCACTCGGCAGCGGGCCGAGGCGGAACGTGCCGTCGGCGCCGGTCACGGTCTCGAGCCGCACGAACAAGCCTCGAGGGTCCATCTTCGTCGCCGCGATCGAGGCGCCGGCGATCGGCGCCTGCTGGGCGTCGACCAGACGGCCGGTGAGGGAGCGCAGCGGCAGATCGGCAGCCCGCAGGTGCAGCGTGACTTCGTGTTGGTCGACGGGCACACGGCGCACTGCGGCGAGTTGCAGCAGGTTCGAGCCGCCGAGACCGCTGCAGAGCACGACATCGACGGCCTCGTCGCGGTCGGTGGTCAGGTCGGCCGTGCCGTCGCGGCGCAGCTGCAGTATGGCAGGGTAGTCGCCATCGCGTGGATCACTGCGGGTCACCAACACCGTCAGGCGATGACCGGTCAGTGGCTGCTCGCTCTGCACCACGACCCGCAGCGGACGACCGTCGCCAAGGTCGACGTGCCACTCGGTGGTCTCCGCGTCGGCGATCGTGACGGTGGTCTCCCGTTGCACCACGGCGCCCTGCATCAACCGGAGGTTGTGCGGGCCAGCGGGCAGCCCCTCGATCTCAAAGGTGCCGTCGGCAGCAGTGGTCGCGTAGCGCATGCCGAACAGGTTCTGCAGATAGCCGATGCGCGCGTCGCCGAGCGGCCAGGCCATCACCATCAGGCCCGCGAGGGGCACACCCGCACGTTCGGCTTTGCCGGTCACGGCGCCGCCGCGCGGCAGCCGCAGGTCGGCGATGGCGTCGCCGTTCGTGGTGTCGACCTCGAGCCACGCCGGCGCGTGCGGCATCGCGAACGCGAACACAACCTGTGGCCCGGCAGCCACCTCGTGGCAGGCGAACGCGCCATCGGCGTCGGCGCGCAGCCACGCGGCGACGATCTGCGGTTGGCTCGGATCGACCGGCAGCGCGTCGCGTGCGGCTCCGTCGAGAATCGCGACGACCGCACCATCGACGCCGTGACCCGCCGCGTCGCGCACGTGGCCGCGCACCGTGCGGGTGCTCTCGGCGTCGCCGAGGATCAGATCGAGCGGCTGCGTCGCATCTCGGGCAGCTTGGACCGCATGCGCCAGCGATGCGGAGCGCCCCGGGCTCCTGGCCTGCAACTGCACGCGCGGCATGAGGTGCTCGACCACGAACGCGCCCTGCGCATCGCTGGTGGCGACCTTCGTGGTGGCGGCACGGCTGCCATGCAGGACGACCTCTGCGCCAGGCACGGGTACGCCGCGACGGTCGAGCACGCGACCCACGACGCGCAGGCCGGCGGTCAGTTTGAACTCGTGTTCTACGGTCGTGCCAGCGTGAGTCGTCTCTGCGGCAACCGTGCCGACGCGGTCGACGTCGATCGCCCATTGTCCGTTGGCGAGTCCCACGAAGCGCACTTCGCCGGCGGCGTCGGTGGCGACGAAGTCCATGCGTCGCCCGAGATCCTGCCGACGGGCGAACGGGTAGACCGCCACGCCGACGCCGGCCGCGGCCGTGCCGAGCGGGTTGCGCACGCGAACCAGCAGTTCGCCGCCGGCGGTCGCGCGCGGGGTCGTGCTCGCGGCGGGATCGGCGGGGGATGGTTGCGGCGCTGCCTCGGCGACGGTGCGGCGCTCGGGTTCGGGCGCCGGCGTCGGCAACGGTGCCCGCACGGCGACCGCGTCCGGTGCGGCGGTGTTGGTCGCGGTGATCGGTGGCGGCGGCTCCTGCAGCAACCAGAACAGACCGAGCGTGGCGAACAGAGCCGCGGCGGCGACGGCCGTGAACTTGTAGTGCAGCATGAGCAGACCTCCGAGGAACAGCGGCGACACCGCCGCGAGACCTGTTCCGCCGACCTTGGACAACACCGACCGGCGCACCGCCGCGAGCCCGCGCCCGCTGCCGACCGCGACCGCAACACCGCCGGCGAGACTCGCCGGCAGCGTGCGCCGCAGCAGTTCGAGGCCGCGCGTCACCTGCGCGCGCACGGTGCCCGCCGGGCGTTCGAGCGCGCGGGCGACCTCTTGTGCCTGCAGTCCGTGTTCGAACACGAGCCGCAGCACCGGCCGGTAGACCTCCGGCAGGCGGTCGATCGCGGCGCGCAGTTCGGCGCGCAGCTCCGACGACTCGGCGTCGAGGCCGGCATCGGCGACCGCGTGCGGCAGCCGCGCCGCATCGACGACGCGCCGGCCGGCCCGCCGCGCCGCGCGCGCGTGGTTGGCGAGGATGCCGCACAACCACGGCAGCACCCGTTCGCCTGGGCGGTGCGAGTCGGCCGCCTCGATCGCGGTCACGAACGTCGCCTGCACGAGGTCTTCTGCCTCGGTGCCCGGCGGCGCCAGGTGGCGGGCCAACGCCAGCAGTTCGGGCGCGGTGCGGTCGAACACCACCGCCAGCGCCCGCGGCTCACGCCGCGTCTGGAAGCGCCGGAAGGCGAGTTCGATGGTGCGGAAGGGGAACATCACCCGTCCTGGACCGGAGCCCCGCCGTGTGCTGCGTGCGGCACGAGAAAATGTTCACACCTCGGACGGCAGGTCGGCGATGCGGCGCGCGGACCAGGTGCCGGTGCCGCCGCCGAACACGTGCTGGCCCTGCTCGTCCTCGGCGACGACGCGAGGGCGGATGCGCCACTGGCCGCGCGCCGACTGGCCGTCGTCCGCGAGTTCGCCGACGTACTCGATGCAGTGCGGCACCGAGGCAGCGTTCTCGATGCCGTACTTGCGCTGCAGCCAGTTGCGGGTCTCGACCCTCTTGCCGTCGGCATCGGTGACGTAGCCGATCGGCATCGTCTTCACGTATGCGATCGTCGTGCCGCGCCGGCTGCCCAGGATCCGGCCGCGTTCCGGCATGCCGCCCTTCGATGCGTCGTCGCGCACGTAGCCGACGATGCGGCGCAGCCACGACTCGGTCAGGCTCATCGTGAACGGCACGCTCTTGCCGGCGAGAGCCTCGTAGATCTCGCCGTAGGTGTACTCGCCGTACCAGGTTCCCGTGGCCTTCACGCCTGCGGACCGTCGAAGCAGCTGCGCCCCGGCAGGCACTTGCTCGGGTGCACGACCTCGTCGTCGGGCCCGACACACGTGCAGGTCTGCGCGCACCAGTAGTAGCCGTCGCCGGGGAAGCGCCGGTCGCCGTAGACCTCTTCGTCGAGGCCGTGCGTCAGCAGGTGCTTCAGCAGCAGCGCCGGGCACAGGTCCTTCGGCATCAGGTCGCTGCGGATCTTCTTCTGTGGGTGTTCCATGGCGTCACCTCGTCGCCCGTTGCAGGGCCTCGCGCACGATCGCCTTGCCGACTGCGACCTTGTAGCCGTTGTGCACCAGCGGGGCGGCGCCGGCGAACGCCACCTCCGCGACCTTGCGGAACAGCTGCTCGCTCGGCGCCTGGCCGACCAGCAGTTGCGCGGCGGCGGGACGCGACAGCGGCACCGGTGCGACCGCACCGAGCACGAGGTTCGCGGCGGTGATCTTGCCGCCGTCGAGCACGACGCGCACCGCGCAGGCGGTCGTCGCCCAGTCGAAGTTCTGCTTCTCCCGGCTCTCGCAGTAGCTGGTGCGCGTGCCGGCGGGCTGCGCCGGCACGTGGATCGCCGTGACGATCTCACCGTGCGCGAGCGTGTGCTCGGGCGCCTCCGCGCGCGGCTGCTCGGGGAACAGCTCCGCGAAGGTGCGCCGCTTCACCTTGCCAGCGAGCAGCGTCGAGTACTCGGCTTGCAGCGCCAGCAGCGGCGGCGCCAGGTTGCTCGGGTGCACGCGCACGCAGTCCGACCAGCCCATCACCGCGTGGTAGCGGTTCTCGCCGGTCATCGCGAGGCACGTCGGGCCGCGGCCGCCGTGCAGGCAGCGGAACGCTTCGCTGCGCACGTACCAGCAGCGAGTGAACTGCAGGATGTTGCCGGCGACGGTCGCGCGGTTGCGGATCTGCGGCGACGCGGTCGATGCCGCGGCCTCGCGCAGCCCCGCGAGCGCCTCGGCGGCCAGCGCCGGGTGCTGTTCGAGCTGCGTCAGCGTGGTGGCGGCGCCGAGGCGCAGTTCGCCGTCGGCAGCGGCGGCGATGCCGGCGAGCTCGTCCTTCAGCGGCAGCAGGTTGACGACCGCGGTCGGCGTCTGCAGCCGTTCCTTCATGCGGTCGACGAGGTCGATGCCCGCGCCCTTGAGCACGGTGTCGGCTTGCTGCGCGGCTTCGGCGGCCTCTGCCAGGTTCTCCGGCACGACGTAGGTGAATGGTCTCATCGGGTCATCCCTTCTTCTGGGCCAGGGCCGCGAGCACCTTGTCCGGCGTGATCGGCAGATGGCGCACCGGCACGCCGAGCGCATGGAACACCGCGTTGGCGACCGCGGCCGGCGCGGCGACCGCCGGCGGTTCGCCGAGGCCCGCGGCCGGCGTGCTGCTGTGGCCGTTGTGCACGGTCATCAGATGGCAGTCGAGTTCGGGCACGTCCTCGGGGCCGAGGATCTTGTAGCGCAGGAAGTCGCCGTTCAGCATGCGGCCGCTCGTGCGGTCGAGGATGCGCTGCTCGTGCAGCGCGTAGCTGATGCCCTGCAACATCGCGCCGAGCACCTGGCTCTCGGCGAGCTTCTTCGCGATCACGAGGCCGCAGTCCTGGATGCCGAACATGCGCGTTGCGCGCACCATGCCGGTCCAGGTGTCGACCTCGACCTCGGCGAACTGGCAGCCGCAGACGCCGCTCGAGAACGGCTTTGCCTTGTAGTTCGGGAAGCGCTCGCCGCGCACGTCGATCGGGTTCGGGCCGATCAGCTTGCACGCGTCGCGCCACGCCAGCGACTGCTTGTCGGTGCCGACCTTGCCGCCGCCCGACACGACGTCGTTGGCCTCGACGCCGAGGCGCGTGGCGACCAGGCCCGCGAGCTGCTGGCGGGCGAGGAACGCCGCGTGCCGCACCGCCGGCGCCAAGCTCGGTGTCGTCGTGCTGCCGCCGGAGCCGGGCCCCGACGGGTCGGTGGTGTGGCCGGTCATCGCCCGGACGAGCGCGGGCTCGATGCCGAGTTCGTCGGCGGTGATCAGCACCAGCACGGTCTTGAGCCCGGTGCCGATGTCCTGCGCGCCGCTGCGTACCTCGACGGTGCCGTCCTGGTGGATGCGGCACTGGATGCCGTGGTGCTGCGGACGGCCGGCGCTGCCGAGCTGGCCCCAGCGCGCGCTGGCGAGGCCGACCCCGCGGCGGAAGCGCGCGCCGGGCTCGTTCTGGCGCGCGCGGGCCTGCGCCCAGCCGAAGCGCTCGGCGCCGAAGTGCCACTGGTCCTGCCGCATCGTCTGGCTGTCGTTCTGCAGCCGGAATGCCAGCGGATCGATGCCGGCCTTGCCCGCGAGTTCGTCGAGGAACAGCTCGGCGCCGAACCAGCCCTGCGGGTGGCCGGGCGCGCGCATCGCCCGCGCCGGATCGGTGTCGGTGGCGATGTCGAGGTGGCTCCTGCGGGTCTTCGCCTTGCCGGTGTAGTAGTCGGGCACCGCGACGCCGCCGCCGCCGTCGCCCTTCTCGACGTTGAAGCCGCAGCCGCCGAAGCTGCGCACGTCGAAGCCGGTGATGTGGCCGTCGCCGTCGACGCCGGCCCGCAGCTGCATCAGCGCCGCCGGTCGATTGCCGGCCGCGGTGTGTTCTTCGAAACGGTCGAGCATCAGCTTCACCGGTGCCTTCGCGGCGTGCGCGAGCAGGCAGCAGGCGAGGCCTTCGACGCCGGCGCTGAACTTGCTGCCGAAGCCGCCGCCGACGAACTCCGCGTGCACGGTCACCGAGCCGGTGTCGATGCCGCGAGCCTGCAGCGCCTGCGCCAGTTCGCCGCGCACGCCGAACGTCGACTGCGTGCTGCAGAAGACCTCGAGGTCGTTGCCGGTCCACAACGCGGTGGCGCCGTGCGTCTCCAGCGAGCTGTGCGTCTGCACCTCGGTGCGGTAGGTGCCGCTGTGCGTGATCGCGGCCGCGCCGAGCGCTGTTTCGATCGCGGTGGACTCGGGCCATGCGTCGCTGATCTCGCCGTTCTCCGAGAGCAGCGGCGCCTCGGCGGTCTGCAGGTAGTCGACCGTGTGCGGCTCGATCTCGTACTCGGCGCGGATCGCTTCGATGGCGTCGCGCACGCGGTGCAGGTCGGTGCCGGCGACCGCGGCGATCGCGTCGCCGACGAAGCGCACGCGGTTGCCGACCTTCTTCAGCGGGATCACCGCGGCGATGCCTGGCAACTTGCCGGCCGCGTCGAGCTCGAGCCCGGTCAGCTTGCCGCGCGCGACCGGGCTGCGCAGGATCATCGCCTGCAACAGGCCGGGGAACGTGACGTCGGAGGTGTACTTCGCCCGGCCGGTGGCCTTGGCGATGCCGTCGACGCGGCTGTGGTCGCTGCCGACCGCGCTCAGCTTCGAATTCGCATCCCACGGCGGTGCATCGCCGTCGCTGGTCTGCACGGTGCGCTGTTCGAGCCGGTCGGGCTGGCCGGGAAGGCCGCGGTAGCCGACCGTGATCTGCACTTCGTCGCGCGGTTCGCGGGCGGTCACTTGCCACCTCCCTGCGCGGTGCGGTCGATGGCGGCGAAGACGCGGCCGTAGGTGCCGCAGCGGCACAGGTTGCCCGACAGGTCGCGCTGCATCTGCTCGCGCGTCGGCTGGCCGCGCTGCTGCAGGCAGGCCAGCGAACTCATCACCATGCCCGGCGTGCAGTAGCCGCACTGCAGCGCGTCGCAGTGCACGAACGACTGCACCAGCGGGTGCGGCGTGTCGCCGTCGCTGAGGCTCTCGACCGTGGTGACTTCGTGGCCGATGGCGTCCATGGCAAGGAGCAGGCAGCTGTTCACCGGCTGGCCGTCGAGCAGCACCGTGCAGCCGCCGCACGAGCCGCGGTCGCAGATCTGCTTGGCGCCGGTGAGATCGAGCCGGTTGCGCAGCGCGTCGAGCAGCGTCGTGCGTGTCTCGACGGTCACCTTGCGCTGCTTGCCGTTGACCAGCAGCGCGATCTCGTGCTCGCCGGGGCCGAAGCTCTGCGCCTCGCGCGGCGCGGTGGCGGCCGCGGTGATGCCGGTCGTGGCGATGCCGGCGATCGCGGAGCCCTTGAGGAACGAACGGCGCGAGACACCGCGCGGGGGATCGTGGGGGACGGTCATGGGTCTCCGGCAGCGGGGAGGACGGGAGCGGCAGTCTAGCAAGGCCGACCGTTTCTCGTCATTCCGCAAACGTGAAGCAGCGCCGGCCCGCTGCAGAGCGCAGAGGTACTCATGCGCCATGACACTGCGTTGGTCGGGCTCACACTCGCGTTCCTGACCGCTTCCCTCCTGACCGCCCAGGGTGCGAGCGTGCCGCCCGCACCGTTCCGGGTGGCGACCGTCGACGGCGAACTCTGCGCGGGTGGGCCCGACTATGCGGCCCGGTTCGACGGACATGGGGTCGCGTTCGCGCCGCTGCTCGGCGCGGCGGCCGAGTCGGTGCGCTTCACGCTGGCCTCGGTGCGGCGCGGCTCGGTCGATGTCTGGACCCGCGGTGAAGAGCTGGCGCCGACCGCTGCCGGCAACCGCGTCAGCTACCGGCACGGCCCGCAGCTGACCGAACTCTACGAGGCGCGCGTCGATGGCATCGAGCAGAGCTTCGTGTTCGCGCAGAAGCCCGCGGGAACGGGGGACCTCGTCGTGTGCGGCGTGATCACGACCGAGTTGGCGCTGGCTTCGGCCACCGACGACGGCGTGCGCTACGAACGCGAAGGCGTCGGCGGCGTCACGTTCGGCGCGGTGACCGGCGTCGACGGCAACGGCGCCACGGTGCGCGGCTCGATCCGCGTCGTCGGCGACCACGTCGAATGGGTGCTGCCCGCCGCGTTCGTCGACCGTTGCGCCTACCCGCTGGTGCTCGATCCGCTGATCGGCAGCGCGATCGGCATCGGCGACAGTGCCGACGGCGACGACCATCAGCCGTCGGTCGCCTTCGACGACGCCACGGGTCGCTACCTGGTCGTGTGGAACCAGTCGGGCGTGAGCCAACCGGAGATCCACGGCCGGTTCGTCGCGGCGAACGGCACGGCATTGGGATCGGCGTTCCTGATCGCCTACGGCAACCTGACGCGGCAGGCCGTGGCGAACATCAATGGCACCAACCGCTTCCTGGTCACGTTCAGCACCGCCTACATATCGGGTCCGTACACGAGTACGGTGCGCGTCGTCGCGGTCAACGCGACCACCGGCGCCACCTCCAACGTTGTCTTCGTCGAGACGCACGGCAGCGGTTCCGGCGTGCGCGTCGAAAGCGCCGTGGTGGGCGGCGATTCGCGCACCCTGGTCACCGCGGACAGTGCACTGGTCGTCTACGAGCGGATTGGAGTCGGCAACCCAGAAGTGAGGACGTGCGTGGTGCATGTGCCAGCAACCGGCGATCCGTTCCTCACACCAGGCTCCAACGCGACGATCGCCACGGACGGCGAAACCCCGTCGGTGACGGCACACGGCGGCAATCCGCTGCGGTGGCTGGTGACGTGGAAGGACACCTTCGTCTCCTCGTCGCCGCATCACATCTACGCCGGCATGGTCGGCACCACGGGTTCGCTGTGTGCGCCGGCGGTCGTGCTGCACACGTCTGCCGTCGGCGACGGGTTGTCCGATCCGGTGTGCGCGGCCGCGGACGGCACGAAGTTCCTCGTCGCCTGGCACACCGGGACCGTCGGCGTCGACGAACTGCAGGCCAAGGTCGTGACCTGGTCGGGTGCATGTGGTGGCGGCAGCCTGGCCGCGGGGCCACTGTTCGCGCCGGTTGCGGCGTCCGGTCGGCACTCGTCGCCAGCGGTCGCGTTCGCGAAGAGCAAGTTCCTGTTGGCCTGGGTGCGCGAATCGAGTCCCGGCGCGACGCCGCGGGTGTTCGTCAAAGGCCTCGATCCGGTGAACTGCGCCTCCTGTGGCGCCGAATGGTCGGTCGAGAACACCCTGCTGGGTCTCTACGCACCGGCGATCGCGTCCCGCTACGGCGCTGGTGAAACCGCGAGCGACGAAGCGCTCGTCGTGTGGTCGAACGACTCGGTGCGCGGCCGCCGCTTCGAGGCGACCGGCAACGACGTCGTGACCTCGATGGGCGGCGGCTGCGGCAGTTCGGGCTTCGACAACTTCGCGACCTACAACGGCGACGCGGTGCTCGGCAACCTCGACTTCGAACTGGCGCTGGCGAGCCCGACGCTGCCGGTGCTGGCGCTGGTGATCGGGCTGTCGAACGTGTCGATCCCGTGCGGCCCGTGCACGCTGGTGCCGGCGCTCGACATCGTCGCCGCCGGCGTCACGCCGAATCCGCTGCCGATCCCGTGCGACCTCGGCTACCTCGGCGTCGACTTCTATGCCCAGTGGTTGTTGTTCGCGCCGGGCGGCTGCTCGATCCTGCCCGACTTCGCGCTGTCGAACGCGTTGAAGTTCACGATCGGCGAGTAGGCGCGCCGGCGGGTTTCCGCGAACGGAACGGGCGGGCAGTTCGCTGTCTTCAAGGACATCGAGTTCCCCGCCGTGCCGTCATGAACAACACCGCTGCCCTGCTGGTCTGTTCCCTCACCCTGTCCACGATGGTGTCGGCGCAAGACGCCGACGCCGTGCGCGCCTCGTACGGCGTGTCGCAACACGACGGGGGGGTGCGCGCCGGCGGGCCCGGCTACTCGGCGAGCTTCGATGAGCACGGCATCGAGTACCTGCCGCTGCTCGGTGCGGCGGCCGAACCGGTGCGCTTCACGCTGGCCTCGGTGCGGCGCGGGGCGGTCGACGTCTGGACGCGCGGCGAAGGGACGGCACCGACCGTCGCCGGCAACCGCGTGTGCTACCGGCACGGTTCGCAGCTGACCGAGGTCTACGACGCGAGGGTCGACGGCATCGAGCAGAGCTTCGTGTTCGCCGGGCGCCCGGCAGGCAGCGGCGATCTCGTCGTGTGCGGCAAGATCACGACCGGGCTGCCGTTGGCCGCGGTGAGCGACGACGGTGTGCGCTACGAGAACGCGGGCGGTGTCGGCGTGACGTTCGGCGCGGTGACCGGCATCGACGCGAACGGTGCGAGTGTGCGCGGCTCGATCCGTGCCAACGCCGACCAGGTCGAATGGGTGCTGCCGGCCGCGTTCGTCGATGGTGCCGCGTACCCGCTGGTGCTCGACCCGCTGATCGGCACCGCGATCTCGATCGGCAACATCGCCGGCAGCGACGACGAGCTGCCGAGCGTGGCCTACGACGCCGGATCGGATCGCTACCTCGTCGTCTGGAACGTGGCGCTGAGCGCCACCGATGCGGAGATCCGCGGCCAGATCCTGAACGGGTCGGGTGTGCTGCAAGGCAGCTCGTTCGTGATCGAGGCCGGCGGCGATGCGACCGTTCGTCCCGTCGTGGCGAACGTGCACGCGACGGGTCGGTGGATCGTGGCCTACCGGCGCCACCTGTCGGTGGCGAGCCCGCCCTCGACCGACACCTCGGTGTGCGCGCGCTCGGTGTTGGCGGCCACCGGATCCATGTCGGCCGCCGTGATCATCGAGATCCCGGGCCTGATGGTCGGTGGTGCGACGCAACTCGCGATTGGCGGCAGCCAGAGCAGCGGCGTTGGCGCCACGCAGGATGCACTCGTCGTGCTGCGGAAGGCCCCGGCCCTCCCGTTCCCCGTCCAGTACGTCGTCAGCTACATCCTTCACGTGCCCGCGTCGGGCTCGCCGTCGCTGGGCCTGGGACAGGAGATTGCCTCGACGACGACCTCGCTCGGTGAGATCGCGATCAGTTCGCACGCGGGCGCTGCCGGTCGTTGGCTCGTCGCCTACACGGAAGGCCCCGGCACTGGTGGTGCCACCATCGTGCGGGGACAGATCGTGGCGGCCACCGGCGCGCTCTGTGGTTCCCCGATCCTGATCGCGTCGGGGAGCACGCTGGTGCACAACCCCGCGGTGGCGACGAGCACCGGTGCGCACTTCGCGGTTGCCTGGGAGGACGCCGCTTCGGCCGGCATCCTGCTGCGCACCATGACCTGGAGCGGCACCTGCGGCAGCGGCTCGATGGCGCTCGGCGCCGTTCACGACCCGCTGTCGGCCGGGCTCGACAGCCAGCCGGCGCTCGAGTTCGCCAAGGACAAGTACGTGATCGCGTGGCGCCGTTCGTTCCTGTTCGGTGGTGTGCCGCGCGTCTACGCCAAGGGTCTGGACCCCGACGGTTGCGTCGCCTGTGGTTCCGAGTGGTCGGTGGACAACACGCTGCTCGGTCTGCACCAGCCGGCCATCGCCGCGAAGTGGAGCGGCGGTGCCGCGAACGACGAAGCGCTGGTCGTGTGGTCGAACTCGGCGGTCCGCGGGCGCCGCTTCGAGGCGCGCGGCAATGGAACGGTGGCGGACCTCGGTGGTGCGTGCGGTGCCCCGGCCGGCAACAATGTGGCGTCCTACCTCGGCGCGCCCGTGATCGGCAGCTCGGACTTCCAGCTGGTGTTGCAGAACCCGAGCGCGCCGGTGCTGGCGCTCCTGATCGGGCTGTCGAACATCTCGCTGCCGTGCGGGCCGTGCACGCTGGTACCGGCGCTCGACATCGTCGCGTCCGGCGCGAATCCCAACCCGCTGTTGCTGCCGTGCGACGTCTCCTACCTCGGCGTGCAGTTCTACACCCAGTGGTTGCTGTTCGCGCCGGGCGGCTGCCCGATCCTGCCGGACTTCGCGCTGTCCAACGCGCTGAAGTTCACGATCGGCGAGTAGGCGCGCGGGCGGGTTTCCGCGAACGGTACGGGCCGGCACTTCGCTGTCCTCAGGGACGCCGAACCCTGCTCCCCCCGTGCCGTCATGAACCCCACCGCTGCCCTGCTGGTCTGTTCGCTCACCCTGTCCGCCGTGGTCCTGGCGCAAGGCGCCGACGCCGTGCGCGCCTCGTACGGCGTGTCGCAACACGACGGGGAGGTGCGCGCCGGTGGGCCCGGCTACTCGGCGAGGTTCGATGGCCGCGGCATCGAGTTCCTGCCGCTCTCCGGCAAGGCGGCCGAACCGGTGCGTTTCACGCTGGCCTCGGTGCGGCGCGGTTCCGTCGACGTCTGGACGCGCGGCGAAGGGACCGCACCGACGGTCGCCGGCGACCACGTGTCGTACCAGCACGGCCCGCAGCTGACCGAGATCTACGACGCGCGCGCCGATGGCATCGAGCAGGGCTTCGTGTTCGCCGAACGCCCGGCCGGCCGCGGCGACCTCGTCGTGTGCGGCGCGATCACGACGGACCTGCCGCTGGCCGCGGTGAGCGACGACGGCGTGCGCTACGCACGCGCGGGTGGCGGCGGCGTGACGTTCGGTGCGGTGACCGGCATCGACGCGAACGGTGCGACGGTGCGCGGCTCGATCCGTGCCGGCGCCGACCACGTCGAATGGGTGCTGCCGGCCGCGTTCGTCGACAACGCGTGCTACCCGATCGTGCTCGACCCGCTGATCGGCACGGCGTTCCTGATCGGCAACGGCGCCAACGGCAACGACATCCATCCGAGTGTGGCGTTCGATGCGACGTCGGCGCGCTACCTGGTCGTCTGGAACGTGACCCTGGCGTCGGGCGACCCGGAGATGCGCTGCCAACTCGTCGGCACGTCGGGTGCGCTGGTCGGCGGCCAGGTGTTCCTCGGCTACGGCACGCTGACCCGGCAGGCGGTGGCGAACATCGACGGCAGCAACCGCTTCGTCGTCGTGTTCGCGACCAAGACCATTGGCGCGCTGACCAGTTCGACGGTGAAGGCGCTGGCCGTCACCGCCAGTTCCGGCGCGGTCTCGAGCGCGGTGCTGATCGACAGCGCGGTCGCTGTCGCCGGGTACATCGGCCATGCGATCGTCGGCGGCGACTCGCGGCCGGTCAGCACCGCGCAGACGGCGCTGGTGGTGTTCGCGGGGCTGGCGGGGGAGATCATGACCCGCATCGTGCATGTGCCGCCGACCGGCGACCCGATCGCCACCGCAGCGTCGGCCACCAACCTCGGCCTCAGTGGCGGCTGGGCAGCATCGATCACGGACCACGGCGGCCCGTCGCTGCAATGGCTGGTGGCCTGGCAAGCAGGCAGCGCGCCTGGGCACACGATCGGCGGTGGCGCCATCGGTTCGTCCGCCGTCTGGTGCGCCGCGCCGTCGGTGCTGTTCGTGCCGCCGCCTGGTGACGATGTCGACGAGCCGGTGTCGGCCACCGCCGACGGCGCGAACTTCCTGGTGGCCTGGCGGCACACGAGCGGCGGTTTGGTGGACCTGCAGGCCAGGATGGTCACGATCACCGGCACGTGCGGCAGCGCCCTGCTCGGTCTCGGCAGCGTGAACGGCCTCTCGGCTGCGTCCTACTCACAGAGTGCTCCGGCGCTCGCGTTCGCGAAGGACCGCTTCGTGATCGCGTGGCGCGACCAGTTCGACGCCGTGTCGCCGGCGCGGGTGCTGGCCCGGAGCCTCGAGCCCGTGACCTGCGCGACCTGCGGCACCGTGTGGTCCGTCGAGACCACCGGCGCCGACCAGGTCGAGCCGGCGATCGCCTCGCGCTACAGCAGCGGCGACACCGCCAGCGACGAACTGCTGATCGCCTGGTCGAACGGCACGATCCGCGGCTGCCGCTTCGAAGCGCGCGGCAGCGGTGCGGTGGCGAACGTGGGCGGGGGTTGCGCCCCTGCTGGTGGCGGTGGCGGCGGCACCGTGCCGTCCTATTCCGGCATGCCCGTGCTGGGCGAGACGACGTTCGCGTTGACGCTGTCGGCACCGACCGCGCCCGTGCTGGCCGTGATCGTGGGGCTGTCCAACATCTCGTTGCCGTGCGGCGCCTGCACGCTGGTGCCGAACCTCGACATCGTGATGACGGGCGCCGGGCCGCACCCGCTGCCGCTGCCGTGCGACCTCAGCTACCTGGGGGTGACGTTCTGGGCGCAGTGGCTGCTGCTGGCACCCAGCAGCTGCCCGATCCTGCCGGACTTCGTGCTGTCGAACGCGCTGCAGTTCACGATCGGCGAGTGACAGGCGCAGCGGCTATGGTGCCGGCATGGCCGATGCCGTGCTCGATGTGCCCTTGCGCACGATGGCGGGCGCCGAGACGACGCTGCGCGCGCAGCTCGGACCGGCGGCGACCGTGGTGGTGTTCCTGCGCCACTTCGGTTGACTGTTCTGTCGCGAGCGGGCCGCGCAGTTGCGTGGCCTCGACGACGAACTGGCGGCGAACTGCGCTCGGCTCGTGTTCGTCAGCACCGGCACGCCGGCGATGGCGGCCGACTTCGCGCAGCAGCATGCGGGCCCGCACCCGGTGCTCAGTGACGTGGCGCGGCGCACGTTCCAGGCGGCGGGCATGCGGCGGTCGCTGTGGGCGACGCTGCATTGGCGGTTGCTGCAGAACGCCTGGCGCGCGCTGCGGGCTGGCTTCCGCCAGAGCCAGGTGCTCGGTGACGCATGGCAGCAGGGTGGGGTGCTGGTGTTCGCCGGCACCGGACGGCTGCTGCACATGCAGTTGGATCGGGCCGGCGGCGATGAGTTGCATCTGGACGCCGTGCTGGCGGCCGCGCGCTATTCTCCCGGCCATGGTGGACGAGCGGACGGAGTCGGCCGGTGACCAGGAGCGTGGTTACGAGAAGCCACAGTTCGTCGGGCCGTTCCGCCTGCTCGAACACATCGGCGAGGGCGGCATGGGCGTCGTCTACCTCGCCGAACGGCGTGAGCCGGTGGCGCAACGCGTCGCGCTGAAGGTGATCCGCACCGACCGCCTCGATCGCACCTACCGGGCGCGCTTCGCGATGGAGCAGGACGCGCTGGCGCGCATGGACCATCCGAACATCGCGCGCCTGCTCGACGCCGGCTCGGCGAACGGCCAGTCGTGGTTCGCGATGGAGTTCGTGCCGGGCCAGCCGCTGACCGACTACTGCCGCGAACATCGCCTGTCGGTCGAACAGCGGTTGCGGCTGTTCGTGCAGATCTGCGACGGTGTGCAGCACGCGCACATCAAGGGCATCCTGCACCGCGACCTGAAGCCGGGCAACATCCTCGTGCGCGAGGTCGACGGCCGCCCGGTCGCGAAGATCATCGACTTCGGTCTCGCCCAGCCGGTCGATCCGCTGCAGATCAGAGCGACCTTGCACGAGGCCGTGCAGCAGGTAGTGGGCACGTTCGCCTACATGAGCCCGGAGCAGGCGACGCGCACCGAAGGCGACCTCGACACTCGTACGGATGTGTACTCGCTCGGTGCCGTGCTCTACGAACTGCTGACCGGTGAGCTGCCGCTCGACCTCGAGGACCTGAAGCAGCGCGGGCTCGCCTGGTTCGGCACGTTCCTGCGCGAGCACGAACCGCCGAAGCCGAGCACCAGGTTGTCGGCGATGGGGGAACAGCTGTCGTCGACCGCCGCCGAGCGCGCGACGTCCCCGGCGCGGCTGCAGAGCAGCGTGCGCGGCGATCTCGACTGGGTGACGATGAAGGCGCTCGCGCGGGATCGGCAGCAACGGTACCTGACGGTCAGGGATCTCGGGCGCGAGGTGGAGCGGGTGTTGGCGCATCGGCCGGTCGAGGCGGGGCCGCCGAGTGCGTGGTACGTGGCGAAGAAGTGGGTGC
>JBGARS010000084.1:0-24619 GCA_044230075.1 Planctomycetota bacterium | reverse complement strand
GCCCGCCGACCAGGCGGTGCAGGTGGCGGTCGATGCCGCGATCACGCTCGAGTTCGACGCGCCGATGGCCCTCGAGAGCTTCGCCGACGAAGACACCTGGCTGCGGGTGACCGGCACGACCGACAACGTGCCCGGCACGTTCTCGCGCGGCGGCAACGGGCGCGTGCGCTTCCAGCCGCAGGCACCGCTGCGGCTCGAGACCGACTACGTGTTCCAGCTGTCGGCGCTGACCTGCGACGAGACCGGCCGCATCCTCGACGTCACGCAGTCGTTCGGCTTCCGCACCCTGGACACCACGCGGCCGCATCTGGTCGGCTTCGACGTCGTCGACGAGAGCACCGGCCAGAGCCGCACCCGCACCTTCACGGCGACGTTCAGCGAGGCGATCGCGCCGACCTCGGCCACCACGACCAGCTTCCAGCTGATCGACACCTTCGGCTTCCGCTACGGCGCCAGCTACGTGGTCGCCGGCGCCACGGTCACGCTCGATCCGGACGCCGACCTGCCGGGCGAGCGTCGCTTCGCGCTGATCACCAACGGCGGCCTGACCGACCGCGCCGGCAACACGCTGACCGCGACCACGACGATCCACTTCCGCACCGCCGCCGACGTCGTGCAGCCGCGTGTGCTCAGCGCCTGGCCGCCGTCCGGCCGCAGCAACGTCTCGCCGAACGTGCAGCCGACGTTCACCTTCGACGAGTCGATGGACCCGGCGACGGTCGAGGCGGCGTCGCTGCTGTTCCAGGACCAGTTCGGCAGCGTGGTCCCGTTCGCGATCGAGAGCAGTCCCGACCAACGCACGTTGCGGGTGCGCCCGCTGTCGTCGCTGCAGCCCGGGCGTGGCTACACGTTGGCCTTCCTGCTCGGCGGTGCCGCCGCGACCGACGTCAGCGGCAATACGCTGCAGGCGACGCAGGCCATGAACTTCACCACCGGCAGCGACAGCACGCCGCCGGCCCTCGCCAGCAGCACACCCGGGAACGGCGAGACGCGCGTGCCGGGCACCGCGATCGCCACGCTGACGTTCGGCGAGGACCTCGACGCGCAGTGGATCGACACGGGCACGGTGACGCTGACCGTCGGCGGCGCGCCGTGGGTCGCGGTCGTCGAACAGCCGACCGCCGCCTCGATCCGCGTCACACCGGTGCTGCTGCTGCCGACCAACACGGTCTGCGTGGTCAACCTGCGCGGCGGCCATGCCGGCCTGCGCGACCTGGCCGGCAACGTGCTGGGTGCCGACCTGCAGGTGTCGTTCACGACCTCGATCGACGCCGGCCTGCCGCGTGTGCTGCAGCTGCCGCCGGACGGCGCCGCGGGCGTGGCCCCGTCGTCGCACGTGACGTTCGTGTTCGACGCGCCGATGGAACCGGCGACCGTGAACGGCACCACGGTGCGCGTCTGCGACGATGCCTGGCTGCCGATCCAAGGTGAGCTCGTGCTCGGCGCCAACGGGCGCGTGGCCACGTTCACGCCGACCACCGGCTTCTCGGCGCTGACCTACTACCGCACGCAGGTGGTCGGCGGCAGTGCCGGCGCCCGGCGCGCCAGCGGCAACTGGTTCCCGCACGACCAGAACGCCCGCTTCCGCACCGGCACCGCGAACGACGGCACGCCACCGACGGTGGCCGCGACGGTGAACGGCATCCCGACCGTGCGCTCGGCGGGCCTGCTGCTGCCGCCGTCCGGGTTCACGATCGACGTCACGACGACGGACACCGGCAACCAGTGGGTCGACATGGGTTCGGTCGACGTGCTGTTCACCGGCACCGGCAGCGCACCGGGCGGGGCGACGCTGCGCGGCGAGGCCGTGATCAGCTACGGCTCGTTCGCGGTCCGGGTGCCGGCCGCGTCGCCGTTGACGCCCGGCAACTGGACCATGACCGTGCAGGCGCGCGACCTGTCGGGCAACGTCGGCACCTCGAGCTCGATGGCGTTCACGGTCGCGGCCCTGGACGGCAACCTGCTGCCGTTCGAGCGCACGCAGGTGATCTGGGTGCGCAGCGATCTCGACCGCGACAACGACGGCACGGCCGACTTCGACCAGGACCTGCTGCGCCTCGGGCTGATGACCACCGGCGACCCGAATGGCACCAACAGCCGCATGCGCGCCCTGGTGCTCGACGGCATCATCGCCCAGAGCAACCACCTCTACGGCCGCGGTCCACGCGGCGAACCGATCGACTCCGCGTCGGTCGGCCTGCGGTTCGCGCGGCGGCAACCGATCGCGGTGCCGCACACGCAGATGGCGCTCGGCGGCTACGACCCCGAAGGCGATCGCACGCGCGGCTACGGCGCCGAGAGCACCGGCATCCTGGGGCGCGCCTACTACGACTACCGCAACGGCAACCCCAGCGAGCGCAACACGTCGACCAGCCCGGGCCTCGGCGTGTTCCCGTCCGAGATGTGGCTCTACCAGTGCCGCATCCACGAGCAGGTGTGGCCGGGGTTCCAGACCGCGTTCGCGCAGCGCTTCCGGCCGCTGTGCCCGAACATGGGCGGCGTGCCGGCCGGTGCGCATGCGCTCGACGCCACGGTGCTGGCACCCGGGTTCGACTACGCCAACGCGAACACGTCCCAGCGCGCGCGCTGGAACACGATCATGGATGCGGCCGACGACTGGGCCGTGGTGATCGGCATCATCCTCGCCCACGAGATCGGTCACTCGGTCGGCCTGGTGGCGCCCGGCGTGGCGCCCAGCGGCCTGTTCGGCGACTCGTCGCTGCACGACACCTACTCCGGGGCCGCCGAGGTCATGGCTGCCTCGGTCGGCTACGAGGCGATGACCTCCCTCGACTACCAGTTCCGCGACATCGACCTGGCCTACCTGCGCCAGAGGGTTCTGCTCCGATGAAACCAGTCCACCATGCCGCCATCTGTCTCGCGCTGCTCGCTCCGGCGGCCGCGCAGGATCCGGCCACCACGCTGCTCGCCGGCTGCCAGCAGGCAACCGTCGTGGTCCGCGCCACCGTGCTGGCCGCGACGGACCCGTCGCCGGAATGGCATCGCCTGTCGTTCCACCAAGACGAGGTGCTCAAGGGCACGCTCGGCGCCACCTTCGAAGTGCTGGAACCGGCCGGCGCCTGCTGCGGCCGCAGCCTGTTCGCGCTGCAGCCCGGGCAGCAGTGCCTGCTGTTCCTGCGCCGCACCGGTGCGCTGCTGCATCCGTTCGGCGGCTCGCGGGGCGTGCTCGCCGACGATCCGGAACTGGTGCTGGCGGTGCGGAACCTGCTCTTGGCCGGCAACGATGCGGCGCGCACCCACCTGCTGACCGTCCAGCTGCAGAGTGCGGATCCACGTGTCGCCAGCGACGCCGCCCACGCCCTGGCCGTGCTGCCGACACTGAACCTCACCGGCAGCGAACGCACGGTGCTGGGCGATGCTCTGGCGACCGCGCTGCAGCAGCACAGGACCATCGCCGCACCGCTGCTCGACGCCGCCGTGCGTCTGCAGGATCCCGTGCTGCTCGATCAGCTGCTGCCGACCTACCTCGCCGCCGACCGCGACGACCAGGCACGCCTGCTGCGGCGCGGCCTGTGCTCTGCCTCGACGGCGATGCTGACCGAACGGCTGCCGATGTTCGTCGGCAGTGACGATGGCCGCCAACTGCGCGCCGCCGAACTGCTCGCCCTGCTGCCGGCGGCGGACACGTTGCCGGCCCTGCAGGACCTGGTCGAGTCGACCGGCTGCCCACGCGTGAAGCTGTGTGCGAGCGAGGCCTTGCTCGCCGGCGGCGTGCCGGCCGGCAACCTGGCGCCGTTCGTGCCCGCGCCGATCCTGCAACTGGCGCAGCAGCGGCGGCAGACGCCACGCGCCTACCGTTCCATCCGGCCCGAACACCCATGACCGACTCCAGCAAGCCCCGGCGGCGCACGCCGTCGTTGCCGGCCGCAGCACGCCTGCTGCCCGCCGGCTTGCTGCAGGTGCCGATCGGGCGGCTGGTGTTGCCCGCGGCGCTGGCCGCCGCACTGCAGCAACACGACGTGCAGACCACAGGCGACCTGCTGGCGCTGCCGGCCCGCACGTTCGGCCCCAACGGCTGGCTCGCAGCGGACGACGCCGAGGCGCTGCAGCGTTCGCTCGGCCGGCTGCTGCGCGAGGGCCTCGCGACCTGCGACCCGATCGCAACCGCCGACGCCTACCGCGATCTGCGCGACGAACTGCTCGGCTGCCTCGACGAGGACGAACGCTGCCTGGTCGCCGAGCTGATCGGCCTCGACGCGCCGCCGGTGTCCCGTCTCGACGCGGCACACCAGCGCACGATGTCTCTGCAGGCGCTCGAGGACCGCACGGAGCAGGCGCGCGCGCGGGTGCACCAGACGGCATCGGCCCTGCTCGGCCGACTGCGCTACGAAGTCGGCCGCGACATCGCCGCCGGCCACGGCCTGTTGCCAGCCGGGTCGACCAGCGACGGCTCGCTGCTGCAGCTGGTTGCCAACGGCAGCAACGACCCGCTGCTCGGCGCGCGCCTGGTGTCGTTCTTCTTCCCGCGCGAGTTCGTGCTGCACCGCGAGATCCTCTGCGGCACGGCGCCGCGCACGCTGCGCCGGCTGCTGCGCCAGCTGCCCATGCTCGTGCCGCCACAGCGGCTGCCGCTGTCGGTGACGACGCTGGAGCAGGAACTGGCCGCAGAGCAGGTGTCCGTGCCGCGCGGCCTCCTGGTGCACCTGCTGCGGGTCGAACTGCGCGTCGAGATCGAGGCCGATGGCGAAGGCACCGACGTCATCGTGCCCGACCCACGCTCCGCGTCGACGCGGCTCGTCGACCTGTTGCTGGACCTCGGTCGCCCGACCCAGCTCGACGAGCTGGTCTACGCGTTCCGCGATCGCTTCCGCCGCGCTTCGCGGCGCCGCATCGAACAGCGCCTGCGCAGCAACCCGGCGTTCGTGCTGCTCGGGCCGACGCTGTGGTCGTTGCGCCGCTGGCACCTGGAGGAGCTCGAGGCCGTGGCACCGCTGGTCGACCGCGTGGCGAGACGGGTCTGCAGCACCGGCGAACGCCAGCGCGTGGCGGTGTTGCTGAGCGAGGAGCACGCCAGCGAACGCCAGGTCTGCCTCGTGCTCGATCGGCTCGCGGTCGATCCGCGCGTGCGACTGCTGGGCCGCGGTGAGGTCTGCCCGGCCACCCACCAGCAATCGCGGGTGCTGGAGCAACTGCTGGCCGACTTCCGCCGCGCCGCTGGCGACGTCGTCACCAGCATGTTCCTGCACAACCAACCGCCCGCACGCCGTCGCCTGGTCGGGCGCCTGCTGCGCTGGAACCGGCTGTTCGTGACCCCGGCTGCGGACCGCATCGACCTGCTCTCGAACTACCCGTTCAACGACGAGCGCATGCGCCGACTGTTGAACCTGGTCGGGCATCAGCTCGAGCAGCACGATGGTCGGGTGTCGATCGCCACGGCCAAGGACGTGCTCGACGGCACCGACCTCGGTGGCAACTGGTTGTCGACGACCCTGCTCGCCGACCTGCTGCGGCGGCACGGATCGTTCGAGCTGCTCGGCTGTGAAGTCGTCTGCCGCCGCGAACTGCGGCTCGGCTCGTCGCTGCTGCGCACCGTGCGCCAGGCGCTGCGTTGTGCCGGTCAGCCGCTGTCGGTCGACGAGATCCTGCAGGCGCGGCCGGAGCTGAGCGCGTTCGCGAACTGCCTGCACGAACTGATCGCCGACGACCCGCTGCTGCAGACCCCCGACGGGGCGCACTTCACGCTGGTGTGACGCGCGGCCAACCGTCGCGATCGGCCAGCCAGTCGCAGATGCGCAGGCACGGCCACGTGACGGCCGCGCCGAACACCACGTCGATCGCCCAGTGGTAGCGCAGCAGCATCGTGCTGGCGATCAACAGCAAGCCGGGCAACAACAGCCACCAGAACCAGCGCCGGTGCCAGCGCCACAAGAGCACGAGGCTCGTGACTGTCAGCATCGTGTGCCCGCTGGGGAAGCAGTCCCATTGGTTCTGTTCCGCGGTGTCGATCCAGGCGCGCACCGGCCCGGCCGCCCACAGGCCTTCGATCGGCGTCGGGAAGGCCAGCACGACCTTCGGCCCCAGCGTCGGCACCAGCAGGTAGCCCAGGTAGCTGGCAAGGAAGCAGCCGACCAGCGCCAGCACGGCGCGATCGAAGGCCGCGCCGCCGCGGCGTCGCAGCACGCCGATGCCGGCGAGGATCGGCACGGCGTAGAAGCCCGCATAGGCGAGTTGCAGCACTTCGACCATGCACGGCGTGATCCAGTGCCGCACCAACACGCCGAGGTCCGCACCGAACCAGGCGCGGTCGACTTCGCACCAGAGGAACTCGTACGGCTCGGGGTGCACGGCCGGCAGCAGCCAGCCCATCGCCGAGAACACGATCGGCAGGCCGGCGATCGCCAACGCCGTGCGCCAGAACCGCGCCGCCGCGGCGCCGCGCCGACGCACGACCTGGTGCACGGCCAGCACCGCCGCCAACACGCCGCCGTGCACCGCCAGGTGGAACAGCCGGTCCGCCATCGGCACGTGGCCATCGGTCGCGACCGTGGCGACCACGACGACCGCGAACAGGTAGCCGTACCAGAGCCGTTCGATGGTCGGCTGCGGCGTCACTCGGAATCGACCTTGCCGGCTCCCACCCGACCGGTCGCCGGATGGCTGGCCGCGACCTCCGCGCTCGTCGACGTCTCGCCGTCGTAGCTGAGCAGGCAGCCCTTGCCGTCCTCGATGGTCTCGATGTGCACGGGCCGTCGCCACAGCCGGTGCAGGCCCTGCAGCGTCAGCTGCGCCTGTTCCAGCTGCAGATCGCCGCCGACCCACTCGTGCACGAGGTAGAGCTCACCGCGATTGCGGTAGTTGCCGTCGACGACCTTGATGATCGGGTTGCCGAAGTTGGTCAGCGCCGCCAGCAGCTGGTCCTTCACCTTGCGGTAGTCGCGGTCGACGATCACCAGCTGCCCGGTCTGCGGGTCCTGCCCGTAGACGAACATCTTCTGCTCCTCGGCGAACTCCGGCGTCACGAACTCGTCGATGAAGGTGACGTCGTTGTAGATCGCCCGCACCTCGAAGATCTTCTTGCGCCCTTCGTTGGTCGGCCTGTTCCAGCGCCGGCGCTGGTCGGGGTCGTCGCAGGCCTGGTACTCGGCGCCGAAGCGGCCGAGATCCCAGCGCTCCTCGATGTGCCGGTACAGCTCGACGCCGAGCTTGTAGGGATTGATCTGTCCCGGCCGCGTCGACAGCGTGCCGCTGTGCGTGTCGCAGTACTGCACGACCTCGCTGGCGTCACACAGGTGCCGCGTCATCAGCTTGCTGTGCCAGTAGACGGCCCAGCCCTCGTTCATGATCTTGGTCATGCCCTGCGGTGCGAAGTAGTAGGCCTCCTCGCGCAGCATCGCCAACACGTCCTGCTGCCAGGTGTCTATCGGCGCATGGTCGAGCAGGAACTTCAGCACGTCGCGCGCGGGCCGCACCGGGAACTGCCGCGCCTGCTTGTCCTCGTTGTCGAGCCGCTGCTGCTGCTGCCGCAGGAACTCGGGCGGGTTGATGTAGCGGTCCATGTAGTCCTTGGCCGCGATCTTGCGCACTTCGCGCGAAGGGGCCTCGGAGTCACGCCGCCGGTTGTCGCCACGCGGCTCGGTGCCACGATCGATGTACGGCGAGTACGGATCGATCAGGTTGTCGAGCGACTGCACCACGTCGATGAAGTTCTCGACGGCCTCCTGGCCGTGGCGGTCCATGTAGCGGCGGATACGCGCGCCGTGGTTCGCCAGCACGTCCATCATCTTGCGCGAGGTGTGCGCGAACCACGCGTTGTTCTTGAAGAAGTCGCAGTGGCCGTAGACGTGCGCCATCACCAGCTTCTGCTCGGTGATCGCGTTGCTGCGCATCAGGTACGCGTAGCAGGGGTCGTTGTTGATCACCAGCTCGTAGATCTTCGACAGACCGTACGCGTACGACTTGCTGAGGTGCTCGTACTCCATGCCGAAGCGCCAGTGCGGGTAGCGGGTCGGGAAGCCGCCGTAGCTGGCGATCATGTTCAGCTCGTCGTGGTCGACCAGCTCGAAGATGACCTCGTAGAAGTCGAGCCCGTAGCTCTTCGCCAGATCGCGCGTCTCGTCGCGCAGCGCCGCGAGTTCGGGGGTCAGGTTGCCCATGTCCGCCTGTGGGGAGTCACCGATAGCATCGGCTGTTCGCTGCTGAGACTAAGGCGGATCCCGGCGGGAGCAACGCCGGATACGGCGCGGCGGCGCAATGGCGAGGCGCCGCTCACCGCTTGCGGGCGCCGAGGCCCGGGAACCGCGACGCCTGCACGATCCACGCTGCCAGTTGCTGCGCGTCGAGATCCGCGGCACGCGTGACGTCGACGCCGCGTGTGTACTTGCCGGTGCCGACCGGCGGCACCGGCATCAGCTTCGTGCCGTGCAGGAACGTGATCTTGACGTGGTCGGCGAAGCCGCCACACGACACGAACCAGCCGGCGTCGGTGCCATAGAACGACATGCCCCACTTGATGCAGCGATGGATGCCTGGCAGCGTCGCCTCGATCAGAGCATCGAACCGCTGCGCGATCGCGCGCTGCCGTGCCGGCAGGCGGTGAATGTAGGCGCGCACCGGCGCTTCGCCGAGCGCTGGCGGTGCTGCGCTGGCCTTGCCCCGTTTGGCGCCGGGCAGGGTCCGAGCGACCCTGCCTTGCGACGCGGTGCGGGGACGGCCGCGGGTCGCATGGTTCGTCGCCTTCTCCCTCACCTGTTTGGTGGCCGTCTTCTTCGCTGCGCTCTTGCGTGGCATGCCGAACCTCCAGTGCGCGCATGCAAGCACGCGCAGCCGGTATTGTCACGCCACCCGGTCGATGCCTGCGTCCCCATCGAAGCGACCGAACCACCGGAAGGTCCCACTCACTTCTGACCGGCCGGCGGGGTGTCGGCGACGGCAGGCATCGCATCGACCTTGGCCTGCCAGGCGGCCGCCTCTGCGTCGTGGCCCTTGCCGGGCTCCGTGGTGTGCCAATCGGCGTAGAGGCGCACGAGACGGCGCGCAGCTTCCGTCACCCGGGGCCTGGCCTCCGGCGGGATCGCCTCCACCTGCCGCAACATCCCCTCGAAGCCCGCCAGCAGCAGCGGCTCGGCTGCCGCGAACCTGCCCTGACCGGCCATGGCTCCGCCGAGCATCGACTGGGCGTTGCAGGTCCACCATGCGTCTGCGTCCTGCCTGCCGCGGATGTCGAGGCACTCCCGCAGCACGACCTCGGCTCGATCCCATTCCCGGAGACTCAGTCGGGTCTCTCCCAGGCGCGCGAGCAACGTCGCCAGCACCCGACTGTCGGCGGGCAGGTCCCGGCGAGCTTGGGCGAGCGCCACCTCGAACAACTCGGCTGCCCGGGCATCTTCGCCCGCCGCCACGCAGGCTTCGATCAGCGGACCGAAGACGAAGCCGAGTTCCGGGTGCGGCGCGCTCGCGGCGTAGGCCTCTTCGAGCAGCGGCAGCGCCTCCTTCGGGCGGCCTGCCGCTGCGTAGTTGATGCCCAGGTTGGCGACGGTGCCGAGCGTCGTCGGGTGGGTGCGACCGAGTCGCCCTGTCTGCCCCCGCAAGACCTCTTCGAACAGCGGGATGGACCTGTCCAGGCGGCGCGCGGTCCAGTGGGCGGTGCCGAGCTGCGCGAGAGCCGTGAGGGTCACGGGGTGCGTGTCGCCGAGCGCGGCCCTGGCGCGGCGGATGCAGTCCTCGAGCAGAGCCACGGCCCGGTCCACCTGCCCGACCGCCACGTAGGCGGCGGCCAGGTTGGCCGCGGTCTGCAGCGTGTCGGGATGGTCGCGGCCGAGCATGGTGCCCTGCCGTGCGTGGGCTTCCTCGTACAGCGGCAACGCGAGATCGGGGCGACCGGCTTCGTCGTGGGCAGCTGCGACACTGTTCATGCAGGCCAGGGTGTCCGGGGCGTCCGGCCCGAGCGCCGCCCGCATGAGGGCCAACGCCCGCACGATCATCGGCATGGCCTTGTCGGTGTTCCCGGTCTGGAAGTACGCGCCCGCCAGGTTCTTCATGCCGGCGAGCGTGTTGGGGTCGTGCAGACCGAACCTCGCCTCCCGGAGCTGCTGCGCCGCCTCGAGCAGCGGCAGGGCCCGTTCGGGCTGGCCCGCGTCGAGCCAGGCGACCGCGAGGTTGTTGGTGACGTCGATCGTGTCCGCGTGGTCGGTGCCCAGCTGCGCCTGCCGCGTGACGAGCGACCGCTCGAACAGCGGGATCGCGCGACGGGCCTCGCCGAGCCCGAGCAGCGACGCCGCGAGCGTGTTCTGCATGTTGGCGACGACGAGCGGATCGCCGATGGCAGAGCCTTCGATCTGCGCGCCGGCCGCCTCGAGCTTCTCGGCGAGCAGCGCCTGCAGCGGCCGCCCGGCGACCGCGATCGCCTTGGGGTCGAGGCTCTTGAAGATGGCGCCAAGGATCTCGTTGGCCTTCTCGATCTGGCCGAGACGCGCCTCGGCCTTCTGCTTCGCGGCCTGTTCGCCTTCGGCGCGTTCGCGCTCGGCCTTCTGGGCGGTGACCGCGAGGTCGCGCTGCTCGCCGGCGACCTGTGCCTGCCATGCGAACGCGATCGCACCCACCAGCAGCGCTGCCGCGACGGCCGCGACGGCGGCGGCGAGGCCACGATGCTGTCGAACGGACTTGCGCAGCTGGTACAGCCGGCTCGGCGGTGCCGCGAGCACGGCCTGACCCGAGAGGTAGCGCTGGACGTCTTCCGCGAGACCGTTCGCCGTCTCGTAGCGACGTTGGCGATCCTTCTCGAGTGCCTTCATCACGATCCAATCGAGCTCGCCGCGGACCAGCGTGCCGAGCCGGCGAGGCTCGATGCGGCGCCTGGCGGCAAGCTGCGCGAGCGTGGCGGCGCTCTTCGACAAACGCGTGCTCGGCCGCGGCGGGTCGACTTCGCGGATGATGCGCTGGATCTCACCGTAGGCTGCCGCACGCAGCTCCTTGAGCTGGAATGGGGTGCTGCCGGTCAGCAACTGGTAGAGCATCACGCCGAGCGAATAGACGTCCGTGCGCGTGTCGATGTCGAGGCTGCCCTCGGCCTGCTCCGGGCTCATGTACTCCGGCGTGCCGATCATCTGCTGCTGCTCCGTGAACAGCGTGCGCTCGGTCATCTCGCCCCCGGTGGCCTTGGCGATGCCGAAGTCGATGACCTTGGCGCACGGCTCTCCGTCCTGTGCGCTGACCAGCACGTTGCCGGGCTTGATGTCGCGGTGGATGATGCCTCTCAGGTGCGCATGCTGCACCGCAGCGCAGACCTGGGCGAAGAGTCCGAGCCGGTCTTCGATGCTGAGGTTGTTGCGGTCGCAGTAGGCGTCGATGGGCTCGCCCGAGCACAGCTCCATGACGAAGTAGGGGCGGCCCGTGTCGGTCGCGCCCGCGTCGAAGACCTTCGCGATGTGCGGATGGTCGAGGATCGCCAGCGCCTGGCGCTCCTGCTCGAAGCGGGCGACGACCTGGCCCGTGTCCATGCCGAGCTTCACGATCTTCAGCGCGACCTTGCGTCGCACGGGCCTCTCCTGCTCGGCGAGGAACACCGAGCCGAACCCACCCTCGCCCAGCAGCTGTAGCAGCTGGTAGGGACCGATGCGCATGCCAGACCCTTCGCGCAACGCTGCCTGGTTCGCGGCGAAGGGCACGACGGTCGCGTCATCGATGCCTGGGGACTGCGAACCTCGTCTACGGTCGGAGTCGGGCTGGGTCATGGCAGGAGTGGAACTGCTCGCGCAATCGTAGCTCGGCGACGGGCACCCGACGAAGGCCGGGACCACATCCCGGATCACGTGCTGGCCGCGCGATGTGGCCGCGAACCGGTCACGTGAGAGTGACAATCCGCGCGTCGCCGAGCAGGCAGTGCCCCGCAGCACCGGCGAAGTAGTCGACAGTTCAGGCGGCCGATCCGACCTGACCTGCCAGGTTCACCGGCCCTTGCCCAGGAACGACTTGATCGAAGGCAGGATGCCGTCGCGGTCCTGGATGTCCGTGGTCACGACCTTGTCGTCGCCGCGAAACGCCGTGTCGAGGTCCTTCTTGAACTGGCCGCTGCCGTACGCGCTCTTGACCTGGCCGTAGCAGAACTGGTTGCTCATCGGCAGCAGGCTGTCCTTCAGCAGCGAGACGCAATGCTCGGTGTCGCGCGTGCTCCAGTTGTCGCCGTCGCTGAAGTGGAACGGATAGACGTTCCATTCCTGCGCCGGGTACTTGTCGCGCACCAGCTGCAGGCAGAGTTCATAAGCCGAGCTGATCTTCGTGCCGCCGCTCTCGCGCAGGTGGAAGAACGTGTGCTGGTCGACCTCGTGGGCGACGGCGTCGTGCACGATGTAGTGCACCTGCAGGCTCTTGTATTGATGCCGCAGCCAGGTGTCGATCCAGAACGCCTCGATGCGCACGATGTCCTTCTGCTCGCGGCCCATCGAGCCGGACACGTCCATCATGTAGACGATCGCGGCGCTCGCCTGCGGCTCTTCGCGCGTCGACAAGTAGCGGTAGCGGTGGTCCTCCTTGAGCGGGATCACCACCGGATCGTCGGGGTCGTAGGTGCCCGACGCGATCTGCCGCTTCAGCGCCTCGCGGAACGTGCGCTTGAAGTGCCGCAGCGACATCGGCCCCGAGCGCGAGATGCCGGTGTAGCGACCGGCGGCGGTGCGCAGGTTGCGGCGACCGCGCGGCTCGATGTTCGGCAGTTCGAGTTCCTCGCCGAGGATCTTCGCCAGGTCCTCGAGCGGCACCTCGACCTCGATGCTGTGCTTGCCCGGCTCCTCGCCGGCCTGCCCCGAACCGTCGCCGTCCTGGCCGGGCACCGGCTCGCCGTTGGCGCCTTCGCCCTGGCTGACCCCCTGCTTCTGGTTGTCGCCGAAGCGGAACTTCGGCAGCGTGATCTGCGGCAGCGGGATCGTGACGTAGCGCTGGCCCTGCTTGCCGATCAGTTCGCCGGAGCTGACGAAGCGCTTCAGGTCGCGCTTGATCTTGCCGCGCACGATCTGGCGGAACCGGGTGTGGTCCTGGTCGATCCGGCGAACGGACACTCTGTGATCCTCTACTGGGGCCTCACTCGCCCTTGGTGTCGCCGCGCGCGAAGATCGAGGCGACGTAGTTCAGCACGTCCGTGGCGCTGATCTCGTCGTAGCCGAAGTCGCGCATCAGGCGACCCTTGACCACCTCGATCTTCTCCTGCGTGTCCTTGTCGACGACCGTCGACACGAGGCTCGTGAGCTTGATCGAGTCCTTCTGGTCCTCGAACAGCTTCAGCTCGAGCGCCCGGTGCAGCCGCTCGTTGGTCTTGTAGTTGAACGTGCGGCCCTCGACGGCGAGCGCGCCGATGTAGTTCATGATCTCGCGGCGGAAGTCGTCCTTGCGCGAATCGGGGATGTTGATCTTCTCCTCGATGCTGCGCATCAGCCGCTCGTCCGGCTCCTCGTCGCGACCGGTGTACGGGTTCTTCACCTTCTCGTTCTGCGTGTAGGCCTTGACGTTGTCGATGTAGTTGCCGCACAGCCGCGCGATCGCCTCCTCGTCGGCCGAGATGGCGCGCTGCACCTCGTTCTTGATGATCTCCTCGTATTCCTCGCGCACGACCAGCAGCAGGTCCTTGTAGCGCTTCTTGGTCTCGGGGTCGGAGATCAGGCTGTGGTGGTCGAGGCCTTCCTCGAGCTCGTTCATGATCATGAACGCATTGATGCACGGCAGGTCGCGCACCAGCACGTTGCTGATCTTGTCCTGGATGTAGCGCGGCGAGATGCCCTCCATGCCCTCGCGATGCGCCTCGTCGCGCAGCTCGCGGATGTTGTCGCGCGTGTACCCGGGCAGCGACTTGCCGTTGTAGAGCTTCAGCTTCTGCAGCAGCGACAGGTTGGCCTTCTTCGGCTCCTCGAGCCGGGTCAGGATCGCCCACATCGCCGCGATCTCGAGCGTGTGCGGGGCGATGTGCTTGCCGGGCACGTGCTTCCTGCCGAAGTCCTTCTCGTAGATCTTGATCTCGTTCTCGAGCCGCAGGTTGTACGGGATGTCGATCTTGATGGTGCGGTCGCGGAACGCCTCCATCAGTTCGTTGCTCTGCAACCGGTTGTACTCGGGCTCGTTGGTGTGCCCGATGATCACCTCGTCGATGTCGGTCTGCGCGAACTTCTTCGGCTTGATCTTGTGCTCCTGCGACGCCGTCAGCAGGTCGTAGAGGAACGCCACGTCGAGCTTCAGCACCTCGATGAACTCGACGATGCCGCGGTTGGCGACGCAGAACTCGCCGTCGAAGTTGAACGCGCGCGGGTCGCTGTCGGTGCCGAGCTCGGCGATGCGGCGGTAGTTGATGTCGCCGGTCAGCTCGGTCGAGTCCTGGTTCTTCTCGTCCTTCGGCATGAACGTGCCGATGCCGACGCGGTCCTTCTCCGAGATCAGCAGCCGCTTGACGACGACGTGCTCGAGGACCTTGTTGTAGTCGCCCTCGTAGCGCTTCTGCAGCAGCTCCAGGTAGAAGCGCGACACCGGCGACAGGTCGAAGTCCTGCCGCAACTTGTACGAGGTGCGCACCTTCTTCTGCAGCGACAGCAGCACCTTGTTGCGCACCTCCGGCGGCAGCAGCAGCAGCGGCTCCTCGTTCATCGGCGACGGGATCACCTCGCCGTCGATCTGCCACGAGAACGTGTAGAGCGCGCCCTCCTTGGTGTGCGAGTAGGCCTCGAGGCCCTTCTTCAGCAGGCGCACGATCGTCGACTTCGACGAGCCCACCGGACCGTGCAGCAACAGCACACGCCGCTCGCTGCCGTAGCCGTGCGCGGCGGCCTTGAACACCGCCATCAGGTTGCCGAGCGAACGCTCGAGCCCGAACACGGCGTCCTTGCCGGCTTCGATCACGTCGCCGAAGAAGCGGAAGCGCTGTACCTTCTCCTTGTCGATCTCGATCTCGTCGACGCCATGGCTGAGCACCATGTCGTAGAGGCGCTGGTGGGCCGTGCGGATCACCAGCGGGTTCTGCTGCACCAGTTCCAGGTACTGCTGGAAGGTGCCCGACCAGTGCTCGGCCTGGTACTGCTTCTGGTCGAGGGATTCGCGGATCAGTCCGTGCAGATCGAGTTCGCTCATGACGTACGCCTCGCGAACCGGCGGCCCAGGGTCGAACCGGCGGCTCCGCTCCCGTCATGCTATCGACGCCATCGGCCCTTGGCATGAGGCTTTTGACCGCGTGCGGCGAACGGTGCTAACGTGCCGGGCATGATCGCAGGAACCATGCGTAGGCTTCCCCTCGCGGCGGCGATGCCGTTCGCCACCTTGCTGCTGCTGCTCGCGGGCTGCGGCGGCCCCAAGGGTCCGGTCGACGGCGGCCGCGCCAACACGCACCTGCAGCACCTGGTCGGCTTCGGGCCGCGGCCATTCGGCTCCGACGCGCTCGGCAAGGCAGCGGACTACATCACCGGCGAACTGACCAAGCTGGGCCTCTCGCCGCAGCGACAGGAGGTGATGCACCCGACCGAGAAGAAGCTGGTGCGCAATCTCTGGGTGCAGATCGACGGCGAGGACCCGGCGAAGGGGCCGATCCTGATGTTCGGCGCCCACTACGACACCAAGCTCGCCGACGGCCACAGCGACGCCGCGCACAACTTCCCGTTCGTCGGCGCGATCGACGGCGGCGGCGCCCCCGCCGTGCTGCTGGAGCTGGCCCGCGTGCTGACGCAGCCCGAACACAAGCCGAAGGTCAACGTCTGGCTCTACTGGATCGACGCCGAGGAGTCGCTCGACTGGCAGTGGAACGACAACCGCGCCCTGCTCGGCAGCAAGGAGTTCTGCAAGCTGCTGTCGGAGACCAAGCAGCTGGCGCGCGTCAAGGCGTTCGTGCTGCTGGACCTGATCGGCAGCAAGAACTGGAAGATCGACCGCGACGGCAACTCCGACGCCAAGCTGGAGGACATCTTCGGCCACGCCGCCAAGGCGATGGGCGCCGACGAACTCGTCTACCAGTATCCGACGCCGCAGGAGATCGAAGCGCGGCGGCGTCAGAACCAGCCCTGGGGCATCACCGACGACCACATGACGTTCCGCGGCTTCGGCGTACCCAGCGTGCTGCTGATCGACTTCGACCGCCGCATCCCGCCGCAGTACCAGGGCCTGAAGGCCGGGCAACAGGGATTCGTCGATCCGAAGTTCGAGCAGTGGTGGCACACCGCCGACGACAACCTCGCCGCCACCGACCCCGCCGCCCTGGCGTTCGCCGGCAACCTCGTCATGGCCGCGATGCCTGAACTGCAGACCTTCGTTAGCGGCCACAAGTGAGCGGCGTCGCCATGCGCACCGGTTCCGCCCTGACGCTCTGCAGCATCGGCCTCGTCGCCTGCATCGGCGCCGCGGTGGCGGGCCACCACCTGGCGAAAGCACAGCCACAGGAGGCGCAGCATGAGATCGACCGCCGGCAGCCGATCTCGCTGCCCGCCGTACCAGCGCCGGACGGACTCGGCGCGGAAGCGTTCGATCACGCGCGCACGCTGGTGGGCTTCGGCCCCCGCAACCCGGGCACCCCCGGCTGGTCGCGGCAGCTCGAGTACATCGAGAAGATGCTGCAGTCGCACGGACTGACGGTGCAGCGCGACACCTGGACCGACCGCAAGGAGATGGTCACGTTCACGAACCTGTCGGCGGTGATCCCCGGCCGCAGACCGGAGCGCATCGTGCTCGCGTGCCACCACGACACCAAGTGCGCACAGGGCCACAAGGACCCGGCGCACAACTTCCACTTCGTCGGCGCCAACGATGGCGCCAGCGGCGTGGCGCTGCTGCTGGCGCTGGCGCCGGTGCTGCAGCACGAGGAACGCGACGCGACCATCGAGCTCTTGTTCTTCGACGGCGAGGAGAGCCTCGACTGGGCCTGGAACGACGGCGCGCGCGCGCTGTTCGGCAGCAAGCGGTTCGTCAAGCGCCACCGCGACGCGCTACTGCTCGGCGAGGAGTCGCGCATCACGGCGATGATCCTGCTCGACATGGTCGGCCGCACCGACCTGCACATCCAGGAGGAGCTCTACTCGACCGAACGCATGCGCACGATGCTGTGGTCGGCCGCGGTCGCGTGCGGCCACCAGCAGCACTTCTTCCAGCGCGCCGAGGCCGCCAGCGACGACCACAAGCCGTTCCTCGACGTCGGCATCCCGGCGCTGGACCTGATCGACCTGAACGGCAACCCGCACTGGCACAAGGCGAGCGACACGATCGAGAACATGTCGCCAAAGAGCCTGCAGATCACCGCCGACGTGGTGCTGACCATGCTGCCCGAGGTCGAGCGGGTCTACGTGCGCGACGGCAAGTGACGCGCCGCATCCGGTTCCTGGTCAGCGGCCGCGTGCAGGGTGTCGGCTTCCGCGCCTCGACGATCGCCGCCGCGTACCGCCGGCGCCTGACGGGCTTCGTGCAGAACCGCAGCGATGGCGACGTCGCAGGCGAGGCGCAAGGCGCCGACGCGGACGTCGAGGCGTTCCTGGGGTGGCTGCAGCACGGACCGCCGCTGGCGCGCGTCGAACGTGTCGACCTGCACGAGCTGCCGTGCGTCGACGACGAGAGCTCGTTCGACGTGCACCGCTGAGCACCGAGCACCTACACTGCGCGCACATGCCCACGATCGAACGCAACGGCCGCACGATCCACTTCTCGCGCGAGGGCGACGGCCCCGGCGTCGTGCTGATCCCCGGCCTCGGCTCCGGCGCACGGCTGTTCGGCACGCTGCCGCGGCGGTTCGCGCGCAGCGGCTTCACCTGCGCGGCGGTCGATCCGGTCGGCCTGCCGCCGTCGACACCGCTGCCGGGCGGCATCTACGACTTCGCCGCCGCCGCCCACGACGTGCTCGCGGTCGCCGCCGAACTGCCGGGCCCGGTCGCGCTGGTCGGCACTTCGCTCGGCGGCAAGGTCGCACTGCTCGCGGCCGCGACCGGCAGCCCGCACGCCGGCAAGCTGGTGATGCTGTGCAGCTCCGCGCTGCAGACCGGGCGCAGCAAACGGGTCTACCGCTGGTTCGAACTGCTGTGCACCGAGATCGACGGGCGCTGGCTCGGCGACCTCACGGCGCCGTTCCTGTTCGGCGACACGTTCCTGAACGAGAAGCCCGGCGTCGTCGACGACATCCTCCGCAGCACCAAACCGAGCGCCGAGTCGCGCGCGTTCATGAAGGCCCAGGCGCAGGCGCTGCAGGCGTTCGACGGCGCGGGCCTGTGCGCGAAGGTGAAGTGGCCGACGCTGTGCCTCGCCGGCGGCGAGGACCTGCTTACGCTGCCGAACGAGGTCGCGGCGACGGCGGCGAAGATCCCCGGCGCCCAGCACCACTGCTTCCCGCACGCCGGCCACAGCCTGCTGCTGGAGAGCGCCGAGGCCCACGACCGCGTGGTCGCGTTCCTGCGCGAGGCGTAGCTGCGGCGGCCGGCGGAGGCGCCGCCGCGGTAGCCGGGGTCAGCGCAGCTCGATGACCCAGCTCGCCGCCAGCACCGGATCGCCGCGCTGCTGCATCGTCGCGCACAGCGTGCGCAGCGAGGGCGCCGGCTGCACCGCACGTGTCCGCGCTTCGTAGACCGGTGCCGCCTTCATCTGCGCTGAGCCGATCAACTCGATCTCGAGGTCGACGGCCACCGACCGCGTGACCTGCAGCGGCTGCGACAGGTCGCACAGCCTGGCGTCGAGCCAGGCTTCGATGCCAGGGACCGCGAGTTCCTCGGCCATGGTCGCGGCGTCGCTCGGCTTGCCGCCCACGAGGCGCGACAGCGCGGTGCTGTCGTACGCCCGGCACGACAGCTCCTGTCCTGCCAACCGCGCCTGCACGTGTTGCCCCTTCTTCGGCGCCGGCAGGTGCAACCAGTAGTGGTCCTGCACGACCGCATCCGTCGGCTCCCAGTACAACTCGTGCGGCAACGCCACGCGGACCTTCGGCACCAGCTGCGCCAAGAGGTCGCGGTCCGGCAGACCGGTGTGGCCGTTGCCCTCGACCAACGTGAACGTGGTCGGGTACAGCCCGGGATGCTGCGCCTTCAACCCGGCCAGCAACGCAGCGAACTTCTCACAGCGCTCGCGCCGCCCGTACGCGGTGTCCTCGCCGCCGACCATGAACGAGAACGGCAGCGTGTGCAGCCCCACCGGCGAGGTCTCCCCGTCGGTCGGCGCCGATGCGCTCGCGTGCACGGCGGCGAACCGGTCCGGCAGCTTCGGCCCGATCGCAAACGCGCCGTAGCCGCCGTGGCTGTAGCCGATCGCGATCACGCGGTCCGGGTTCACGTCGCTGCAGACGACGAACTGCCGGATCAGCTTCTCGAGCAGCGGGTAGAAGTAGTCGGTGTAGAAGCCGTTCCACTCGTCGGTCGGCGCGCGCAGCGCGCAGTAGAGGTAGCCGCCCACCTCCGGGTGGTCCTGGTAGTAGATCTGCATGTGGCGCCACTGCGAGTCGTTCAGCGCCTTCGGCGCGCCGCCGCCGCCGTGCATCGCGATCACCAGGGCAAAGCCGCCCGGCGGTTTCTCGCCGACCTGTTTGACGGTGAACGCACTCTGCTTGTCGCCGGCGTGCACGAGGTGCTGTTCGTGGCCCACCGCCAACGCTGCGTGCTCGGCGCGCCGCCACGCCGCGAACACCTGCTGCCGCAGCCGCGCGTCCCCTTCGGGCGTGCGCAGCTCGTCGTCGAGGTTGCGGTCGAACTCGAACGTCGCCTGCCGCGCCGCGTCGGCCGCGAAGTAGCGGTCGATCTGCGTCGCCAGCGCCGCGTCCCCGCCCGCCGGTTCCTGCGGCGCCGCATAGCGGGCGCTGACGTCCGTGCCCCACAGTTCGATGCCCGCCCCCCCAGCCAGCCGCGAACCGCTCGCCGGTCGCCGCGAACGACACCGCCCACAGACGATGCGCACGATCTGCCGCCTCGCACCTGGCCGCGTCCGCGGTGAACCACGCGCGGTCGAAGCCCAGCGGGTCGGGTTCGTCGGCGCCGACGAAGCGCCACGCGGTTCCATCCCAGACCTCCACCCAGGTGTGGTTGCCATCCTTGTGCGGCCAGCGCACGGACACCAGCCGCGCCGGCACGCAGCAGGCGCGGCACGCGTCGGCGAGCAGGATCGACAGGCCCGTGCAGGAGGCCTTGCCCTGCGCGATCGACGCGCTGGGCGCCTGGTCCGCGCGCGCGCGGCCGGTGGAGTAGTGCACCCCGAGCAGGCCGAAGATGGCCGCATTCAGCCGCAGCGCCGCTTCGCCGGGTGTGCTGCAGTCGCGCACCAGCGGCAGGAACCGGCGTGCGAAGTCCGTGCGCCAATCCTCGCGCGCCTCGTTGGCCTGCGCGTAGGGCAGCACGTAGCCGAGGAACAACCCGTCGGCGAGCTGCGCGCCCCAAGGCACCGCCGCCCGCGCGGCGTGCGCCTGCCCTACTTCGCGCAGCAGGAAACGGGCATCGAGCGCCTTCGCGTCGGCGTCGGGCAGGTGCTCGAGCAGGAACAACAGCGAGGCGCGCTGCGCCGCCGGAACCTCGGCCGCCGCGCGCTGGAGTTCGCCACCATTGTCACCGGCGCGCGCGAGCGCGGCAGCCAGCGCCGGCTCGGCCTGGGCGCTCAGTATCGTCGCGAGTGCGAACGGCAGCAGGGCGGCTAGACGCATGGGCACCCTTGTACCGGCCGCCGCCGCTGCGCGCCTCATCCGGCCCGCAGCGTGCCCTGACGGAACATCCACAGGCCCGTGCCGGTCGCGACCAGCACGCTGACCAGCCACACCAGCACCGCGATTCGATGCCACACGCGCGCGCTGGGTCGCCGCCACAACCAGACGCCGGTGACGATCACCGGCAGCGCCAGCAAACCGCCCGCCTTCGCGAACCACAGGTGCGTGCGCATCGTGTCGGCGGGGAACTCGTAGCGGCGCATCAACTCCTCGGTCAGCACGATGGTGATCGTCAGCGCCACCATGGTCAGCGGGCCGAGCCACAGGTGCAGCTTGCGGCGGCGGGTCCAGCCGGTCGCCAGTGCGGCGACCATCAGAACGACCGTGACCACGAACGCGATCCAGAACGGCAGGGTCGTCGGCATGTGCGGCGCGAGATCGTGCGCGGTCGGTGGCCGGAAGGGAATCACGAACGCGTGGTCCGGCGGCAGCTTTCGCCTCCCGCGCGGGCCCGCTACCGTGCGCGCATGGTGAACGTCGTGCAGGGCAACCCGAACGGCAGCGGGCGGCGCGTGGCCATCGCCGTGGCCCGCTTCAACGAAGTCGTGACCGAACGGCTGCTGGCCGGTGCACTGCAGACGCTGCGCGAGCAGGGCACCGACGACCAACACGTCGAGGTCGCGTGGGTGCCGGGCGCATTCGAACTGC
Source organism: Planctomycetota bacterium (assembly GCA_044230075.1). Classification (GTDB taxonomy): domain Bacteria; phylum Planctomycetota; class UBA1135; order UBA1135; family UBA2386; genus JAEUHS01. The sequence continues at coordinate 3,342 of JBGARS010000084.1, read as the reverse complement.
CGCTGGCGTGCCAGTGGTTCGCCGCGAGCGGTCGCTTCGACGCGGTCCTGATGCTCGGCGCCGTCGTGCGCGGCGGCACCGACCACTACGACTACGTCTGCAGCGGCGTCACCGACGGTGCGATGCGGGTCGAACTCGACACCGGCGTGCCGATCGGCTTCGGCGTGCTCACTTGCGCCACGATGGAACAGGCGCTGGCGCGCGCCGGCGGAGACGTCGGCAACAAGGGCGCTGACGCCGCGCTCGCCGCGCTGTCGATGGCCGATCTGCGCGCGCGCCTCGGCGCCGCCGACGCCTCCCCACGGCCCGGTTGATCAACGGCCGCGGGCCGCTACAGTCTCGCCCCTCGTTTCCCCCGGAAACCGCTCCTTCGATGACTGCCCCCATCCGACGCCGCACGCGCGCCCGCGAGGTCGCCTTGCAGATCCTGTTCCAGTTCGATCTGCGCGGCGTCGACTACGCGGCCCAGGTCGGCCGCACGACGGCGCAGCTGTGCGCCGACGAGAGCCAGGGTGAAGAGGACGTGCAGGAGTTCGCGACGCGGCTGGTCGAGGGCACGCTGGCCGAGCGCGAGGTGATCGACCAGAAGCTGCAGGCGGTGACACGCAACTGGGACCTGCGGCGCATGGCGAACGTCGACCGCAACGTGCTGCGCCTGGCGATCTACGAACTGATGCACTGCCACGACGTGCCGCCGAAGGTGGCGATCAACGAGGGCATCGAACTGGCGAAGAAGTACTCCACCGCGAACTCGGGTGGTTTCGTCAACGGCATCCTCGATCGCATCCGCATCGACCTCGAGGCGTTGGCCGTCGCGGCGCGCGGTGGCGCCGCACGGGCGGTGAAGGCCGAGCCGGGTTCTGCCGAGCAGACGGCGGAAGCCGCCGAGTGATCCGCTGACCGAGGAGGGACGATGGTGTTCGGTAAACTGCTGGGAGCGCTGAAGAAGACGCGCGAGGTGCTGACGGCCGGTCTCGGCCGCCTGTTCTCGCTCGGGCGCAAGCTCGACGACGCGTTCCTCGACGAGCTGGAACAGCTGCTCTACCAGAGCGACCTCGGTCCGGTCGGCACGACCATCGTCGAGGACCTGAAGCAGGCCTACAAGAAGCGCGAGATCCAGGCGACGGCCGAGGTGCCGGCATTCCTGCGCGAGAAGCTGATCGCCATGCTGGCCGGCTGCGAGGCGCCGCTGCTGCGCGCACAGAAGGCGCCGACCGTGATCCTCGTCGTCGGTGTCAACGGCGCCGGCAAGACCACTTCGATCGCGAAGCTGGCGCGGCATCTGCAGCAGCAGGGCCACTCGGTGCTGCTCGGTGCCGGCGACACGTTCCGCGCCGCCGCCGTCGAACAGCTGACGCTCTGGGCCGAGCGCATGCACATCCCGATCGTCAAGCAGGCGACCGGCGCCGATCCGGCCGCGGTCGCGTTCGACGCCACCACAGCGGCGATCGCGCGCAACGTCGACTACCTGATCCTCGACACGGCCGGTCGCCTGCACACGCAGAAGAACCTGATGACCGAGCTGGAGAAGATCGTGCGCGTGGTGAGGAAGAACCTGCCCGACGCGCCGCACGAAACGCTGCTGGTGCTCGACGGCACCACTGGCCAGAACGCGATCCGCCAGGCCAGCGAGTTCGCGCGCAGCGCGCCGGTCACCGGCCTGATCCTGGCGAAGATGGACGGCACGGCGAAGGGCGGTGCTCTGTTCGGCATCCGCTCCGTGCTGCCGGTGCCGGTCAAGTTCCTCGGTACAGGCGAAGGGCTGGACGATCTCGAGCCGTTCCGCGTCGAAGCCTACGTGGACGCGATCCTCGACTTCCGGGCGCTCGACCACAAGCAGCCGACGAAGGCATGACCGCCGCCGAGGCGCCGCCCGCAGCAACGCTGCCACGCTGGCTGCCGTGGGCATTGCTCGGTCTGCTGGTGCTGCCGTTCCACCCGCTGTGGGTCGACTTCGAACAGGTCCGCCGCGCACTGCTGCTGGTGCTGGCGGGTGCCTGCCTGTTGCTGCTGCCGCGCCTGCGACCCGCCGTCGGCGAACGCGCCGGCGCCTGGTTCATCGGCCTGCTCGCCGTCTGCGCCGTCGTCAACTTCGCCGGCCAGGCGATCGCCGCGGACGCCGAGCATCCGGTGTCGTTCCAACCCTGGGAGGCCGCCTACCGGCTCGCGCACTGGCTCGCGCTCGGCGTCGTGCTGCGGCTCGGCGCCGCGGTGCCGCAGGGCTTCGCCGCGCCGCTCTCCGGCACGCTGCTGGTCACGTCGCTGTACGGCCTGCTGCAGCGCACAGGCTGCGCCGAACTCGCCGGCTACGGCGTCGAACGGGAGCCGGTGTCGGTGTTCGGCAACCTCAACGTGGCGTCGGAGTGGACCGCGGTCGCCGCCTGCGCGGTCGCCGTGCTCGGCACGCGGCGGCCGTGGCTGCAGTTCGCGGCGCTCGGCGCGTCAGGTGCCTATCTGGTCGTCGACCAGTCGCGCTCGGGCCTGATCGCGCTGCCGATCGGGCTCGTGCTGCTGTGGCTGCTGCGGCGGGCCAGCCGCGGCTGGATGCCGCTCGCGGCCTGTGCCGGCGGAGCGCTGCTCGGCCTGCTGGTCGAGGTTGCCATGCCGCGTGCCACGCCCACCGACCTCGTCGCCGCGAACGCCGCGCAACAGCGCAGCACCGCGACGCTCGCGGTCCGACTCGAGATCGCCAAGGGCAGCACGCGCCTGTTCGGTGAGTCGCCGGTGTTCGGTCACGGCCCCGGCCAGTTCCAGGTGCAGTACCCGCGCGTGCGCAGCCAGGCCGAGATCGAGGCGTCGAGCCTCGGCCGGCGCTTCGCCACCGAGGTGCGCACCGCGCACGACGACTGGCTCGAACTGCTGGTCGACGGCGGCTTGCCGGCACTGGTGCTGTTCGCCTGGGTGCTGTTCGCGCTGCAGCGCGGCAGCAAGGACCGCGCACGGCTGGTGCCGCTGTTCGTATTGCTGCTGCTGATGCTCGCGCGCTCGCCGTTGTGGAACGCACCCGCCGTCACCGCGGCACTGCTGCTCGCCGGCCGGCCCGCCGTGCAGGTGCCGGCACCGCGGCCCTGGCGGCGCTTCACGAAGTGGGCGCTGGCCCTGGTCCTGATCGCACTCGGCGCGCTGCCGCTGATCGCCCACAGCTTGGTGATCCCCTACCAGCGCGCGCGCTCGCTGGGCGAACAACCACCCGCGGAATGCGTGGCACAGGCCGCGGCGTACATGCCGTTCGAGCCGCGCTGGTACCAACTGCTGGCGCAGGAACAGATGCTCGCGGGCGACCTCGCCGCGGCGGCGACGACCACAGCGCGCGCGCTGCGGCTGCGGCCGTACGACCCGCAG
>JBGARS010000083.1:0-25109 GCA_044230075.1 Planctomycetota bacterium | reverse complement strand
CGAGCTGTTCGCGATCCTCGGCCACCCGGTCGATCACTAGTTCCGACGCATGCCATCAAGGCCGTGCGGCATCGTCACCTTCCTGACCGACTTCGGTCACCGCGATCCTTATGTGGGCGTGATGAAGGGCGCGCTGCTGCGGGTGCACCCCAAGGCCGTGATCGTCGACCTCGGCCACGAGGTGCCGCCGCAGGATGTCATGGCGGGAGCCTTCCATCTGGCGGCGGCGATCGGGCACTTCCCGGTCGGCACGGTGCACGTGGCCGTGGTGGATCCCGGCGTCGGCACGGCGCGGCGGCTGCTGGCGGTGTCGGCGCACGAGGTCTACTGGTTGGCGCCAGACAACGGGTTGCTCGGGCCCGTGCTGGCGCGTGACCCTGACGCCGAGGTGCGGGTGCTCGACGCCGGACACGTCGGCCTGCGCGGGGTCGGGCACACGTTCCACGGCCGCGACGTGCTGGCACCGATTGCCGGCTGGCTCGCGAATGGACGCTACAGTTTCGCCGCGCTGGGGCCACGTGTGGAGCCATCGGATGCCGTCGACACGGTGTTGGCCGGCCCGGCGCGGGTCGTGCACGTCGACGGCTACGGCAACCTGATCACGAACGTCGGCGCTGCGTCGGTGCAGGGCGTGCGAGCTGTCCAGGTGGCGGGGCGCAGCGTGCCGGTGCACGCGACCTACGGCGACGTGCCGCCGGGTTCCACGGTGGCGGTGGTCGGCTCGTACGGTCTGCTCGAGATCGCGATCCATGGCGGCAATGCGGCGGTGACACTGGGTTTGCAGCGTGGTGCTCCGATCGCACTGCCTGGCGCGTAGACTGGTCGCCCCGCCCATGAGCCAGACCGAAACCACGCAGAAGACCGTTCGCCTCGTCGGCGTGCCGATGGACCTCGGCGCCGGCCGCCGCGGTGTCGACATGGGCCCCTCGGCGATCCGCATCGCCGGCGTCAGCCAGGGCCTGCGCCAGCTCGGCCTGCGCGTCGAAGACGACGGCGACGTCGGCGTGCCCGCTCCCGAAACGCGCGATCCGGGGCCGAGCAACGCGCGCTACCTCGAGCCGATCTACCACGTCTGCAACCGCCTGCGGCTGCGCGTGCGCCGTTCACTGGAGCTCGGCGAGATCCCGATCGTGCTCGGCGGCGACCACAGCATCGCCATCGGCACCGTGTCCGGCGTCAGTGAGTTCTTCCGCAGCCGCGACGAGAAGATCGGCCTGATCTGGGTCGACGCGCACGGCGACATGAACACGCCGGAGAGTTCGCCGTCCGGCAACATCCACGGCATGCCGTTGGCGACGGTGCTCGGCATGGGCCATCCGCGCCTGGTCGAGATGGGGGGCTTCTGGCCCAAGGTCGCGCGCGAGAACGTCTGCCTGATCGGCATCCGCGACATCGACGAGAACGAGCGCAAGAACATCAAGCAGTCGGGCATCCACGCCTACACGATGCGCGACGTCGACGAACGCGGCATGCGCGCGATCATGCAGGAGGCGATCGGCTTCGTCAGCGCGGGCACCGCCGGCTTCCACGTCTCGTTCGACCTCGACGGCATGGATCCGCGCGACGTGCCGGGCACCGGTACGCCGGTCAAGGGTGGCATCAGTTGGCGCGAGGCCAACCTGCTGATGGAGATGGTCAGCGACACGGGCCGCATGACCAGCCTGGAGGTCACTGAGCTGAACCCGATCCTCGACGTCAAGAACCAGTCGGGCGAGGTCGCCGTCGACGTGATCCTCAGCGCGTTCGGCAAGCGCATCCTCTGACAGCAGCGGCCCGCAGGGCCGCGGCCGTCAGAGTTGTCGATGTGCCGCCGCGACGCGGTGGCAGTGCGCTGGCGAACCAGAGCCGCCGGCACCGCTGCGGCGGCGGGGCGAGGAATGCATCCGCCGCACGAGGACACCGCTGCGAATGCCGCGTAGCGCCGTGATCGCGGCTGGCGGACAAGGTGGCTACTCGCCTGGCTGCGCCAGAAGGCGCTCGCGCAGCGAGCCGCCCCGCAGGGCGTGTCCGGGCCCGTTGCTTTCCTGTGGCGTTGTTGTCAGCCCGGCCGCCCTGCGGACAAGCGACTTCTGATCTGCTCGCTCGGCGAGCAGATCAGAAGTTCACGCCGAACGAGAGGTCGGCGAAGAAGCCGCCGCTCAGCGAACCTTCGGCGTTGTTGAAGCCGTTGGCGCCACTGGTCAGGTCGTAGTCGCCGGCGACGACGGCGCCGGCGCGCAGGGTGAACGACGTGTAGTCGTTCAGGCGCTGCAGCAGGCCGAGGTAGGCGACGATCTCCTGCACCCGCAGGTTGTCGCGGCCGGGCGGGCTGGCTTCCTGGCCGGCCAACGAGGTGCGCACGTGGTATTCCGCACCGGAGATCTCGGCACCGAACAGGATGCCGGTGCTCGGCGAGGGCCAGATCGAGAACTCGACGTGCTCCGGCAGCAGGAGGTCGAAGCGGAAGGCGTCGGTGATCTCCCAGTTGATGCCCAGCAGGGGCAGCCAGGGAGCGTCCTCGAAGGTCTGGCTGTAGCGCGCGCCGACCTTGAAGAAGAGGTTCTCCATCGCGCGCAGCGACACCGTCGCGTGCCCTGGCACGTCGTAGTCTTCGTGGTGCAGGCCGCCGTCGAGGTCGGACCACAGCCCGGGCGCCGCTTCCACTTCGAGCAGTGTGTTGTCGTTCAGGAACACGCCGAAGCCGAGCTTGACGCCGACGGCGTAGAGGTCCTCGTTGGGCAGGCTGCCGCCCGCGTTGCCGCGTGTGCCGAACTGGCTCGAGAAGTCGTAGTGCCGGCCGTGGCCGTAGGCGCCGAACTTCAGGTAGCCGTCCGTCGAGACCAGGATCGGGGCGTCGAGGTCGAAGCCGTAGCCGATCATGTCGAAGTGGCCGGGCTCGTGGCGGATGCGCTGGTTCGGCAGCACGCTGGCGCGCAGATCGAGCTGCGGCGTGAAGCGTTCACGCCGGTTCATGAAGTCACCGTGGTGCTCCTGGAACAGGCGATGCAGCGAGTAGTCCTCGCCCTGCGGTTCCTGCCCCTCCCAAATACTGGGTGATGCGATGCTGGGTGACGCGATGCCAGGCGGTGCCGAGGCGTCGCGCGGCTCGTAGCCGCGCAGGCGGGTGTCTTCGGAGGCGGGCGCCTGCGCCGCGACGGTCGCGACTAGCAGGCACGCAGCAAGAGCTGCACGTGCGGTGTGGTTTGCCATACTCCCTGTCTGACCGTTGGTTTGACCGGCACGAATCCTCACCGCAGCGGGGGCGGATTCAAGCGCAAACGTCAACGCTGGAAGATCGGCAGGTACTGCTTCGGCATCTGCAGCAGGATGCAGGCGACGGCGGTCGCGAACTCGTCACCGGGCCCGACGTCGTTCCGCCAGCGTCCATCCCGCATCTGGGCGGCCAGCAGGTCGTCGGCGAGGCGGGCAAAGAACCTGCGGCAACGGGAACCGCCGTGCTGGTAGAAGGCCTGGGCCGCGTAGTAGTTGCCGTACCAGTAGTAGAAGTGCGTCGGCTGGTAGTCGGCGACGTTGCCGTAGCTGCGCTGCAGGAACTCGAGCACCGGGTCGGCGAGCTCGTCGTCGTGCACGCCGGCACTCGACAGGGCCGTCAGGGCCGCGGCGTTGATCGCGTACTCGGTTGCCTTCTGGTAGGCGCCGCGGCCGTAGATCTTGTAGTAGAACAGCCCGCGCGCGGGGCCGGAATCGACGCGACTCGCGCGCACGTAGGCCATCGCCCGGTCGACGGTGCCGATCGGCACCCGGATGCCGATGTTGCGTGCCGCCCGCAGGGCCTGCAGCTGGCAGACGGTGACCGACATGTCCGTTTCGCGGTCGAACGGGTTGTAGCGCCAGCCGCCGTACTGGTTCTGGCAGTCGACGATCAGGTTCACCGCCCGCTCGAGCGCCAGCTTCGAGGGCTCGGTCGCCGCCATGCCGTAGATCTCGGCCAGGAACAGGGTCGCGAACGCATGGCTGTACATGCGCGTGCCGGAGTCGGTGAGGAAGCCGTTCTCCAGGCCACAGTGCACCACGTAGTCGTGCGCGCGCCGCACGGTGTCGGCATATGGGCCACGATCCGGCAGATGGCCGCCGGCGAGAAAGGCGAGGCCGCCGAGCGCGGTGACGCCGAGATGGCCCCGGCCCTGGCGACGCTGGCCGTCGACGGACAGTGCCTGGTCCAGCAGGATGTAGTCGTCCTGCATCTTGTGGCCGACGCGGCCGGTCCAGGCGCCGGTCTCGCTCTGCTGCGCGGCCAGCCACTGCAGGCCACGTTCGGCGGCTTCGGCACAGCGCTCGGCCTGCTCCGGCGAGAACCAGGGTGTCGTGTCGGCGCGCGCGGATGCGGACGCATCGACTCCCTGCGGCAGCTGGGTCGCGGCGAGGCAGCAGAGGAGAGCGCAGGACAGCAGCATCGACGGCGACGCATTGTCGCGCGGGGCGGCCGGGATGCCAGCGTCCCCGGGCCGCAGCATCTGCGGGCGTTGGACGGGCTTGTGTCGTGGGCCGGCCGTGCTAAGCACGGCGCGCGTCGGGGCCGGGGCCCCGCGCCCATCCATCATGCTGGCAATCGTCTTCACCACCAATCCGGTCTACTGGCTGCTCCTCGGCGCCGGCCTCGTGCTCAGCCTATGGGCTTCGTCGCGCGTCAGGAGCACGTTCGCGCACTATTCCCGCATCCGGTCGCGTTCGGGCGTCTCGGGGGCCCAGGTCGCGCGCGCGATCCTGCAGGCGAACGGCATCCACGACGTCGCCGTCGAACCCGTTCCCGGCGCGTTGACCGATCACTACGACCCGCGGTCGAAGACCCTGCGGCTCAGCGAGCCGGTCTACCACAGCGACAGCGTCGCGGCGCTCGGCGTCGCCGCGCACGAGGTCGGTCATGCGATCCAGCACTCGACCCGCTACGCCGCGCTGCAGTTCCGTTCGGCGTGGGTGCCCGTCGCCGGTCTCGGCAGCGGGCTCGGCGAGATCCTGATCCTGATCGGCCTCGGCATGGCTGCGTTCAGCGGCTCGATGCTGCTGGCGTGGGTCGGGCTCGCCCTGTTCGCGACCACGACCGTGTTCACGCTGGTGACGCTGCCGGTCGAGTTCGACGCCAGCAGGCGGGCACTGGTCACCCTGCGGCAGAGCGGCGTGCTGGTCGACGAAGAGCTCGATGGCGCCCGCACCGTGCTGAACGCGGCGGCGCTGACCTATGTGGCCGCGGCGGCAGCGTCGCTGATGCAGCTGCTGTATTGGGCCTACGTGATCTTCGGCGCCCGGAACCGCGACTAGCCGTCGGGCGGCGCCTGCTTCACCGCGCCGCGGCGTCCTGCTGCTGCAGTTCGTGCCAGCGCATGACGATCGCCGCCGGATACATCTCGCACTCGGCAGCGAAGACCCGTTGTGCCAGCGACGCGGGTGTGTCGTCGGGCAACACGGGAACGCGCGCCTGCATCAGGATCCGCCCCTCGTCGTAGTTCGCGTTGCACAGGTGTGCCGTGCAGCCCGATTCGGCCTCGCCGGCCTGCAGCACGGCGCTGTGCACGCGTTCGCCGTGCATGCCCTTGCCGCCGAACTTCGGCAGCAGCGACGGGTGGATGTTCAGCACTCGGCCCTCGAACTCGGGCACGATCGGCAGGATCTTCAGGTAGCCGCCGAGCACGACGAGGTCGACGTCGAGTTCGAGCAGCCAGGACCACAGGCTCGAAGGTTCGCTGATGTGGCGTGTTTCCAGGCCGTGTTCCATCGCGCGCTGCAGCCCGAACGCCTCGGGCCGGTCGGCGGCGACGCCGGCGATCGTCGCCCGCAGGCGGCCGTCGCCGATGCGGTCGAGCAGGTTCTGCAGCGTGCGGCCGGCGCCGCTGAGCAGCACTCCGAGCCGCGGCCGCTGGTGCAGGGTCGGTGTCACGACGTCGTCCTCATCGATCGCGCGAGGCGGCAACGATCCCTACCAGCAGGCTGGCCATGCGCGGCGCGGCGAGGTCGGCGGCCTCGATCATCGCTTCGATCGACACCTGCGGCGACTTGCCGGCCGAGAGCTGCTGGGTGACGCCGGCGAGCGCGAGCACTTCGAAGCCCGCGTGCACGGCCGCGATGGTCTCGGGCACCAACGACATGCCGACGAGGTCGGCGCCCGCCTGGCGCAGGAAGCGATACTCGGCGCGGGTCGGCATGCTGGGGCCGGCCACGGCCGCGAACACGCCGGGCAGGCACGGGATGCCGGCGCGCAGGGCGACGTCGCGCGCGATCTCCTGCCATTCGCGCGAGTAGGGCTCGCTCATGTCGGGGAAGCGCGGCCCGAGCTGGTCGTCGTTGGGGCCGATCAGCGGGTGGATGCCGCTCAGGTTCAGGTGGTCCTCGACCACGGCGATCATGCCGGGCTCGATCTGCTGGCACAGGCTCGCGGCGCCCGCGGTCAGGATCAGCAGCTCGCTGCCCAGCGCCTTCAGCACCCGCACCGGCAGTGCCAGTTCGGTTGCCGACAGTCCCTCGTAGATCGACATCGGCGCGTCGGCGACCGCGATCGGCACGCCCTCGAGCAGGCCGACCAGCAACGGCGAGTGCAGTGGTGCGCCGGGCAGGTCGTCGCCGGGCAGCACGACCTTCTCCTTCAGCTGGTTGGCGATCGAGGCGTGACCGGAGCCCAGCAACATCGCGATGCGCGGCCGCAGGGGGGTGCGGTCATGCACGAACTTCGCTACGTCGCGAGCAACGGTGCGATGCGAGGGCGCGGGAGCGGGCATGCTGCCAGGGTAGCGCGTCGCTGGGGCGAACGCACGAGTCGGGCGCCGCCTGGGCGGGCCGGGCCTGCCGACCTGTCGTCGTTGCGCGCCGAGCTCATGCACCGCCGAGCAGGCGCGTGCGCGCGCTGTCGACGTCGATGCCGTGCACGGTGACCACCTTGCGCGGGCTGCCGTGGCCGCTCGCGACCTGCACGCTGCGCACGGGGACGCCGAGGGCCGCCGCGATCAGTTCACACAGGCGCGCGTTGGCCTTGCCCTGTTCCGGCGGTGCGGCAACCTGCACCTTCAGCGCGCTGCCGAGGGCGCCGACGATGCGATCGCGCGCGGCGCCGGGCACGACCTTGACCGCGAACCGCACCCCCGACGCGTCGGCGACGAACTCGACGGTCACGGCAGCAGCGCGACGATGGCGCTGTGCGGGTGTTCCGCGAGCAGCCGATCGATGTGCCCGGACGCGGCGAGATTGCGCCGTTCGGACAACGCGCGCAGACCACTGGCGAGGTGGAGGCAGGCGAGCAGTTCCGGCCGCAGCCCGCGCGACCAGGCTTCGGTGTCCTGTTCGGGCAGACGGCGTTGCAGTTGTTCGAACAGGGACGCGCCGAGCGGGTAGGCCGCCGTGCCGGTGCCCGAAGTGTCGTCGTCGGCGCGCAGTCGGCCGAGGAAGGCGCGCGCGGCGTCGGTATGTTCGCCGAGGGCCAGCAGGCCGAGGAAGCACTCGCGCGCGCCGATGGGTGCGTCCGCTAGCTGCTCGGCGAGCGCCGACCAGGTGTCGATGTGCAGGTCCTTGGTGGGCAGCGGTTGGGCGCGCGGCGGCTTCTTGCTCGCATCGACGACCGCGAAGGTCCGCGCGGCGCGATCCCAACGCTCCACCGACACCGCCGTGCCGTCGTCGAGTAGCAGCGACAGTTGGCCGCCGGCGGCCGCCGCCTCGAGGGCCGCCGCGAAGGTCGCGGCATGGTGGGCCGCCGCCGCGAAGTCACTTGCCTGCGCGGCCACGGCCGGCTCGCTGCAGGTCGCGGCGAATCGGGTCAGGGCCGCAGCGGCCGCGGCGAAGTCCTGCCGGTGGATGTCCGCCGCGATGCCCGTCTCGCCAGGGAACTGGTCGTGGTAGCCGCGCCATGCCGCCGCCGTGCGTTCGCTGGCGATCGTCGTCGCGGCCGCGCGGGCGGTGCCGATCGTCGTCTGCAGCTGCGCGAGTTCCGGTTGCAGTTCGGTCGGCCAGCGCGAGGGCACCGCGATCGCCGCCGTACCCGTCTCGCAGGCGGCCGTCAGCGCCGCGTCGGCTTTGGCGGTCTGGGCGGCAGCGATCGCCTTGGCGAACCCGGCGAGGCGTTCGCGTGCCGCGGTCAGCACGCCGTCGCGCAGGGTCGCGATGCCACGGTGGAGTTCGGGCAGGTCGCGCACGGCTTCGGGTGCCGGCTCGGCCAGCAGGGCGAGTGCCTGGGCGAAGTCGCTGTTCTGGAGCAGCGGCTGCAGGGCGCGTTGGCGCGCGGCCAGGTGGTCGGCGACCTGGGCCTGCAGCTGCTCTGCCTCGCGGGAGCGCTCGACGGCGCTGCGGCGAGCGGCGGCAGCGCGCTCGCTGGCCTCGGCGGCCGCTGCCGTGCCGCCGTGTTCGGCGGCGACGCGGTCGAGTGCGGCGGCGAGTTCCGGTTCCCCGAGGCCGGCGCAGCGGACCGTCAGCAGCGCGATCGTCGCCTGGTGCTCGCGCGCGGTCTTCTTCAGCTCGACGATCTCGTCGGCGAACTGCTGCGTCAGCGGGTCGTCGTACTTTTCCTTGATCTTGACGATCTCCTTCGGCTTGTTGACGGCCCAGTAGATCGCACCGCCAGCGATCAGCACGCCGGTGGCGGCGAGCGCGATCCAGAGCCCTTTCTTCGCCGGCGGCTGCAGCAGGGCACCGAGGTCCTCGATCAGGTCGTTGGCGGTCTGGTAGCGCTGGGCCGGCTCCTTCGCCATCAGCCTCAGCACGATGTTGGCGACCTCGGTGGGCACGGCGGCTTGCACCTTGTGCGGCGGCTCGGGGTCGTCCTTGACCTGCGCACGCAGGATGTCCTTCACCGTCTGGCCGCGGAACGGCGTACGCCCAGTGACCAGACGGTAGAAGGTGCAGCCGAGCGCGTAGAGGTCGGTGCGGTGGTCGACGTCCTTGCGCAGCACCTGTTCCGGCGCCATGAAGTGCGGCGTGCCGATCGACTGGCCGTCGTTCTCCTCGATCGTGCTGGCCAGACCCAGGTCGGCGATCTTGACCGCGCCGTGCTGGTCCAACATCAGGTTGTCGGGCTTGATGTCGCGGTGCACGATGCCGAGCGATTCGGCGTAGGCGAGGCCGGCCGCCGCGTCGGCGACCACGCGCAGCGCGCGATCGACCGGCATCGCGCCGTTCTGCTTCAGCCAGTCCTCGAGCGAGCCTTCGTGCATCAGCTCCATGGTGATGAAGTAGGTCTCGCCGTCGTGGTCGACGTCGAACACCTGCACCACGTTGGGATGCTGCAGCTTGGCTGCCGAGCGCGCCTCGGCGACGAACTTGGCGACGAACGCAGGGTCGCGCGTCAGATCGCGGTTGAGGACCTTCAGCGCGACTTCGCGGTGCAGGCTGGTCTGTTCGGCGCGGTAGACCACGCCCATGCCGCCGCGGCCGAGTTCTTCGATCACGCGAAAGCCGGCGATGCGCGGCAGGCCGCGCTTCTGCAGCTCGCCGAAGGCGATCCGTGTCGTGCCCAGCTCCAGCACGTCGCCGTCCGCCAGCGGCGAGGCCTCGATCGCCTCGCCGTTCAGCCGCAGGCCCGGCGCCAGCGCCTTGACGCCAAAGCCGCTCTCCTTGAGCGCCTTCACGACGGCGTGTTGGGGGGCCACGCCGGGCTCCTGCACGCGGATCGCGCATTCGGCGGCACTGCCCAGCAGCGCGGGTTGGGCGCGGTCCAGGGAGACGACGGTGCCGGCGAGCGGGCCGGTCTCGACAGTGAGTCGCACGTGGCGGTGTGTAGGCGGGGAACCGGGGGGGGCACAGTATCGCAGAGCCGCGGCCATCGTGCGAGCGTTCGCTGGCGCGGTGCGGTCGCGATCAGCTGCAGCCGGCGATCAGTTCGATCGTGCGCCGCGTGTTCAGCTGCAGCCGAACGACTTCGCCGACCTCGACCCCCGGGATCCACAGGATGCGATCGCGCGCATCGACCAGCAGTGGCAGCCGGGGGCGGTCGAAGCGCGGCACGTGCCGCGACTGCAGGAACCGGCGCAGGTCGATGTCGCCCGGATGGCCCAGCGGCTGGAAGCGGTCGCCGGCCCGGCGCGTGCGCAGGCGCCAGGGCGTCGGCGCCGCGCGCGGATCCAGCAGCGCCCGCAGGCGACCGGCCTCGGCCGGCGAAGGGACCAACGGCGGCAGCGGGTGCTCGAAGGCCTGCAGCCACCACTCGGTGGCGCCGAACCGCTGGCGACCGCCGTCGCAGTGGAACAGCTGGCCGCCGTCGTGTGTCTTCGGCGGCGCGCCGGCACGCTGCGGGTCGACCAGCAGCAGGCCGTCGCGCGTGCGTTCTACCAGGAGGCCGCTGCGGCCGGCGAGGCGCTTGCCGTCCGGCTTGTCGAGCAACGCGAGCGCCCGTTCCAGCCAGCTGCCGAGCGGCGCTTCGCCGTGCGCATCGAGCCAGACATGTGCCTGGCGCAGCGCTTCGGTGACGAACGCCTCGCTGCCGGCCTCGATCTCGCGCAGGTCGAGTTCGAGCCGCCACGAGGTCTTGTGCCGCGCGCGCTGGCTCAGGATGCGCAGGCCGTGCGCTTCGACGATCTCGTTGGCGGCTCGCGCCGTGCTGGCGACGGTCATCAGCGCGACGTCGAGGCCGATGCCGAGCCTCTGCCGCAGTTTGGGAATGGTCTCCAACCGCAGCCGGTTCCGCGTGTAGCCGAGGTCGAGGTTCGTGCTGTCCGCGTGGGGCACTTCGCCCAGTTGCTGCAACACGCCTTCGAGCGTGCTGCGGCGGGTGCGCAGCAGCGGGCGCACCAGCAGGAGCCGATGTTCGCCGCGGCCGAGCCAACGCGATTCCGGAATGCCGGCGAGGCCGCGCGGCCCGGTGCCCCGCAGCATGCGGAACAGCACCGTCTCGAGGTTGTCGTCGGCGTGATGGGCGGTGACGAGCATGCCGGCCGCGACCTCGCAGCCGACCTGCAGCAGGGCCTCGTAGCGGCCGCGACGCAGCGTGTCCTCGCTCGGGCGCACGCCGGCGAACGACAGCTGCCGCACGCTGACCGGAATGTCGAGCCGTTCGCAGAGGGCCACGACGTGGGCCGCGGTCTCGCGGCTGTCCGGGCGCACGCCGTGATCGACGTGGCAGGCGTGCAGGGGCCCGGGCAGGCGCCCGGCATGGTGCAGCCGCGCCAGCGCAAGGAGCAGCACGGTGCTGTCGACGCCGCCGGAAACCGCCACCAGCACCGGCCGTTCCGCGACGAGGTTCTCGAAGCGGCACAGGCAGCGCGCGCACGCGTCCAGGAGCCGAGCGAAACTGTCCATTGGGCTTGCGGGGAGGGGTCGGTAGACTGCTCGGCCGCTTTCCGCGCAGCCAACCCACCAACAGGAGCTTATCTCGTCATGGCCACCCGGGTCGCCATCAACGGTTTCGGTCGCATCGGCCGCCTCGTCTTCCGCGCACTGGTCGAGCAGGGTCTGCTCGGCAAGGAACTCGATGTCGTTGCCGTCGGCGACATCGTGCCGGCCGACAACCTCGCCTACCTGCTGAAGTACGATTCGGTGCAGGGCCGCTTCCAGGGCACCGTGACGTCGAAGAAGTCGTCGGCAGACAAGGCCGAGGACGACGTGCTGGTGGTCAACGGCAAGGAGATCGCGGTGGTCAGCGCCAAGAGCCCGGCCGAACTGCCGTGGGCGAAGATGGGCGTGCAGGTGGTCATCGAGTCGACCGGTCTGTTCACCGACGCCGAGAAGGCCAAGGGGCACCTCGCCGCCGGCGCCAAGAAGGTGATCATCTCGGCCCCGGGCAAGGGCGAGGACATCACCGTCGTGCTCGGCGTCAACGACGACAAGATCGACATGGCGAAGCACCACATCATCAGCAACGCGTCGTGCACGACGAATTGCCTGGCGCCGCTGGTGCACGTGATCCTGAAGGAGGGCTTCGGCGTCGCCGAGGGCCTGATGACGACGATCCACGCCTACACCGCGACGCAGAAGACAGTCGACGGTCCGAGCAAGAAGGACTGGAAGGGCGGTCGCGCCGCGGCGCAGAACATCATCCCGTCGTCGACCGGCGCGGCGAAGGCCGTGGCGCTGGTGCTGCCCGAGGTCAAGGGCAAGCTGACCGGCATGTCGTTGCGCGTGCCGGTGCCGACCGTGTCGGTCGTCGACCTGACGTTCAAGACCGTCAAGGAGACGTCGCTCGCCGAGATCAAGGCGGCGATCAAGAAGGCGTCCGAGACCTACATGAAGGGCATCCTCGAGTACACCGAGGACGAGGTCGTGTCGTCCGACTTCATCCACAGCAAGGCATCGTCGATCTTCGATGCCGGCAGCTCGATCGAGCTGAACAAGAACTTCTTCAAGCTGATCAGCTGGTACGACAACGAGTGGGGCTACAGCAATCGCGTCGTCGAACTGACGCAGAAGATCGCCAAGAAGCTCTGACCGCGCGAGCGAAGCCATGCCTTCCTTCCAGACCCTGCGCGACCTCCCGCTCGCCGGCAAGCGCGTCCTGATGCGCGTCGACTTCAACGTGCCGCAGGACAAGGCCACCGGCAAGATCACCAACGACCAGCGCATCGTCTCGGCATTGCCGACGATCCGCTACGCACTCGACCAGGCTGCAGCGGTGGTGCTGATGTCGCACCTCGGCCGGCCCGACGGCAAGAAGGTCGCGAAGTACTCGCTGCGGCCGGTCGCGGACGCACTGGCGAAGTTGCTCGGCAGGCCGGTGAAGTTCCTCGACGACTGCACCGGGCCAGCGGTCGAAGCGGCGTGTGCGAAGGGCACGCTGAAACCGGGCGACGTCGTACTGCTCGAGAACCTGCGCTTCCACATCGAGGAGGAGGGCAAGGTCAAGGTCAAGCAGGCCGACGGCACGACGACCACGACCAAGGCCGATCCGGAACGTCAGACCGCGTTCCGTCAGGGCCTCGCGCGGCTCGGCGACGTCTACGTCAACGACGCGTTCGGCGCCGCGCACCGCGCCCACTCGTCGGTCAGTGGCATCACCGGCCTGCCCGCGGCGGCCGGCTTCCTGATGCAGAAGGAGCTCGACGCGTTCGGCAAGCTGCTGAGCAACCCCGACCGCCCGTTCGTCGCGATCCTCGGCGGCGCCAAGGTCAGCGACAAGCTGCCGGTGATCGAGAGCCTGCTGCCGAAGGTCGACAAGCTGATCGTCGGCGGTGCGATGGCCTACACGTTCCTCGTGCAGATGGGGCGGAAGGTCGGCAAGTCGCTGGTCGAGAAGGACCTGGTCGCCGAGGCCGGCCGTGTGCTCGCGCAGGCCAAGGCCGCCGGCAAGCAGCTGCTGCTGCCCGTCGATCACGTCTGTGCCGCCGAGTTCAAGGCCGACGCGACGGCGAGCGTGCACGAGGACGACATCCCCGACGGCCTGATGGGACTCGACATCGGTCCGAAGACCGTGCGCACCTACGTCGAGGCGCTGCGTGGCAGCCGGACCATCGTCTGGAACGGCCCGATGGGGGTGTTCGAGATGGACGCCTTCTGCAAGGGCACCGAGGCCGTCGCGCGGGCGGTCGCCGCGGCGACGGCCGCGGGCGCGTTCACTGTCGTCGGTGGCGGCGATTCGGTGGCGGCGGCCGAGAAGCTCGGCATCACCGACAAGCTGTCGCACGTCTCGACCGGCGGCGGCGCCAGCCTCGAACTGCTCGAAGGCAAGGTGCTGCCCGGCGTCGCCGCGCTGATGGGCTGAGGCGGGTCAGACGCGCAGCGAGTACTCGAACTGGTTGACGCGGGCGACCGCGTGCCAGATGTCGTCCTCGACGAAGTGCGGATCCACGGTGAACTCGCCGTCTTCGCCGGCCTTGCCGGTCCGCAGCAGGATCGTGCCGAGTTCCGCCCGCTGGCCGGCCAGCACGTCGGCGGTCGTGTGACCGATCATCCAGCTGCGCTGCAGGTTCAGGTCGAACTCCTGTTGCGCCATCTTGAAGATGCCCGGCCCGGGCTTGCGGAACACGCTCTCCTTGCGGAAGCGGCCCTTGCCCTTCGGGTGGTAGGGGCACGAGTAGATCTTCGCGATCGAGATGCCCTCCTGCTGCATGCGGCCGAGGAACTGCTCGCAGAAGCGGGTGAACTCGCGCTCCTTCAGCTCGCCGAAGGCGATGTCCTGCCGGCTGGTGGCCACGAACAACCGGAATTGGCGCGGGTCGATGCGGCCCAGCGCTTCGAGGGCGCGGTCGAGGAAGAGGATCTCGCCCTCGGGCGAGAGGCGGGCGTTCTGCACGACGACGCCGTCGAGTTCGAAGAACAGGCCCTGCTTGTCGGGGATCTTGGCCATTGCGGGGGGATGGGTCGCGAGGGGGAAGGGGCCGGCGGGTGCCGGCGCGCCCCTGGCATCGGCGGGTTCCGCCGATGGCTTGAAGCCCCGGGTGAAATGCCCGGCCGCGCCCAGCGGCGCTCGGCGGCGGGCAATGCGATGACGACGCGCAGAAAGACGAGCCGCATCACCACTTCGATGCGTAGAGGCTGGCATACTGTGCGCGCACCACTGCATCTGACCGCACCTTGAGTCCGCGCCCCGAAAACGAACTGATGCTCCGCGTCCAGGCAGGAGACCTGGGGGCTTTTGCTGAGCTCGTGGAGCGCTTCCAAGAAATGGTCCACGGATTGGCATTGAGCATTCTGCGCCGGCAGGAGGACGCAGAGGAAGCCGCGCAGGACGCGTTCGTGAAGCTGTTCCGTGCGCGCAGTCAGTTCGACAGCACGCGCAGCCTCGAGCCCTGGCTGCTGCGCATCGCCGGCAACGCGTGCCGCGACAAGCTGCGCCGTCGGCGCGCCAGCGACCTGCCGGTCGCGCGCACCGAGGACGGCGACATGCTTGCCGACCTACCGGACACCCGGAACGCCCACGGTGCGTCGCGCCAGTTCGTCGACCACTCGGTGCGCGGCGAACTGGAGCAGCTCTCCGACAAGGTCCGGCTGCCGCTCGAGCTGAAGTACCTGCGTGGCCTGACCAACCAACAGATCGCCAATTCCCTCGGTGTGTCGGTCAGTTCCGTGAAGGTGCAGCTCGCACGTGGCAAGGACATCCTCGCCAGTCGCCTGCAGGGAGTGCGCGAGCAATGAGCGACGTGCGTTCCCCGTTGCACCAGCCGCCGAACCCGGACGACCTGCGTCGGGTGCCGCCTGCCGGTCCGGCCTGTGCACAGGTCCGTGGCCTGCTGCGCGATTTCGCGGACAACGACCTCGCGGCGACAGAGCACCGGCTGGTCGAGGAGCACGTGCACACGTGCTTCGCCTGTGCCGTCGAGCTCTCGCGAGCCGAACATGAGGTGTTCCGGCTGCGGCGCGGCTTCGCCGCCTCCTACGGTCCCGCGTTGCCGGCGGACTTCGCGCATCGCGTCGTCGACCGGATCCTCGATGCGGCGCCGGTCGGCGGTGGTGCAGGCGCCGATGCCCTGGGTTCCGTTGTCGGCCGCGGTTTCGGGGCAGACGGTCTTGGGGCAGGCGTCGACGAGTCCAATGCGGGGCGAGCCAACGGGGCGCGCCCGCACGCGGTCCGCTCGGGTCATCTGTCCTCTGCGATGTCCACTGCGGCGGGCGGGATCCGGCATCGCCCGGCATTCCTCGTCGCTGCCGCGGCGTTGCTGCTGGTCTGCGTCGGTGCCCTGGCCATGTGGTCCGGCTGGGAACAAGGGCCGGACGCATCCGCGCGCCTGGTCGTGATGCGCGCCAAGGGGGCGTTCGGCACCTCGGGGCGGCTGTACACCGGCGGGAGCCTGGGCGAGCAGCAGGTGCTGCAGGTCGGCCCGGGCGGCAGCGCGAAGTTCGATTGGCACGACCTCAGTTCCGGGTCGCAGCCCGCCGCAACCTTGGAGATGAACGGCAGGGGCCGCCTCCGCATGCAGAAGGGGGCGCCGCTGCTGCTGGACGGCACGGTCGCCATAGAGACGAACCGGTCCGTCGACATCCCCGTGGCCGACGGCAGCACGATCCAGCTCGGGATCGGTGACTACGTCATCGTCGCGGATTCGCCGCTGCCGGTGGACGACTACCTGGCGCAGTTGCGGGATCCGATGAGTTCGGCGCCAGAGGATCTGCGCATCCAGATCGAGGTCCTGCGCGGCGATCCCGCGCGCATCGTGCGCAGCGACGTCGGTCCGACGCTGGTTGCCGCCGGTTCGGTTGGAATCTACGGCGGTGTGTCGGGCGTGTCGGTCCATCCCAGTGGCAATCAGGTCGCGGTGGGCGCCGGCACGACCCGCACGGGCTCATCGCCGTCGCCGGTTGTTCCGACGACGCCGACGCTGTCGGCGTCGGTCTACCAGCGTTCGGGTCTACCGAGCGTTGGCACCCAGGTGGTTGCGGCGTTCCCATCGAACGGTCTGACCCGCTTGCTCCTCGGGGCGACGAATGCATACGGCTCGGTGGTGCTGACCAGCGATGCCACCATCGAGAGCGACTTCGCGATCCTGCACGCGGTGCCGGCGCAGCTGGAATACGGCGTGATCGCGCCCGACGTGTATCCGCTGCTGCGCGATGGGGTGCACGTGCGGACGGAGCAGTCGTTGGTTCTCGATCTGGCGGAGCCGTTGCAGGGCACCGTGGTGGACGCGGTCGGCCAGCCCCGCATGGGCGTGCGCGTGCTGCCGTGCATCATCGACGAGCTGTTCGGTGACATCTTCCCGGTCAACGTGAACATCGACTCTACCTGGACCGATGAGCAGGGGCGCTTCCAGATGCGCCGCCTGGCTGCCGCACTGCCGTACTACCAGCACCTGGCGTTGGTGCTGGGGCACCCCGAGCTCCAGTCGACGGTCGTGCCGGTGCCGGTGCGCGGCGGCGCCAATGCACTGCTGCCGATGCCGCCGATCGTGATGCAGGACCTGCTCACGGTGAAGCTGCGCTTCCCCGAAGCCAATGCCGAGGTGCGGGTCTGGGAAGAGGTGCCGGATCTGCCGGTCGGGCGCACCATCTGGGAGCGTCGCTTCCAAACCAACCAGCACGGTGTGGTGCACGCGGCGCGGGTCGGCCGAGGGGATCTGTACTACGTCCCCAATGGGTCGAACCCCGTGCTGTGGAGGATGATGGAGGTTGGGTCCGGGCCGATCCCCGAGTTCCAGACCGCCATCACCGGGTCACCGCAGCAGCAGCTGTTCCGGCCGATGGAGAACCTCACCGGCACCGATCTCTACATCGGTGGCTCCTTCCGCCACGAGCGCTTCGCGTTGCCGGTGCCCACCACTGCGGCGAACGCCTTCACGATGGTCGTCCGCGACGCGCTGGATCGCCCGGTGCCGAGTGCACAGGTGTTCGCGGTGACGCTGACCGGGCCCCGCTCGGTTGCGGAGGGCAGGTTCCTCGGCCTCACGTCGTCGCAGGGCGTGATCTCCGTCGAGCCGGTTCGCTACCAAGGCGACCTGATCGTGATCGGCCCCGACGGTTCGATTGCGCTCGTCGCCAACCCCCAGGCATCCTTGCCCCGGCTCGATGCACGACTCGCGTCTCCGGGGCGCGTGCTGTTGCCGGCGTCGATGCGTCCGGACGCCGCCGCAGGTCCCGTGGTGACGCTGCGCTTCCAGTTGCAGTTCACGGCGATGCCCGGCATCGAGGTCATCGCGGTGCGGTTCGCGAGCCAGGCGACCGGCTGGGAGTTCGCAGGCCTCGCGCCCGGATTGTACTCCGTCGAAGTGAATGGGCAGACGCACACGGTCCTCGTGCCTGCCGACGGCTTCGCGATCCTGCAGTAGCCGAGGCGGGCTGGAATCGGGGTACGCCGGGAGCGGGCCAGGCTGGCCCTTCGCTGGTGCACCGCTGTCGCTCCGGTCCGTTGGCGTCGGTGACCCCGAAGCCATACCGTTGCCGCCATGTTCTTCGTGACGCGCAAGATCGGGTCCGTACTGCGGGGCAAGGCGACTCCGTTCCAAATCCTGCTGGCGACCATTCTGGGCTGCCTGCTCGGGTTCGTGCCCGGGTTCTTCCTGCCAGGTGATCTCGGTGGCGGGCTGCTGCAGGCACCTGGGCTCATCGTGCTGTTGCTGACCATGGTGCTGGTGCTGAACGCGAACCTCGGCGTGTTCGGCCTGGTCACGTTGCTCGCCAAGGCGCTGAGCCTCGTGCTGCTGCCGGTCTCCTATCGCATCGGCGTGTTCCTGCTCGACGGTCCGCTCCAGGGCCTGTTCCGTGCCCTCGTCAACGGCCGGGTCTTCGCCTGGTTCGGGCTCGAGTACTACGCGACCGTGGGTGGCCTGGTGGTGGGCTTGGTGTTCGGCCTCACCACCGGCGTGGCGCTGAACGGTGCGGTCGGCACGATCCGCCGGCGCATGGCGGCGGTGGAGGAGAACAGCGACCGCTACCGGGCCTATGCGAACAAGCGCTGGGTCCGGCTGCTGACGTGGCTGCTGCTCGGCAAGGGCAAGGGCAAGAAGTCGTGGCAGGATCTCGCCGAGCAGAAGAAGGTCGGCATGCCGGTGCGCCTCACCGGTGTGCTGGTCGCGGTGGTCGGCATCGCCAGCCTGTGGGTGTTCCAGCAGTGGTTCTCGACCCCCATCCTGACCCGCAACGTCAAGAGCAGCCTCGAGGCGATGAACGGGGCCACGGTCGATCTCGGTGCGGCGCGGCTCGACTTCGGTGCCGGCAAGCTGAACTTCACCGACCTCGCGATTGCCGATAGCCGCAAGCTCGGCGCCGACCTGCTCGCGGCCGACCAGCTGGTCGCGACCATCGACACCGGCGAACTGCTGCGCAAGCGGTTCGTGATCGACGAACTGCGCTCGACCAGCGCGCGTGCTGGCACGGTACGCCAGGTGCCCGGCGTGCTGCTGCCCGGCGCCGAGAAGCCGGTCGAACCGCCGCCGCCCGCCGCCGGGACGAAGACGATCGAGGACTACCTGCAGGACTTCGAGGTCTGGCAGCAGCGCCTCGAGCAGGCCCGGGAGTGGATCGACGTGCTGACCGGCGGCGACCAGACACCGCCCGCCGAACAGACGCCAGAACAGCGTGCCGACGACCGCAGAGAGCAGGAACGCGTGCACGGCATGGCCTCGGTCATCGCCACGCACCTGCTCGAAGCCGGCCCGCGCGTGCTGATCCGCAAGATCGACATCGAGGGCATCGGCTACTCGATCGGCGGCAAGGCGGAGCAGCTCGACCTGCGGCTGCGCAACGTCGCCGACCAGCCGTCCCTGGTGGCCGCGGCGATGTCGTTGAGCATCGCGTCGCAGTCCGACTCGCTGCAGATCGCCCTGAACGGGCGCTCCAAGACCGACCCGGCGATGGGCTTCCAGTTCGCCCTGCGGCAGATCGCCGTCGACGACGTGCTCGGCAAGCTGCGCATCGGGGGCGCGCCGCCGCTGCGTGGTGGCACGATGGATCTCAGCACCACGGGCTCGCTGCGCGAAACCGCCGGGCAGGCGATGTCGATCGACCTGCCGCTGCAGGTGACGCTGAAGGACACGCTGTTCGCGCTCGCCGGCGCGAAGGAGACCAAGGTCGATTCGCTGCTGCTGCCGATCGGTCTGCGCGGACCGCTGACGCAGCCGACCGTGACGCTCGACGACAAGGCGCTGCAGGACGCCCTTCTGGCCGCGGGCCAGAAGGAGCTGGCGAACTTCGTGCAGGGCCAGGCCGGCAAGCTGCTCGGCGGACTGCCGGACTCGGTGCAGGGCCTGGTCGACCCGACGAAGCCACCGGAGCAGATCGTCGACGACGCGAAGCAGAAGGCCGAAGCGGAAGCCAAGCGCCTGCAGGAGGAGGCGGCGAAGAAGGCCGCCGAAGAGGCCAAGAAGCTGCTGCCGGGTGGGATCAAGGGCTTGCTGCCCGGCAAGAAGGAGAAGCCATGAGTCGACTCGACCGCACCGAGCAGCGCATCGTCGGCGTCCTGATCGAGAAGCAGCTGGCGGTGCCCGACAGCTACCCGATGTCCGAGAATGCGCTCGTCGACGGCTGCAACCAGAAGAGCAACCGCGATCCGCTGATGGAGCTGGCGACGTTCCAGGTCGCCGGTGCCTTGATGGCGCTGCAGGACAAGGGCTTCGTCGCCAAGGTCGAAGGTGGTGGCCGCGTCGCGCGCTACCGCCACCTCGTCGTCGACAAGCTCGGCGTCGACGCCAAGCACCTGCCGGTGCTGGCCGAACTGCTGGTCCGCGGCCCGCAGGCGCCCGGTGCGCTGAAGCCGCGCGTGCAACGCATGGGTCTGTCGGCGTCGCCCGAGATGCTCGAGGCAGTGCTGCATCACCTGGCCCAGCTGTCGCCGCCGCTGGTCGAACTGCTGCCGCAGCGCCCGCGCGAACGCGATCGCCGTTGGCGGCACCTGCTCGGTGATGCCGAGGAGATGGTCGCAGGACCCGCCGGTGCCGACGACGCCGCAGCGACCGTGGTACCGCTGCTGGCCGCGTCGCCGAAGGACACGCTGCTCGAAGTGCGCGTCGCCGCGCTCGAACAGAAGGTCGCGGCGCTGCAGGAACTCGTGCAGCGGCTGACGACGCGCGGCGAGAACGGCTAGGCGGCATGCACCTCTGCCTCTACGCGCACCCGTGGGACCTCGACGCGCTCGGGGCACACGGTGGCCTCGCGCGGCTCGCCGACCTCGGCTTTCGTGAGATCGCGCTCGCGACCAGCTACCACGACGGTCGCTGGCTCACGCCGTGGCATCCCGACGCGCGCGTGCGCTTCCTCGAGGACGGCACCGTGCACTTCCGGCCGACCGGCGACTACGGCGCGCTGCGGCCGGTGGCGTCCAGTTCGGTGCCGAAGCAGGGGCCGTCCCCGCTCGAACGCCTGTGCGCCGAGGCGCCGCGCAGAGGTCTCACGGCGCGGGCCTGGAACGTGTTCACGCACAACTCCCGGCTCGGCGAGCTGCACCCCGAGCTCTCCGTCGAGAACGCGTTCGGCGACCGCTACCGCTACGCGCTGTGCCCGGCGCAGCCGGTGGTGCAGGCCTACATGCTCGGACTGGTGCGCGACCTGGCCGCGCACGACGGACTCGGCGCGATCGAGTTCGAGGCGCTCGGCTGGATGGGCTTCCGTCACTCGAGCCATCACGACAAGAGCAGCTTCGCGCCGCGCGGCGTGCTCGACTACGCGTTGTCCGTGTGCTTCTGCGACGCCTGCGGCACCCGACTGGCTGCGGCCGGTGGGGATCCCGAACGCACGCGGGCGTGGGCCAGGAAGGTCTGCCAGCTCGGCGTCGAAGCGGCGGACGCGATGGCGCCGCCGGCGCTGTCGGAACTCGGCACCGAGGCGGACGCCGAGGCCGAGAACCTGACGTGGCACGCACGCAGTGCGCGCATCGGCGTCATCGCCGACCTGTCGCGCGAGCTCGCGGCGGCGATGCCGGCGACGATCACGCGCGCGGTGCAGGTGCATCCGTCGCGCTGGTTCACCGGCAGCCAGCTGCCGGTCGACCAGGCCGCCGGACTCGGTGCCGACGAACACGTGCTGACGGCCTACGGCGAGGCGCCCGCGGCGATCGAGTCGCTGTGGGCCGACGTCGCCATGCAGGTGCTCGCGGGCCGCGGCCGTCGCCTGTCGATCTGGCCGAAGGCGCCGCAGTTCACCCGCGACGACGACCTCGTGAAGATCCGCGACCTCGCGGCCGCGCATGGCATCGGCGCGATCGCGATCTACCATCTCGGTCTGCTGCCATGGCGCACGATCGAACGCGTCGCCCGAGTGCTCACCGGATGAAATACCTGCTCTCCACGGCGATCGCCGCCACCGCCGCGTTCGTTCCCGCCCAGGCCCAATCCCAGCCCGAACGTCCGCGCCTCGTCGTGCTCTGCTCCGTCGACCAGCTCGCGCGCTGGGTGTTCGAGGCGGCGCGGCCACACTTCGCCGCCGATGGCGGCTTCCGTCGGCTGCTCGACGGCGGTGTGCAGTTCACGCAGTGTGCCTACGAGCACGCGTGCACCGAGACCGGTCCGGGCCACGCGACGATCGGCACCGGTGCGCCGGCATCCGGGCACGGCATCGTGCGCAACGAATGGTGGTCGCCACAGGACCAGGCGAAGGTCTACTGCGTCGCCGAACCGGTCGCCGCGCTGCCCGACCTGAAGGAAGGCAAGGACCGTGGTCCGGGACGGCTGCTGCTGCCGACGCTCGGCGACAGCCTGAAGGCACATGTGCCGGGCAGCAAGGTCGCCAGCGTGTCGTGGAAGGACCGCGCCGCGATCCTGATGGCGGGCCGTTCGGCCGACGCGGTGGTCTGGTTCGAGGCCAGCACCGGCAACCTGGTGACCAACACCACCTGGACGGCGACCACGCCGGCGTGGCTGACCGAGTTCAACCAAAAGCACGCGATCGATGGCTTCTTTGGCTGGGTCTGGGACCGCTTCGGCCCCCCCGACGCCTATGCAGGTCTGGTCGACGACCGTCCGTACGAACTGCCGCACCAGAACGGCAGCAACCAGCGCACGCTGCCCCAGCCGCTGACCGGCGGCCGGCAGGACCCGGCGATGGGCTTCTACGCCGAGGTGTACGGCTCGCCGGTCGGCAACACGATGGTGCGCCTGGCGGCCGAAGCGGTGGTGCAGGCGCTGCAGCTTGGCAGCGATCCGTCGCCGGACCTGCTGTGCCTGAGCTTCTCGTCGACCGATGTCGTCGGCCACCAGTTCGGCCCCGACTCGGTCGAGTCGCGCGACACGCTGCTGCGGCTGGATCGCGAGCTGGCGACGTTCCTGACCTTCCTCGATCGCACGGTCGGCAAGGGGCAGTACGCGTTCTTCCTGACTGCGGACCATGGTGTCGGCCCGACGCCGGAATGGGCCAAGGCGCACGGCGTCGATGCCGGCCGCGGCGCGCTGCTGAAGAACGCACGCGCCGCCGCCGAGAAGGCGCTGACGAATGCCTACGGCGCGCCGCCGGCACGTCGGCGAGGGCTCGTTCTTCTTCGACCAGGCGGTGCTGCAGGCCGCGCACGGCGAACGGGAGCCGGCGACGATGGCGCGCGACGCCGCCCGCATCGCGGCGGTGGCGGCTGCCGCCACCGCCGGGGTGCACGCTGCCTATGCAACCGAGGACCTGCTCACCGGCGAAGCCTCGGGCGACCCGCTGCGCCGTGCGTTGGTGCGCGCGCTGAGTCCGGGCCGCGCCGGCGACGTGCAACTCGTCGTGCGGCCCTACTGGCTCGATGGCTTCACGCCCGCGTCGCATGGCACGCCGTATCCATACGACCGCGAAGTGATCGCGCTGCTGATGGGATCCGGCGTGCCGGCCGGTCAGCGCTTCGCCGTGCCGGTCACGCCGGGCTGCGGCGTCGTGCTGTTCGCCGCGATGCTCGGCATCCCGCGCCCGGCGGGCGCGGTCGAGGAAGTGCCCGCGGGTCTGTTCGGTGCGCGCTGAACGCACTGCCCACCGCACGGGCCGTTCGGCGTAGGCATCTGCGGCGGACAACCCGCGCCCACCGGCGCCGACGATGGGGTACCATTCTGCACTTGGATCCCGACCGCCGCTTCCCCGCGGCCAAACTCATGCAGCGATTGATCGATCAGCATCCCCTGCAGCGCGGCGCGCACCCGACGCGCGGCGACGGCATGTGCGCCATGGAAATGGTGGCATGGCTCGCCGGCGAGGCGCACAGCGACGAACCGGTCTGTGCCTGCCCGGTGCTGGCCGCCTTCGTGCGGGCCTGCAACGACGCCATGAGCGACGCGCAGCGCAACCGCTACCTGCGCCCGCTGGTGCCCCGGCTGGTGAACACCCGCGGTTCGGCGGCGAGCGAACGCCAGCGCGGTCTGGTGGTCGTCGACGCGCTGGTGCGGCACCTGCTGCCCGCCTGGCTGCGCCGGCATCGGCGCGCCGACGAGGCGAAGCTGCTCGGCGAGCTGCCGCCGGTGCAGGGCGCCGAGGATGTGCGCGCCAGCCTGCGCGCGGTCGAGTGCTTCGTACCGGACCATCATGCTGCCCGCTGGGTGCTGCAGCGCGCCGTCGAAGAACTGCCGCCGGCGCGCTACGTCGCCGGTGCCGTGCAGGTCGCCCGCGCGCTCAACGACGCCGAGACCTGGACTCTGGTGGTCGAGACGATCGAGCAGATGGTGCTCGCCGATCGGCCCCAGCCGCCGCGCTTCGCCGCCGAGGACCGGAGCTAACCGGCCCCGAACCCGCCCGGCCCGTTCCGCCTTCGGTTGCCGCCCGCCGGCTGCCGAAGAAGCCGGCATGAACGAGCGTCTGCGGTGGTGGGTGCTGCCCGGGGCGATGATCGTGCTGCTGCGCGTCGTCACGCTCGACCAACCCGAGACGCCCGCGGCGTCACGGACCGCGGTCGACGCCAGCGGGGAGATCGGCACGGTGGCGGTCCTCGATGCCGCCGGCAAGCGCACGCAGCCCGGTCTGGTGCCGCTCGCGACGACCGAGGCGTTCGTCGTCACGCTGCCGAGCCAGTTCGTCGGCCAGCGCGGCGACATGACGCTGTGGCGGCGGGTCGGCGACCACCACGAAGCGGCGCCGTGGCTGCAGCTGCGGCCGCGCGTGCGCACCGACGCGACGATCCCGATCGCGGGCCTCGCGGCCGGTCGCTACGACGTCGAGCTGTGCTTCGACGGCATGGTGTTGCGGGCCGAGAACGTGGTGGCGCCCGGCACCATCGTGCTGGCGCCCGTGGAGCCGCAACCGCCGCGCTGAGTGCGGCCGTCAGCGCGGCCCGGTCAGCACCGGCAGCTGCGCCTTCTTCAGGAACAGCACCGCGAAGCACTGTTCCTCGAGCGTCGCCCTGGCGAAGTGACCGTGCACGTCCTGCATCGCCAGCAGCACCTCGGCACCATCGGCGTACCAGTCCCAGTCGTCGATGCGGCCGGTGCGCGACAGCTCGCAGGCGCGTTCGAGGCTGTAGAGCCAGTAGAAGTAGTGCTGGTTCTGCAACGGCGGCGGGCCCGGGTTCCAGCGCACGGTGTGGTTGGCGCCGAGCCACGCGAACGCCTGCCGGATCGCCTCGTCGAGTTTGCCGTCGAGCGGGCCCGGCTTGCCGCCGCTCTCGAGCATGCCGCGGCACAACGACATGCCGGCGATGCCGGCGCAGGTCATGCTGCCGTAGGCGGGGCCGTCGCCGGGAAGCGTGTAGCCGAAGCCACGTTGCCGCACGCTGCGGCCCGCACTCGTGCGCGCCGATGGCGAGGTGGCGTCCATCTCTGCCAGCGACACCAGGCGCACGGCGCGCGGTGACCCGGTCGGTGGGTGTTGCACCGCCAGCCAGTGCTCGGCCGCTGCGCTCCAGACGCCGCGGCTGATGTCCTGCCGGCACAGGCTCGCCGCGAACAGGCCGAACAGCA
>JBGARS010000082.1:0-25475 GCA_044230075.1 Planctomycetota bacterium | reverse complement strand
GCCGACATACACCAGCGTCGAACCGCCCACGCCTTTGGCGCGGCTGTAGTTGAACCAATCGGCGCCGCCGGAGGTGTACAGATCGCGACGCGGGTCTTCGGGGTCGAACACACGCGTGGCGGAGACCTCGAAGTCGCGCTCGGTGGTGCGCGCGGACTCGATGCGCAGGATCTCCATCTGCGTCGTCTGCCGCAGCGACTCGTCGACGTAGACGCGGCGGAACGGCATGCGTACGGCCCCGCCGTCGCGGGGTTCGCCGATCGCCACGTCGCGCCAGTCCTCGAGCAGCACGCGGCGCGCCTGCATCGTGCTGGCGAAGCGGTGCACGAACTCGCGCGGCTGGCCCGTCGACGGCTCGAACACCAGTTCGTAGCGATCGCGCGGCCGCGGATCGAGTTCGGGCCCGATCACCTCGCCGCTGCCGGCTGAGCGCTGTTCGATGACGATGCGCGCGAAGGTCTCGCCGCCGCGCGCGATCGTGTCGCGCGCCGTGACCACGAACGCCGCCGCATCGCCGAAGCACCACGGCAGGCGCAGTTGCAGGCCGAACAGCATCAGTTCCTGTTGCGCCGACTCGGTCAGCGTCGGCCACGGCATGCCCTGACGCTCGGCGAACACCGAGGCGGCGGAGCGACCGTAGACGCGCCCGTCCTCGTGTTCGAGGCGATCGCGCTCCGCGAACGCGCAGTCGGCCGTGTGGGTGACCTCGCGCACGCCGATCACCTCGCCCTGCGCGCCGAAGATCGTCAGCCGCCACCAAACGACGATGCTGCCGAGTGCCTTCCAGGCGGCCGGCGAACGCGTGCTCTGGTAGATGTCGAGCAGCGGCGATCCCAGTTGCATGCCGGATGCGAGCGCGGGGGCAGCAGGCACCGGAGCGGGAATCGGTGTGGCCGACTTGCTCGCACCCGACGGAACCGCCGGCCGGTCGTCGGCGACGATCGGCCAGCCGCCGCTGTCGAACTGCACGCCGCCGACCGGGGTCGGGGCGGGCACGGGAGCCGGCACCTGGGCGACGAGGCCCGCGACCAGCAACAACTCGGTGAGCACGGCGCGCATCTGCCCACGGCATCGGCATTCCAGGCGACATTCGTTGAGCTGGAACCGCGGCCCGGCATGCTGGCGCCGTGCTCCGCCTGCGAACCTGTCTGCTGCTGCTCGGCGCCTGCGCGGCAGCACCGGACGGCACCGGGGCGCCGACCGTGTGGGAACCTGCCCCGGCCGTGGTCGTGCAGGTGCCGGCCGGCACGGCGTTCCGGACCGCGGTCGCACCCGGTCTGCCCGACGAACCGGCCTGGCGCGCCGCCGCCGTCTGGTGGCACGAGGCGCTGCAGCAGACGGTGGCCTTCGAACTGCGCGACGACGCCGAGGCCGAGCACGACCTGCCGACCCTGCTGCTCGCGATCGACGCCCAGCAGCACACGTTGGCGGCGGCGTGGGCCGGCGGCGGACCGGCACGCGCGTTGGCAGGTGCCTCGTTTGCCGATGGCGACCTGCCGGCGGCGATCGACCGCCTCGCGTTCACCGCCCGCACGGCACTCGGCGAACCCGCCCTGCCACCGGTGCCGGTCGCTGCCTGCCTGTCGCCGGCGCCCGACGTCGCCACCGCCGTGCACGACGCGTGGCTGCTGCTGCGCGACGGCGGCGTCACGGCCGCACGCCGCGTGCTGCTCGAAGCGCGGCGACGGGACGGCGCGTCACCGGCCGTGCTCGATGCGCTCGCGGCCGTCGAACTGCTGCGCGGCGGTGCCGCCGCCGCGGAACGCCTCTGCCTCGAAGCGCTCGGCTATCACAACCGCCTGCAGCCGACCACCGAACACCGGCTGGCCCGCACGCTGCTGCTGGCGCGCGCATCCCTGGTGCCGACGCAGGCCGGCCAACGCGACCGCGAACTGCTGGCTCTCGGCGAAGCCACCGTGCGCGAACGCCCGTTCGACCTGCAGGCGCAGCTGACGCTGGCGATCGCCCGCAACTTCACCGCCGACTTCGCCGGTGCGCGCCCGCTGCTCGAACGCCTGCAGCGGGCGATGCCCGAGCAGCCGATCGTCGCCTACCACCTCGGCTGGGCCTGCCTCGGGCTCGGTGATGCCAGTGCCGCGGTCGGTCACTTCGACAGCGCGGCGCTGCGGCTGCCGCTGCAGTGGGTCGCGGTGCCACGCGCGATCGCACGCTACGACGCCGGCGACACGAAGGGCCTCGCCGAGCTGCTCACCGAGCTGGCCACGGCGGCCCGCGACGGCCGCGGCCCGGTGCACGAGGTGCGCCGCATGCAGGCGGCATCGGCGCTGCTCGCCGGCCGCCTCGACGAGGCGCGCCGATTCATGGTCGACGACCTGCAGTGGCTGCTGCAGAACCCGAGCGTGCTGGAGCGCAGCACCGGCGAGTTCGCCGAACAGGGTGCGGTGCTGGTGCGGCTCGGCGGCGGCGACGAACTGCCGCCGATCCTCGCGGCGCTGCAGGGGCAGCGACCCTCGGCGCCGGTCGCCGATGCCTGCGCCTTCCTGTCCGGCATGGTCGAGGTCGCCAGATCGCGGCGGCGGGCGACCGCGGTCGAAGCGGTGCTGTCGCGCGGCGGCGACAGTTCGTGGAGCGCGCTGCTGGCGGCGTTCGCGCACGAACTGTGCGGCGAGACGCTCGCCATGCAGACCGAACTCGCGCGCGCCGCGCGGCTGTCGGACTCGCCGCTGACCAAGGCACTGCTCGCGCGCAGCCTGCGCGCCATCGGCCGCAACGACGAAGCCGACCGGCTGCAGCAGGCGCTGCGGCGCGAACTGCTGGCGATCCACCTGCGGCAGCCGCCGCAGCACCCGTTGCTCGGTCCCGAGTTGGCGTTCGCGTTCCGTGCCGAATAGCGCCCTCGCCCGCGCCGTCAGCCGAGCAGCAGCAGGTGGCATTGGCCGGCCTCGCTCATGCCGGCACGTGCATACGCCTTGCGCGCCGGCGCGTTGTGCACGCCGACGTGCAGGCAGGTCGCGGCAGGCGCTTCGACCAGCTGTGTGGCGACGAGGCCCGCGGCGAGGCCGCGCCCACGCTGGTCGGGGAAGGTGAACACACCCTCCACCACCGTGCCGCCGGGCCCCTGGCTGCCGAGGTCGAGCTTGCTCTGCACCGAGCCGACCGGGCCGATCACGCGCGTCGTGCTCTCGGCGATGCGTTCGTCGATCGTGTCGCGCAGCCAGCGCCGATCGACCTGGGCCGGCGGGATGTGCAGGTCGCTGGCGTTCAGCAGCAGCGTCGCCTGCACCAGGCGATCGCGGTCGGCGCGCTCTGCATGCCGCACGTCGGTGCGCACGAGGTCGGTCGCCGCGGTCGCCGCCGAGCCCCGGTAGTAGACCTGGTCGCGCAGCACCAGCGGCCTGCCCGCCGTGCGCTGGTGCAGCGCCTCGACGAGGCAGCGCGGTCCCATGACGATGCGCCACGCGCGCCGCACCCGCAGCACCGCTTCGGTGACCAGCTGCACGGCGGCGGGATCGAGGTCCTCGGGCCCGATCAGCACGACGTTGCCACGTTCGCCGAACCAGCCCAGCACCGGCTCGTGCCCGCTGCGGCTGCAGACGAAGCCCTCGCATTCGCCTTGGGCCAGCGCGTTGGTGATGTAGATGCCGTGCGCGCCGGCCTGCAGCGCCATCGCCAAGGCCTCGGCGTCGTCGCCCGACAGGGGTCGCGTGGTGAAGGGCGTGCTGCGGGGCATGTGGTCTCAAGATTCCGATGCCGACGGCCGATCAGCAACGGTGCTCTCCCCGAGTTCTGCCTTGGACACCTACGACTTCCTCGCCGATCCCCGCTCCCTGTGCCTGGACGAACGCCGCGCCACGGCTGCCCGGCTGCACGTTGCCCAGCGCCAGTGGCTCGGCCGGTTGCAGCCGCTGGTCGAACCACCGGCGCTCGCACCCGACTTCCCGGCCTTCCTGTTGGCGACGCAGCCGTTCGCCGACCTCGCCCGGCGCCTCGACGGCGCACGGGAACGCGCCCACCTGCCGGGCCTGGTCGCCGACGAACTGGACTGGTTCGTCGAAGCGTTCCGCGACTACCTGCGCACCTGCGACGGCGAAGACGTGTTCGCGCAGTCCGGGCAGCCGCAGGACTGACGCCCGTCAGCGCAGGCGCGCCGCCAGCGCGAGCATCTCGGCCGCCGGCAGCGGCGGCCCGTCGAGCCCCGCGACCTGACCTGGTGCCGTCGTCGGCACCAGGTGCACGTGCGCATGCCGCACCGCCCAGCCGATCACGCTGACGCAGACGCGTTCGCACGGCAGCCGCTCGCGCATCGTGTTGGCGACGCCGTGCACGAAGGTCCACAACGCCGCGTGCGCCTCCACCGACAGGTCGAACACGGCGTCGACCGGTGCGCGCGTGACGACGATCACGTGCCCGGGCCGCATGGGCCGCTCGGCCAGGAACGCCAGGTGGCGTTCGTCGCGCCGGACCTCGTGCACGTGCCGCCGGCCATCGACGACATCGAGCAGGTCGGGCACTTTCATCGTCCCTCGCGCAGTCGTGCCGGGTCGGTGATCGGCGCCTCGCAGACGCCGCGGCGGCACACGTAGGCGGCCGGCGCCCCGTCGAGCTCGGACTTGCCCTCGAACAGCGGCGACAGCGCCGTCAGGGCAGCACGATTGCCCGCATGCAGGTGGGCGACCGTGCCGCGGCTCGCGGGCAACCAAAGCGCGGCGGCCAGCAGCGCTTTGGTGCGCGCATCGTCCGGGGCACCGACGACGACGATCTGGCGCGGCTCGGCGAGATGGAACTGCAGCGCCAGCACCAGCGATGGCACCGCCGACGGCGCGTCGGCGAGCAACGGTCGATGCGCGCGCAGCGTTTCGACTCCGGCCGCATAGAGCGTCTCGTCGGCCAACAGCAGCCCGGCACGCAGCAGCGCCTGCGCCACCGACGCGGTGCCGGACGGCGTGGCCGAGTCGAACGCCGACCTGCTGCGGGCGACCGCCGTCGGCTGGTCGTCGGCGGTGTAGTAGAAGCCGCCGTCGGCGGCGGCGAAGTGCGTCTGCACGGTGTGCAGCAGATCCCGCGCAGCCGTCAGCCAACGTGGATCGCTGTCGACTTCGAACAGGGCCAGCAGGCCTTCGGCCAGCAGCGTGTGGTCGTCGAGGAAGCCCGGCTGCGGCGCCTTGCCCGAGTGCCAGCTGCGGCGGCAGCGCCCGTCGTGCACCATCTCGCGCAGCACGAAATCGGCCGCGGCGCGCGCCGCCACCAGGTAGCGCTCGTCGCCGAGCTGGCGATAGCCGGCCGCAAAGGCGCGGATCGTGAGGCCGTTCCAGGCGCACAGGATCTTGTCGTCGGTGGCCGGGTGCACGCGGCGGTCGCGGGCCGCGCACAGCACCTGCCGCGCGTGCTCCAGCCGCGCCTCGACGGCTGCCGGCAGCTGTTCGGTGCCGGCGGCCAGCGCAGCTGCAGCGGCCCCGCGCACCAGTACGTTCTGCCCTTCCCAGTTGCCCGCTTCCGTGACGCCGAAGTGCCGCGCGGCGAGGTCGGCGTCGTCGCCGAGCAGCTCGGTGAACTGCTCGCGCCGCCAGACGAAGAACTTGCCTTCGACGCCTTCGCTCTGCGCATCCTGGCTGGCGAAGAACGCGCCGCCCGGATGCTGCATCTCGCGCAGCAGGTAGTCCAACGTCGCGCGCGCGGTCGCCGCATGGTCGGGCAGAGCGAGCTCTGCCGCCGCATCGAGGTAGCACGGCACCAGCAGCGCGTTGTCGTAGAGCATCTTCTCGAAGTGCGGCACGAGCCACTCGCGGTCGGTGCTGTAGCGGTGGAAGCCGCCGCCCAGCTGGTCGTACATGCCGCCCGCCCGCATCGCCGCCAGCGTCGCCTGTACCATCGCCCGCGCGCGGTCGCCGCCGAGGCCCAGCAGGACCTGCAGCTGGCGGGGCGGCGGGAACTTCGGCGCGAAGTACGGCGCGCGGCCGAAACCGCCGTGCTCGGCGTCGTACTGCTGCTCGGCCTGCGGCAACACGCCGGCCAGCAACTCGGCGGTCGGTTCCCCCGGCGTGAGTTCGGGAGCCAGCACCTGCTGCAGATGGTCCGACAGCTTGCCGGCGCCGTCGATGATCTCCTGGCGTTGCTCGCGCCACGCCTTGGCCAGCTGCTCGCACACGCGGCGAAAGCCGGGTCGCCCATGCGCGTCCTGCGGCGGAAAGTAGGTGCCGCCGTAGAACGGCCGGCCGTCGGGCAGCAGCCACGCCGACAGCGGCCACCCACCCTGCTGCCCCATCGCCTGCAGCGCCGCCATGTAGACCTCGTCGAGGTCCGGCCGCTCTTCGCGATCGACCTTGATGCAGACGAAGTTCGCGTTCATCACCGCCGCGACGGCCGGATCCGCGAAGCTCTCGTGCGCCATGACGTGGCACCAGTGGCATGCCGAGTAGCCGATGCTGAGGAAGATCGGCTTGTCCTCCTTGACCGCGCGCGCCAGGGCTTCGGGCCCCCACGGATACCAGTCGACCGGGTTGTGCATGTGCAGGCGCAGGTACGGAGAGGTCTGCTGCGCGAGGTGGTTCGTCGGCTGCTGCTGGTCGGGGGATTCTGCTGGCACGGGCGGTTCCTGCGCCGTCAGTGCCATGCCGAGCAGCCCGAACAGGAACGGCAGTCCGGGCGCAGCACACGGTGACGGTGTCATGCAGGCATCGTCGCCACCGTGGCATCGGCGCGCGAGCCCTTCCCGTGCCCGATCCATCGGGTAGCCTTCCGGCATGCCCTGCCGCCGCCTCGTTCCGCTGCTGTTGCTCGTGCCGGCCTGCGGCGGCAGCGGCGGTGGCACCGTGACGCAGGTCAGCGTGCCCGTGAGTCTGCAGGCCGACGCGCTGGACCTCGGCCCCGCGACCAGTGAAGCCGAACTCGTCGTACGCCTGGCGGGCGATGTCGCCGAGACCCCGGTCCTGCTGCAGGTCGAAGTCGAGCTGCCGCCGGCGTTGTTGCTGGCGGCCACCAACCGGCTGCTGCCCGCCGCGAGCCTGGTCACGTTGGACGGTGAGGTGCACGAGGGACGCCTGCGAGTGATCTGCGGCGACGCACAGAACCCCACCGCGGCGCCACTCGCCAAGGGCCCCCTGTTCCGCGTGCGCCTGGTCGCGGCGACACCTCGCCAGCCGGGCACCTACGCGGTGCGGCTCAGCGGTCTGCTGGCCGCCACCGCCGCCGGCACCCGCGTGGCCGTCGCAACCGAAGCGACCGTCGTCACGGTCACACTGCGCTAGTGGGGTGACGCCTCACGCTGCGCGGGCGCACTACTTCGGGTCGCCGGCCAAGGTGTCGGCGAGGCCTTCGAAGCTGGTCGACTGGATCTCCTGCGCACGCTGCTGCAGCACGCCGAACCAGCCGAACCAGCGGCCCGCGATGCTGTCCCAGTGGCCTTCGTCGTGCCAGTGCAGGTGGCACTTGCCGGCCACCTCGTGCCATTCGACGCTGCCGCTGGAGTGCCACTGCAGCGGTTGCCGGTCCGGGCCTTCGCCGTGGAACTCGTACGCGATCTTGTCCGGCGTCACCGCCCGCAGGGTCAGCGTCGCCACGCCCTGGCTGCCCGACCACTTCAGGCCGTGGCCGACGATGCCGGGCTCGCCGAACACGCTGCGCCGCGTCTGCGGACCGAGGTTGGCATCCATCGACGACCACTGGCCCCACGTCGACAGATCGACCAGCAGCGCTGCGACCCGCGGCGCCGGCGCGTCGATCACCCGGTCCGACTCGACGTGCCACTTGTCGACCAACAGGTAGCCGACACCCAGGTAGACGAGCACCATGCCCGCGAGGGAGAACACCAGGGCCGCCAGTACGACGCGCGTCGTCGACATCCGCGCACAGTAGCAGAACGGGGCTCAGCGGCCGAGCAGCAGCGGCGTGAAGTACCGGTAGTAGACCTCGAGGCTCAGCACGCACATCGCGGTCGTGTAGCTGCGGTCGGTCGGGCTGTCGCCGGCCTCGCGCGCATAGACGTCGATCGGGGCGAACGAGCCGTCGGCGGACTGCGCCGCCGGCAGCACGGTGCGCAGCCGTTCGTTCCAGCGTTGCCAGGCGTCGCCGCCGGCCAGGAAGCAGCACAGCGAGCCGTAGTACCAGAAGTAGACGTTGCCCTGGCCGCGCAGCACGAACTCCTCGTCGTCGTACGGCCGGTACTCGTCGGGGCGGCGTTCTACCGTGTAGCCGACCGCGGCCTGCACCTTCGCGTCGTCGCTGCCGGCGCCGAGCAGCTGCAGGCAGAAGCCACCGGCCGGCGTGCTGGCCGGCAGCGTCGGCCACGCGGAACGCAGGCGGCTCGGTTCGTGGTTGTAGCGGAACCAGCCGTTCTTCTGGTCGAACGAGAGTTCCAGGAACTCGCGCGCGCGCGGCAGCACCTGCGCCGGCAGTTCGATGCCCGACAGCCGCACCGACTCGAGCGCCATCACCATCCACGCCGTCACCGAGACGCGCGCATAGTCGTCTTCGGCGGTGAGGCCGGGCGAGAAGTAGCCCCAGCCGCCGCGATTGCGCCGGTCGCGCCGCGGGCCCTGGTTCTGCAGGATCCAGACCAGCGCGTCCTCGAGCGGCCGCACCAGCGCCGGGGCCTTGGTCAGGCCGTAGCACTCGGCGAGCGCGTAGGTGGTGATGCCGTGGCCGTAGCAGGAACTGGCGCCGAACGCACCGGTGTCGGGATCCTGCGTCGACAGCAGGTGGTCGATCGCGCGCTTCACCACGTCGCTGTACTCGCTGTGCGAGTCCGGCGTGTGGCCGGCGCCGAGGAACGCCAGTACGCACAACGCGGTCTTGCCGACGTAGACGCGGCCGTACTTGGCGTCGAAGTCGCTGCGATCGCCCCAGGTGCCATCGGCGTGCTGCCGCCGCGCCAGGTAGCGCAGCCCATCGGCGACCGCACGTTCGGTCGCCTCGCTGCCGCCGAAGGTCTCCAGCGCGCGCGCCTTCGCCGGGCCGAAGCGATTGCTGTAGGCGGTGGCCGGCGCGTTCGGCACGGCGGGCAGCGGCAGGCTCGCCGTCGTCTGCGGGCGGTCCAGCAGCGAGCGCGGCGGCACGGGGGCGAACGACGTGTCGCGCGGTGTGCTCGCGAGCGGGGCGCGTCGGGCTGCGGGCCAATACACGGGGGCCGGGTCGATGCGCACGGCGGCGGCGAGCACGCGCGGCGGTGGCTGTGCCGCAGCCGCGCGCATCGTCGCGGTGCGCGATCCATCGTGCATCGAGCCGGGCGGCGTGGGCCGCTGGGGCCGCACCACCAGGGCCGCGCCGCGCGCCGTCGCCGCCGACGTCATGCCAGCGACACTGGTCACTCTGCCAAGCGTGCTGCCTGGAGGCTCGGCGACCACCGCCAGCGTGCGTGCCACGGGCAACGGCGATACGGCCACCGCGGCGCCCGCGGCCGGAGCCCCGAGCGGCTCGGCAGCAAGCGGCTGCGGCTCGCCGAGCGCCGGTGGGCGACGATCGGCTGCCAGCGCCGCAGCACCCGCGACCAGATCGCGCAGCCGCACGTTCGCCGGGGCCGCGGCGACGGACGCTGGCGGCGCCGGCGGCACCGCCGCGCCGGCGCGCAGCACGTCCGCGGCGGCCGGCTGCCGCGTGAGTTGCGACCACGGCGGCGCGGCCCCCGGCACCGCGGCCGGTCGTTGCGCGCCGCGCACCGGATCCGCGAGGTGCGGTGCGCCAGGCGCGGCCACGGCGAGCGCGTCGGCAGCCCCTGCGACCGACGGCTTTGGGTTCACGGCCACGACAGCGCTGGCCACCGGCTCGGCCGCGGGGCGATCCCGCAACGCCACGGCGGCGGCACGCGGTGGCGTTCCGCCCAGCGCGACGCCAGGCGGAAGTGGCGCCGGCGGCGCAGCGCGCGAACCCGCTGCCGCCAACGCCGTCGGCGGGGCGGTCACGGTGGCTGGCTTGGCATCACCCGCCGCCGGGCGCGCGGTGGCGACGCCGAACACCTGGGCCGGCACGGGTGCCAGGGCGACGGCGGCAGGCGGCGCGGTCGGCGCCGCCAGTGTGCCCACCTTCTCGGCCGAAGGAACGTGCCGCGGCGCGTCCTGCACCTGCGCCGCGGCGGTGTGGGCGCGCGCCGCCGGTGCCGCGGCCGCCAGCTGCGGCGGGGCGGCGATCGGCGTTGCCGCCAGCGGCAGCGGACCCGCGCCCGGCGCCGTGGCCGCGACCGCGGCTGGCTCGGCGGGACCGGCACGCTGCAGGGCGGGCGGCACGGCGGCGGCCTCCGCGACCGAGTTCGATGCGGCGTCGACCGACGCCGGACGCACCTCTGCGTCCCGTCCGGGCAGCACGGCAGCCTGGTCCTGCATCGGTGGTGCCGGGGCCACCACCACCGCGGCGGTGGCCAGCGGCACCGCGCGCGCGGCGGTCAGCAGGCGGGCCGGTGCGGTCGCCTGCGCCAGGGCGGCAGTCGGCACCACGATGGCAACGACGTCGGCCTTCGCGCCGGCTCGTTCCGCGGCCTGCGCCGCAACCGCCGCCGTCACCGCGCGGGCCACCGCGGGCAGTGCGGCCGGGCTCGGCTCCACCTCGGCCACCACACAGCGGCGCCGCTCCGGTTCGGCCCCGCGATCCTGCAACTCGGTCCTGGCCTGCACCGCACCGGCGAGCGTTTCCTGCTGCCAGGACGCCGGGCTCGATGCGACCGCCAACGAACGTGCGGCCGCCTCCGGCGCCGCCGGCGGTGGCGTCAGCGCCAGCGGCTGCGGCGCGATCGCGAACGTCGCCCGCGCGGCCACATCGGCGGGCTGCGGCGCGCCGCCACCGACCGCCGCCGCCGCCAGGTCGCTGACGACCATCACCTGCAGGCGGCCGGCCGCGTCGTCGCCGGGCAACGGCTGGCCTTGGATCTCGACTCCCATCAGCCACAGGAACAGCAGCGCATGCAGCAGCAGCGACAGCAGCAGGCACTGGGCGACGAAGTCCATCGTCGACCAGCGGCGACCGAGGTGCAGCAACAGCAGCAACACCGCGAACACCGCGGCGGCGCCGAGCAACAGCCCTTCGAGCCAACGTTGGCCCGGCCACCACGGCGGCAGTTCTTCGGCATCGGCACGCAGCCACAGGTCGGTGGCCACGTCACCATGGCGCGGCTGCAGCAGGCCGAGGTGCAGGCCGTCGGCGCTCGGCAGCGGCGCGCGCAGCGCTCGGGTGGCCCACGCGGCACCGACCTCGCACGGCGTGTCGAAGCGGCCATCGAGGCGACTCGCGCGCAGCAGCTCGGGCGGCGCGGTGCCCTGCTGGCGCACGAACCACAGCGCGCTGCCGCCGGGCGCGAACGCCGGATCCCGATCGGCCACCACGGTGCGCCGCGCCGTCGGCGGCTGCCACACCGGCACCGGATCGAGCACCCCGTCGAGCCGCACCTGCCACAACTCGCCGCCCCGCCCGTCGGCGATGCGCCGGTCGATGCGCACGAACACCAGTTCGTCGCCACCCGGTGCCGGCGCCGGATCGGTCTCGTCGAGCGCGGTGTTGCAGATCGTCACGGGCTGCGGCGCAGCGAAGCCCGCCGCGGTGAAGGCCGCCACGTAGAGGTCGTAGCCGCCGAGTCCTTCCGGCCGATCCGAGGCGAAGTAGAGGCTGCCGTCGGCGCCGACCGCCGGCGCCAGTTCGTTGTGGGGCGTGTTGAGGCCGTACGCCGGTTCCGGCGGCACCTGCGGCCGCGTCGGATCGAACACCACGAGGTCGG
The DNA here is from genome assembly GCA_044230075.1 of Planctomycetota bacterium. Lineage (GTDB taxonomy): Bacteria > Planctomycetota > UBA1135 > UBA1135 > UBA2386 > JAEUHS01. The sequence continues at coordinate 13,822 of JBGARS010000082.1, read as the reverse complement.
CGGTGCCGTCCGCCAGCGTGCGGCCGTAGACGAGGCGGCCATCGGGCAACGCGGCGACCCGTCCGGTCACCGGACCCGGCAGTTCGACGATCGCCTCCGGGGTGTTCCACCGCACCATGCCGCTGGTCGGCAGGCTGCTGGCGGCGACCTGCTGGCTGCCGTCGGTGTAGTAGAGCGGCCGGCCCAGGCGCAGGCCCGCCAGCAGCGAGCCGGTGACCAGCAGGCCGGCCCACGCGAGCCGGATCGCCCATCGCCGTGTTCGCTGCGAGAACCGCATCGCGGGCTCAGTTCTTCTGCGCGGGCAGCGCGGCGAAGTCGACCTTGGTGATGTGCGCCAGCCGGCAGGCATCGAGCACCTGCAGGCCGATGCCGAACTGCGCCGTCTGGTCGCCGCGCACCAGCACCGTCTGGTCGCGGTCGCGCTGCCAGGCAGCGGCCAGCTTCTGCCGCAGCGCCTCCAGCGTGACCTCGCGGCCGTCCACCATCAGGCGCCCATCGGCGAGCAGGTTCACGACCAGGGCGCGGCCGGCGGCGCTCTGCTGCCCCGACTTCGCTTCCGGCAGGCGCAGGTCGAGTTCGACCTCCTCGCGCGCCAGCGTGGTGGCGGCGAGGAAGAACACCAACAGCAGGAACACGACGTCGACCAACGGCGTCAGGTTCATGGCCTCGTTGCCGTCGCCGTCCTCGTCGTCAAGCCGCATGAGTCGCCTCGCCGCGCGGCGGTGGTGCGATGCCACCAGCGGGCTTCTGCGCCAGAGCTTCGACCGCCGGTGCGACTGTGTGCGCGATGCGCGCCGCGAGCCGCCGCGCGCGCGCCTGCAGGTCGGCGGCCACCAGCGTCGCCGGGATCGCCACGAACAGGCCGAAGATCGTCGTGTAGAGCGCCACCTTGATGCCGGCGGCGAGCGCTTCGCTGTTGTCGCCGCGGCCGAGCCCACTCTGTTCGACGGTCGCGAACGCGTCGGCGATGCCGAGCACGGTGCCGAGCAGCCCCAGCAACGGTGCCACGGCGGCGATCAGCGTGATGCCGCGCACGTTGCCGCGCAGCCGCGCCGTCTCTTCGTGCAGCCGGTCCTCCATCGCCTTGTCGACGTCGGCGCACAGGAACCCGCGGCGGCGCAGCCCTGCCGCCAACACACGTGCGGCCGGCGCCTCGGCCTCCTGGATGCCGGCGGCGATCACATCGGTGCGGCCCTGCACGATCTGCTCGACGGCGTCGGCGACGACCTGCGGTATCACCCGCGAGCGGCGCAGCGACGCGTAGCGTTCGATGGCGAGGCCGACGACGACCACCGAGCAGCCGAGGATCGGCCACATCAGCAGGCCGCCGGCAGCGAAGAACTCGCCGATCGTCGTGACGATGCTCGGCGCTTGTTGCAGACAACAGATGGACATCACGGGCGCCTCACGGGTTGTGGATCAGCCGTCGCGCAGGTGTTCGCGGGCGGTCTTGGCCTCCGCCGAATCGGCGTGGCCCTGCAGCAGTTCGCGGAAGAACCGCTGCGCCTTCTCGGGTTGTTGCATGCGCTCGTAGACGAGTCCCGCCTGCAGCAGGCCGCGGCGCACCCACTCGGCGTGGCCGTACAGGATCGGCAGCTTGACGAACGCGTCCGCAGCGGCCGGCAGATCGCCGCGCGCGAGGCGGCTCTCGCCGATGCGGAACTGCGCCTCGGCGGCGATCGCCGTGTCACTGAGTTCGGTCACCCGCTGCAGGCTCTGTTCGGCCTTCTCGTGTTCGCCGCGCAGCAGCCGCGCGCGCCCGAGCCACAGGTGCGCGAGCGCCTGCTCCGGCCGGTCGTGGTCCTTGCCGCGCAGGAACTGCTCGAGCGGCGGCACCGCTGTCGCGCCGTCTTCCAGCAACACGGCACACTCCCCCAGCAGCAGTTGCGCGCGCGGCACGCGCTCGTGCTCCGGTGCATCCGCCAGCAGTTGCTGCAGCCGGTCGCTGGCGCCGCGTTCGTCGTGCAGGCGATGGCAGCACTCGGCGCCGAGGTAGAGCGCTTCGCCGTGCAGGGGCTCGCCGGGCAACGCCGCGATCTCCGCGCACAGGTCGCGGGCCGAAGCCAGCCGCTGCGGGTCGCCGCCGGCGGCATCGAACTCGGCGAACGCGAGCCGGTAGAGCGCCGCACCACGGTGGCTGCCCTGCACGGCGACGAGGCTGGTCCGCGCCGCGGCAAGGTCCTTCTGCTCGAGCGCCGCGGTGCCGAGGTGCAGGCGCGCTTCGCCGCCGAGCTCGGTGTCCTGCGTGGTCGCGACGACCTGCTGGAACGCCTGCAGCGCCGCCGGCTCGTCCTTGCCGCGCCGGCTCGCCCACGCCAGTTCGTAGCAGACGCGGTCCATGCGGTCGTAGCCGCCATCGTGCGCCAGGGCACCGAGTGTCTGCCGCGCACCGGCGTTGTCGCCGCTGCGCGCCTGGGCGACGCCGAGCGCGTAGCGCAGCGCCGGCGCCTTCTCGTGGCGCGGGAACTGCTTCAGGAAGCTCTGCGCCGCGGCGATCGCGGCCGGCCATGCCGACTGGCGATGCGCGAGCGCCGACTGCAGTTCGAGCAGACCCGGCAACTCGGCGGTGACCTCGGCGTGCTGCAGCGCGGTCTCGGTCCACTGCGCGCACGCGGCGTCGTCGCCGAGTTCGAACGCGCACCAGGCACGGCCGGCGGCGGCGCGGGCACCGACCGGACCGGCCTCGGGCACGAGCGCAGCGAACAGGCCGTCGGCGGCGCCGAAGTCGCCCTGCTGGTAGGCCAGCTCCGCCTGTTCCGCGCGATCGGCGATCGCCTGGCCGGCGGCGGCGGCGGCGGCGGCGCGCTCGAGCCGCTTGCGCGCCGCGGTGAGATCGCCCTTCTGCCGCAGCACCCGCGCCGCGATGCGCTCGGTGCGGTCGAGGAACTTGCCGTTGGGCTGGCGCACGCGGTAGCGATCGGCAGCCGCCAACGCGCTGTCCAGCTCACCGGCTTCGAACAGGCTCAGCGCCTGCATCGACAGCGCTTCGTCGGCGAACGGCGCGTCCTTGATACCGGCCAGCGCGAGGAACCGTGCCGCGGCATCCTTGCGCTCGCCGCGCAGGTAGCGGCACCACGCCAGCTTCCAGGCCGCCGCCTCGCGGTGCGCGGCGTCTTCGCCCAGCGTCGTGTACTCACGCTCCGCCGCCGGGTAGTCGCGCCGCGCGAAGTCGTTCTCGGCGATCGCGAAGGTCGCCTGGCTGCGCAGCCGATGCGGCGGCTGCAGCTGGCGCAATGCCTCGGCGCGCTGCGTCGATTCGTCGTAGCGGCCGAGCGCGTGCAGTGCGAAGCAGGCGCCGTACAGCGCCTCGCCGCGCAGGTCGGCGGCCGCTTCGGCCGGCACTGCGTCGTAGGCCGCGACGGCCTCCTCCCAGCGGGACAGGTTGCTGTAGGCCTCCCCCAGCGCGAACGACAGCCGCGGCCGGTCGGCGGGTGCGGCATCTGCCAGCGCCTGCCGCAGCGCGACCAACGCGGCGTCGCCCGCCCCGCTCGCCAGCGCGCACAGACCGATCAGTTCGCGCGCCTGCTGCTGCACGTCGGCGGCGACGGTTCCAGCCAGCAGGTCGCCGAGCACCGCGCTGGCCTCGGCGTGCTGGCCATCGGTGTAGAGCGAGCGCCCGAGTTCGAGCTTCGCCTTCGCCAGCAGCGGCGACTTCGGGAACTGCTCGACGAGCCGCGCGAAGTGGCGCCGCGCCGTGGCCTGGTCGCCGGCGGCGAGCGCGACGAAGCCGAGCCCGAGCACCGCGTCGTCGGCGAAATCGCCACCCAACTGCTGCGACGCCTCGAACGCCTGCCGGGCTGCGTCGACCTGACCCTGCCGCAGCAGCAGGTCGCCGGCGAGGTAGCGGCACTCGCCGCGGCCCGCATCGTCGGGCGCCGCGTCGGCCGCCACCGCGAACGTCGCCGCCGCCGCCGCCAGATCCTTCTGCCGCAGCTGCGCGAACCCCAGCTGGTAGAGCGCCGGAAACCGGTAGGTGGCCCGTTCGCCCACCGCGGCGGCGATGGCCTGCGTGAACGCCTCGGCGGCGCGCGCGTCGTCGCCGAGCTCGCGCCAGGCTTCGCCGGCCGCGAACTGGCTGGCGGCCAGCAGGTAGTGGTCGGCGGGGACTTCCTTGGCCAGGGCCGTGAACTGCACGCAGGCCTGGCGATGGTCGCCGGCCGTTTCGAGCAGGTTGCCGAGGCGATACTGGCACTCGGCGCGCAACGGGAAGGCGGCCCCTCCCTGCTGCAGGGCCTGCTGCAGGGCCGTCGTCGCCGCCTCCCGCTGGCCGCGTTCGGCGCGGCTGGTGCCCAACCGATACAGGGCCTCGGGCACCAGCGCATGCTTGGGCTCCTGCTGCACGAACTGTTCGAAGTAGCGTGCGGCTTCGTCGTGCAGGCCGCGCTGCTGCAGGCCGAGCCCGATCTGGAACGCTTCGGCCCGGCGATCGGTCTGGGCCGACAGCGACAACGACACGGAGATCACCGCAAGCGCGGCGCAGACGAGATGGCGCATCAGGGGAGCTCCCGGGCCGTCGACCTGCTCGACGGCGCGGCCGTGCAACGTAGCTGGAAACTCGCGGCGTGCACCCCGCCCCGTGCCGCAGCACTCCGCTCGGCAACTGCTCCCGGGCCGCATGCCGCGGCATCTGCGCGGCGTTTCCGCGCGCACCGGTGTGGAGGCTGGCACCGAACCCGGCATGATATGGGATCCACGCAGCTGCGGCTGCGTGGCATCGCCCCCATGCGCCTCCGCAACCTGCTCCTATCCGTGGGCCTCGGTCTCTGGTTCGCCGCGTGCGCGAATCTCGCTCGCAGCCAGGATCGCGCCGCGCCGCCGCCCCTGGCGCGGGAATTCCGCGCGGCCTGGGTGGCGACGGTCAACAACATCGACTGGCCCAGCCGCCCGGGCCTGCCGGCCGCGGCGGCACAGGCCGAGCTCGACGCGATCGTGCACCGCGCTGCGGAACTCGGGCTGAACGCGCTGGTGTTCCAGGTGCGACCCGCCGGCGACGCGTTCTACCGCTCGGGCCTCGAACCGTGGAGTGAGTGGCTCACCGGCGCGCAGGGGCGCGCGCCCGACGTCGACTGGGATCCCCTGGCCTACGTCATCGAACGTTGCCACCGGCGCGGTCTGCAGCTGCACGCGTGGTGCAATCCGTACCGCGCCTGGCATCCGAGCGCGAAGTCGGCGCCGGCAAAGGACCACGTGCTGTCGCGGTTGCCCGCCGCCTGCGTGCGCTACGGCTCGCATCGCTGGATGGACCCCGGCGACGAACGTGCGGTCGAGTGGTCGCTGGCGGTGCTGTGCGACATCGTCGCCCGCTACGACGTCGATGGCCTGCACATCGACGACTACTTCTATCCCTATCCGGAGAACGGCGCCGCGTTCCCCGACGACGCCAGCTACGCGCGCTACCGCAGCCGCGGCGGCCGCCTCGGCACCGGCGACTGGCGGCGCGAGAACATCGACACCTTCGTGCGGCGCCTCTACCGCGGCGTGCACGAGATCAAGCCGTGGGTGCTGGTCGGCATCAGCCCGTTCGGCATCGCCCGGCCCGGTGTGCCGCGCGGCATCGAGGCCGGCATCGACCAGTACGGGCAGCTGTATGCCGACGTGCCCTTGTGGCTGCGCGAAGGCTGGTGCGACTACCTGTCACCGCAGCTGTATTGGCCGATCGACCAGCGGCCGCAGAGCTTCGCGGTGCTGCTGCCATGGTGGCTCGAGCAGAACGTCAAGCAGCGGCACATCTGGCCCGGCCTCGCCGCGGGCCGCGTGCTCGAAGGCAAGGCGCCGAGCCGCCGCGACGAACTCGTGCAGCAGATCGAGCTGGTCCGCGCCGCCGCCACCCGCAGTCCCGGCAACGTGCTGTATTCGTTCCGTTCGCTGCGCACCGACGCGGCTGCGGTCGGCGGGGTGCTGCGACGGCTCTACCGCAGCCCCGCGCTGGTGCCGGCCAGTCCCTGGCTCGCCGCGGCGGCGCCACGTGCACCGCAGGCTCGCATCGAACTCGGCCGCGACCACCATGTGCTGCACTGGACCGCCGGCGAAGACGCGCGCTTCCTCGCCGTGCAGGTGCGCACCAGCGAAGGCTGGCGCCTGCACGCCGTGCTCGGCGCCGGCAACGGCAGCGCCGAACTGCCGCCGGACGCCAAGGAGGTGGCCGTGCGCGCGGTCGGCCGCACCGGCGTGCTCAGCGATCCGGTCTGGCCGCGCTGGTGAGCCGCGGGCTCACACGAAGCCGGAGATCGCCACGTCGTCGCCGCAGGCTTCGTAGCGCACATCGCGCAGCTGCCAGGCCTCGGCCATGAACGGCCGGCCATCGCCGCCGACCGGCGTCGGCGCCAGCTGCCCACCGATGATCTTCGGCGCGACGAAGGCGAGCACCTGATCGACGCAGTTCCAGGCCAGCATCTGCGCCGTGAGACCGCCGCCACCTTCGACCAGCAGCCGCCGCAGGCCACGGCGGCGCAGTTCGGCGAACGCCTGGCCGAGGTGCAGGCGGCGCGGCCCTTCCGCGGTCGCGATCTGCACCACCGTCACGCCGAGATCCTGCAGGTGGCCGCTGCGCCGCGGGTCCACGTCTTCGCTGGCCAGCAACCACGTCGGCTGCTGCCGCGCCGTGCGCACCAGGTTGCTGTCGTCGTCGATCTCGCCGAGCGGGTCGACGACGATGCGGATCGGCTGCTTGCCTTCGACGTGGCGCACGGTCAGTTCCGGATCGTCGATCTGCGCCGTGCGAAAGCCGACCATGACCCCGCAACACCGCGCCCGCAATTCGTGCGTGCGGCGTCGCGCCTCGGGGCCGGAGATCCAGCGCGCCTCGCCGGTCGGCGCCGCGGTCTTGCCATCGAGGGTCATCGCCCACTTGCACAGCGTCCACGGCCGCTCGAGGGCCAGCCCCTTGCGGAACGGCTCGAGCACCTGGTCGCACGCCGACGCCAGCACCCCGTCGATCACCTCGACGCCCGCCGCTTCCAGCACGGCGATGCCCTGCCGGCGATGCCGCGGGTCGGGATCCAGCGAGCCGATCACGACGCGCGTCACGCCGCCGGCGACCAGTGCCTGCGCGCACGGCGCGGTCTTCTTGCCGTCGTGGCCCTTCGGCGTCGAACACGGTTCCAGCGTCACGACCGCGGTGTCCGGCTTGCGCCCGGCGGCGGCAGCTTCGGCCAGCGCGATGGCCTCGGCGTGACGGCCGCCGAAGTACTCGTGCCAACCGCGGCCGACGACCTCGCGGTCCTGCAGCAGCACGCAACCGACGCGCGGGTTCGGCTCGACCTCGCCGCGACCACGTTGCGCCAGCTCCAGCGCCTCCCGCATGCCCGCTTCGAAGTTCACGCGAGCTCTGCCCCGGACGCGAGCTCGACGGCGGCGTCGTGCCCGCCCGACGCGGCGTCGCGCCTACTCGACTCGGCGTCGGTCGCACCGAGCAGTTCGCCTATGAGGGAGTGCGGCAACGCCTCGGTGACGCGCACCGGCACATAGGTGCCGACCAGCCCAAGGTCGGTGGTGGCGAAGTGCACCAGGCGATGGTGCACGGTGCGACCGCTGAGGCGCCCCGACACTTGGCTCTCGCCCTCGACCAGCACTTCGACCACCTGGCCGAGCAACCGCCGGTGCTGCGCCAACGTGATCTCGTCCTGCGCCTGCAGCAGCACCTGGTTGCGCCGTTCCTTCTCGGCGTCTGGCACGTCGTCCGGCAGTTCGGCGGCGAGCGTGCCGGGGCGCGGCGAGTACTTGAACACGTAGCTCTGCGCGAAGCCGACGCGCTGCAGGAACGCGAGCGTCGCGTCGAAGTCGGCCGTGGTCTCGCCGGGGTAGCCGACGATGAAGTCGCTGTGCAGTTCGTAGTCCGGTGCCTTGCCGAGCAGTTGCTCCATGCGCGCCAGGTAGCGCTCGACGGTGTAGCCGCGCCGCATCGACTTCAGCACCGCATTGCTGCCCGACTGCGCCGGCAGGTGCAGGTAGCGGGCCACCTTCGGCAGCTCGGCCATCGCGTCGACCAGCTCCGGCGACAGGAAGTTCGGGTGCGAGGTGATGAACGCCAGCCGCCGCAACGACGGGATCTCGTGCAGCGCACGCAGCAGGCGTGCCAGCGTCGCGTCCTGGCCCTTCAGGTCGCGGCCGTAGGCGTTGACGGTCTGGCCCAGCAGGGTGATCTCGGTGGTACCGTCGTCGCACAGGCGCTGCGCCTCGTCGACCAGGTCGACGATCGGCCGCGAGACCTCGTCGCCGCGCGTGGTCGGCACGATGCAGTAGGTGCACGGCATGTTGCAGCCGCGCATCACCGACACGAACGCCTGCGACCGGTGCGGCCGCACGCGCACGTCGCGCCGGATCGTGTCGCCGCTGACGCCCTGGCCCACCGCCAGCACACCCGCGCCGGCGACTTCGTGCCGGGTGCGGGCCGGCTGACTCTCGGCGGCGATGCGTTGGTTGCGTTCGCGCGCCAGGTCGACCGTCACGTCGATGTCGCCGAACGCCGACGGGCCCACGACCAGATCGACGTGCGGCATGCGCGACAACAGGTAACGCTTGTGCTCCTGCGCCATGCAGCCGAGCACACCCACGACCAGGCCGGGCTCGGCGCGCTTGCGCATGCGCAGGCGGCCGAGCTTCGACCAGACGCGGTCTTCGGCGTGCTGGCGCACCGAGCAGGTGTTCAACAGCACGACCTGCGCCTCGGCCTCGGTGCCGGCCGCCTCGTAGCCACGCTGCTGCAGTTTGCTCTCGACCAGCTCGCTGTCGAGCTTGTTCATCTGGCAGCCGTAGCTGGTCAAGTGGTAGCGGGGCGCGGTCATCGGGGCGCGGGATTCTACGGGCGGACCGCCGGCGAAGCAGCTTCGATGTGGCACCGCGCCGCGACGATTGCGTGGGTCTCCACTTCGCGCGCCGGCACCGAGGTCCGTAACTACGACATGCCAAAGCCCACCCGCCGTTCGTTCCTCGCCGCCGCTTCCGCCGCTGCTGCCAGCACCCTGGCGCGCGGCCAACACGCACCACGACGCAGCCCTGGCGTCCCGCGCGGCAAGCGCATCCTTCTGCTCGGGGGCACCAGCTTCCTCGGCCCCGCTGTCGTGCACAGCGCGCGGAAACGCGGCCACACGCTGACGCTCTGGAACCGCGGCAAGACCAATCCCGGCCTGTTTCCCGACGTCGAGCAACTGCGCGGCCAGCGGCGGCGACCCCGACCGGACCGCGCCGGCGATCCCGCGCAGGATCTGTCGGCGCTGGCCGACCGCAAGTGGGACGCAGTCGTCGACACCAGCGGCTACTTCCCCGGCGAGATCGAGGATCTCGGCAAGGTGCTGGCCGGCAACGTCGGCCAGTACGTGTTCGTCAGTTCGCTGTCGGTCTACAAGACGCTCGAGGTCTCTGCGACGCCGGTCGACGAACAGAGCCCGCTGTGCGAGTGCGACGACAAGTACCGCCAGGACATGGGCAAGGAGTACGAGTTCTACGGCGCGTTGAAGCGCTACTGCGAGGACGCCACCGTGGCGGCGTTCCCTGGTCGGGCGACGCTGGTGCGGCCGGGCTACATCGTCGGCCCTGGCGATCCGTCCGACCGCTTCGCCCACTGGCCGGCGCGGTTGCTGCGCGGCGGCGAGTGCCTGGCACCGGGCGATCCCGACAACGAACTGCAGTTCGTCGACGTGCGCGACCTCGGCGCCTGGATCGTTGATCTGATCGAGCAGGGCACCATGGGGCCGTTCAACGCGGTCGGCTTCGACGGGCGCATCTCGACGCAGGAGTTCCTGCACACCGGCAAGGGCACGCTGAACCACGGCTGCACCTTCACCTGGGTCGACGACGACTTCCTGGTCGGCAACGGCGTCACGGCCTGGGGCGAGATGGGCTGCTGGACGCCGAAGGCGAAGAACGGCCGCGCGTCGAATGCCCGTGCGCTGACCGCCGGCGCCACCTTCCGTCCGATCGCCCAGACGATCCGCGACACCGCTGACTGGGTGCAGAACGAGCGCGGCACCGGCAAGTGGCAGGCTGGCATGACCGCGGACCGCGAGCGCGACCTGTTGGCGAAGTGGAAGGCGCGCTGATCGCCGGCCTGCCGGTGGCAAGGCGCGGTGATCGCCACATGCGGCGCCGCGCACGTGTCCCCGCTTCGCCCGCGCGGGCAATCAGCGCCATACTGCCATGATGCCCGCCACGCGTCGGTCCACCTCTCTCCTCCCCCTGCTCCTCGCCTGCCTCGCCGCACCCGCGGCGGCGCAGACCCTATCGCTCGACAAGAGCGGCGGCGCGCTCGGTGCGCTGACGACGTTCCCGATCCTCGCCCAGCCGAACGAGTCCTACGCGCTGGCCATCGACCTGTTCGAACAGTCCACGCCGGTGCCCGCGTTCGGCGTGACGATGGACATCCCCCTGCTGCTCGTCGACCTGTCGTTTGCGCTGCCGGGCTGGGTCGGCATGACGAATGGCGCCGGCGTAGCCACGCCGCTGGTGGTGATTCCCGACGACCCGTTCTTCGAGCAGTGGACCTACTCGCTGCAGGTCCTTGGCGGCGACGGTCCCTGGCGCGTGTCGAACCTGGTGCGCGTGACGCCACAGCACCTCGGCACTTGGAAGCCCGCCCTGAACCAGCCGCCCGTGCCGATCGCCGGTGGCACGACCGCCGCTGCGCCGAACAACGAACTGCTGTTCGCCGGCGGTTCGGGCCCCGTGGCGCAGCGCTACAAGTCGCGCACCGAAGAATGGGAGGCCGCCGGTACCACGTTCGGCGTCGGCCTGTTCTCGCAGAGCACGGGCCTGGCCGATGGCCGCGTGCTGTTCACCGGCGGGCTCGACCTGACGACCGGCCAGACGACTGCCGCTGCCGCCGTCTACGACCCGGTCGCGCAGACGACGACGACCTTGGCGATGGCCACGCCGCGCGCCGGCCATGGGGCGTCCCGCATGGGCAACGGCAAGGTGCTCATCACTGGCGGCCTGTCGGCACTGAACCTCAGCAATCCGCTGTCGCTCTTCACCGGCCTGTTGGTCACGACCGAGATCTTCGACCCGACCACCAACACCTTCGGCCCCGGGCCGAACATGCTGGAGGCGCGCGCCCTGCACACCTCGACCACGCTGACCAACGGCCAGGTGCTGGTCGCCGGCGGCATCAGCCTGCTGCCGATCGTCAACATCCCGACCGTGTCGGCCACTGCCTACCGCTTCAACCCGGCGACCAACAGCTTCGGCCTGCCGGCGTTCTTCAGCGGCGGCCGTTTCCTGCACTCGGCGGCGCCCACCAGCGACGGCAAGGTGTTGCTCGTCGGCGGCCTCAACCTCGATTTCTCCGCGTTCCTGACCTCAGGCAACATCGCCGACCTGATCATCGCGACGCGCACCGACTGCCAGTTGTTCACGCCGTCCTTCCTGGGTGGCTTCGGCACATTCGCCACCGTGAACGGCATGCAAGAAGGCCGGGCCGGGGCTGCCATCGCGCCGTTGCCGAACGGCGGCGCGCTGATCGCTGGTGGCTTCCAGTTGGCGATCGACGCGACGACCTCGACGTTCGGCTTCAACCCGACGGCGAGCGCCGATCGCTTCGCGCAGGGCCCGAACACGATGGCGCCCACCGGTTCGATGGCCGCGGCCCGGCTGTTCCCGACCATGGTGTCGTTGCCCGACCACACGATCATGGTCGTCGGCGGCGGTCCCACGAACGCCGAGATCTACCAGTACTGAGAGCCCGAGAGGAACTCGAGGATACGGGCTCTCCGATCCTCCGTGGTGGCCGCCTTCGCGGCCACGCAGAGGGTTCGAGACAGACTGTCTCTCACGCCCTGATCGCCGCCGAGCTACTGCTGGGCCATCGAATCGAGCCGGCGGATCTCGACCGAGCCGCCGGTCGACAGCTCCGGGTGGTCCCTGCACAAGGACACCGCGTGCTCGTAGTCGTCGGCCTGCAGCAGGTGCAGACCGGCGATGCGTTGCTCGGGTGCGCCGTAGGGGCCGCCGGAGGCCTGCACCCGCCCGCCCGTGACCGCCAGCACACGCCCCTCACCGGGCGCAAGCTGGGTGCCGTCGATCAGGCGGCCTTCCGCCATCAGGCGCCCGGCCCAGGCTTCGAAGCGCGCCGTCAGGTGTTGCAGTTCGCCCGGACTCTGGTGCTGCCCGGTGGCGGCGGCGCCGCGGAGGATCAGGAGGTACTTGGGCATGGCGTGGGCCCGCCTTCTGCGGGGCGCGGCGATCCTAACCACCGGCGCCACGCCAACGCACGGTTCCCCTGGCCCGCCTTGCCGGGTGGTATCGTGTGACCCAAGCGTGCACATGCAGTTGCCAACCTCCCCTGTGCCGATCTTCCCGATGCCGGGAGCGTTCCTGTTCCCGCACCAGGTGATGCCGCTGCATGTGTTCGAGCCGCGCTACCGGCAGCTGGTCGAGGACCTGCTCGACGGCCCCGGCCGGTTGGTCATCGGCACGCAACTGCTCGACCGGCGCGGGCCCGATGGTGCGCCCGAACTGCTGGAGGTGGCCGGGTTCGGCGAGATCCTGCGGCACCAGCGACTGGAGGATGGGCGCTTCCAGATCCTCGTGCTCGGCCTCGCCCGGGTCCGGTGGAACGAGGTGCCGAGCGACCGGCTCTACCGACAGGTGCGCTGCACTCCGTTCGTCGAGATCGATGCCGCCGGCACCGAAGTCGAGGACCTCACTCGCGAACTGCGCGATGCTACCGCAGCCAGGCTCAAGCAGCCGCTGCCGCTGCCGGACGGCGCGCCGCCGGGGCTGCTCGCCGACCTGCTGCTGCAGACCCTGCGGGCCCCGCAAGCCGTGGTCGAACAGGCGTTCGCCGAACCATCGGTGACGCGGCGGGCCCGGCTGGTGCTGCAGGCAGCCGAACGCGCCGGTCCCGCCGGCGGCGATGCCGCGGCGGAGTGATGTCGCAGGCGCAGCTCGACTTGCCCGTTGCCGGCGGTGGGATACCCTGCTCTGCATGCTGCCGCACCGTTCGCTCGGCTCCCATCCGACCACCCGCATCTACATGGTGGGCGCGCACGCCACCGGCAAGACGACCTTGGCGCGCTGGGTGCGCGACCACTACGGCGTGCCGATGATCGCCGAAGTGGCGCGTGGGGTACTCGCCGAGATGGAGGCGCGACTCGACACGCTGCGCACCGACATCGAACTGGTCAATCGCTACCAGCGCGAGGTGTTCCACCGCCAGATCGAGGCCGAGCAGAAGGTGGACGGCGCGTTCGTCAGCGACCGCGCGTTCTGCAACCTGGCCTATGCAGCGCACCACTCGACAATCCTCGGTGACGTGTTCCGCGACCGGCGGCTGGCGGACTACATGGGCTGGGTGCGGCAGGGAATCGTCTTCTTCCTGCGGCCCCACCGCGAACTCGTGGTCGCCGACGGCGTGCGCGCCGGTCTCGAGTGGGAGGAGGTCGTGCGCATCGACGGCATGGTGAAGTTGCTGCTGGAGGTGTTCGACGTGCCCTACATCCCCGTGCAGTCCCTGTCGATGCAGGAACGCGTGCGCCTGGTGCAGCGTGTGCTCGACCTCGCCGGCCTGCCGCAGGCTGCCGCCGTGCCCTCTGCCGCGCCGGCGCCCGCGACGGTCCCGGCCGACGGCCAGCGCAACTGAGCCAAGGCAAGTCCGCGGGCGCGGCGACATCCGTACATGTCGCGAGCCCGCCGTGCGGCGAGCCCGCAGATGCTCATGCTGCGCCAGTGGCCACTGCGGTGGTCACACCGCAGTGGTCACTCGCGCGCCCGGTTGGGCAACGGTCAGGACAGCGTTACCATTCGTCGCCACCACCGCCGCCGCCGCCGTGGTCGTCACGACCACCGCCACGGCCACCGCGACCGCCGCCGCCGCCGCCGAAGCCACCGC